>NZ_BAABFN010000022.1:0-447121 GCF_039541075.1 Compostibacter hankyongensis | reverse complement strand
GTGATCTCTTTTCTTCTTTGCTCATTAAGCAAAGTTCTGCATTATACAACGCTCAGGAAATATGCACTTGGTCGGGCGGATACCGATAACTGCGTTACCAGAAAACCTGGTATTCGTAATTACAGTATTATTATATATTTTGACACCCCGTTTCTTCATTTGAAAACGATACCATTTTTGCCGAAGGCTATTCAAAAAGGTTTTAGGCATGTTTTTTTTTAAGTAAAGTTAGGATTAGGAGTTTAAGCGTATGAAATAAATCATGCATGAATGGTTTCCAATCCTTCAAATCGATTCCGGCCCAGTATTTGTTCTTTTTTTTACATATCTGTTTGAACGTCGACCAATAATTTTTTCGTATGAAGAGGTTGATTAATTCATGTTTATAATAAATTAAGACAATTGGTTTTTTCCTGTTCTGCAATTCAACAGGCGGCTTCTCTCCTCTTGCGTAACACCATTGGGTATAGTGGAGATTTACACCAGATAATCTACCTACTTCATTCCACATCATGGATCTAAGGTTAACTTCCATCAATTTATATTTTCCATCCCGATAGTCATATTTAAATTCTGGTTCACAAAAGCCATGAATATTCATACCTTTTACCAACGATCTTCCCTGTTGCATCACTATTTCAGGTACTTCATTAGAGGCTGAAGAGAAAACACCGTAGTCATTAGGATATTGGCTTAATTTCCGTCCACCCCATTCATTTAGAATGTTCCCATTTTCGTCTACATAGGAGCAATAGGCATATATATTCCCATTTGAGCTGCCCGGTATAACTTCTGATGCTAAGAAATCTACCCCTTCCTCTAATAAGAGATTAATTGATCCTATATTTAATAATAGGTCTTCTTGGTCTTTGATTAACTTGGAGCGAAATATCTTTTGGTTGAGGTCCTCTCTATGAGATGGCTTAATTATAATTGGGAAGGCCAATTTTGTAATACTATCCCAATCTGTTTTATTTTGAATGCCTATTGTTCGTGGGTAGGGAACAGATAATTGTTCACAATATTTATATTGTATAACCTTGTTAGCAGTTAAATTGAAATTTTTGGTATTAAAGGGGATAAAGGTAAAATCTTTTATAAGGGGTTCAATTTTGACTATCTGTTCCAAAAACCAATCATCTGTTGGATAGAGAATAAGCTTTCCTACTTCTTTTCCCAATCGCATCAGGCAGTTGGAAAGATTTTCTGTAGTTTGTTTGATTATACAGACCTTTTTTATCTTATTAGAAAAGCAAGCTATTTTTTTTGTATAGGATATTAGGGCTATTTCCTGTATTCCCTTTTTATGTAACTCATTAATGATAGCATACGCATTTATATATCCTCCAAGAACTACAGCATAAGTTATTTCTTTTTGCACAATTATTGTTTGAATAAATTTAAATTCTCTTGATTGCTACTAAATATAAAACATATAAATTAAGAGTATAGGTCGTGACTCCTAATATCATGTATAAATGTAGGAAGCTTTCAATTTTTAAATGAAGTTGATAGCTTATTAAAAAACTTATTATATTAGTAAAGAATATTGAACTTTGTATAAGCAAAGCCAACCTTTGCTTTTCGAACGCACCATTAATCATGCTCAGTGGGCTAAATATAGTGCGGATAAAAAATAAGGGAAGTAATATTTGAGCATAAACACCTGCAATTCTCCATTTCTCCCCGAAAACAAAAGCGAGAACATCTACTACAATAAAATATAATATTAAAAAAAAGGGGGTGCATATCGTTAGTAGCTTCTTTAAAGTGGATATAAATTCCTTTTTTGCATCCCTCTTTTCTTTATGGCAATCAGCACATATTTGAAAAAATAGCTGGCCCATATTAGTACTTATTAACGATAGAGGAATGTTAAGATAGCGGTAACTATAAGAATAAAACCCTAATTGATTAACTCCGAATAAATTAGAAATAAAAAAATTATTAATGTTGATTGAGGAAGAATTCAGAAAAATTCCCCACGTAGAGATAAGCGGAAAATCTTTATACCTCTTTGCCATTTTCCATATGCGGTTTTTATTGACAGCTTTAAACTCGCTTTTATAAGATAGAAAATGGCGTATCATCTTTAGGTTTCCGGATAGATTAGATAGAATATTTCCAATAATCAATCCACTATGTCGTAGCCCAACTATTCCTAATCCAGACTGAAATACAGCGCCTGTTCCGGCTTTGAGTATGTTGGATCCGGCAATGGTTTTATATTTCTTAAAACGGACCGAGAAGTAATTTAGCATATTATATAGTCCCCCAAGAAATATAGAGAGTGGCACAAAAAAAATCCAATTTCCCAGTTTTTCTCCTCCAATTAGATGCAATATTGGCTTAGTAAAGAGAATAAATGCCATTAGTAATAATAATGAAACAGAAATTGCGATTATTATTGACAAGAAAGATAAATTTATTGCATCCTCATCTTCTTTTGGCAATGGTATAGTGAACTCATACCTTAAATTTGCTATGGAAGTAAATATTTGAACTAAGGCTGTATATACCGCTAGTATACCAAAATCTTCCGGAGGATATATTCTGGCTAAGATTATACTGGCTGCCAGTGGAATACTTTGCGCTATAACTGATCCGGAAAAAAGAACAGCAAAGTTCTTATTAAAGTCAGACTTTAAACCAATTTTTAATCTCTGGACTATCTTCATATTAATTAAGCTCCGGCTGCACAGTATATTCTTTCAATTATATCAACAACTTTTAAGCCTTCCAGAGCATTGGTAGTAATTGCAGACCGGCTGTTTAAGACGTCTACTACATTTTCAATAACATAATGATGGTTAGCAGCTGATCCTTTATATGCTCCATAATCATTTCCAGGATTAGTAGGAGCTAATTCCGGCATTGTATAATCTTTTATATGGCAAACCTCTACCTTATCCATATATTGGCCTCCTATTTTTACCGAACCATTTTCAGCAATAATGGTCATGGAGCTTTCCAGGTTTTGATTCCATACGGAGGTTGAATAATTTAGCGACCCCATACCCCCGTTCGTAAAATCGAAGCTTACAATACCGCTGTCTTCAAATTCAGTTAATCCTTTATGATTGAAGTCATTTAGTTTGGCGCTAATATTTGTAATATCGCCGAAGAGCCAGTACATAATATCTATAAAATGAGAAAACTGGGTAAATAGTGTTCCGCCGTCAAGGTCCTTTTTCCCATGCCAGCTTTCCGGCTTATAATAGCGATCATCCCTATTCCAGTAGCAATTTAGCTGGACCATATATATTTCCCCTAATCTTCCGCTCTCAATTAACTCCTTGATCCAGACTGACGGGGGAGAATATCTGTTCTGCATAACAGCAAATACATGCCTATGTACCTGAAGCGCCTTGTATATGACCTTTTCCGCATCTTGTTTAACGAGTGCCAAGGGCTTTTCAACCACAATATGTTTGCGTGCTTCTAGGCATTGCATGGCTTGTCCAGCATGAAAACCATTAGGGCTTGCAATGTTAATTACATCCACTTCTATTCCAGAATTAAGAAAATCATCTAGAGTATTGAAAAAGGGAACAGAATATTGGTCTATATTCAAGTCTTCTTTATTCTTTACGTCAATAAGACCAACCAGCTGGCTTTCTCTATTCCTGCTAATCATTTCTGCGTGACGTTTTCCAATATGTCCGCAGCCGATAACGGCAAATTTTACTATTTTACTTTTCTGGCCCATTAAGAATTTATTTTTTATTTTCGATGTTCTTCCCTATTTGATTTGATGTTTGCAATAGCCCTTGTTGCCTTTAATGTCTGTCTACTTAGCGGTTTTGAAATAATTTAATATTTCTTCAATAATATAATCTTGATCTTCATGCTTCATTTCTGTATGTATAGGCAGCGAAATTACTTCTTCGCACAACCTTTCTGCTACCGGAAAATCGCCTGCTTTATATCCATAAGTGCGATAAGCTTCTTGTAAGTGAAGTGGTATAGGGTAATAAATCATTGAAGGTATGCCTTTGCTTGTCAGATATTGCTTTAAAGCTTTACGATTATCGCTTTTTATTCTGCATGTATATTGATTGAACACATGTGTCGAATAAGGCGCTCGAAAAGGTATAATTATTTCAGAATGTCCTTTTAATCTTTCATCATATCGATCCGCTACATTTTGGCGGGCTCTGCTATAATTATTTAGATGCCGAAGTTTAATTTGTAATATTGCCGCTTGCAACGTATCCAAACGGGAATTTACGCCGATTGTCTCATGATGATACTTTTCTCTTTGACCATGATTAGCAATCATGTATGCTTTCTCAGAAAGTTGTTCATCATTAGTAAATAAAGCTCCGCCGTCACCATAGCACCCGAGGTTTTTAGATGGAAAGAATGATGTTGTTCCGATATCACCAATAGTCCCCGCAAATTTTCTGGTCCCATCTTTAAAAATAAATTCAGCACCTATGGCCTGTGCTGTATCTTCTATTATAGCTATATTATACTTTTTTGAAATTTTGAGAAGAACCTCCATATTTGAGCATTGTCCGAAAAGGTGGACGGGCACAATGCCAACTGTTTTTTCCGAAATAACGTTTCCCAACTGGTCATAGTCTATCTCAAATGTATCTTCTCTGACATCGATAAATTTAGGAGTTAGGCCAAGTAAGGCTATTACTTCTACTGTGGCGATATAAGTAAATGCCGGTACAATAACTTCATCTCCCGGTTTAAAATTTAGCGCCATCATGGCAATCTGAAGGGCATCTGTCCCATTTCCACAGGGTATTACATGCTTTACCTTATTGTATTGTTTCAAATCCTTAGCAAAATCTTTTACCTGAGGCCCATTAATATAAGCAGTGCCTTCGGCTACTGAAATCAAAGCGTTATCTATTTCCTCTTTGAGTTTATAATACTGTGCCTTTAAGTCAACCATTTGAATGGAACGCTCCATGTAGATTAATTTTTTATCTTATCACTTATAAAATTACCAATGGACAAGCAAGCTGTAGCTGCCGGAGAGGGGGCATTGCGGACATGGATAATATTACCATCTTCCAGAATGTTAAAGTCGTCTATTAGATTCCCTTCTCTGTCACAGGCCTGTGCACGGACTCCCGACCCTCCATTGATGAGGTCATCTTCTTGAATTTCCGGGATTAACTTTTGTAAGGCCTTCGTAAAGGCTTTTTTGGATAATGATCTATATATTTCGCCAGCCCCGGTTTTACCATACTTAGTTACGATTTTCCAGAATCCAGGCCAAAACAGCGTTCCAGCAATATCGCTCAGGCCGATATCCTGGAATTTATATCCTTCTCTCTTAAAGGCTAATACGGCGTTAGGACCGGCTTCTATGCCCCCGCGAATCATACGGGTAAAGTGGACCCCAAGAAAAGGAAATTTAGAATCAGGAACGGGGTAGATCAGATTGTTCACTAAATCCTCCCTTTCAGGTTTTAGCTTATAATACTCTCCCCTGAAAGGAATAATACGTAGGTCGCTTGCTCTTTTAGTCAAACTTGCTATTCGGTCAGAGTGTAATCCCGCGCAACTGATAATATTTTTCGCAGTGTAACTTCCACTTGAAGTTTCGATAATATGCTGTTCTCCTTGAGAAAGTATATTGATAACTCTCTCCCCAAATACCGCTTCTCCTCCTAATTCCTGTGTAAAAAGATATAATAATTTCTCTGCTACCTTGGGATAATCAATAATACCTGTCTGGGGTACGTAGATCGCAGCAATTCCCGAAGCATGAGGCTCATAATTATGAATTTCTTCTTTAGCGATTTTCTTTAGGCCCTTAAGGCCGTTCATCTGCCCACGTTCAAAAATTTTATTCAGAGCATGTGTTTCATCTTCAGAAGTTGCTATAATAAGTTTTCCACATATCTGATGGGGGATGTTATATTGCTTTGCGAATTCTAGTAAAGCTGTATAACCCGATATGCAATTTTTAGCTTTTAGACTTCCAGGCTTATAGTAAATACCACTATGTAATACCCCACTGTTGTGCCCCGATTGATGAGCAGCTACCCGATCTTCTTTTTCTATAAGCAAAACCCTTTTTCGAGACGACTTTAATTTTAAGTGGTATCCTACAGAAAGGCCAACCAATCCTGCTCCAATAATTACGGCGTCATAAGTGGAACTTGTCATCTTTTATCAGAAATCTTTTAGGGAGTATTCTCACTATAAGCGGCAACTAACAGTCTCACGGGGTAGGTAAGATTTGGTGTCGAAGATAATT
Organism: Compostibacter hankyongensis; assembly: GCF_039541075.1. NCBI lineage: Bacteria > Pseudomonadati > Bacteroidota > Chitinophagia > Chitinophagales > Chitinophagaceae > Compostibacter > Compostibacter hankyongensis. The sequence continues at coordinate 440,892 of NZ_BAABFN010000022.1, read as the reverse complement.
GTGCTGTTGCCATTTCGAAGCTTTTTAAAGTCAATATTATAAAACTCCTTATGAGAGACTGCCAGAATTACAGCATCATACCCTCCTTCAATGGCATCTACCAGTTCTACATTGTATTCCTCTTTTACTTCTTCTTTTTGTGCATGAGGATCGTAGATGTCTACAGTTGCTCCGAATTCCTTCAATTCGTGATAGATATCTACCACTCGCGTATTTCGAATATCGGGGCAATCTTCTTTAAAAGTAATCCCCAGAATCAATATGCGTGCCCCCTGGATTTTGTGCCCTTTATGTATCATCAGTTTAATCACCTTGCTGGCCACAAACATACCCATGTTATCATTTACCCTTCTTCCACTTAATATCACTTGTGGATGGTAGCCCAACGCTTGGGCTTTATGAGCTAAATAATACGGATCTACACCAATACAATGACCTCCTACCAATCCTGGTTTGTATTTCAAGAAATTCCATTTAGTTCCGGCAGCTTCGATCACATCTGTGGTATCGATCCCTATACGGTCAAAGATCAATGCCAGTTCATTTACAAATGAAATGTTCACATCTCGTTGCGCATTCTCGATAGCTTTCGAAGCTTCCGCTACCTTAAGGCTGGGCGCTTTATGGGTCCCTGCATTAATAATGCTGCTATATAGTTGATCTACAATATCTGCAATTTCGGGAGTTGAACCTGACGTTACTTTTTTAATCTTTGTCAGTGTGTTCACCTTATCCCCGGGATTGATTCGTTCCGGGGAATAGCCGCAGTAGAAATCCTTATTGAATTTGAGGCCGGATGCTTTTTCCAGTACGGGAACGCAATCCTCTTCCGTGCAGCCGGGATATACCGTTGACTCATAGATTACAATATCTCCGTTTTTCAGCACTTTCCCGATCATCTCTGAGGCTTTTAGCAAGGGGGTTAGGTCAGGAGCCTTAAACTGATCAATAGGCGTCGGTACGGTAACGATGAAAGTGTTATACTTCTTTAGATCTTCTGTATCCGATGAGAACCAGAGACCTTTCTGGTCGTTATGTGCCTGGGTAGCTTCCTTAAGTCCTTCCAGGTCTGCTTCTCTGGTATGATCTTCTCCGTTTTGTAATTCTTGAATTCGTCGTGTATTGATGTCAAATCCTAGAACATCATATTTTTTCCCGAATTCGATGGCCAGGGGAAGACCTACATATCCCAGGCCGATAACTGCAATATGCTGGTCAGTTAATTTATTATTCATAGATGTACAATGATAATGAAGTGAATTTTTATGCAAAGAAAAATAGGTATCTGGCACGGCTTCGCCTCCTCACTCACAACGGTGCTGTTCAGTTTATTCAGCCGGTTGCAAAGATACAACGAATGACAACTTTTTAAAAAAGGTTGCAAAAAGTTAACGTCGCACCTGGACGGCTGCCTCTATGCAAATTTAAGGCCGGAAATGAGGATCTGGCTCGAATTGTTTGTCATGGAAATATAAAAATAATAGGGCTGATCTACAGTTATTACCTGCTTTGAAAGCGGCGTTTCCATCGACCTCTTTTTGCATCGTCACTATAATACCCATACCCGTACCCATATCCATATTGATAACGATACGCATCCCCGGATTTAATATCATTCAACACAATGGTCAAATTCGGAAACTTCTTCTGTTGGTAAAGCTGCGCGATGATTTGTACCTGCCCTTTGAGGGTATAGTTATGCCGGACGATAAACAGGCAGACATCTACATACTTGGTGAGTAGTTGAGCATCAGTAACCAGCCCAATGGGGGGAGTATCCAGCAATACAATATCGAAATTGGACTTAAGATGATCTATGAGCTTATCCATGCGTTCGTTTAGAATGAGTTCCGCTGGATTTGGAGGTATGGGTCCGCTGGGTACAAAGAAGAGTTTGTGATTCCCAAAAGGGAGCTCCATGGGCAATTCCTCAAGGCTAGCTTGTCCGGCCAGGTAATTGGAAATGCCTTTATGATGTTCTGCCCCAAGTACTCGGGCTAGTTTTGGATTGCGCAGGTCAAGACCCAAAATAGCGACTCGCTTATCTGCCAGAGCATATCCCGCAGCTAAATTCAGGGAGATAAAGGATTTCCCTTCCCCACTGGTGCTAGAGGTAATAAGGAGTGTCTTTACACTATCATCCGTACCGGTCATGAAAGTGAGGTTAGTGCGAAGGGTCCGGAACTGTTCGGCAATAACACTACGAGCCCCTGGTTTGACCACTATGTTATCTCCTTCAGTACTATGGGCAATCTCTCCCAGAATAGGAGCGTGAGTATGTTCTTCTACCTCTTTTCGGGAATGAATTTTATTATTTAGTAGATCCTTCGCATAGAGCATACCTACCGGGACACAGAGTCCAATTAAAAATGCTGCAAGATATATTAACCTTGATTTTGGCGAGATTGGTTTCGGAGAACTATTGGCCGGATCGATCAAGCGGCTTCCAGATACGGCTGCGGCTTGTGAAATAGCGGCTTCTTCTCGCTTCTGTAGGAGATAGAGATAAAGATTCTGCTTTATCTCCTGCTGCCGTTTGATGCTGATGTAATTCCGTTGCAAAGCCGGTACGGAACGAATCTGGTTTTCAAAATACTGGTTTTGCTGATTCAGCTTATTCAATGCCAGCTGGGTAGCCTGTTCCAGGTTTTTTACACTTTGCAGAATATCCGATCGCAGTCCAGTTAGCTGGGTATCGATGCCTTTGACTAAGGGGTTGTCTGACTTTGCACCTGCCTGGATATTCCGGCCGCGTTCTAGCTCCAGGTTATTATAGTTATTGATCAGTGAAAGCAGGGTAGGGTCGTCTATGCCCAACGAAGAAGGGACCATCTTATCTGCCTGCCCAGGATTGCTCACATATTCCCGGATAGATTGTAGAACATTTAATCTTAATTGTTGTACAGACAACTGATTATCTACATCCTTCACTTGATCCAGAAAGAGTTGGCTTTGGGCATCCAAGTCGGCCATGGAATGGGATTGCATAAACTCTTCCAGGCGACTCTCAATAGTATTTAGCTCTCCACTGAGCGAATCAACTCTTCCGTCCACAAACCGCACCGTATTTTCAGCTGTCAGATTCTTGTCCTGCAAACCGGCATTGTTATAAGCGTCGATTAGGGTCGTCAAATAATCTTTTCCTTTCTGTTGTACAGGTGTTTTTAAGGTTAGATTCAAAACACTGGAAGTCTTGCTGGTAGTGGTGACACCGAGACTTTTTTGATAATTTTCTACAACGGCTTGAAGTGGTGTAATAACTACAGTAATCCCTAATCTTGCGAGGCTGTCCGTTTCTTTTCCTCGATTTATAGGCAAAATAAGAAAGTGCCCAGAGGATAAATGAGCGACTTGTTTATTATTTACAATTGCCTCTCCGTCATCATCTGTGACACGATAAGTCCCATTCTTTTGTAACTGAACTTTAAACGTAATTTTTTGGGTACTATCTGTCTTTTGCAGTACAACTATATTCACAGGTGAAGACCTGTATAGTTCCTTATGACGGAGGCCATCGCGTACATAATAAGTAGTGCTAAGATCTAGTTTTCGAACAACCTGCTCATTTAAATAATGTGATTGTAGGATAGCCATTTCGTTATCTACATTGGCATTGCCTCCCATCATGTTCAACTGATTCAGAATATCGTTTTCCAGATTCTGTCCACCCTGGCCATTTTCTTGTTTGATCAGCAAGGCGCTCTCTACCTGATAAATAGGCGTGGCAATATGTAGATACAAAAAAGCCAGGAACAACATAATGACAATACCGATAGCAAACCAATACCAATGGCGCAGGTATCTGACAATGATCTCCCGAAGATTGACGGTGTTTTCTTCCTGTAAGGCAAGTTGTTCGGATTGCTCCATGTCGTGATATAAAAACGTTTCTTTAAAAACGGTTCGGATTCATGTAATGAAAAACATTAAAAGCGGGTTGCCACAAGACTGAGGGCACTCAGAATAGTGGCCAGGATAGAAACATTCCTGAGACCGGCGTTATCGGTGTTCCATACTTTCGTTTTTCTGGGCTCTACATATACCACATCGTTCTGTTGAAGATAATAGTATGGAGATGTAAACAGGCTTTTGGAGTCGTTCATATTAATCCGTCCATAGGTTCTTTCCCCGTTCTTTTCGCGGACGACCATTACATTTACCCGCTTTCCAAAAACCGTCATATCTCCGGCCATGCCCAGGGCTTGCAGTAATGTGATCTGTTGGTTAGGAATGTTAAAGGTGCCCGGTCTAGCCACTTCCCCAAGGATAGTAATTTTATAGTTCAGAAAGCGGATATTTACAATAGGGTCTGCCAGATAAGTCAGTAGACGATGAGTCAGGGTATCTTGCGCAGCCTGTAAGGTTAAGCCTTTTAGCGGAAGCTTCCCAATGCTGGGGAAATTGATACTGCCGTCTGCATCGACCAGATAACCCAACCGCATATCAGCAGTGCGTCCGTAGAGGCTTTCTACGGTGGAAGTTTCTCCCATATACATTTGGGTAGTGACACCGGCACTCCCCTGATTAAATGGTGCCGCTGCTGCCTGGTTGGTACTGCTTACCGTAATGGAAAGAATATCATCCGGCTGTATCGTCGGTGTCACTGGTTGTACACTAATAGCCTCGCTCTGAATGCGGGCCGTGTCATTAATATTCTGGAAGTAAGCAATATGTTTGGTGGAAGTGCAGGCCGGACAACACAGGATCGCGACGCAGGCGGCAAGGAAGAGCTTGGATATGGTCGACATCGTATCTGTTGAGGTTACTTTTTCAGATTTTACCGGGATACTTTCAAAAAACGGGCCGGTTTCTGCCGGCGGTAATAACTCTATGGAAATTGGTTGCAAATATAGGAGAAAAAAATATAGTATGTAATTGCGTTTGAAAAACCGCCCAGGTTTTTCAAACGCGCCTAACGAATGGAAGGCTCCACGGGAGCTTTGGTCTGGATTAAATTTATGTAAAAGATCTCGACTCCAAAATAACGTAGGGTCACACCACCGGTATCTCCGCCACGTCGTACACCTTGGCATCCAGCTTTTTACGGGCTTCGGAGAAGGCATTCAGCGTCAGCTCGATATCTTCGTCGGTATGGGCCGCCGTGGGGGTGAGCCGGTAGATGATCTGTCCCTTGGGGATCACCGGGTATACCACGATGGAGCAGAAGATATCGTAGTTCTCCCGCAGGTCGGCGGCCATGGCTGTGGCCTCGGGTACCGTGCCGCTCATGTATACGGGAGTGACGGGGGAGTTGGTTTTACCGATATTGAAGCCCCGCTCGCGCAGGCCTTCCTGCAGCTTGCGGACCTTGTCCCACAGCGTTTCCTTCAGCTCGGGATGGCTGCGCAGCAGCTCCAGCCGCTTCAGGTTGCCAATGACAATGGCCATGGGGAGCGACTTGGCAAAGATCTGCGACCGGATATTGTAGCGCAGGTAGGTGATGATGGCCTTATCGCCGCTCATAAAGCCGCCGATAGAGGCCATCGACTTGGCAAAGGTGGAAAAGTACAGGTCGATCTGATCCTGGACGCCTTGTTCTTCGCCGGCGCCGGCGCCGGTAGCGCCCATGGTGCCGAAGCCGTGCGCATCGTCTACCAGCAGGCGGAACGCATACCGCTGCTTCAGCGCGGCGATCTCCTTCAGGATGCCCTGGTCCCCGGCCATACCGAAGACGCCCTCGGTGATCACCAGGATGCCCCCGCCGGTGGTCTTGATCATTTCGGTAGCCCGTTTCAGCTGCTTTTCGCAGTCTTCCGCATCGTTGTGCTTGAATACATACCGGTGGCCGGGGTGCAGGCGCAGGCCGTCCATGATGCAGGCGTGCGACTCGGCATCGTACACTACCACGTCGCGGCGGCTGCAGAGGGCGTCGATGGCGCTCATGATGCCCTGGTAGCCGTAATTGAACAGCACGGTATCTTCTTTCTTTACAAAAGCCGAAAGCTCACGTTCCAGCTGGTTATGGTAATCCGAGTTGCCGCTCATCATCCGGGCGCCCATGGGATAGGCCAGGCCATACCTGGCGGCGGCTTCCGCATCGGTCTTCCGTACTTCGGGGTGGTTGGCCAGACCCAGGTAGTTGTTCAGGCTCCACACTATCTTTTCTTTTCCCCGGAACAGCATCCGGTTGCTCAGCTCTCCTTCCAGCTTGGGAAATGCGAAGTATTCGTGGGCGCGGTCGGAGTGCCGGCCAATAGGGCCCAGGTTTTTGATAAGTTTCTCAAAAATATCCATAGACGTATTTAAAGCTTGAAACGTGTGTGGTAAACGGGTGCAAATTAAAGAATTGTTAGCATTTAAGGAAGAATTAACCTGTGGTCTCTCCCCGACAAGGCTGGCCCGCCCTCATTTCCAAATTGAAACAAATCGAAAACATCCGTATAAAACTCTGTTTCGATTTATTGCATTTTGTTGTTTTTATTTTTATTTTGTGCTGTATTTAGCAGTATCTAAACGACGAACATGGACAGAGCGCAGATTTTGGAAGCGATAGCGGCGGGAAAACGAAGCTGGGATATTATCGTGATCGGGGGCGGGGCCACCGGTCTCGGCGTAGCTGTGGACGCGGCGACGCGGGGTCTGGATGTGCTGCTGCTGGAACAGGCCGACTTTGCCAAAGGCACTTCCAGCCGCAGCACCAAGCTGGTGCATGGCGGGGTGCGCTACCTGGCTCAGGGCGATATCAAGCTGGTGCGGGAAGCGCTCCGGGAAAGAGGACGGCTGCTGCATAACGCTCCCCACCTGGCCTGGCGCTCAGGCTTTGTCGTGCCGGCCTACAGCTGGTGGAGCAAATATTATTACGGTATCGGTCTTAAGCTGTACAGCTGGCTCTCCGGCCGGTGGGGAATAGGCAGGGCGCGGCTACTCAGCCGCCGCCGCGTGACGGAGCTGCTGCCCACCATCCGCACCGAAGGGCTGAAAGGAGGCATACAATATTACGACGGGCAGTTCGACGACGCCCGGCTGGCAGTAAACCTCGCGCAGACCTGTCTGGAAAACGGCGGCCATGTGCTCAACTACTGCCGGGTTACGGCCCTGACCAAAGATACCGCAGGGCGTGTCAACGGCGTGCAGCTGCAGGATCTGGAAGCTGGCGCGTCTTATGTCCTGCAGGCCAAAGCGGTGGTCAACGCCACCGGGGTGTTTGTAGACGAGGTCCTTTCCATGGACAATCCGGAGCACCGGAAGATGGTCCGCCCCAGCCAGGGAGTGCATGTGGTGGTGGACCGCAGCTTCCTGCAAAGCGACCAGGCTGTCATGATCCCCAAAACCAGCGACGGCCGGGTGCTGTTCATCGTGCCCTGGCAGGGTAAGGCGCTCATCGGCACCACTGATACCCCGCTGGATCATATCAGTCTCGAGCCGCAGGCGCTGGAAGAGGAGATCGCCTTTATCCTCGACACGGCAAAGAGCTATCTCCGGCGTCCGGTAACGCGCCGGGATGTGCTCAGCATCTATGCCGGGCTGCGCCCCCTTGCTGCCCCGCAGGGCGAAGGCTCCGCCACCAAGGAGATATCCCGGGGGCACAAGCTGATCGTCAACGCCTCCGGACTGGTCAGCATCATCGGCGGCAAATGGACCACCTACCGCCAGATGGCCGAGGATACAGTCGATAAGGTGCTGGCGGTGCACGGCATGCCGCCCCGGCCCTGCGTGACGCAGGATCTGCATATCCACGGCTATCATACCGGCGCTCCCGATCCCGAGTTCCTGTACGGGGCCGACGGGCCGCAGGTGAAAGCCCTGGCGGAAAACGGACCGGCCGCATGGCGTCAGCCTCTGCATCCCCGCCTGCCACAGATAGGAGCGGAGGTGATCTGGGCCGTAAGGGAAGAGATGGCCCGCACCGTGGAAGACGTGCTGGCGCGCCGTACCCGCGCGCTGTTTACCGATGCGCAGGCTGCTATAGAAGCCGCGCCGGCCGTGGCGGAGCTCATGGCGGGCGAGCTGCACCGCGACGAACCCTGGCGCCGGCAGCAGGTGGCGGATTTCCGGAAGGTGGCGGAACAATACTTGCCCGCCGGAGGCGGGAGGTGAAGGGTGAAGGGTCAAAGGTCAAAGGTAAAGGGTGAAAGGTAAAAGGCGAAGGGTCAAAGACCTAAGGCCTCACTTGGTAACATCATGTTAACATACACGGTGCATCTTTGCGATGCCTCCGGCGGCGGGTGCACGTGCTTTATAAAATCAAAAACATCCTTCATGAAAATGAATCCGACACACCGCATCATTATGCCGCTTGCCGCTGCCCTGCTGGCGATTGCCCTGGCCGCCGGCTGCAGCACGGCGAAGAAGACCGGTAGAGCATCCGCAAAAGCGCAGTCCTCCGTTCCCAACCCCGATTTTTACAAGGTCGGCCACCGGGGTACCCGGGGCCTGATGCCCGAGAACACGATCCCCTCCTTTGAAAAGGCCCTTGAGATCGGCGCCAATACCATCGAATGCGATGTCCACATCACCAGGGACGGTAAGGTGATGATCTATCACGATGCCTCGCCCACACCTTCGTATACCACCTTTGCCGACGGCAGCGATATCCCGCCGGCAGAACGGAAGAAGTACACCTGGTACAAGCTCAACTACGACGAGATCCGCAAGTTTGTCATCGGTATGAAGGATTATCCCGCCTTCCCGCAGCAGCAACGCATAGCCACCTATGCGCCGCTCATGGGCGAGATGATCGACTCCGTGGAAGCTTTTACCCGGGCGCATGATCTGCCTGAGGCATTTTATCTTGTGGAGATCAAATCCGGACCTGGGACGGACGGTGTCGAGCAGCCTAATCCCGAGGAATATATGAAGATCCTCATGCCGGTGCTGAATGCAAAGCACCTGGGCAACCGCCTTATCGTACAATCCTTTGACGAGCGGCCCCTGCAGATCATCCACCGCGATTATCCCAACATACGGCTGGGCTTTCTGCTGTCCAACAAAAAAACGTTTGAAGAAAACCTGCAGACTGTGGGCTTTACCCCCGAGTTCTACAATCCCTCCTTTAACCTCGTAACGCCGGAGCTGGTAAAGGCCTGTCACGACAAAGGGATAAAGATCGTGCCCTGGACGGTGGATAGCGAAGCGGATGTAAAAAAGATGAAAGCGCTGGGCGTGGACGGCATCATTACCGATTATCCGAATTATCTGCAGGGGCTTTGATATATTTGGATCCGGCCGCCTGGGCTCCCGACCATATTATTTACCCGATATTAAACTACGCTCATGCTTAAACGAAATTTTACCCTCGCCCTTCTCCTAACCGCCGGGATGATCCTGATGGGTCTGTCCCTGAAAGCCCAGTCATCCCGCACCCTTCCCCGCCCCAGGCTGGTGGTCGGCATCGTGGTGGACCAGATGCGCTGGGACTATCTTTACCGTTACTACGACCGTTACGGGGAAGGCGGCTTCAAAAGGCTGCTGAACGAAGGCTTTTCCTGTGAAAACACCTTCATCAGCCACCTGCCTTCCTTCACGGCGGTAGGGCATACTACCGTCTTCACCGGTTCTGTGCCCGCCATCCACGGGATTACCGGCAACGACTGGACGGATCAGCTTACCGGCCGTAAATGGTACTGTACGGAAGATACAGCGGTGCAGTCTGTCGGTACCACCGGCAAGGTAGGAGAGATGTCGCCCCGCAATCTGCTGGCCAGTACCATCACCGACGAGCTGCGCATGTCTACCAACTTCCGCTCCAAAGTAGTGGGCGTATCGCTGAAGGACCGCGCCGCCATCCTGCCGGCAGGGCATATGCCCAACGGCGCTTTCTGGCTGGATGATGCCAGTGGCAAGTTCATCACCAGCTCTTACTATATGCAGGAGCTGCCGGACTGGGCACAGCAGTTCAACGCCCGGAAGGAGCCCGAAAAGCTGGTAGCGGGCGGCTGGAAAACGCTGTATCCCATCAACACCTATATCCAGAGCACGGCGGATAATGTTTCCTGGGAAGGTACCCTGGCCGGTGAGGAAGCGCCCGTATTCCCGCACGACCTTAAAGACAGCTATCAAAAGGACCGGGGCAGCCTCCGCATCAGCCCTTTTGGTAATACGCTCACGCTCGATTTTGCACGGGCGGCCGTGGAAGGCTATGATCTCGGCAGGGGGCCGGTTACCGATTTTCTGACGATCAACTGCGCCTCTACCGATTATGTGGGGCATAAGTTCGGACCCAAGTCCATTGAAGTGGAAGATACCTACCTGCGGCTGGACAAGGACCTGGAGAAGTTTTTCAGCTACCTCGATCAGCGGCTGGGCAAGGGTAATTACCTCGTGTTCCTGACGGCAGACCACGGCGCTTCGGAGTCGGTCGGCTATCTCGAAGCGCACAATGTTCCTTCGGGTCTGTTTAATTCGGGGGGTATAACGAAATCGCTCAACAAATTGCTCGAGCAGCAATATGGCGTAGCCGGTCTGGTACGCTCCGCCATGAATTACCAGATCAACTTCGACCTGAATAAGATTGCGGAGCACAAGCTGGATATTGAAAAAATAAAAAAGACTTCGCTCGGATTTCTGCGGGCCCAGCCGGGTGTGCAGTTTGCCCTCGACATGGACCATATCGGGGAAAGTTCCGTACCGGAGCCCATCAGGATGATGGCGGAGAACGGCTATAATGCCAAACGTTCAGGTCAGATCCAGCTGATCCCCGAACCGGGCTGGTACAGCGGTTCCGCCAAGGGTACGACGCACGGTACCTGGGCGCCTTACGATACCCATATTCCGCTCGTGTTCATGGGCTGGGGCATCCGTCACGGGGCCACGAACGAAACGGTCCACATGACCGATATCGCCCCCACCGTCGCGGCGCTGCTGCATATCCAGATGCCCGGCGGCTGCGTAGGGAAAGTGGTGAATTTAAGGTAAAAGGTTAAGGGTTAAGGGTAAAGGGTGAAAGGCATTTTATAAAAGCGCCCTTCACCTTTTGCCTTTTACCTTTCGCCTCTTACCTCCTTTAGGGGGCTTACTTTTTCTTGGGAACATCAAAATAGTCGCTGGCATTGCCGTTCCCGATATCGTCGGGCTCGGCGCCGGGAAGGGCGCCGCCGCTGTCCGGCGGCCGGTAGTTGACGTCCAGCTCGGGCGGGAAGCTCAGCGGCCGCTCAAAGGGCGTATTGGGGTTGATGTCGAACGAGTTGTCCGCATACACCTTCTGCAGGAAATAGGCACAGATCGGCAGGCCGGTGCTGGCGCCCTGCCCCCAGGTCATGTTGTTGAAGTGCAGGAAGTTATAATTGCAGCCTACCCAGGCCCCGAACTGAAGCTGGGGATTGTAGCCGATAAACCATCCGTCGGTATGATCGTTGGTGGTCCCCGTTTTTCCCGCAAGGGGTCCTTTTATCCCATACCGGAAACGCATCCGGCTGCCGGTGCCGTGGTCCACCACCCCCTGCATCATCTGCACCATCGTATAGGCGATGTTCTGGTTGATGATCTCCTGCTTACGGGGCGTAAAGTTTTCCAGGATATTGCCGTTCCGGTCCTCGATGCGGGTAATGAGCAGCGGTTCCGCCATCAGACCCTTGTCCGGGAACATGCTGTAGCCGCGCATCATCTCGTACAGCGATATCTCGGGCGTTCCCAGCGAAATGGACGGGAAGGGCGGTACGTTGCCGCCGATCCGGATCCTTTTTTTCAGAAATTCGGCGAACACCGCGGGGGTCAGCTGCTGGATGAGATAAGCCGAAGCATTGTTCAGCGACCTGGCCAGCGCCTGCGACATCGGTACGGGCTCGCTGACGCTGCCGTCGTCGTTGTGCGAGGTCCAGTTCTGGTAATTGGGAAAAGTCACCGGCTGGTTGGGTACTTCGGTGCCCGGTGAAAATCCGTTCATGATGGCCAGGCAGTACAGGAAGGGCTTGATGGTAGAGCCTACCTGCCGCCGGGTATGGATATGATCGTTCTTGAAATACCGGAAATCCGGCCCCCCCACCCAGGCCTTGATCTCCCCGCTTTCGGGGTCCATGGCCATAAAACCCGCCTGCAGCTGCTGCTGCATGTATTTGATGGAGTCCATCGGGGTCATGAGGGTATCCAGCGTATTGGGCAGGTTACCCACATTGCGGTTCCAGGCAAACACGCGCGCCGGCACCTTTTTCTCCATGAAGACTTTGCGGATCTCCGCATCGCTTTTACCCGCTTCTTTCATGCTGCGGTAACGCAGGGTATTCTTCATGAACATGTCCAGGTAGTTGCTCCGGCCTTTCCAGATGCTGCCGCTTTTGATATTGGACTGCCGGTTAAATACGGACTGGAGCGTGCTGAGGTGCTTGGCCACCGCTTCGTTGGCATACAGCTGCATGCGCGGATCGATGGTGGTGTAGATCTTCAGGCCGTCTGTATACAGGTTGTAGTTGCTGCCGTCCGGTTTTTTGTGTTCCGAGCACCACTGCTTCAGATACCCCCGGATGTATTCGCGGCAGTAGGGAGCAATGCCGTTGTTCTGGTCCACTTTGTGATACTCCAGCTGTATGGGGGTCTTCAGCGCCGCCTGTGCCTGTGCCGGGGTGATAAAGCCGTTTTCCCCCATCTTGTTGATGATCAGGTTCCGCCGGCCGATGGCGATCTGGGGGTTGCGCCGCGGGTTGTAGAGCGTCGGGCCCTTGAGCATGCCGATCAGGGATGCGGCCTCCTGGATGTTGAGGCGGTCGGGGTTCTTGTTGAAAAAGGTCAGGGAGGCGTTCTTGATGCCGTAAACGTTGTCGCTGAACGGCACGGTGTTGAGATAAAGCGCCAGGATCTCTTCCTTGGTAAAATTGCGTTCCAGTTTTACGGCGAGCACCCATTCCTTCATCTTCTGGAAGGCCCGGATCACATAGTTGGAAGAACGGGAGCCGAACAGGTTCAGGGCCAGCTGCTGGGTGATGGTGCTGGAGCCCCTTTTCCGGCCGGTAAGGAGGTAAAAGGGAATGGCCGCCACCCCCTTGGGGTCGATGCCGGAATGTTTGTAAAAGCGGATGTCCTCGGTGGCGATCAGCGCCCGGGTGACATACGGGGAGATGTCTTTGAAATCGATGGCGGTACGGTCCTGATCGGCGTAATAGAACTTGCCCATCCGGGTGCCGTCCTTGGCATACACCTCAGAGGCCAGCGCGGCGGATGGATTTTCAAGCTCTTCCATGGAAGGCATGTAGCCGAATACCCCCCAGTTGATCAGCAGGACGATCAGGCAGGCGCAGGCGACGCCGGCCAGCACGACCGTCCATAATATCTTAATGGCTTTTTTCATTCGTTAATATCTGTCAACGGGCAAAACTATCAAATTTATCTTGTTTTGGCGCCAAAGTAGTGTTAAAAGGTCGGAAGTCGTTGTATGACATAGCAAATAGGGGCATTCCCTATTTTTGCCTATTTTAGAGCAAGTAACAGATTTGAAAGGGTAAGAACATTATAGTTATGATACAGAAAATAATGAAATGGTTCAATAAGGAGCACGAGGGCCAGGCCGCTCAGTTACCTAAGAACGAATCTGCACAATTCCTCCTTAATATAGACGATATTCAGGTAGGGACACTTTATTGTGAAAATGGGGAATGGTGCTTTAAATATAGCGAGGACTTTAAGGAACATCCTGATTATAACCGCATTGTTGGATTTCCGGATTTAAATAAGACATATAAGAGCGAAGAGCTTTGGCCTTTTTTTCAGATTCGAATCCCGGGCTTAAAACAACCCGCTATCCGGGAAATCTTAGAGAAAGAAAAGATTGATAAAGAAAACGAGGTAGAATTGTTAAAACGCTTTGGAAAAAAAACCATTTCAAATCCCTATGAATTGGTGACTGTGTAGTCTGCATCGGAGTCTAGAACAACTCCTCGTCTTTCGTATTGCAAAGCTTTCTCAGTACTTCCGGTGTAATAGGTTCTTCTCTGCCATCGGAATAGAGTAATATCCCTTTTCCATCTTTGGAAATGGCTACGGGTAAATTATGCCGGAAAGCAGCCCGACGCGCGGAAGCAGACACGTTTTTCAGGGCTTCTTCCACCGTTATCTTTTTCTTTTCTTTCATTTGTTGATGCTTTTCTCCTTGCTCACAATGGCTCATTTCACATCTTAAACCTAAGCCGGATTTTTATACCCGGCTTCCCAAGCCGAAATTACGAAAGTCTGTTAAAATGTCCTGGGCTGATTAAAAACAATGCCCGTTCCGGCACACACATCAGAAATAATTCAAAAAAATATAAATTACACGATAATCTGCTCGTTTTATGAAAAAATACACCCTCCCTTTTTATACGAAGCTGTCCCTCGTGATGATCGGCCTCATCGCTTCGGGCTATGTGGCAGTATGGGGAAAAGAAATTCTTGCCCCCCTGGTGCTGGCTTTCCTTTTTTCGGTGCTGCTCTTTCCGCTGAGCCGCTTTTTTGAACGGCGTTTGCGCTTCCCGCGGAGCCTGTCCTCGCTGCTCTCCGTTGTGCTGCTGGTGGTCTTTATCCTGCTGGTCCTGTTTTCCGTGGGCACCCAGATATCCGCCCTCACGCGCGACTGGCCCCAGTTCCAGTCGCAGGTCGGGGAGGCGCTGGGTCAGCTGCGGGAATGGCTGCAGCGCCGCTTCCACCTCAGCATGGAGAAGCAGCTCAGCTATCTGCACATGGCCACGGACAACATGCTTTCCAGCGGTGGTACCGTGATCGGACAGACGGTGCTCTCCGCGTCGACGGTGTTCCTGTTTTTTATTTTTACCCTCATCTATACCTTCTTCCTGCTGTTCTACCGGAGCCTGCTGGTGCGGTTTCTCGTGGCCCTGTTCCGGGAAGAGCATACCCCCGTCGTTTACGAGGTGATCGAGCAGGTGCAGTATATCATCAAGAAATACGTGGTAGGCCTGTTTTTCGAGATGTGCCTGGTGGCGGCGCTGACTACCGGTCTCTTGTGGATCCTGGGCGTGAAATACGCTCCGCTGCTGGGACTGATCACCGGCATCTTCAACCTGGTGCCCTATATCGGCATCTTTACGGCGTTGCTGCTGAGCGTGCTCATCACCTTTGCCACGGTTTCAGCGGGCAAGGCGCTTGTGGTCGCGATCGCCATCCTGCTCGTCCATACGCTGGACAGCAACGTGCTGATGCCGCGCATCGTCGGCTCCCAGGTAAAGATCAACGCGCTGGTCACGGTGATCGGCGTGGTGGTGGGCGAAATGCTCTGGGGGATAGCCGGCATGTTCCTTTCCATACCCGTCATCGCCATCTTTAAGATCGTATTCGACCGCGTGGAGGATACAAAAGCCTGGGGACTTCTGCTGGGGGAAGATCACCATCACCACGCAAAGAAACCCGTCCTTGCCTTTCCACGCCGGCGGCGGCCGCGAACGTAAATGGCCGGCCTTTCGCCTTTCAGCTCCGGCCTTTCACCTTTTACCCTTCACCTTTCACCTTTTACCTCCGCCGGCCTCAGATAACGGTCGACAAAAAACTGAAGGTAGCCGTTCAGATCCTTGGTGTTGTTCAGCAGCACAAAGTTATCCCTTGAGATGAAGCACAGGAAGTAATCCCGCGGCCCCGCCGCGGGGAAGATGCTCCGGGAGGTTCTGGCGCGGAGCTCGTTATAATAGGCCTTGGCTGCCGCCTCGTTTTCGAAGGGGCGGAAGATGAGCATGACCCGGTTTTGTATGATCACATAGGGACTTACCTCTATGCTGTCGCCCGGATGCTGCTGCCGGTTGTATTTGGCAAAGGCGGCCAGCCCGTTTTCAACCAGCGTTTTATTGGTTTTGAGAAAGGTAAGGATGACAAAATAAGGCATGTCCGCCTCGGCCTTATAGGGCGTGACCACGACGGCGGGCGCCGGCGTCCGGAGGCTGTCTCCTGCCGCTGGCGGCGGGGGCTGGACGGCTACGGGGGCCGCGGCGCTGTCTTTTGCGATGGCGAGGCTGCTGTCTGCTGCCGTTATTTTCTGCGACGCCGGCGTGGGTGCGGTTGTATTGACCGCGTAGTTGCCGGGTTCCTCCTCGGGCGCCAGCTGCAGCTGCTGCAGGTAGGCAATCAGAGAGTCCTTATGGTCCAGGGCCGCCAGGATATCCCGTGCGCGGGTGCTGAGGGCTGAATCCGCGGCATGGTCGCGGAGCACATCGTTCAGGGCGGCGCGGCCGGCGCTGTCGGATTGCTGCTTCACCAGGGTCATCGCCCGGAGCAGGTCGAACCGTCCCTTTTGCGGGTTGTGCGGGTAAAGCGAGTCACCCAGCGACTGCTGTTGCAGGACGGATGCGTAGTTGCCGGACAGGTAGTCCGCGTAAGCCTTTTCATACAATGCCGTGGCAGCCGCCTCTGCTGCGGTGCTGTCCGGCCGGGGCCGGAGAAAGGCGGTGTATTTATCGTCCGGGAACTGCGCCAGCAGCTGACTTTTATAGTGTTCGGCACGGGCGGTCTGCCCCGCCTTGCTGTAGAGCAGGTAGAGGCGGTAAAGAGCTTGCGGCTTATAGCTGTTGGCCGGGAAGCGGATCAGCAGGGTATCGAAGCTGTGTATGGCCCCGGGAATATTCTCCAGCTCATCGGCATACAGGCCGCCGAGCGCGTAATAGGCGTTGATCAGCGAATCATCCGATTGTTTTCTTTTTTCCGGCGTGGTGGGGAGGGGGGCCATCAGCGTCTCCAGGCTGAAGGGCTGTCCGGCTGCGCCGGGTCCTCCGGCGGCAGTTTCCATGGCGCCGCTGTCCGTGGGAATGGCCGCAGCGGCGGCATTGCTCAGCCGCCAGTTATCGCCTTCGGGCCGTTTGCCCCAGCGGCTCCGGAAGAGATTGAAGCCGGCTCCTTTGAGGGCGGCGTTATAAAAGTACCAGTCGCCCTGTTGTTTGCCGTTTGCCGTGAGTCCGTCGTTTCCGGCAAGCCCGCCGGCGGTCAGTAAACCGCCCGCATCTTTATCGCCGCCGCGGCGCTGCTCGTCGCGCCGGGCTTTCTTTTCCCGGATACGCAGGCTGTCGTCCACGATCCGCTGCAGCCGGGCTTGGAGCTCGGCGGGGGGGAGGTCCGCCAGGGCGCGCAGGCTATCCTGCCGCCGGATGATACGCAGCTTCTCCACCACTGCCCCGAGGGTCTGCCGGCGCTGGTTTACCATGCCGGCAAAGGGCATGCCGGCGGTCATCACCGAGGCCGTGCTGTCGTAATAATTATAGGCCTGGCCGTAATCCGGCAGCGCGTAATAGGTATCGCCCAGCAGCTTGAAAAGCCGGACCTGCTGGGCGGTATTATCCCGGTTGTACCGCAGCCCCGTATGGAGGTATTCCAGGGCGGCCGCCGGCTGCCGGGCCCCGAGCGCCAGCTCTGCCAGGGCATAGTAAAGGATGCTGCGGTAACGGGCATATTTTTCTTTGCGGGCCATGGCGAGCAACGTCCGGGTGCCGGTATCAAAATCCTCTCTGCCGGTCGCTATGTTGATCCGGATAATGTTCAGCCGCGCATAGAAGTTCAGCAGCGGGTCGGGGTGGTGATCGATGACCTGCCGGTATTGTTCGATGGCTTTGTCGGGCGCTTGCTGCCGTTCGTAAAGCTGGCCTGCCAGAAACGCCCACCGGCTGCCCACCGCCTTATCCGGGCCGGCGTCGATGGCGCTGAGCAGCGCGGGAAGGCAATGAGGATAATCGCCCTGCGCGTAATAGAAGTAAGCCTGCTGTTCGGCCAGCGCCCCCCTGAGCCGCTCGGGAAAAAGCGGGTCTACCTGCAGGCTGCTCAGCAACGCCCTTGCCCGGTCGTACTGCCCGCCGCTGATATAGGTACGGATCAGCCAGAGCAGCCCCGCATTCCGGGCCGGGGTATGATGCAGGAAGCCTTTTTTCTCGGGTGTGGCTACCGATATCTGGGGCCGGGAGGTATAGCCCCGCGTGCCGATGAGGGGCGGGGCATTTTTTTCCTGGGCCGGCGCAAACGCCTTGTTGATGAACTGGAAGGCGATCAGCGCGTTTTCGTAATCCGCCTTATAATAATAGGCTTTCCCCACCAGCAGGTAGAGATCGTCCATCCACTTATCGCGGGGATCGTGGATGTTGATGCCGATCGAGGATTTCAGGATCACCGAGTCCAGGTCGGGAACCGCCTGGGAAAAATCGTCCGGGGAAAGGGCATAAAAGGGGAGCAGGGTATCATAGGCTTCGGGATGGGCGGCCTGTACCCGCTCCAGGATATGTTTCAGCTTTTCCCGCGCGTTGAAATAGTAATTGTCCCGGGTAACGAGGTTCTGGTATATCTTCCGGTTGAAGGAAAAAGGCTTCTGTGCCAGCTTTTCGCTCGGGGCGGGCATGTTTTCGTATACCGAGTCGGGTATCTTCTGCTCATGTTTAAGCACGATCTGGGCCGAAAGGGAGCGGCAGATCAGCAGCAACAAACAGGTTAAGAAAACAGGTAATATCCGGTTGGCGGTATGCATGCAACAATTTAATGGAGTACGCTCCGGTAACTTTTGCTTGGTTCCGGCAAAAATAGTTTAAAAAGACTTTATCCGCGGTAATTGTTAAATTCGTGCATTGATCCATTTATAATGAAGGACAAGCAGGCCGGCTGGCGGGTAAAACTAAAAAAATGGCGGCAAAAGCTGGATAACAAATACCGGCTGGCGGTCCTCAACGAGGATACTTTCCAGGAAGTAGGGTCGTTCCGGTTGTCGCGGGGCCGTATTTATGTGATCGCCTGCAGCATCCTGGTGCTCTTGCTGGCGCTGGCCATGTTGCTGGTGATGTATACTCCCATCCGGTATTATATGCCGGGGTATGGCAATCTGCAGCAGCGGCAGGAATATATCCGGCTGAATATGCGGGCCGATTCGCTGGAGCATCTGCTCGAATTGCGGGAGCGGTATTACGGGGACCTGCAGCAGGTGCTGAACGGGGGCATCCAGCCGCCTCCCCGGGATACGGCGCTGCTGAAATAAGTCTAAAGTCTAAGGTTTCATTCCAGGCAGACCAACTTTAGACGTTAAACCATGAAACCGGAAACCTCAAACCAGAAAGGCGCAGCCTTCATTGAGACCGCTAAAAAATGTTATGCCCGAAATAAACGCGCAGCGTTCACGGAGACCGCTAAAAAACGTTATGAACGATGTAAACCGAAAACCGGAAACCGGAAACTTCAAGCCAGAAACGAAAAGCTGGATCCGCTACGCGGGTCTCGGCACCGAGATGCTGGCGATGCTCGGGCTGGCCACCTGGCTGGGGTATAAGCTGGACCGGTGGATGGAGCTCCGGTTTCCCATATTCCTCCTGATCTTCCCCCTGGCGGCCCTGACCGTATTTTTATGGAAGGTCATCCGGGCCACCGGCCGGCGGAAAGGATGAGCCGGTTGATCAGGGTTAGACCGGCACGTTGCCGCGCTTGATCGGCGACCTCTTTGAGGCTGATGAGCTCCTGACCTGTGGTTGATCGCCGGTCAACCTGCGATCGGCCTTGGCGGTGATACTTTCCCTTCCTTCCATGGGTTTTTCCAATTTCCATTTAGGCTATAGAATTTATAGATTAGTAAGCTTTAAGTATCTTTGCAGCGGACAAGAAGTTTAAAGTCTAAGGTTCATTTTCAGGCAGATCAACGTTAGACTTTAAACCTTAGACTATTGAAACCGAAATCTCAAATTCGAGACCTCAAGCTAGAAACCCCAAACCAGAAACTTTCATGATACCAATTAAATTTTCAAAATATGTCAAAAATATACGGACTCTTTGCCCTCCCGGCGCTTTTGCTGGGAACGGAGATCAGCCGGGCGCAATCCTTTGAGATCAGCGGCACGGTCCGGAGCCGGGAGGAAAACTTCCCCCTGTCCGGGGCCAGCGTCGTGGTGAAAGGAACCAGCCGGGGCGTCATTACCGATGACAAAGGACAATTTACCCTTACCATAAGCAGCTCGGATACCCTGCGCGTTTCCGAGCTGGGTTACCAGCCCAGGGATACAACGATATCCGGTCCTGCTTCCGGCCTGGTGATCCCGCTGGAGAGCGCCACCAGCGCCTTAAACGAGGTGGTGGTCACCGCCCTCAATATCTCCAAGGAAAAAAAATCGCTCGGCTACTCGGTACAGGAGCTCAAGACAAAAGATATCAGCGAAGCCAGGGAGCCTAACCTGGTCAATGCGCTTTCGGGGAAGGTGGCCGGCGTCAATGTCACCAACTCCCAGGGCGATATGGGCTCTTCCCGCATCATCATCCGGGGGGAAACTTCCATTTCGGGAAACAACCAGCCGCTGTTTGTGATCGACGGGGTGCCGGTAGACAACACCCAGTTCCTGGGCGGCACCGGGGGCGACAGGGACCCGGAAGCCTCCCGTGACTTTTCAAATGCCATTGCCGATATCAATCCCTCCGATATCGCCTCCGTTTCCGTGCTGAAAGGGCCCAATGCCGCAGCATTATACGGGTCGAGGGCGGCGGCAGGTGTGATCCTGATCCAGACCAAAAGCGGCAAAGGCGAGAAAGGGCTCGGCGTAACGCTCAACTCCAATACCACCCTCTCTAACCTGCTGGTGCTGCCCTCTTATCAGAATGTGTTCGGACAGGGCTCCAGCGGAAAATTCAGCTATGTGGACGGCGCGGGCGGAGGCGTCAATGATGCGGTGGATGAAAGCTGGGGCCCGCCGATGGACGGCCGCCTGATCCCCCAGTTTTTCTCCGGGGGCAAGGCAGTGCCTTTTGTGCCCCATCCGGATAATGTGAAGGACTTTTTCAGGACGGGCTACAAGCTGGATAATGAAATCGCTTTTGCGGGATCGGGCGACAAGTACAACTTCCGTTTTTCGTATAACAATATGTCCCAGCACGGGGTGATTCCCAATACGGCGCAGGAGCGGAATTCCTTCCTGGTCAATGCCGGCTATCAGATCACGCCGAAGCTGTCCCTCGATGTCATGGCCAATTATATCCGCAGGGATGCGCCCAATCTGCCCGGCGGCAGCGGCCTGAGGGAAACCAGCACCATGCTGCAGTTTACCTGGTTCGGCCGCCAGGTGGACATGGACAAGCTGTACCAGCTCTACAAAGAAGGCAGCCTTATCAACTGGAACAACCTTTATTACAGCAACCGGTATTTTATCGCCTATAACAATACCGTGGCCCAGCAGCGTAACCGCCTGATCGGGAACGTAAACCTGAAATACCAGATCACGAAAGACCTGACAGCCTCCTTCCTGACGGGGAACGACTACTATGCAGACCGCCGCAAGATGAAAGTGGCCTTCGACACCAAGGGAGCGCCTTACGGATCTTACGGGGAAGATACCTACATCGTCAATGAGAACAATACCGAAGGCCGGCTGGATTACAACCGGCAGCTGAGCGACGACTTCAGCCTGGATATCCTGGGCGGTGGCAATATCCGCACCAATACCACGGAAAATAATGATCAGCGGGCGCCTCAGCTGGCCGTAGCCGGCGTCTATACCCTCAACAACTCCCGCGTGCCGCTGGTGTCCAATAATTATTATACCAAGCTGAAGACCTACAGCTTGTTTTCGTCGGCGCAGATCGGTTTCCGGCATTATGCTTATCTGAACCTGACGGCCCGTAACGACTGGTCGTCCTCGCTTCCCGTAGAGAACCTGTCTTATTTTTATCCTTCGGTAAACGGCAGCTTTATCTTAAGCGAAGCATTGCACATGACCAGCGACCGGGTTAATTTCATCAAGCTGCGGGGCGGCTGGTCGAAGGTAGGGAAGGCTACCAGCGCGTACCAGCTGATCAATACCTACGGCTTCACCACGCCTTTTGATACCGATCCGCAGCTTCATGCCGGATCCATTGATCTCAACCCTGACCTGAAACCGGAACAGACCACCTCCGTGGAAGCGGGTGCGGAAGCGGGCTTTTTCCACGACCGGCTTCACCTCGATCTGAGTTTCTATAACATGAACAGCTTTAACCAGATCCTGGCCGTAGATGTAAGTCCTGCTACCGGGTATGAGCAAAAGCTGATCAACGGCGGGAAGATCAACAACAAGGGGCTGGAGGTGGAGCTGGACGTAACGCCGGTGCAAACCGGTGATTTTACCTGGAACATCATGACCAACTACTCGGCCAACCGCAGTAAGGTGGTATCGCTGGATAAAGCAGGACGGCTGAACAGCTATGTGCTGGGTTCCGACGGCACCGTGCAGGTGCTGGCGGCTATCGACCAGCCTTACGGCACCTTATTCGGTACCGCCTTCGAACGGAACGATAATGGGGAGATCATGGTGGACCAGAGCGGGAGGCCGGTGGTGGACCCCGATAAAAAATACCTGGGCAAATTTACCCCGGACTGGCTGGGCAGCATCAACAACAGCTTTTCCTGGCACGGCTTTCAGCTGAGCTTCCTGGTGGATGCCCGTGTCGGCGGCTCTATTTATTCCAGCACCAACAGCACCGGAACATACACGGGTGTGCTGGCTTCCACTTTGCCCGGCCGGGATGCCGCGCACGGGGGATTGCGGTATTATTATCCCGGGGACGACGACAACCATGCGGCTGTTCCGCTTCCCGAAGGCGGCACGGCGCCGGGGGGCGCTACCGTGCATGACGACGGTATGATCTTCAAAGGTGTGCATGACGACGGTAAGCAAAATGACGTTATCATATCCGCGCAGGATTATTATAAAAGTCTCACCAACGTGGACGAAGCTTTTATCTACAACGCCTCTTTTGTAAAGCTGCGCGAGGTAAGGCTGGGGTACGAGCTGCCAGCCGCGTTTATCCATTCCCTGGGTTTACAGAGCGCCGCCGTTTCGCTGGTGGGCCGCAACCTCTGGATCATCAGCAAGCATGTCCCCAACATCGATCCTGAAACGGCCTTCAACACCGGAAACGGCCAGGGGCTCGAAGACCTGGCGCTGCCGACCGTTCGCAGCTTGGGGGTGAACATTAACGTTAAATTTTAAGTCATGACATCCTATAGATTTCTCACCGTCCTCGCGGGGTTTGCATTTCTGCTGACGTTCTCTTCCTGCAAAAAGGAGCTCGCCGGGATCAATACCAATCCCAATGCCGTGGAGCATCCCCAGCCTTCCTATCTGCTGACCGGCGCCACAAAAACCGCCGCCGATGTATACTGGAATGTAGGCGGCACCAACCCCTCCAACCTGTTTGTGCAATACTGGGCGGCCATACAGTATACGGACCAGGACCGGTATATTTTTTCCAACAGCGATTTCCAGGATTTATGGACAGATCTGTACTCCGGCAGCATCGTAAATCTGGACAAGATCATCGATCTGGCCGGAGCGGAAGACAACCCCAATTACAAAGGCGTGGCCCTGATCCTGCGGGCATGGATGTATTGCCTGCTTACCGATGCTTACGGCAATATTCCTTATTCCGAGTCCATTCAGATAGACGAAAACATCACCCCCGGATATGATACCCAGCAGAAGGTCTACGAGGGCCTGCTGAGCGACCTGAAAACCGCGCAGGACAGCCTGGATGCGGACGGAAAGCCGGTAGAAGGGGATATCATTTACGGAGGGGATATCGCACGGTGGAAAAAGCTGGATAACTCCCTGCGTCTGCGCATTGCGCTTCGTATAGCGGACCGGGAGCCGGAGAAGGCTGCAGCGGTGATAAAAAGCATGGCAGACGCCGGCGGGAATTACATCGGCAGCAACAGTGAAAGCGCCGAATTGAAATATCAGAATACGCCGCCCAACGATAACCCGCTGGCCGAGCTGTTTCTGACCCGCGACGATTACCGCATCAGCAAGACCATCGTAGACCGGCTGTTTCAGCTGAATGACCCCCGCCTGCCCGTGTATGCCGCCCCCACACAGGATCCCACACCGCAGACCTACGTCGGTATTCCCAATGGTTTACTGGTGGGACAAGCCAGCGAGCTGGGGTTCACCAAGACCTCCAGGCCCGGAGCGGCCTTCCTGGACGAGACGGCCCCGGCGGTCATCATGAGCTATGCCGAGGTGCTCTTCGACCGGGCCGAGGCGGCGGCGCGGGGCTTTACCGCTGAAAACGCGGCCGACCTGTATAAAGCGGCGGTAACCGCATCGCTGCAGCAGCATAATATTGATCAGGGCGCGATCGATAAATACCTGTCGCAGCCGGCCCTGCAGTATGATCCGGGTAATTTTAAAAAGTCGATCGGCGTGCAGAAATGGATCGCGCTTTTCGGACAGGGGCTGGAGGCTTTTGCCGAATGGAGAAGGCTGGACTACCCGCAGCTGAAACCCGCCGTGGCGGGCGTACTGAACGGCAAGATGCCTTTGCGGTTTATCTACCCGGGAACGGAGCAGTCGCTGAACAAGGAAGGATACCGGCAGGCCGTCGCCGATCAGGGCGCCGACGTGCTGACCACATCGCTGTGGTTTGACGTAAATTAGCGGAATAAAATGCAGATCATGATAACAGCAAGAAGCTTCCTGCGAAAAGCGCTTTGGGCCATAGGGCTGCCGGGCGTCCTGTTATTTGCCGTACGCTGTACGGAGAACGGACCCGGTTTGCAGCACGGCATCTGGAGGGCGGCGCTGCAGCGTGCCGACGGGCAGCAGGTGGTCTTCAATTTTGAGGTGGCGGACACCGCAGGACGGCCCGTGATCGCTATCTTCAATGCAGATGAGCGCATGCGGGTGGACAGTATCCTTTTCCGGGACGATTCCGTGTTTATCCGTATGCCTTTTTTTGATTCTTATTTCGCCGCTAAGATCAATACCGACGGCAGCCTGCAGGGTACCTGGACCAAAAACTACGGCAACCGGCTGGAAACAATGCCTTTCCATGCCGTGCCGGGCGACAGCACAAGACTGCCCGCCTATGCAAAACCTGCGCAGGATATATCCGGTAGCTGGGAAGTGTCTTTTCCCGGCGAAGAAGATATTTCCAAAGCCATTGGCCTCTTTCAGCAAAACGGCAACCAGCTCAGCGGAACCTTTATGACCCCTTCGGGAGATTTCCGTTACCTGCAGGGTGTGGTCAGCGGCGATACGATGAAGCTCTCGGGTTTTGACGGCGGGCATGCGCTTTTGTTTACCGCCCGGATAGACAGCGCCAATGTCTTGTCGGACGGACGTCTGTACTCCATCAACAGCGAGGCGGCGCCCTGGTCCGCGCAAAAGAAAGTATTCGATTCCCTTCCTGCGGCCTATGCGGTGAGCGATATCCCGCCCGGAACGGTAAAGCTGAAGTTCCGGCTTCAGGACATGCGGAGCTCCCGTACCGTTTCCCTGACAGACAGCGCTTTTCTGGGAAAGGTGACGGTGATCCAGATCCTGGGCTCCTGGTGCCCCAACTGTATGGACGAAACCCCGTTCTTTACCGAGTATTACCGGGAAAACCGTCAGCGGGGCGTGGAATTTATCGGTATTGATTTTGAAAGAACGCCCGACCTTACGGCATCCAAACAGGCGCTGCAGTCCTTTTTCAACCGTTTCGATATACCTTATCCGGTCTTGTTTTCGGGGGTAGCCGCATCCGATACCGCCCTTACCCGGAAGGTATTTCCGGAGCTGCCGGTAGCCATCCGCATCTTTCCCACCACCATCTTTATAGACCGGCAGGGATATGTCCGGAAGCTGCACAGCGGGCTCAACGGTCCGGCCACGGGAAAGTACTATGAGCAGTTCAAGGCCGAATTCAGGGCCATTATGAACGGGTTGCTGGCCGAGTAGAACTGCAGCGGAGGCCCCCGTTTTCCGGCTGATTTTCCTGTTAAAGCCATTCGCCGTACTTTTGCAGGAAATCATCAAAGCACCGGCAAGCGGAATGGATAAGTTTTATGTTAAGCTCATTATCGTTTTTTGTCTTATTAACGGTATCGGAATAGCTTACTCTCACGTCCTGGAAAGATGGGGCATTGAAAATATCGTGGGGCTTACGGGAAACATCCTACTGGCATTGGCCACCTTTATCTCCTATTATTATAACCGGAAAGCGATCGGGGTAAAGAGCAACCATGTTTTTATCCGCATG
This sequence comes from Compostibacter hankyongensis, assembly GCF_039541075.1. Lineage (NCBI taxonomy): Bacteria > Pseudomonadati > Bacteroidota > Chitinophagia > Chitinophagales > Chitinophagaceae > Compostibacter > Compostibacter hankyongensis. The sequence goes on along the minus strand of NZ_BAABFN010000022.1, from coordinate 415,053 downwards.
GTATACCTCTCCACCCTCATCAAGCTGCTGATCTGCCTGGCCGCCGTGGTGACCTATGTGTACCTCTACCGGGGACATCTGACCAAGGGTACCATCCTGCTGTTCTTCTTTCTGTATGTGTTGTATACCGTGCTGGAAACCACCAGTCTTATCCGGAAACCGGGCAGCCGGATCGACGAAGGAGGGGGAGAGGAAGACGCCGGTCCGGAGGAATAAAAAAATAACCTCCGGGAAACAAAAAAGCATAGGTAATTCCCGTGAAAATCCTGAAATTTACCGCGCTTATTTGCAGACGTGCCACACCAGGAAGTTCCCTTGCCGGCCCTCGCAGAATATCTGCCTGAGGGCGCTTATGCCAAGATCGCCCCTTACCTTATCGATCATAAGGTACATCTCACTATTACCCGGCAACGGCAGTCCGTGCTGGGCGATTACCGCCACCCCGACCACTGGCAGGGGCACCGCATTACGGTCAACGGCAACCTTAACCCCTATAATTTTCTGCTGACGCTGGTCCATGAGATCGCCCACCTGGTGGCCTTTACCCGTTACGGGCACAGCGTGTCCCCCCACGGACGGGAGTGGAAGGCCATCTACCGGGAGCTGCTGTCGCCCTTCCTGGGCTGCGGCTGCCTGCCCTCCGATGTGGAAGCGGCGGTACGGTCCTACATAAAGAATCCCCGGGCAGCCTCCTGCTCCGACGATGAGCTGATCCGGGTGCTGCGGCGTTATGACCGGGACAACCACGGCCGCGTGCTGGTGGAGGAAATGCCGGAAGGGGCCCTGTTCCGTACTCCCGACGGCCGCATTTTCCGCCGGATGCAGCGCCTCCGCAAACGCTATCATTGCATAGAGGTGAAAACAAAAAAAGCCTATCTCTTCAGCCCTGTGTACGAAGTGATCCCCCTGGACCAGGCAACCTGACCGGGATTTACCGATCTTTTCACCGCCTCCACCGACCTTTTCTCCCACCTCCGAGGTATAAATCCGGTTTTGCGGTACCTTTATATTCACGAAGTTTAAAGTTTAAGGTCTGACTTCTAAGGTTTCATTCCAGGCAGATCGACTTTAGCCTTTAAACTTTAAGACCTTAGACTATCGAAACAAGAAGCTGTAAACCAGAAACCTTCCATGACAGATTTTAAGGAGGGCACAACCTCTTCTCCTCCCGAAATGGCCGGAAACGCTGCCTTGGTAGCTGCGCTGGATAAGATCCGGCAGCATGTCCGGGCTTTTTACCGTCTGAACGACCAGGGCCGTTTTGTCTATCATACGCTTGAGCATACCGAAAATGTCGTCTCCGCTGCAGTCCGTATCGCCCATCATTACCGGCTGAACGATGAGGATCTTTTCGTCGTCATGGCCGCCTGCTGGTTTCACGATACCGGCTATTATACGGGCGATGGGAGCGGCAAGGGTCACGAAGACCGGGGTGCGGAAATGGCCGCGCAGTTCCTGCGGGAGCTGCAGATTCCGGAACCACAGATAAAGCGGGTGCAGGACTGTATCCTGGCCACCCGTATCCCCCAGCAGCCTGCCACCCTGCCCGAGCAGATCGTATGCGATGCCGATCTCTTTCACCTGGGCACGGACGGGTTTGCCGCCTGTAACAAGCTCATGCGCCGGGAAGCCGAGACCCTGCAGCAGCACAAGATCAGCAAGGAAGACTGGCGGCTCGGCACCATCCGTTTCCTGAGCGATCATCATTATCATACAGATTACTGCCGGGAGCTCCTTGGTCCGCAGAAACGCCGGAATATCGAGCTGCTGGAGCAAAAGGCGGCGGAGGGAGCGGCAGAAAAGGCCGTGTTGTCCGGCGTCAGCGGCAACGGAGTGCCGGCCGACGCCGGGACCGCGTCGGGAAAAAAGGGGGAAAAGCGGCCCGACCGCGGTATCGAAACCGTTTTCCGCATCAGCTCAGGCAACCACCAGAAGCTGAGCGATATGGCAGACCGGAAAGCCCATATCATGATCTCTACCAACTCCATCATCATTTCGGTGCTGCTGAGCGTACTTTTCCGGAAGCTGGAGGAATATCCCCACTTCATGCTGCCGGCCACGCTGCTGCTGGTGGTATGCGTGCTGGCCATCGTATTCTCTATCCTGGCGGCAACCCCCAAAGTTTCGGGCGGCCGGTTCAGCCGGGAGGACCTCGATGCAAAAAGGGTAAACCTGCTTTTCTTCGGAAACTTTTACAGGATGAGCTTCGAGGAATATAGCGAAGGCATGAACAGGCTGATGAACGACCGGGACTTTCTGTACGGCAGTCTTATCCGCGATGTATACGCCCAGGGACGCGTGCTCTCCCGCAAATACAGGCTGCTGCGCATCGCCTATAATGTATTCATGTACGGCCTGATCGCCTCGGTGATCGCCTTTATCATTGCTGCCGTAGCCCATACCCATGGAATTATCTGAATATGGATACCCGTTATTTTCAGCGCGACGCCAGCTGGCTTTCCTTTAACGGCCGCGTGCTGCAGGAGGCACGGAACAAGGATCTTCCCCTGATGGAGCGGGTGAAATTTCTTTCCGTCTTTTCCTCCAACCTGGATGAATTTTACCGGGTGCGCATGCCGGTGCTGATGGCGCTGAAAGATATCGATGCATACCCGTTTGACCAGGATACCCTGGATAAGGTGAACGGGATGATTGCCGCCCAGCAGCAGCTGTTCGGCCGCATCCTCCGGGAGGAGCTGATCCCGGCCTTCCGTGAAAAGAACATCCATATCCTCTACGATGTTCCCCTCCCTGTCGCGGTGCACCGCCAGGCAAGATCGTATTTCTTTAGCCGTATCGCGGCTTTTATGACGGTCGCCGATCTGGTAAACGGCGCCCCGGTGTTTCCCCGGAACAACCAGCTGTACATGGTGGTGCGGACCGGACGGGAAAACGGGAGCGAAGGCCTGTTCCTGGTAACGGTGCCTTCCGGCGAGCTTCCGCGCTTCTTTGCCGCAAAGGATAAAGGGAATGTCTATGTGCTTTTCATCGAGGACATCATCCGGTTATGCCTCCCGGCGCTGTTGCCCGGGGAGCACATACAGGGCATCTACAACATCAAGGTCACACGGGATGCCGAGCTGGACCTGAGAGACGAATATGCGGGCGACCTTGCCGGGAAGATCGCCGCCCGGATCGCCGTGCGCGACCTGGGTCTGGCCACCCGCTTTCTTTACCAGCCGGGTATTCCCCTCCGTACGCTGCTGTGGGTGACCGAGACCCTGCAGCTGTCCGGCGCGGGTATGATAGAAGGGGGCGCCTATCATCATCTCAGGGACCTGAGCAGTCTGCCGCTGGATGATGCTGCCCTCTTTGAGCGGCCCTGGCCGCCGGCCGGTCCGCCTCAGGAGGAAGCGCCTTTTTTACTGCACCGCCTGCTGGGCGGGGACATGATGCTGCATTCCCCTTACCAGTCTTATGACACCATACTCCGCTTTTTCAACGAAGCGGCCCAGCTGCCGGAGGTGGAAGCGGTGTATGTCACACTCTACCGCATCGCCCGGGAATCCAGGATTGCGCAGGCGCTCATGACCGCCGCGCTGAACGGGAAAAGCGTAACGGTTTTTGTAGAGCTCAAAGCCCGGTTCGACGAAGCCAACAACCTGAAATGGGCCAAAAAGATGAAGGAGGCCGGCGTACGGATCATCTACAGCATCCCCGGTCTGAAAGTACATGCCAAGGTGGCCCTGCTGACCCTGCGGAGCGCCGGGCAGCAAAAGTTCATCGGCTTGCTGGGAACCGGCAACCTCAATGAAGATACCGCCGCGTTTTATACCGATCATATCCTGCTTACCGCCCGGCAGCCGATGCTGCAGGAGCTTTACGGGCTGTTTGGCTTCCTGACGCTCCGGGAGCGCCCGGAAGCCGCCACATCGCTCCGGTTTGAGCACCTGATCGTTGCACAGTTCAACCTGAAGGAGCGGTTTGATGCGCTGATCGACCGGGAGATCCGGCATGCCCGCAACGGGGGAGAGGGCCGCATCACGGTAAAGCTCAACAACCTGGAGGAAAGATCCCTCATCGACCGTCTCTATGCCGCCTCGGCGGCGGGAGTAAAGATCAGGCTGATCGTACGCAGCATCTGCTGCCTAATGCCCGGCGTCCCGGGTCTCAGCGACAACATTACCGTTACCCGCATCGTGGACCGCTACCTCGAGCACGGCCGTATCTTTTGCTTTCATAACAACGGTACGGAAGAGCTTTACCTCGGATCGGCCGACTGGATGAACCGCAATATCCATCACCGTATCGAAGTCTGCTTTCCCGTGCATGACGAAGCGATCAAAAGCGGGCTGAAGCAGATCCTAAAGCTGCAGCTGAGCGACAACGTGCAGGCCGTGTATATCGACGAAGGGTTGAACAACATACCGGTCGGCGCAGACGACGGCGCCCCCCGGATACGGGCCCAGGAGGCGATCAGCCGGCTTTTACATTCACCACAGGAAAAACTGCTGACCCATGTTTAAGATCACCGCTTCCCTGTTTTTATTTCTGAGCGCGGCTTTTGCACTGTGCCCGGCCTGCAGCGCTCCCGCGCAGTCCGCTGCCAATCCTCCCGGCTACGACCTTACTTCCCCCGTCCGTTATAAGATGCCGGATGAGCTGCTCGAGATTTCCGGTATCGACTTCAATAATGGAAACACAGATATCTTTTATGCCGAGCAGGACGAAGCGGGAAAGCTCTTTTACGGGAACCCGGCAACGAAGACCTGGCACAGCTATACCTTCGGTCCCAAAGGCGACTATGAGGATGTAGCCATCTGCAACGGCCGGGTAGTGCTGCTGCGGAGCGACGGCACGCTGTTCAGCTTCCCGCTGGATGTGGTGCAGGGGAAAAGCGGCGCCGCTGCCCGGGAAAGCGCGGGACTGTTGCCCAAAGGAGAGTACGAAGGATTGTCTGCGGCGGGGGAGGATAACCGGCTGGCCGTGCTTTGTAAACAGTGTAAGACAGACAAAGAAGGGATAACCGGCTACTTTTTCCGCCTGTCACCCGACGGGAGCCTGAGTGCGGACGGCAATTTTCATATCCCCGCGGCCGAGGTGGAAAAGCGGAGCGGCGGTAAAAAAAGCGCCCTTCGTCCCTCGGCCCTGGCGCTGCATCCGCTGACCGGGGAATGGTATATCCTGTCCTCGGTCAACAAACTGCTGATCGTGGCCGATCCGCAGTTCCGGGTCAAAGGCGTTTATCCCTTTAAGCGTTCCGGGTTCAACCAGCCGGAAGGCATGGCCTTTGACCGGGAGGGGAATCTCTACATTTCCAATGAAGGGAGCAAATCGGAGCCCGGAAATATTTTGATGTTTACCTACAGAAAACCCTCGTGATGTACCTGCGTTATGCGCTTGCGGCCCTCCTGTCGATCGCCCTGTCTTTGCCGGCCCTGGCACAGGACAGCATCAAATACAGGATGATTCTCATTGGCGATGCCGGCGAGATGGATCCCCAGCAGCATCATGTTATCGACGATGCGGCCGCCCATGTGCTTAGGAACAGGACCAGCGTATTTTTCCTGGGAGACAACGTGTATCCCCGCGGCATGGGCCTGCCCGGCAGCAAAACGGAAGAAGCCGGAAAAAAAATCCTGCAGTCCCAGTTCCGCCCCATGCGCGCTGCCGGGGCGCCGGTGTATTTTATCCCCGGCAACCACGACTGGGACAGGATGGGTCCGCAGGGTCTGGCCAAGATCAGGCAGCAATGGGCTTATCTCGCGTCGCAGCACGATTCGCTGCTGAAGCTCGTGCCGCCGGACGGCTGCCCGGGGCCGGTGGAGATATCGCTGACGGACAGTCTTACGGTGATTGCCTTTGACTCGGAATGGTGGCTGTTCCCTTTTGACAAAGCCAACCCCGAAGCGGACTGCGACTGCCGGACCAAGGACGATGTGATCTCCAGCCTCGAGAGTATGGCCTATGACGATCGCTATAAGGTGATCGTGCTGGCGGCGCATCACCCCTTTCAGAGCTACGGTCAGCACGGAGGAAAATTTTCCTGGAAGGATCATCTTTTTCCCCTGACGGCGCTTAATAAAAATCTGTACCTGCCCCTGCCGGGTGTGGGATCGCTCTATCCCTTCCTGCGCACCGTCTTTACCAACCCGGAAGACCTGAAGCATCCGCTGTACCGGGATATGATCCGCCGCATCGACGGCGCTTTTGCAGAAGCTCCTAACCTGGTCCATGCCGCCGGCCATGAGCACGGACTGCAGTTTATAAAGAACAAACAGCTGCAGGTGGTGAGCGGGGCGGGCGCCAAGCACGCCTATGCCCGGAAAGGGAAGCACTCTCTCTTTGCAAAAGCCAACCAGGGATATGTAACCGCAGACCTGCTGGAAGGCAACGCCCTGCGGTTTACCTACTACCTGGACGGAGATACGGGAGTGGCTCCTGTTTTCAGCTATACGGAGCCCTATGTGCCGGTGAAAAAGCAGGAGGATTCCGCCTATGCGGCCGTGGATACGGATAGTGTGATGGTCAGGATACATCCGGGCTACGACCGCGTGAGCGGCATGCACCGCTTTCTGTTCGGCGAAAATTACCGGAAGGAGTGGGCCGCCCCGGCGAAGCTGCCCGTGATCCGGATATCGCAGGTCGAAGGGGGGCTTGTGCCGGAAAAAAGAGGAGGAGGTCACCAGACCCGCTCCCTTCGCCTCGTGGATAAGCAGGACAGGGAATGGGTGCTGCGTAGCGTGGAAAAATACCCCGAAGCGATCCTGCCGGAGCAGTTGCGGGAAACCTTTGCCAAAGACTGGGTGGGCGATAACATGTCGGCCCAGCATCCTTTTTCCGCGCTGGTGGTGCCGGCGCTTGCGGATGCTGCAGGGATCCCGCATACCCGTCCCGTCATCGGCTGGGTGGCCCCCGACAAGGCGTTGGGCGTCTATGAAAAAACTTTCGCCCGTACCGTTTGTTTATTAGAGCAAAGAGAGCCGCTCGGCAACTCGGACAATACGCCCAAGATGTATGGAAAGCTCCGCGAGGATAACGACAATACGGTGGACAGCCTCCTGTTTTTCCGGGCTCGCCTGCTGGACCTGCTGATAGCGGACTGGGACCGGCATGACGATCAGTGGCGCTGGGTGGATACACTGGACGGAAAGGGGAAGCATTATATACCGGTTCCCCGGGACCGGGACCAGGTGTTTTATACCAATGAAGGTCTCATCCCTTCCGTCATTTCCCGGAAATGGATCGCCCCCAAACTTCAGGGCTTTAAAGGGCGGATAAGGGATGTGGGCACTTTTTATTTCAACGGCCATCAGCTGAACAGCTGGCTGCTGAACCAGCTTTCCTATCCCCGTTGGATGGAGGCGACCCGCGCTTTTGTGGCGACCATGACGGACTCGGTGCTGGAAGCCGCTTTGCGCAGCCTCCCGGATACCGATTACGCTATACGGCACGACGAGCTGCTGGCAAAGCTGAAGCAGCGGCGCGACGCGCTGCCGGAAGCCTCCGCCCGCTACTACCGCTTTCTGAACCGCATTGTTGACATACAGACCTCCGATAAAAATGAGCAGGTAACCTTTACCGATACCGCGGACGGACGGCTGTCGCTCGTGATCCGGAAGATATCAAAGAAGGGCCTGCCGGAGCAGATCACCTTTGCCAGGATTTTCGACCCCGGCGTCACCCGCGAGATCCGGCTTTTTGTCGCAGGGGGAGACGATAAGGTGACGATCCGCAATACCACCTCCATACGGCTGCGTATCGTGGGCGGGCAGGGCAGCAAGGCCTATGATGTTGAGGAGAGCCGGCACCGGATACACGTGTACGGACCGCCGGGCACGGCGGCGTTCGCAGGGGCGGAGGAGCGCCGGGTCAAAACAAAGCTTTCGGCCGACAGCGCCAACACGGCTATTGTGTCCACCAACCCTTACAATGTGGCGATGCCGCTGCTGACGGGCGGCTATAACCGTGACGACGGGCTGATGCTCGGCGCCGGCGTCCGTTTTACCCAAAGAGGGTTCCGCAAGACGCCTTATGCCGGTATGCAGCAGCTTACCCTGGCGCATGCCTTTGCCACCCGCGCCTATCGCGCCCGTTACAAGGGTGAATGGATTGAGGCGCTGGGTCATGCCGATATTACCGCAGCGGTCAACATCATGGCGCCGGATAATACGCAGAACTTTTTCGGAACGGGCAACAACAGCGTGTATGATAAATCCCACACCATCAGTTATTACCGGGCGCGGTTCGACCTGTACGAGCTGGAGACGGCGCTCCGGTTCAAAACGGCGTCGGGAGCTTATTTTTCCATCGGTCCGGCTTTTCAGTATTACCGGTACGACAGCTCGGAGAACAAAAACCGTTTTACCCGGACTTCCGGAGCCACCGGTACCTACGACAGCGCTGTGCTGGGCAAGGCAAAAGCTCATGCCGGCCTGCTGCTGAATTTTGTCAGCGACCGGCGGAACAACACGCTGATCCCGCAGTGGGGAACCTATGTGAATGTCGCCCTCTCGGGCTTTGCCGGCCTCAACCAGGCTGCCGGCGATTATGGCCGGCTGACGGCAGAAGCCGCCCTGTACAAAAGCATTAACCTGAAAGGTACGCTCGTGATCGGGGAGAGGATCGGCGGAGGAATTATGCTGGGGAAACCTGCATTTTATCAGTCGCTTTTCCTGGGCGGGCAGGACAACCTGCTTGGGTTTCGGAAATACCGCTTTGCCGGTACCGGCATGTTGTATAACAACCTTGAGCTGCGGATAAAGCTGGCCACCTTCAACGGCTACATCCTGCCGGGGCAGCTGGGTCTGCGGGGTTTTTACGATGTGGGCCGCGTGTGGCAGAAGGAGGAGGCTTCACAGCGCTGGCACCAGGGCGTGGGCGGGGGATTGTACTTTGCCCCCGCAGAGATGGCGCTGGTGAGCTTTGTAATGGGCTATTCCCCGGAAGGGTGGTATCCCTATATCCGGTTTGGCTTCCGGTTTTAATGCGGCAGGCGGAAAAGAAAGCCGCCGGTCCGTAAGCCTGTTGATTGAAAAAAAACATCGAAAAAACGATCCTGTCATGCAATTCGAATTGCTGCCTTTGGGGTTAGAAGCCCTTTATAAGGGCGAGATCAATACCGTATTCTCTTTTGCTCCTTTCCTGAAGGTGCTCGAGCAGCGCCTGTCTGAAGAGGAAGGAACGCGAAAGAAATTTTTCCGGCAGGCGCTGGATAAGTTCCTGGCTTATCCCGACATCCGCGAACCCATTCCCCTTGAGAAGATAGGAGAGTACCGGGAGCTGCTGGAGATGCTGTTCACCCTTTTGTATACGCCCATCGCAGATGAAAAGCAGACCCTCTGGGCCGTCAGCGTACCGGTGGTGCCCTGCATCGTCTGCGGGACAGACGGTCTGTACGGATTGGTGCGTCGCATATCTTCGGGGATGCCGAAGTCGGGGCCGCCGAAGTTCGGGCCCCCGAAATCGAAAAAGAAGCACCTGAACCTGTTTTATACCATCCTGCTGAAGCGGTTGTATAACGTGGACGTATCGCTGAATACCGAAATGGTGCATTCGCATATGGATCCGGAAACAGGGCTGAGAAGTTATTGCAAGGTAAACATCAACATTGACTTCGTGGAGATCACGGCCAGCGGCCCCCTGCCGGAGCTGCCGGTGGAAAGGCTGGCGCCGGGATTCTTCAGCGAGGAGAACCTGGCCGAGCTGCAGCGGCTGCTGCCGCTGAGCATGTTTTCGTTTACCGGCTTCTCGGTGATCAGCCTGTCGGATGTTACGGCTACGCATATACTCGAGGAGATCAAAAGCACTGTGCTCAACCCCAGCGGGCTGGCGGAGGAGATCTGCTACGGGGAAATCATCACTTCCCTGAAAGCGCTGGCGGGCAACCGGGATATCGAATTCGGGCTGCTGCCGTTTTTCCGGGTAAACGGGAAGCTGGTGATCGACGATAATGAACGCCAGCACAGCATCCTGTTAAAAGAGGGAATGGCCAACGGTATATCCAAGCAGGTTTACTTGGATATGGCGGATGAATATATTACCCGGCCGAGGGTGCTTTTTTTCGAGGACCTGGAAGCCCTTGACCGGAAGGACTATCCTTTTCTGAATGCCCTGCGGGCGGCGGGGGTGAGATCCTTTGCTTTTCTGCCCGTCTTTCATAATGCCACCCTGGCGGGGGCCATCGAGATCCACAGCCGGCAGCCGCATGTGCTGGACAAGGCGGTGCTGGCCAGGCTGGAGCCTGCTGTGCCGGTGATCTCACAGCTGCTGGATCGCGATATAGAAGTATTCAACGCCCGGCTCGAAAGGGTGATCAAGGAAAAGTTCACCTCGCTGCAGCAGCCGGTGGAATGGCGGTTCAGGGAGGCTGCGTGGAACTATATGCAGCAGGAGTCCGGCCCGGGAAAAAGTGCCCATCTCGAAAAGATCATCTTCAGGGATGTTTATCCCCTGTACGGGGCCATCGATATCCGTAACTCCACGGTGGAACGCAATCACGCCCTGCAGCAGGACATGCAGCACCATTTTGAGCTGCTGAAGGAAACCCTGATGCAGATCAGGGCCGCTCATCCCATCGGACTGATCGACGAGCTGCTGTTTCGCTGCAACAAGTGGCTGCAGCGGAACGAAGGTTACCTCTCGGCCGATGAGGAGATGCGGCTGAAGGATTTTCTCCAGTTTGAAGCCAACGACTTCCTGTTACAGCTCCGGAACACTACTACAGACGTTTCCGGGCTGATCGACCGGTACATGGCTGCCGTCGACGAGCTGGAAGGATCGGTTCACACGCATCGTCAGGAGCTGGAAAGGTCCATACAGCTGATCAATACGGCGCTGGACAATTATTTTGAGCAGGCGGGCAAAGAGCTGCAAAAGATATATCCGTATTATTTTGAAAAGATACGCACCGACGGCGTCGAATATGATATCTATATCGGTCAGTCCATCCTGCCGGTAAAGCCGTTTAACCCCATGTACCTGAAAAACCTCCGGCTCTGGCAGATCCGTTCCATGGCCGAGATCGCCCGCATCACCCACAGGCTGCAGGCGGAAATGCCCCGAACCCTGCTGACCACCCAGCTCATCTTTGTGCACACCAGCCCTATCGACATCAGCTTTCGCAACGACGAAAGAAGGCTGGATGTGGAAGGCGCCTATAACATCCGGTACCAGGTCGTCAAAAAGCGGATCGACAAGGTGCATATCCGCAATACCCGGGAACGGCTGACCCAGCCGGGCAAGATCGCGCTGGTATATTTCAACAAAAAGGATGCAGACGAGTACCTGCCTTATATCCATTACCTCCGCGAAGAAAAGATGCTGCAGGACGATCTCGAATATCTCGAGCTGGAAGACCTCCAGGGTGTCAGCGGTCTCCGCGCCATCCGGGTAAGCGTGGAGATGGAGGAGTGATTTGTGCAAATATTACATTTTATGTTAGATTTGTACATGATGGCAGGACGACTTGGATCCCATAGCGGATGGGACCGGCGAGGTGGGTAAAGCAACGATTGCCTTATCTCTCAGTGTAACTTATTATGATCGGATAATAGTGTTTCGTTTTATGACTAAGCGCTCCGGATTTTTGATTTTTCTCTCTGTCTGCAATTTCAGTTTTATTCATGCGTTTGGCCAGAAGGCGATAAAGGAGTATGTTCAGCAAAGCATTCATGTAATAGAAAACCTGGATACTTCATCTTCAGACTACAAAGATCTGGAGGCCATCGGTAAAGCCATCGGTACGGCCCGGGTGGTTATGCTTGGCGAACAGGATCATGGGGATGCACCCACTTACCTGGCTAAGACAAGGCTGATCAAATATCTGCATGAAAAAAAGGGATTCAACGTTCCCGGTGCCCGGCCCGGAAAAGGGAAGTTTTGAAAGTTGGATAGATCCCCGCTGCCGCTACGGATTTGTTGATTTTTTGCCCTTTAACAAAAGCCATTCCGATGATCATGGCCAGTTTCAGTTAAAAGGCTTTACACACATGTACTACCCACAGAAATTCGAATGGAATAGGGCTTTTGACGGTATCTTTTTTATCCGAGATATGTACCCGTGCAATAGCGGTGAGCAGCAATAGCGGGATGAATAAGTTAAAGTGAAAAGGCCGCTTTTGTGAAGCAGCCTTTTAAAAAGAATTATCTGATGTAGCCTGTCATAGGACATTAAGCTGAGTCGCAGCGATGCATCTAGATAGTACTCCAGATTTTCTGCCAGTTTTTAAACTGGGATGGTGTTACGAAATAACGCGCGAAGTTACCGTCGTGTAAACTGACCAGTTCATTTTCTACGGTTTGCACAAATTTTTCTTGGTCGCTTTCCGGCAGCTTGAGAGCCCTCTCCTGAATCATAGGGATCGCTTCCGCTTTTGAATTCGGTGCGGTAATGATCTCCGAGATGAGAGAACGGATCAGATCGCGATATTGCATCCGGAAAGGGTCGGGTTCCCCCAACGACTGGCGTTGGACGGCATATTGTTTGGCAGAGCGGTCGTAGGCCCAGAGAAACACGTCCTTTAGTAATTCAACCCGGTTCAATTCATATACTCCAAGCAATCCGTCTATGTAAAGTGTATCTGGCACCTCCACAAACGACAGTGGAGCAAGATTTTTTTTGTTCAAAGGAATATTGGCCGCTAAACGGGATACTCGCTTATTGACGTCATCAAAGGGTTGTAGATAAGGGAGCTGTACCATGATAAAAAAGGCTTGCTCAAACGGATCCAGGATTTGAGCTGCCTTACCGAGCATCAGTTCGAACATTTCTTCAATAAGCTGGGGTGTACCGGTAGGCGTATAGACAGAACCTGCTATTCCCACGCCGTGCGTTCTCAGGCTGCCGGAAGCAGCCGGATTAGGCAATAGGTTATTGGATAACAGTGCGTGCAGACTTAAGACCGTGTACCGGTTAAAGCCGATATCGGCTGTATTGACAATAAATTCAATAGCGTCTTTGTGATTAAGGATCATTTGGGCTTCCGACGCGGATTTGTCGTTGGCCGACACTCCTTGATCCAGGAGCCGTTGTGTGTCGAGTAGGGAATAGGTATTCCCTTCCAGCCTGCTGGAATTCCAGGCCAGATCGATTAATAACTGTTGTAAAATTTGTTTCGCATAAGTGCCTGCCGGGGCGTTCATCTGGGCGGTTACTCCCAGGCCAGCTAACCGCTCTTTTTCCTGTTTGGTCAGGTAACTGCTGCTGTTAGGCTGGTAGTTGTCAAGAAAGCTCCGGTTATAGCCTACTGGTTGGCGCTTTTGTTGGGGTTGCGAGACGTATTGCCGGATCTCCCGTGCTTGTCCGGACAGTGGCAGTAAATCGGAGTTCGTGTCCGGATTGCTGACGGATGCAACTTTCGCCAGCTCGTATCTGGTGGCACGTCCTTTTCCGGAGGATACCAGCTCGCCTGAGACTATTAATTCCTTTAAACGCCTTTGCAGGGTCCGTCGGTCAGGAGGGTTTGTTAATTTGGCTTCAATAGCACCAATAGAAAGTCCGCCTGTCTCGACGGAAAGGGTAAGGACGATTTCCCGTAAATCCTTCGCTGAATTTGCTGATTTAGCCATTGTCGAGATTTATTTATCGCGACAAAATTACGCTTATTTTTGTCGCAATTCCTTTTATCGCGACAATTTTTGTCGCGATTCGGTTAATCGCGACAATTTATTCGTCAATTGTACTTGCATAAGAAGAAAGTAGTGCTGGTCTTAACAGGGCAGGGATGTACTGATCGAGATGGTTTGGCATCAACGTTCCGTATGTGAGTTGTTCCAACAACTTAGCATGATGGGCTTTGGGGCCGCAATGGCTGAGGCGTAACCCCCCATATTCGATTGTTGACTATGAACCGATACATATCTTGTCATAAATAAAACAACAAAAAAAGACGCATAAAATGCGTCTTTTATATAAATGCCAGTTGAATGGTAGCGAGATCGGGATTTGAACCCGAGACCTCAGGGTTATGAATCCTGCGCTCTCACCAACTGAGCTACCTCGCCAAAAGGAGTGCAAATATATAACTTCCGTCCGAATTCAACCTTCTCTGGCCGCTAATTTTTCTCTTAGCCCGCCGGGCAGGGCGGCCGGGAAGATAGGAATGATAAATTATTTACCTTTACCTTATGAAACTCAGCCCTTCAGATCAATTGTCCCTTCAGCGTTTTTTTGCCGGGCGACCGGTAACAAGGGCTTATCTGTTTGGTTCCTATGCCAGGAATGAGGCAGATATGGACAGCGATTTGGACATTCTCGTCGAATTGGATCATAGCCAGCCCATAGGAATGAAATTTTTTACCTACCAGACCGAACTAGAAGATTTATTACACAAAAAAGTGGATCTTGTCAGCAGTCAGGGACTTTCCAGATATATAAAGCCGTTTGTTGACAGGGATAAGATATTGATTTATGAGAGGTCCGCTAAATGACGAGGTCCGGATCAGACATGTTTTGGACGCTATTGTAGAGGTGGAGCGTTATCTTACCGGCGTTTCTCTTGATGATTTCCTTTCCAATTCTGAAAAGCGCTTTGCCACTATCAAGCAGATAGAGATTATCGGAGAGGCCCGTTTTGCGGGACCAGTTTTCAGCCCTTCCCCACCTCTAATTTTTCTCTTAGCTCGCCGGGTAGAGCGGCCACCTTCCGGGTGGAATAGTCAAAACACAACATGCCCGTCTTGGCTGTGGCAATGAGGATCGTCCCGGTTTCCCGCCTGCAGCCGACCCGGTAAAGCAGGTCGAACCCGCGGCTGCTGAACTCCCCCGCTGCGATCTCCACCAGCAGCTCATCGCCCCGGAATCCTTCCCCCTTATAAGTTACAGCAAGATCCGACATGATCAGGCCGGTACCACAGGCATCCAGCTCGCTGCAGCCCAGCGACTGCAGGTACCTGATACGGGCCTCATGCAGCAGCGAGACAAGGGAATCGTTTCCCAGGTGCCCGCCGTAGTTGATATCCCGCACCTGTACCGGGATGTGGGTGCTGAAGGAAAAGGTTTCCGGAAGCTCGATCTTTATTCTGGACATTGATGTTTCTGGTTTGCGTCGTTCACAAATTTTTTTAGCGGTCTCCGTGAACGCTGCGCGTTTATTTCGGGCTTAATATTTTTTAGCGGTCTCAATGAAGCTTCACCTTTTACCTTTCACCTTTAACCCTTTCACCCCCTTTAGGGGGCCGGGGGGCCAAAAACGCCTCCAACTTCTGGAAGGCCCTGGCCCGGTGGCTGTAGCGGTTTTTCTCCCCGAGCGTCATCTGGGCAAAGCTGCGCTCCGCTCCCTCGGGAACAAATACGGGATCATAGCCAAAGCCTTCTTCGCCGGTGGCTGCTTCCAGGATATGGCCCGGGCAGACGCCTTCGAAGCGGTGTTCCTTCCCGTCCAGGATCAGCGAGATGATGGTCCGGAACCGGGCCCGTCTGTCTCCGTGGCCCTCCAGGTTTCGCAGCAGCAGCCGGATATTGTCTGCCGCAGATTTCTGAGGGCCGGCATAACGGGCGGAATACACCCCCGGAGCGCCGTTCAGCGCTTCCACCTCGAGACCGGTATCTTCAGAAAAGCAATCCTTCCCCGTCAGCCGGAAGATGGTCTGCGATTTCTCCGAAGCATTGTCCTCCAGCGTATCGTGCGGCTCGGGGATCTCCCGGGTGAAGCCGGCTTCCTCCAGGCTGATCACCCGGAATCCGGAAGCGTCCAGCAGGGAGCGGATCTCCTTTACCTTATTGGGATTGTGGGTGGCAAAAATCAGTTCGGTCATCAGGTCAGATATATGGTTCCGGGGCCGTTCCGCTTGTTCGGGAGTTCCGGCGGCCGGCCCGGTATGTCAGGAAAAAAACAGTTTCAGCGCGCCCCAGAAAAGCCGCTTCCGTTCCCGGTCGCTTTCCAGCTGCTGCAACGTATCGGTGCGCAGCAGGGGCAGCTTTTCTGTTGTCTGCAGCACCGCGTTGCGCTGCGCCGGCAGCTCCGCCAGGGCATCGCCGAACAGCAGTACTTTCCGGGGACGGAACTGCTCCTGCAATGCCCCGAAGCTCATTCCCGGGCTGTGGGCCAGGTTCACCAGGGCGATGTCCGCCATGCTGTGCTGCACGGCGCCCAGTATCTTGGTAAAAAAGGCAAACTGTTCCTCATCCAGAAACGCGGTGGACGCGTCCTCGACGATCACCAGCACCTGCCGCCGGTTGCCCCCGAGGGAACGGAGGGGGGGCGCTAAAGTTTCGGATACCGGGTCGGCAGTCCCCGCCGGAGCCGCTGTCCCCGCCGAAGCGGCCGTTCCTGCAGCGGAGTCTGTTCCTGTCAAAGCGGCTGTTCCCGGAGCAGCCTCCGTCTCCGCAGCCGCTGTTGCTGCGGAAGCGGTGTCCGCCACAGCAGCCTCCGGCCCGGCGGTATTCAACCCTTCGCCGGGGCTATCCGGACTTTCCCCGGCCCCGTCCAATCCTTCCCCGGCGGGAACAGCCGGTACCAAAGGCTCCCGGTATATACCGGCCAGCAAATAAGGATCGAGGGGCAGGGCCTGTAAGCTCATGACACAGAAAAAGTAAGGCGAAATGATCTTCCGCAGGTAAAAATTCCGTTTATTTGCAATAGTAAGCAATAAAAGCTGCAAGATAAATTCAATTCACCATTTATGGAAGACATAGGGACCAAGGAAGCCGCTGTAAAACCGGCAGCAGCGGAAGGGAAGGAGCGGAAGACCGGCGGACTGTTCCCGGTGGAACGGGTGCGGAAAAGTCATCTCGGGGAAGTGGATTTTTCCAACCTCGGGTTTGGAAAGATATTTGCCGATCATATGCTGGTCGCCGATTTCGCGGACGGCAGCTGGCAGCCGGCGCATATCGTGCCCTACGGAGAGTTCAGCGTCAGCCCGGCCAACTCGGCCCTGCATTACGGACAATCCATCTTCGAAGGCATAAAGGCTTACCGTGACGAGGACGGCGCTCCCCTGCTGTTCCGTCCGGAGAAAAATTACGAGCGTTTTCTGAAGTCCGCCGAAAGGCTGGCTATGCCGCCGGTGCCGGAGGATATCTTTTTATCGGGCATGGAGCAGCTGATTAGCCTGGACCGCGCCTGGATACCCGAGGCGGAAGGCTGCTCCCTCTATATCCGGCCCTTTATGTTTGCCACCGATGCCTTCCTGGGCGTACGTCCCTCGGGAAGCTACCGCTTTATGATCATCAATTCCCCCGCGGGCGCCTATTACAATAAGCCCGTAAAGCTGGTGGTGCAGGAAAAGTACGTACGGGCTTTCCCCGGAGGGACCGGCTTTGCCAAATCGGCCGGCAACTATGCCGGAAGCCTGATGCCCGCCCTCGAGGTGCAGCGGCAGGGATACGACCAGATCCTCTGGATAGACGGTATTCAGCATAAATACCTGCAGGAATGCGGGACCATGAACTTTTTTGTGATCATCGGCGATACGGCGGTGACCGCCGACCTGGACGAAGGTACCATCCTCGACGGGGTGACCCGCGATACGGTCATCGCGCTGATGCATGAGCAGGGGCTGAAAGTGGAGGAACGTCCCCTGTCCATCGACGAGGTGCTGGAGGCTTACCGGCAGGGCACCCTCCGCGAGGTATTCGGGACAGGCACCGCGGCCGGAATATCCTATGTGGCGGAAATGACCTACCGGGAGCACCACCTGCAGTTCCGCCCGGAAGCGTGGACCATTGCTCCGGCGCTGCTGCAGCGGCTCGGGGATGTGCATTTCGGCAAGAACGATCCCCATGGCTGGTGCCGGCGGATCGACTGAAAACAAACAGGGCTCCGCGCCGTCTGAAACGGTACGGCCCTGCCGACGATACTGTTGATTCAACAGGTGATTAAGGTTACCGGCGTGTTTTTGACGGGCACGCCGGTTTTTTGTTTTTCATTTTGCTTTTTTATCCGGAATCACCTACCTTTGCCCTCCCAAATTCGTATAATAACCGGAGTTGTTTAAACCGTGCAACCGGTAAAAATCAAGGTAAGAGCATGCCTACCATTCAACAGTTAGTAAGAAAAGGAAGGACCATTATCCGGGCCAAATCCAAATCCAGGGCCCTGGATAACTGCCCGCAGCGCCGCGGCGTATGCACCCGCGTATATACCACTACGCCCAAAAAGCCCAACTCCGCCCTGCGGAAGGTCGCCAAGGTGAAGCTGACCAACAAGATCGAGGTGATCGCCTACATCCCCGGTGAAGGACACAACCTCCAGGAGCACTCCATCGTGCTGGTGCGCGGAGGACGTGTAAAAGACCTGCCCGGCGTGCGTTACCACATCGTCCGCGGTGCCCTGGATACCGCCGGCGTAAAAGACCGGAAGCAAAGCCGTTCCAAGTACGGCACCAAACGCGAAAAGAAAGCTGCCAAATAACCGGAACGGTCTGTGATCCAAACCGTTCAACCGTTAACTGACAACTGTTAACCGACCCAAGTAAATGAGAAAACAAGCTGCAAAAAAATTACCGCTGGCGCCCGATCCGCGCTTCAACGACAGGCTGGTAACCCGCTTTGTGAACAACATCATGCTGCAGGGAAAGAAAAGCACCGCCTACCGTATATTCTATGATGCGGTAGACCGTATCAACCAGCAAACCGGCGAAAACGGCTACGAAGTGTGGAAGAAAGCCCTGGCCAATGTGACCCCCGCCGTGGAAGTAAGAAGCCGCCGTATCGGCGGAGCCACCTTCCAGATACCGGCCGAAGTACGGGCCGACCGGAAGGTTTCCCTGAGCATCAAATGGCTGGTCCGCTATGCGGCATCCCGTCATGGCAAGAGCATGGCCGAAAAGCTGGCGCAGGAGATCGTGGCCGCCAGTAAAGGCGAAGGCGGAGCCTTCAAAAAGAAAGAGGATACCCACAGGATGGCGGAAGCCAACAAGGCCTTCTCCCATTTCAGGCTCTGATCATCACCGGCCTGATATTCCCAGTGAAACAGACAGGATCCACTTGTTTACAGTGGGTCTTTTTTGTTCCGGTTTGTACCGGTTCCGGATTTGACGTTTCGCCTGGAATAGTCTACCTTTGCACCCCGAAATAAGACAATAAGCTTTACTTGTTATTCCAACTATCATGGCAGATCTAAAACTTCAACGCAACTTTGGTATTGCGGCACATATTGATGCCGGCAAAACCACCACCACCGAGCGTATTCTCTACTACACCGGTAAAACCCACAAGATAGGAGAGGTGCACGAGGGCGCCGCTACCATGGACTGGATGGAACAGGAACAGGAGAGGGGCATCACCATTACTTCCGCGGCCACTACCTGCTTCTGGAACTTCCCCACCCATCAGGGAGAAAAAACTGCGGATACCAAAACGTATAAATTCAACATCATCGATACCCCGGGCCACGTGGACTTCACCGTAGAGGTGGAACGCTCCCTGCGTGTGCTGGACGGGCTGGTAGCGCTGTTCTGCGCCGTGTCCGGCGTGGAGCCCCAGTCCGAGACCGTTTGGCGTCAGGCCAACCGGTACAAGGTGCCCCGCATCGGGTTTGTCAACAAGATGGACCGTGCAGGAGCCGACTTCCTCAATGTGGTAAAGCAGATCCGCGAGATGCTGGGCGCCAACCCCGTGCCCCTGGTGCTGCCGATCGGCGCCGAAGATACCTTTAAGGGCGTCGTGGACCTGATCACCATGAAAGGCATCATCTGGGACGAAGAGTCCAAAGGTGCCAAATACGAAGAAGTGGAGATCCCCGAAGACATGAAGGCGGAAGCCGAAGAATGGCGGGGCAAGCTGGTGGAAGCCGTGGCCGAATATGACGAGAAGCTGCTGGAAAAATGGTTTGAAGACCCCGCTACCATCACCGAAGACGAGATCCATAATGCCATCCGCCACGCTACCATCGACATGGCCATCATCCCCATGCTCTGCGGCTCCTCTTTCAAGAACAAAGGGGTGCAGAAGATGCTGGATGCCGTGGTGCGGTACCTGCCCGCTCCCGCTGACGTGGAAGCCGTAACGGGGACCAACCCCGATACCGGCAAGGAAGAATCCCGCAAGCCCGATGCATCCGAGCCCTTCGCCGCCCTGGCCTTTAAGATCGCTACCGACCCCTTTGTGGGCCGCCTGGCCTTCTTCCGGGTGTATTCCGGACGGCTGGAATCCGGTTCCTATGTGCTGAACACCCGTACGGGCAAGAAGGAGCGCATCAGCCGGATCATGCAGATGCACTCCAACAAGCAGAACCCCATCGATGCGATCGAAGCCGGCGACATCGGCGCCGCCGTGGGCTTTAAAGATATCAAGACGGGGGATACCCTCTGTCTGGAAAGCGCCCCCATCGTGCTGGAATCCATGACCTTCCCCGAGCCGGTGATCTCCGTGGCCGTTGAGCCCAAGACCCAGGTGGATGTGGACAAGATGGGCATGGCCATCGCCAAGCTGATCGAGGAAGATCCCACCCTTACCGTGAAAACCGACGAGGAAACCGGGCAGACCGTGCTGAGTGGCATGGGCGAGCTTCACCTGGAGATCATCGTGGACCGTATGCGCCGCGAGTTCAAGGTGGAGGTCAACCAGGGCGCTCCCCAGGTGGCCTACAAGGAAGCGCTGACCCAGACGATCGAGCACCGCGAAGTGTACAAGAAGCAGACGGGCGGACGCGGTAAATTCGCCGATATCCAGTTCGAGATGGGGCCCGCCGAGGCAGAATGGCTGCAGGCCAATGAAGGACAGCATCTTCAGTTTGTAAACGATATCTTTGGCGGATCGATCCCCAAGGAATTTATCCCGGCCATACAAAAGGGATTTGAGCAGTCTATGCAGACCGGTCCCCTGGCCAACTATCCGCTGGATAACATGAAGATCCGCCTGTTCGACGGGTCCTTCCACCCGGTGGACTCGGATTCGATGTCCTTTGAGCTGTGCGCGAAGTCCGCCTTCCGCGAAGCCGCCCGGAAGACCAAGCCGGTGCTGCTGGAACCGATCATGAAGGTAGAAGTAACCACGCCGGACCAGTACATGGGGGATGTGACGGGCGACCTCAACCGTCGCCGGGGCCTGCTGGAAGGCATGGATTCCCGCGCCGGCGCCCAGGTCATCAAGGCCAAAGTGCCCCTGAGCGAAATGTTCGGGTATGTGACCCAGCTGCGCTCTATCACCTCCGGCCGTGCCACCTCCATCATGGAGTTTTCCCACTATTCGCCGACCCCCAGCGGTATTGCCGACGAAGTAGTGGCCAAGGTGAAAGGCAAGGTAAACGCCTGAGCCGGCCCCGTGCCCGGAACAGGGAAATACTGAAAATAAATGTCCACCCGGCCCTGCGCCGGGTGGTTTTTTTGCCGGAAGCCGCCGGGATTTTGCGGGGAACCGCAAGGCGTTTTGCGGAAAACCGCCAAAAACCCGGTCCGGAAGCAGGAAAGCAGAAAAATCTTTGCCCGCTTTTCTTTGCAATATCAAATAATCCGCTTACCTTTGCCGTCCCAAAAATTGGGTGGTAAGCGCAGATTTATATATACCCGTATGTCACAAAGAATCCGTATCAAACTGAAATCTTACGATCATAATCTGGTTGATAAATCCGCCGAGAAGATCGTAAAAACCGTGCGCAGCACCGGTGCAGTGGTAACCGGCCCTATTCCCCTGCCCACGGAAAAGAAGATCTTTACCGTACTGAAGTCGCCGCACGTGAACAAGAAAGCGCGCGAACAGTTCCAGCTGAGCACCCACAAGCGCCTGCTGGATATTTATACCTCCTCGTCCCGTACCGTGGATGCGCTGTCCAAGCTGGACCTGCCCTCCGGTGTAGACGTGGAGATCAAGGCCTGACAAAACATATTGAGAACGGCCCATCCTGAGGAGAGCACGAAACACCCTCAGGCGCTGGGTGAAAGTAACAGTCATGAAAGGGATCATTGGTAAGAAGATCGGCATGACCAGCATTTTTGAGCCGAATGGTAAGCAGACCGCCTGCACCATCATCGAAGCTGGTCCCTGTGTGGTAACCCAGGTAAAAACAGCAGATACCGACGGTTATCAGGCCCTCCAGATTGCTTTTGGCGATCGCAAGGAAAAAAACACCCCCAAAGCGCTCCGGCAGCACTTCTCCAAAGCCGGCACAGCCCCCAAACGTATCGTACGCGAGCTCCGCAACCCGGACAGCAGCATAGAAAAAGCCCTGGGTGAAGCCCTCACCTGTGAAATATTTGCCGAAGGCGAAAAAGTAGATGTAGTGGGTACCTCCAAGGGAAAGGGATTCCAGGGGGTGGTAAAACGCCATGGCTTCAGCGGTGTGGGCGAATCCTCCCACGGCCAGCACGACCGCCAGCGGGCTCCCGGCTCGGTAGGCGGCTCCTCGTTCCCCTCCCGCGTGTTCAAGGGCATGCGCATGGCCGGCCAGATGGGCGCCGAGCGCGTGAAGGTGAAAGGGCTGCGGGTAGTAAAGATATTCCCGGATAAGAATTATATACTGGTAAGTGGCTCCGTTCCCGGTCACATTGGTTCCATCGTTTTAATTCAAAACTGATATGCAACTCAACGTTTTAAATAAGGAAGGACAGCAGACCGGAAGAACCGTTGAACTGCCGGACGAGATTTTCGGGACGGAACCGAACGATCATGTGATCTGGCTGTCGGTAAAGCAGCACCTGGCCGCACAGCGCCAGGGCACCCATAAGGTAAAGACCCGGCTGGAAGTAAAAGGCTCCTCCCGGAAGCTGCACCGGCAGAAGGGTACCGGCGGATCCCGCAAGGGGAATATCCGCAACCCGCTGTTCCGCGGCGGCGGCACCATCTTCGGCCCCAAACCCCGCGACTACAGCTTCAAGCTGAACCGCAAGGTGAAAGACCTGGCCAAGGTATCCGCCCTTGCCCATAAGGCCAAGGAAAACAGCATCCTGGTGCTGGAAGACCTGCAGCCCGAAACGCCCAGGACCCAGGATTTCGTAAAAGTGCTGAAAAACCTGCAGATCAATGTCGACGGCAAGCGTACCCTCTTTGTGACGCCGGAATACAACGATGTGCTGTACCGCTCCATGCGCAATGTGCCTACCGTGCTGGGCGCCCTGCTGAGCGATATCAACACCTACGACATCATGAACAGCCATTACCTTGTTTTCTCGGAAAGCGCCGCCAAGATATTTGCGCAGAGCGGGGAAGCAACGGGCGAAAATAACAACGACGTACAGGCAGCGGCCGGGGAAGCGCCCGCCGCGCAAGCGTAAACAGACCCAGACATGAAAAGTTCAGACATTTTGATCCGCCCCGTGGTAACGGAAAAAGCCAATAACCAGACTGACAAGCTGGGTAGCTACACCTTTGTTGTGGCCAGGGCCGCCAACAAGCTGGAGATCAAAAAGGCCGTGGAAGCATTTTACGGGGTAACCGTGGATACCGTAAATACCCACACCATTCCCGGAAAGAATAAGTTCCGGTACACCAAATCGGGTTTTGTCTCCGGCCGCCGTCCGCCTTACAAAAAGGCTACCGTGAAGCTGGCCGAAGGAGAGACCATCGACCTGTTTGCAAATATCTAAGCTGCTTTTCCCGCCGGGAAGCACTATAAAAGGAAAGGCAGTCAACTGCCGCAAAAGTTGAAGAAATGGCATTAAAGAAATTCAAACCCGTTACCGCCGGCACCCGCTGGAGAATCGGGAACGCATTTGCTGAAATTACGACCGATCAGCCCGAGAAAAGCCTGCTGGAGCCCAAGAAAAAGACGGGCGGACGGAACGTGCAGGGCCGGCGCTCCATGCGCTATATCGGCGGAGGACACAAGCAGGCCTACCGCAAGGTCGATTTCAAGCGCAACAAAAAAGACATCCCCGCTACGGTAAAGAGCATCGAGTATGATCCCAACCGCAGCGCCTTTATCGCCCTGCTGAGCTATGCAGACGGCGAAAAGCGGTATATCCTGGCCCCGCAGGGGCTCCAGGTCGGCAGCACCGTGGTCAGCGGCGATACCGTGGCTCCGGAAGTGGGCAATGCCCTGCTGCTCAGGAATATGCCCCTGGGTACCGTGGTGCACAATATTGAGCTGCAGCCCGGCCAGGGCGGCATCATCGCCCGCAGCGCCGGCACCTATGCCCAGCTCAATGCCAAGGAAGAGAAATATGCCGTACTGAAGATGCCTTCCGGGGAGCTGAGAAAGGTGCTGATCACCTGCTCCGCCACCGTGGGCACCGTGTCCAACTCGGATCATGCCCTCGAATCTGTGGGCAAGGCCGGCCGTAACCGCTGGAAAGGCACCCGCCCCCGCAACCGCGGCGTAGCCATGAACCCCGTAGACCACCCGATGGGCGGTGGCGAAGGAAAAGCCTCCGGCGGTCACCCCCGCTCCCGGACCGGCAAATACGCCAAAGGACTCAAGACACGCAAGCAGAAAGGATCGGATAAGCTGATCATTCAACGGAAAAACGGAAAGAAATTATAATATCATCAAATCAACCTTATGGCTCGTTCAATCAAGAAAGGTCCTTATGTCGCCCAGCCGCTGGAAAAGAAGGTGCTGTCGATGAATGAAGGGACCCTGAAGAAATCGGTGGTGAAGACCTGGAGTCGCCGCTCCACCATTACCCCGGATTTTGTGGGACATACCTTTGCCGTACACAACGGGAACAAGTTCATCCCCGTGTATGTGACCGAGTTTATGGTAGGACATAAGCTGGGCGAGTTTGCCCCTACCCGGAACTTTAAAGGACACGGTAACAAAAAGTAAGGTACGCCCGATATAAAGACAACCAAGCATATAATAAACAAAGCAATGGAAGCAGTAGCCAAGCTGAGAAATAACCCGACCTCCACCCGCAAGATGCGGCTGCTGGCCGACCTCATCCGCGGAATGGAGGTGGAAAAAGCGCTCAACGTGCTGAAATACCATCCCAAGCATCCGAGCGGCCCGCTGGAAAAATTATTGCTTTCCGCGGTCAGCAACTGGAAGCAGAAAAACGAAGAGGCGCGTGTGGAAGATGCCGGTCTGTTTGTGAAGACCGTGTTTGTAGACGGGGGAAGCACCCTCAAGCGGATGCGCCCCGCCCCGCAGGGCCGCGGCTACCGGGTGCGCAAGCGGAGCAATCATGTGACCATCGTGGTGGACAGCCGCCAGCCGTCCGCCGCAGGGAAGAAGGCCGGAGCCAAAGCATAACATTTTATCATTCATATTCAATACAATCCATAAAGAATGGGCCAAAAAACGAATCCGATTGGGAACCGCCTGGGGATCATCCGCGGTTGGGACTCCAACTGGTACGGAAGCAAAAAGGACTTTGCACCCAAGCTGATCGAGGATCATAGGATCAGGACCTACCTGAATGCCCGTATCAACAAGGGCGGGATATCCCGGATCGTGATCGAACGTACCCTCGGAAAGCTGATCATTACCATCCATACCTCCAAGCCCGGTATCATCATCGGTAAAGGAGGCGGAGAGGTGGACCGGATCAAGGAAGAGCTGAAGAAGCTGACGGGCAAGGCGGATGTACAGATCAATATCCTTGAGATACGCCGCCCCGAAGTGGATGCCAATATCGTAGGAGAAACCATAGCCCGGCAGATCGAAAGCCGTATCAATTACAAACGGGCCATCAAGATGGCCATCGCCACCGCGCTCCGCATGGGTGCGGAAGGCATCAAGGTAAAGGTGAGCGGACGCCTCGGCGGCGCGGAGATCGCCCGCTCCGAAGAGATCAAGCAGGGCAGAACCCCCCTCCATACTTTCCGTATGGATATCGACTATGCCGAACTGTTTGCCCAGACCGTATACGGGAAGATCGGCATCAAGGTATGGATCTGCAAAGGAGAGATCCTGGGCAAGCGCGATCTGAACCCGAACCTCGTCGGCGGTAAGGAAGGCGGAGAAAGAAGCGGACCTCCCGGCGGCGGACGCGGCGGCAGAGGCGGTCACGGCGGCGGAGGAAGAAGAAGATAGCAACATCGTTAAATATTTAAGAAATGTTACAGCCCAAAAAGACGAAACACCGGAAGCAGCAGAAAGGCCGCATGAAGGGGAACGCCCAGCGCGGCGCTACCATCGCCTTCGGCTCCTTCGCGCTGAAAGCCCTGGAGCCGCAGTGGATCACCGACCGGCAGATCGAGGCTTCCCGTGTGGCGCTGACCCGTCATATGAAACGTGAAGGAAATGTGTGGATACGCATCTTCCCCGACAAGCCCGTGACCCGGAAACCCGCTGAAGTACGTATGGGTAAGGGAAAGGGTGGTCCGGATCATTGGGCCGCCGTGGTAAAGCCGGGCCGCATCCTGTTTGAAATAGACGGGGTGACCCTGCAGATCGCCCGCGAAGCCCTGCAGCTGGCGGCATCCAAGCTGCCGATCCGTACCAAGTTCGTGATACGGCACGATTATGATTATGAGGGATAAGCTTCCGAAACGCTTTGGCAACAAAGCACCGGAGCTCCTGTAAAAAGATAAAAAACAATACCATGGCAAAAGAGAAAGCGGACCTCAAATCACTGAGCGAAGTGGACCTGCAAAGCCGGATAGCGGAAGAGGAAGTACGACTGAAAAAACTGAAATTCGGCCATGCTGTCTCTCCCATTGAGAATCCGATGAATATCCGCGAGCTGCGTCGCGATATTGCCCGGTTAAAGACCGAATTGAGAACAAGAGAACGCGGTGCAAACACAAATAATGTCAATCATGGCTGAAAGAAACTTAAGAAAAACCAGGATCGGGATCGTGTCCAGCAACAAGATGGACAAAACCATCGCGGTAAACGTGGAACGCCGGGTGAAGCACCCTATCTACGGTAAGTTTGTAAAAAAGACCACCAAGTTCATGGCGCACGACGACAAGAATGAGTGCACCGAGGGCGACCGGGTGCTGATCATGGAAACACGTCCCCTGAGCAAGCAAAAGCGCTGGAGGCTGGTGGAGATCATCGAGAAAGCAAAATAATTCAGTTTCTGATTTGGAGTTGCTGATTTGAAGTACTCAATCTCAAATCTCGAACCTCAAATTTCAAATGGGAAAAAATGATACAGCAAGAATCCAGGCTGAATGTAGCAGATAACAGCGGCGCCAAGGAAGTATTATGCATCCGGGTATTGGGCAATTCCGGGCAGTCCACCGCCAAGATAGGAGACAAGATCGTGGTGACGGTAAAGGATGCCATTCCCTCCGGCGGTATCAAAAAAGGTACCGTGACCAAAGCGGTGATCGTCCGCACCAAAAACAAGCTGCGCCGCAAAGACGGTTCCTATATCCGTTTTGACGACAACGCCGTGGTGCTGCTGAACAACAGCGACGACCCCAGGGGTACGCGCATCTTCGGCCCGGTAGCCCGCGAGCTGCGCGACAAGGGATACATGAAGATCATCTCCCTGGCTCCGGAAGTGCTGTAGGCCGGGACAGCCCTGACAGCTTTATGGCTTGGGCTTTCGGCAAAAAGAACTATCTTTGCAGGCCGTTTTTATAATAAGATTTTTCATCAGGTGATCCGCCGCTGGCCTTCTCCTGACCCCATAAAACAGAAAGATAAGTTTTCGTACCATGAAGACAAGATTCAAACCCAAGTTTAACATCAGAAAGGGAGACCAGGTGGTGGTGATCTCGGGTGAAGACAAGGACAGGACCAAGCCGCGTAAAGTGCTGGAGGTGCTTCCCGAAAAAGCCCGGGTGCTGGTGGAAGGCGTGAACGTGGTGACCAAGCATGCCAAGCCCAGCGCACAGAATACCCGCGGCGGCATCGTAAAGCAGGAGGCCCCCATCGCCATCTCCAACGTCATGCTGTGGGACGCCAAAGCCGGAGCACCGGCCCGTGTGCGCCGCAGCAAGGAAGATGGGAAAACCGTTCGGATCTTTAAAAAATCAGGGGAGGTAGTTAAATAATGGCAACGACAGAAAAATATATACCCCGGCTGCAGCAGAAGTACCAGCAGGATGTAGTGCCGGCGCTGATGAAGAAATTCGGCTACAAATCCATTATGCAGGTGCCCCGTTTGCAGAAGATCTGCCTGAACCAGGGCATCAACGGCGCCGTCAACGACAAGAAGCTGGTGGATACCGCCGTTGCTGAAATGAGCTCTGTATCCGGACAAAAAGCGGTACCGACCCTGTCCCGCAAGGACATCTCCAACTTCAAGCTCCGTCGTCATATGCCGATCGGCGCCAAGGTAACGCTCCGCAGCGTGAACATGTTCGAATTCCTGGACCGCCTGATCTCGGTATCCCTGCCGCGCGTGCGCGACTTCAAAGGCGTAAACGAAAAGTCGTTTGACGGCCGCGGAAACTATACCCTCGGCATTACCGAGCAGATCATCTTCCCGGAGATCGACATCGATAAAGTAAGTAAAATGAATGGCATGGACATCACCTTTGTGACGTCTGCAGGCAGCAACGAAGAAGCTTACGAGCTGCTGAAGGAGCTGGGTATGCCCTTCAAGAACATCAGAAAAGAACAAAATTAAAACCATACAGGTATGGCAAAAGAATCCATCAAGGCCAGACAGCGCAAAAGGGAAAGAATGGTGGCGCACTATGCGGAGAAAAGAGCCGAGCTGAAAGCGGCCGGCGACTATGCCGCACTGGACAGGCTGCCGAGGAATGCTTCCCCCGTAAGGCTGCACAACCGCTGCCAGCTGACCGGCCGGCCGAAGGGCTATGTCCGGTATTTCGGCATCTCCCGTATCATGCTCCGGGAAATGGCGCTGGCAGGCAAGATCCCCGGTGTGAGAAAAGCATCGTGGTAAACCGGACGCATCGCCCGGAAACCGCTATATCTTATTAGTAAGCGATAAAATAAAAAAGAATAAATGGTAACTGATCCGATTGCCGATTTCCTCACACGGATACGCAATGCACAGCTGGCCAGCCACCGCATCGTGGAAGTGCCCGCTTCAAACCTGAAGAAGCGTCTTACGGAGATCTTGTACGAAAAAGGATATATCCTGAAATATAAATTCGAAGAAGACAGCAAGCAGGGACTGATCAAGATTGCGTTGAAGTACGACCCGCAAACCAAGCAGCCCGCCATCCATTCCCTGGAAAGGGTGAGCCGCCCGGGTCTGCGCCGCTATGCGAAGCCGGCCGACTTCCGCCGGGTGAAAAACGGGCTGGGTATCGCCATCGTATCGACCTCCAAGGGAGTGATGACCGATAAGGAAGCCCAGGCACAGCATGTCGGCGGCGAAGTGCTCTGCCATATCTATTGAGTTTGAATTTTAAATTTTTTTAGTCATGTCACGTATAGGCAAAAGCCCGGTAAACCTCCCCGCTGGTGTCACCCTGAATGTTTCCCCGTCCAACGAAGTGACGGTGAAAGGACCGAAAGGCGAGCTGAAAAGAGCCGTTGACCGCGATATCAAAATAGAAACCAAGGATGGGGTGGTAGTGGTGAGCCGGCCGACCGATCAGATCCGTCACCGTGCGCTCCACGGCCTGTACCGCGCCCTGATCAGCAATATGGTGAAAGGCGTTTCCGAAGGTTTTGTAAAACAGCTGGAGCTGGTAGGGGTGGGATACCGCGCCTCCAACCAGGGACAGCTGCTGGATCTTTCCCTGGGCTATTCCCACAACATCCTCGTGGAGATACCCGAAGAGCTGAAGGTGAAGACCGAAACGGTGAAAGGGCAGAACCCCAAGATCATCCTCGAAGGCATCGACAACCAGCTGCTGGGTGAGGTGGCCGCCAAGATCCGCAGCCTGCGCAAACCTGAGCCCTACCAGGGTAAGGGCGTACGCTACAGCGACGAAGTAGTGCGCCGCAAAGCCGGCAAGACCGCCGGGAAATAACCGGTGACGTCCACATTGTAACAGCGATCTCCGCCAAATAACGGAGACAAAACAAAATAAATCATGCATCCGAAAGTAGTAAGAAGGCAGAAAATCAGCTACCGTATCCGCAGGAAGGTGGCCGGTACGCCGGAACAGCCCCGCCTGGCGGTGTTTCGCAGCAACCGGGATATCTATGCACAGCTGATCGACGACAGCAGCGGCACTACCCTGGCCTCCGCCTCCTCCCGTGCAAAGGATATCGCCGCCCAGAAAGGCGCGAAAGCCGAGCTGTCCCGCCTGGTGGGGCAGGCCCTCGCCCGCAAGGCAGCCGAAGCGGGGATCACCAAATGCGTTTTTGACCGCGGGGGATATCTCTACCACGGCCGTGTAAAGGCCCTGGCCGAAGGCGCCCGGGAAGGCGGGTTGCAGTTTTAGTACGAGACCTGGAAAGCATAAAAAAAGATAACGTACCCCAAGGGTGCAAAACAAGCAGAAATAAATGGCAAAAAATACGGTTAACCGGGTAAAAGCCGGCGATCTGGAACTCAAAGACAGGCTGGTGACCATCAACCGCGTGACGAAGACCACCAAGGGCGGACGCACCTTTAGCTTTTCCGCGCTGGTAGTGGTGGGCAACGAGAACGGTGTGGTAGGCCATGGCCTGGGTAAGGCCAAGGAAGTGCAGGAAGCCATCACCAAAGCCATCGACGATGCCAGGAAAAACCTGATCCGCGTGCCTGTCATGCACGGTACCATCCCGCATGACCAGCTGGCCAAGGAAGGCGCAGCCAAAGTGCTGATCAAGCCCGCCGGACACGGTACCGGGGTGATCGCCGGAGGTTCCATGCGCGCCGTGCTGGAAAGCGCCGGCATTACCGACGTGCTGGCCAAGTCCCTGGGCTCCGCCAACCCGCATAACGTGGTGAAAGCCACCTTCAAGGCCCTGAGCCTGCTGCGGGAACCGGTAGCCGTGGCCAAAACGCGCAATATCTCGCTGAAGAAAGTATTTAACGGATAATCACGCAGCCGCGGAGCGAAGATCCCGAGCATACGGATCTCGCATTCCTTTGGCGGAGTACAAATAACGGATCATGTCAAAAATAAAAATCACCCAGGTAAAAAGCGCGATCGACCGTCCCGAGCGCCAGAAACGGACCCTGGAAGCGCTGGGGCTGAAGAAGATGCATGCCACCGTAGAGGTGGAAGCCACTCCCCAGGTACTGGGTATGGTGCGGAAAGTGAGCCACCTGGTAACCGTGGCGGAATAGCGTAATTTTTTTATCTTGCGAGTTTTCTGCACGGCAGAAAGCGTTGAGCCAAAAACAGACCTATGAACTTACACACGTTGAAGCCCGAAGCCGGCGCCGTTAAAAAGGCAAAGCGCCTCGGCCGCGGGGAAGCTTCCGGCAAAGGAGGTACCTCCACAAAAGGGAACAAGGGACAGCAGTCGCGCAGCGGCTTTAAAAATAAGAAAGGTCATGAGGGCGGTCAGATGCCGATCCACCGCCGCCTGCCCAAGCGCGGGTTCAAGAACCCCGGCCGGGTGGAATACAAGGTCTTTAATGTAGGACAGCTGGATCAGCTGATCGAAAAGTACGGCCTTCAGGAAATATCGCTGGAAGTGTTGTATATGAACGGGCTTATCGGCCGCACAGACAAGGTGAAGGTGCTGGGGCAGGGCGAGCTGAAAGCCAAGGTAGACCTCAAAGTGCATGCGGTCAGCGAAAAGGCCCAGGCCGCCGTTACGGCTGCCGGGGGTACGGTAACGCTGGTATGATTGGAGACGCGCCGTCAGCGGCCGCGTCTTTTCCGTTTATGAATACAAAATAGACAATCCGGGTGAAGAAAATAGTCGAAACGATCCGTAATATCTGGAGCATCGAGGACCTTCGCAAGCGTATCCTGCTGACCTTGGGCCTGATACTGGTATACCGTTTTGGATCCTATGTAATCCTGCCGGGGATCGATCCGAACCGGCTTTCGCTGGCAGGCGCCCAGAAGGGATTGCTGGGTCTTTTCGATATGTTCGCGGGCGGCTCCTTCTCCCGCGCTTCCATCTTTGCCCTCGGCATCATGCCGTATATCTCGGCCTCCATTGCCATGCAGCTGCTGACCATTGCGGTGCCCAGCTTCGCCAAGATGCAGAAGGAAGGGGAGAGCGGCCGTAAAAAGATCAACCAGTACACCCGCCTGCTCACCGTGATCGTAACGGCTTTCCAGGCCAGCGCCTATGTAGCCTACCTCCGCTCCCAGTCCGGACCGGCTATTATCGCTGAATTCGGAGGATTTTTCTTCTGGCTGTCCACCGTGATTGTGCTGACCTCCGGAACCCTCTTTGTGATGTGGCTCGGCGAAAAGATCACCGACAAGGGGATCGGCAACGGTACCTCCATCATCATCGAGATCGGTATCCTGGCGCGTCTTCCGCAGGCGCTCATCTATGAATTTACCTCCAAGTCCAACATGGGCGGAGGCGGCCTGCTGATCTTTCTGCTGGAGATCGTCTTCCTGGTGGTGATCATCATCGGGCTGGTGCTGCTGGTGCAGGGTACCCGCAAGGTGCCGGTAAATTATGCCAAACGTATCGTGGGCAACCGCCAGGTGGGCGGTGTGCGTCAGTTCCTGCCCCTGAAGGTGAATGCCGCCGGCGTGATGCCCATTATCTTTGCCCAGGCCATCATGTTCATCCCGGCCACCCTGGTGGGATTTACCAACCCCGACAGCGCCAGCTCCGGCTTTATGCGCTCCTTCAGCGACTATACCACTCCGTTGTACAACGTCGTTTACGGCGTCCTGGTGATCGTGTTCACCTATTTCTATACCGCGCTGATCTTTAACCCCACCCAGATGGCGGATGAGATGAAGCGTAACAACGGTTTCATACCCGGTATAAAACCCGGCAAATCCACCGCCGATTATATCGGCGCCATCATGGACCGCATTACCCTTCCCGGCGCCTTTTGTCTCGCCATCGTAGGCGTGCTGCCCGGCTTTGCCAGCGCCCTGAAGATCAACTCCGTTTTTGCCAGCTTCTTTGGCGGCACCTCGCTGCTGATCATTGTAGGCGTTATCCTCGATACCCTTCAGCAGATCGAAAGCCAGCTGCTGATGCGGCACTACGACGGACTGATGAGCAAAGGCCGTATTGCCGGCAGGACTGCCGGTACCGGGGCCGGTGTATCAACCATATAACGCATGATTTTTTATAAAACAGAAGAAGAGATCGGGTATATCCGCCAAAGTGCCCTCTTAGTATCTGCCACCTTAGCCGAGGTGGCAAAATTTTTGAAGGCCGGCATCACCACCGCGGAGGTGGACCGGTATGCCGAAACCTTCATCCGCGACCATGGCGCAGTACCCTCCTTTAAGGATTACCACGGCTTCCCGGCCACCTGCTGCATCTCGGTGAACGAAACGGTGGTGCACGGCATCCCCGGGGATTATGTGCTGAAAGACGGGGACCTGGTATCGGTCGACTGCGGGGCGCTGATGAACGGCTTCCACGGGGACAGCGCCTATACCTTTGGTATCGGTGCGGTAGCCCCCGAAGTGCTTCGCCTTATGGGCGATACCCGGCGCGCCCTCTACGAAGGGGTGGAAAAGGCGGTGGCGGGCAACCGTATCGGGGATATCGGCTTTGCGGTACAGCATTATACGGAGATCAGCCGCGGCTACGGGGTAGTGCGCGAAATGGTAGGCCACGGCCTGGGCCGGGAGCTGCACGAGGAGCCCCAGGTGCCCAACTACGGCCGCCGGGGCAACGGCAGCACGCTAAAAGAAGGACTGGTGATCTGCATAGAGCCCATGATCAACCTCGGGACCCGGGATATCTATTACCTGGACGACGGCTGGTCGGTCGTGACGCGCGACGGCAAGCCCTCCGCCCATTATGAACATACCGTAGTGGTCCGGAAGGGGAAGGCGGAATTGCTGTCCGACTTTTCGGCCATAGAGGCGGCAGAGGCGGCCAACGAAGCCCTGTGCAGCGGATACTGAGGTACGGGCAAAATTTTGTCATTTTAAAAATTATTGTTGTATCTTTGCAGTCCTCAAAAAATCTATGGCGAAACAAGCACTGATCAAACAGGATGGTACCATTTTAGAAGCCTTGTCCAATGCGATGTTCCGGGTGAAGCTGGAGAATGGCCACGAAATACTGGCGACTATTTCCGGCAAGATGAGGATGCACTATATCAGGATCTTACCGGGGGATAAGGTGGGTGTGGAAATGAGCCCTTACGATCTGTCGAGAGGCCGGATCATTTACCGGTACAAATAAAAGTAAAAAGCGATTAAGAGACAAATACAGGTGAAACCGGGCATGCAAGGTTCCATCTGACCGTTAAAAAGATAAATATCTACAGATGAAAGTCAGGGCATCCATAAAAAAGAGAAGTGCGGAATGTAAGATCGTACGCCGCAAAGGCAGGCTGTATGTGATCAACAAAAAGAATCCCCGCTTCAAGCAGCGGCAGGGCTGATTGCCGTTTTTATAACCCAACCATTCAAGAGCAAAAAATTAACCATTACTGTTTATGGCACGTATAGCCGGTATAGACCTTCCAAAAAATAAACGCGGCGAGATCGGATTGACGTATATCTATGGGATCGGACGTTCTACCGCCCAGCATATCCTGACCAAGGCGGGGATAGATGTGAACAAGAAAGTACAGGACTGGAACGACGAGGAGCTGAACGCCATCCGGAGCATCATTACCAACGAAGTGAAGGTGGAAGGCGCCCTGCGCTCGGAAGTGCAGACCAACATCAAACGCCTGCTGGATATTGCCTGCTACCGCGGGCTGCGTCACCGCAAGGGGCTTCCCCTCCGGGGCCAGCGTACCCGTACCAACTCGCGTACCCGCAAAGGAAAGCGGAAGACCGTGGCCGGCAAGAAGAAGGCGCCGAAGAAATAATACCGGAATACCGGACGGAGTATTAATCGAATGAAATTCGGAATTTAAAGATATTATGGCAAAAGCATCTGCAGCCGCCAAGAACGCTGCAAAAAAACGGGTGGTCAAGGTGGATAACTACGGCGACGTACATATTTCCGCCAGCTTTAACAACATCATTATCAGCATCACCAACAAGCAGGGTCAGGTGATCTCCTGGTCTTCTGCCGGAAAGAAAGGTTTCCGGGGATCCAAGAAAAACACCCCCTATGCCGCCCAGCTGGCTGCCCAGGAAGCAGCCAGGACCGCTATGGACGCCGGCCTGAAACGCGCCGACGTCTACGTAAAGGGGCCCGGCTCCGGTCGTGAGAGCGCTATCCGCGCCATCGCCACCTCCGGTATCGAGGTATGCATGATCAAGGATGTGACCCCGCTGCCGCACAACGGCTGCCGCCCTCCCAAGAAAAGAAGGGTATAACCGCAAGAACCGCAGACCCTCCCGCGGGATGACTAACCATCCTGTTCCGGGCAGGGTTCTGGTATTTTTATAACGTGTAAGGGTGTACGATTGGGTTTTAGGATTTTTTAAGAATCGTACACTGTAACTAAAAAATCTGAACGATAAGCTATGGCAAGGTACACAGGTCCCAAGACCCGCATTTCCCGCATCTTCGGGGAACCCATCCTGGGTAACGGAAAATACCTGGGGAAAAACAGCAATCCCCCGGGGCAGCACGGTCCCAACCGCAGACGCAAACAGCCCAGCGAATACGCGCTGCAGCTCCGTGAAAAACAAAAGGCCAAGTACACCTACGGCCTGCTGGAACGTCAGTTCCGGAAAACCTTCGAAGAAGCCTCCCGCCGGAAAGGCGCTACGGGCGAAAATCTGATCAAACTGCTGGAAGCACGGCTGGATAACGCCGTATTCCGCATGGGTATAGCTCCCTCCCGGCCTGCCGCACGGCAGCTGGTTTCCCATAAGCACATCACCGTCAACGGCGAAGTGGTAAACATCCCTTCCTGCCAGCTGAGACCCGGCGATGTGGTCGGGCTGAAACCCAAATCCGCCGGCAATACCGCCCTCACCAGCAATGTCCGCGGCAAAAACCAGAAGTATACCTGGCTGGACTGGAACGAGAAGGACCTCAAAGGTACCTTCATCACCTATCCGGAAAGAGAACACGTTCCCGAGAACATCAAGGAGCAGCTGATCGTGGAACTGTATTCGAAATAATAATGAGTTTATTGATTATAAACCAACCTGACAATCAATGGCAATTTTAAATTTTCAAAAACCCGATAAGATCGTTCTTCAAAAATCCAACGAGTTTGAAGCGCAGTTCGAATTCCGCCCGCTGGAACCCGGATATGGCGTAACGATCGGTAATGCGCTGCGCCGCGTATTGCTGTCCTCCCTGGAAGGATATGCCATTGTGGGAATCAAGATCGAAGGCGCTGATCACGAATTTGCCACCCTGAAGGGCGTTACCGAGGATGTTACCGAGATCATCCTTAACCTCAAGCAGGTAAGATTCAAGAAGAAGGTAGACAGCGATATCACCAGCGAAAAAATACAGTTGTCCATCAAGGGCAAGCCCGAATTCAAGGCCGAAATGATCGAAAAGGCGACCAGCTCTTTCGAGATCATGAACCCGGACCTGCTGATCTGTACCCTGGACAGCAGCGCGAAACTGGATATAGAGCTTACCGTGGCCAAAGGCCGCGGATATACCCCTGCAGAGGAAAACAAGCCCAAGGAAGCCCCCTTCGGAACCATACCCATCGACTCGATCTATACGCCCATCAAGAACGTACGGTACAGCATTGAAAATACCCGCGTGGAGCAGAAGACCGATTACGAGAAGCTGGTGATGGAAGTGGTGACCGACGGCACTATTCACCCGGAAGAAGCCGTGAAGCAGGCTTCGCGTATCCTGATACAGCACCTGATGATCATTACCGATGAAAACATCAGCTTTGACACCAAGGATGCTGAAAAGGAAGACGTGGTGGACGAACAGACCCTGCAGCTGCGGAAAGTGCTGAAGACCCCGCTGGAAGACCTGGACCTGAGCGTCCGCGCCTTCAACTGCCTGAAGGCTGCCAAGATCAATTCCCTGAGCGAGCTGGTGCAGTACGAACAGGAAGAGCTGATGAAATTCCGCAATTTTGGACAGAAATCACTGAGCGAGATCGAAACGGTGCTGCACGAAAGAGGCCTGCAGTTCGGCATGGACCTGTCCAAGTTCAAAATGGAAGAAGACTGATTAATCATTTCAACAGGGCTGCCGGAACGGCGCTGCCCGCCTCCTGTAATTCCTGACACGGTACAGGAGCTTTAAACCAACTACGTCATGCGTCACGGAACAAAATTCAACCACCTGGGGAGAAAGTCAGCCCATCGCAAGATGCTGCTCTCCA
Organism: Compostibacter hankyongensis; assembly: GCF_039541075.1. NCBI lineage: Bacteria > Pseudomonadati > Bacteroidota > Chitinophagia > Chitinophagales > Chitinophagaceae > Compostibacter > Compostibacter hankyongensis. Next base: position 378,141 of record NZ_BAABFN010000022.1, on the reverse strand, counting down.
ACCTCGCCTGTGAGCTTTTTACCCACAAGCGTATCGTCACCACCCTCGCCAAAGCGCGGGCCCTTCGGGTATATGCAGAACCCCTGCTCACCAAGGCCAAGAGCAATACCACCCATCAGCGGAGGATAGTGTTCGGCTACCTGCAGGACAAAACGGTGATTACCGAACTTTTCGGCCCCATTAGTGAAAAGATCGCCGCCCGTCCCGGTGGCTATACCCGTATCATCAAGCTGGGCAAACGTCTCGGCGATGCCGCGGAAATGGCCCTGATCGAGCTGGTGGATTATAACGAGCTGTATACCCGCGAAACGCCCGGAGCCAAAGGAGGCGCTAAGAAGAGCCGCCGCCGTGGCGGGGGAGGCCGCAAAAAAGCCGCCGAAGCAGAAACGCCTGCGCCGGAAGCGGCTGCAACCGAGGCTGCCGCCCCGGAAGCCGAAGCGGCAGCGCCCGAAACTGCAGCGCCGGAGACTGAAGAAAAACCCGAAGCCGCTCCTGAAGACAAGAAAAACGCCGAAGGCGAGCAGGCCGACTAATACATTCCCCCTAATGCCGGAAGTAAAATTCATTTTTTGGAGAAAAGACAAAGCATTTCGCTTTGTCTTTTTTATTTTTGCCAACGTTTACACGATTCTATTCCCATGTCCATGCATACCGACGAAATGATAAAACCCGCCGTACTGTTACTGGAAGACGGCACCTTTTACAAAGGAAAAGCCTTTGGAAAAACCGGCACCGCCGCCGGTGAGATCTGCTTTAATACGGGGATGACCGGCTACCAGGAGGTATTTACCGATCCTTCCTATACGGGGCAGGTGCTCATCATGAACAATTGCTATATCGGCAATTACGGCACCCGTAATATCGATACGGAATCAGACAGCATAAAGATCAGGGGGCTTATCTGCAAAAATATCGCCCGGCATTACTCCCGGCAGCAGGCAGACGCTTCCCTGGATGACTACATAAAAGACAACGGCCTGGTCGGCATTTACGATGTGGATACCCGGGCCCTGGTGACCCATATCCGGAGCAAGGGCGCCATGAACTGTATCATCTCCTCCGAAATATTCGACCGGGATCAGCTGCAGCAGCTGCTGAAGCAGGTGCCGTCCATGGATGGCCTGGAGCTTTCTTCCACCATTTCCACCCGTCAGGTATACGATGTCGGGGAAGAAGCCGGCACCGGCCTGCGTATTGCCGTCCTGGACCTGGGCGTGAAGCGGAATATCCTGCACTGCCTGGCCGAACGCGGCGCCCATCTGCGGGTTTACCCGGCAAAGACCAGCTTTGAGGAAATGGAGAAATTCCAGCCCCGCGGCTATTTTATCTCCAACGGCCCCGGCGACCCCGCCGCCATGGATTACGCGGTAGAGACGGTGAAGGCCGCGCTCGATGCAGAAAAGCCGCTCTTTGGCATTTGCCTGGGGCATCAGCTCCTGGCCCGGGCCAATGATATCCCTACCTTTAAGATGCACCACGGCCACCGGGGACTGAATCACCCCGTGAAGAACCTGCTTTCAGGCCGCAGCGAGATCACCACCCAGAACCATGGCTTCGGCGTGGATCCTAAGGCTATCGCCCAATCTTCACGCGTGGAAGTAACCCATGTGAACCTCAACGACCAGTCCATCGAGGGTATCCGGGTAAAAGGCAAAAAAGCCTTCTCGGTGCAGTATCACCCCGAATCCACCCCCGGTCCTTACGATTCGCGTTATCTTTTTGATGAATTTATCAGCATGCTGTAGTCCCTAAAGCGGCTGCAGCTGAGCGCCGGGCAGGGTATTGTCCGGAATTTGTCCTTATGGGTCAGGTTGCCGCCGGCAGGTTGCCGCTGAATAACCGGGCAAGGTATTGCCCGGAATGGGGCATTTTTTCACTAAAAAAACCAGGAAATATTTTGTTTTCCGGAAAATCTTAGTATGTTTATAGCGAAAGAAAAATCCCCCGGTAGAAACCGGGGGACTACTCCATCCTCTCTACGACAGCCATCATTGCTGATGGCGTAGACTCTTTATCGGTTATTTTCGATTGTTCTCGTTTGGTGTTTATTGTTTTGCAAAGATAATGCCGTTTCATCAGAAAAACTACATTATTCCTCCAAATCCTTAATTTTTTATTTTCTTTCACATTTGCCGGCGCCCGTATCCACCCTGCTCCGTCCGTCCTTCCGGGCTGCGCTGCCTGAATAAGCGTCTCCTTGTCGCCCCCTCGTGGCCGAAGACTCCGCGGGTCGACATCCCGTACCTGAATAAGCTTCCTGTTGCGACTGTAAAGCACCTTCAGCTGAGCCGCAGCAGCGCTGTCTCCCGTTCTGCGGCACACCCGATTTTAAAGAGCGGGAACGATTGATTATATTTGAAAATCAATACCCGGCCATGCATACTTTATCGGAAGAGAACTACCTGAAAGCGATCTATCGCCTGGCGCAAGGGCCCAACGAAAAAATTACCCCCACGGCGATTGCCGAGTCGCTGGGCAACAACCCCGCCTCGGTCATCGATATGCTGAAAAAGCTCACCGAAAAACAGCTGATCCATTACGACAAGTCCCGGGGCGCCCGGCTGACGGATCGCGGAGCCCAGGCCGCCCTCGAAGTGGTGCGCAAACACCGCCTCTGGGAGGTGTTCCTGCAGGAAAAGCTGGGATACGGCTGGGATGAGGTACACGATATTGCCGAGGAGCTGGAGCATATTCATCACCCCGACCTGGCCGAGCGGCTGGCGCGGTATCTGGGCTATCCGGATTATGATCCCCACGGGGACCCTATTCCGGATGCAAAAGGCAGGATGGCGAGCCTGCACCGTATAACGCTCAGCGAGCTGGGCGACGGGCGTACCTGCCGGGTCATGGCCGTAAGAGACGCTTCTTCTGCCTTCCTGCAATACCTGCAGAAGCTCGATATCGGTATCGGCACCCGGCTGAAAGTGGTGGAAAAGATCGGCTTTGACGGATCGCTGGTGCTGCAGGTCGGGAAAGGCCACCCGGTGACGGTATCCGAAAAGTTCGCCGACGGGCTGCTGGTGAAGACCGAATAGGAGGTCTGCAAAAAGAAATTTAACAAATATTTAAAAAAAAATTTGGCGTTTCAGGAAATGTTAGTATGTTTATGAAACAATAAAAAATCCCCCGGTAGAAACCAGGGGACTACTCCATCCTCTCTACGACAGCCATCATTTCTGATGGCTTAGTTGTTTATATAACGGTACCGGCCCGCGATTGTTGTTTTTATGTCTTCCTTTTTTATTCTCCTTTTGCCGATGCAAAGATAATGCCGCCTTAGCGGGAAGGCGGACGGACCTTATCCTTTTTTTATAGCGGTATCCGGATAGCGGTCCAACGCTATTTTCAGGCAGGTTATGGCCTTTTTCAGGGCGTCCCGGTTGAGCACATACGCCAGCCTCACCTCATTTTTACCCAGTCCCGGTGTGGCATAAAAGCCATTGCCGGGGGCCAGCATAACGGTATGCCCTTCGTGGGAGAATTCCTCCAGCAGCCACTGGCAGAACGCCTCGGCATCCGGTACGGGCAGCCGCGCCATGGCATAAAAAGCGCCGCCCGGGTTGGGACAGAACACACCCGGTATGGCGTTCATCTCCTTTACCAGGAGGTCGCGCCGGGCCAGGTACTCCGTCTTTACCCCGTCGAAATAATCGACCGGCAGGTCCACGGCGGCTTCCCCCAGGATCTGGGCAAAGGAGGGCGGGCTCAGCCGGGCCTGGGCAAACTTCATGGTGGCGTTCAGCACCGCGCGGTTGCGGGTGATAAAGGCGCCGATGCGGCCGCCGCAGGCGCTGTACCGCTTGGAGATGGTGTCCATCAGCACGACATGGTCCTCCATCTCCGTCAGGCTCAGGGCGGAAAAATGAGTGCCGGTATAGCAGAATTCGCGGTAAGCCTCGTCGGAGAAGAGAAAAAGATCGTATTTCAGGCAGATCTGCTTCAGGGTCTCCAGCTCCTGCCGGCTGTAGAGATAGCCGGTGGGATTATTCGGATTACAGATCAGGACGGCCCGTGTCCGCTTCGTGACCTGCGCCTCGAAGGCTTCCATGGGCGGCAGGGCGAACCCGTCTTCGATATGGGAGTTGACCGGCCGCAGGATAACGCCGGCCTCTGCGGCAAAGCCGCTGCAATTGGCATAGAACGGTTCGGGGATAATGATCTCATCGCCCGGATCCAGGCAGCCCATCATCCCGAAAAGGATGGCCTCCGACCCGCCGGTGGTGATCATGATCTGGGAGGGATCCAGCGAGATGTCGAAACGGCTGTAATATTGGGTCAGTTTCTGCCGGTAACTTTCATTGCCTGCGCTGTGGCTGTACTCCAGTATTTTAAAGTCGAAATGACGTACCGCGTCCAGCGCCGCAGCCGGCGTTTCGATATCCGGCTGGCCGATGTTCAGATGATAAACCTGTACGCCCTTTTTTCTGGCTGCTTCGGCGTAAGGCACTAATTTCCGGATGGGAGAGGAAGGCATCTGCTCCCCGCGCTGACTGATCGTTGGCATGGCGGCAAAACTAAGGGATTTTACGACATGCAGGAGCAGTCCCGGAACAATAAATATACGGCGTTTACTGAGCTACTTTTCCGCGTAGATGCAGTTCAACGGTCTGGGGAATTCCTTTGAAATTCACAAAAACGGTTTTGTTGACCTGGCCCAGGGTAGCGGCATTATAGGTGGCTTTTATGCTGCCTTTCTTACCGGGCATCACGGGCTCCTTGGTCCAATCGGGCGTGGTGCAGCCGCAGCTGGGCTGGGCGTTCTGGATGATCAGCGGTTCCTTGCCCGTATTGGTGAAGGTAAATTCCACGGTGACCGGTTTGTTGAGCTTGGCCGTTCCGAAATCGATGTTCTCTTCCTTGAACTTCACTTTTCCGTCCAGCGGGGATTTGGCGGCGGCCGTCTGCGTGCTGGCAACGGGCTGCTGGGTCTGTGCCATTGCGCTGCTGCCGGCAGCCAGCAGGCCGATACCCAGGCAAAGCATAAATTTTTTCATAAAATGAGGCATTTTGGTTTTCGAGAATGATTTTGTCCGCCGGTAAGCCCTCCGGGCCTTACCGGATAGGTTACAAATATAGGAATGTCTCCTCTTTTTCGGCCGCAAATTTTATGGAGATGCCGGCTGGCCGGATGAATGGAAAGGAGTTTGCGCGCCAGAACGATTTTTATACCGCCGCAATAAAGCCTACATTTGTATATTTAGGGTCGTTAATCAGGCGCAGCCCCTCCGGATGCTGCCGGTTGCGGTTTTGCTGCGGAAACGGAGGCCGGCGCTCCTGCCGGGACTTTAACGGTTAAATTCTTTATACGTGAACGAATCACCATATCCACATCCAACTGCTTACGATCACCAGCTGTCCTTCGAGGACTTTCGTAAACAGGTGCTGACGGATTACCGGTTGATCTGTGAGAGCAGGGAGCTCAGCCTGCTGGCACGCAGGGAAGTGCTTACCGGAAAGGCCAAGTTCGGGATTTTCGGAGACGGGAAAGAAGTTCCCCAGGTGGCGATGGCGCGGGCTTTCCGGCCGGGCGACTGGCGGTCCGGTTACTACCGGGATCAGACGCTTGCCTTTGCCACGGGAATGGCGACCATTGAACAGTTTTTTGCCCAGCTATATACGGATACGAACCCCGAACACGAGCCCTTTTCGGGAGGGCGGCAGATGAATGCCCATTTTGCCAGTCCGAATATCGACGGGCAGGGTCAGTGGATGCCGCTGGCAGAGATGAAGAACACCGCTGCGGACATGTCGCCCACAGCCGCCCAGATGCCCCGGGCGGTCGGGCTGGCCATGGCTTCCAAGCTGTTCCGGGAAGTCCCGGAGCTGCAGTCGCTCACCGGCCTCTCCCACGGAGGCAGCGAGGTTTGCTTTGTCACCATAGGAGATGCCAGCACTTCCGAAGGTCACTTCTGGGAAGTGGTGAATGCCGCCGCAGTGCTGCAGATACCCATGGCCATCTTTGTCTGGGACGACGGCTACGGCATTTCCGTACAGCGCCGCATGCAGACGGTAAAGGGTTCCATATCGGCTGCTCTCGAAGGTTTTCGTAAAACAGACCGCGGCAACGGAATAGATATCTACCGGGTGAAAGGCTGGGATTATGCCGGGCAATGCGAGGTTTTCGAAGCCGGCGTACGTAAGATAAGGGAAACCCATGTGCCTGCCATTTTTCATGTGGAGGAGCTGACGCAGCCCCAGGGGCATTCCACCTCAGGCTCTCACGAGCGGTATAAAAGCAAGGACCGGCTGGCCTGGGAAAAGGAATGGGACTGTAACCGGCAGATGCGGCACTGGCTGCTGGAAAATGCCCTGGCCGAAGAAGAAGAGCTGCGGCAGATCGAACAGGAGGCCAAAACATATGTGATCGAATGTAAAAAGCGCGCCTGGGAAGCCTATCAGCGGCCGATCCTCCAGGAAGTACAGCAGACGGTGACCTATGGGAAGCGCCTGCTGCAGGAGGGTAAGGCGGATGCGCAGCTGGTGCGGACCGAAATGCAGCAGTTGCTGTCGGTAAAGGAACCGCTTCGCCGCGATATCCTGAGCGCTATGGCCCGCATACTCCACGCACATGATACCCTGCAGACGCCGGCGATAAAAGCATTGCGGAAACGCTATGCCCTGTGGCAGGAGCAGAACAGGGTACGGTACAATTCCCTGGTATATGCCGAAGGCCCGAATTCGGCCCTCAACGTGCCCCCCGTGCCCGTTCAGTATGCGGAGGATGCTCCCCAGCTGAACGGGTACGAGATCCTGAACCATTATTTTGATCAGCTGCTGAGCCGCGACCCCCGGGTGTTTGCCTTTGGAGAGGACCTGGGTCTGATCGGGGATGTCAACCAGGGATTTGCCGGCCTGCAGCAGAAGCACGGGGATAAGCGTGTAGCCGACACCGGTATACACGAGCTGGCCATTATGGGACGGGGTATCGGCATGGCCCTCCGCGGCCTGCGGCCCATTGCCGAAGTGCAGTACCTGGATTATATGCTGTATGCGCTGGAGCCCCTGAGCGACGATGTGGCCTCCCTGCATTACCGCACGCGGGGTACGCAGGTATGCCCTATCATCGTACGTACCCGCGGTCACCGCCTGGAAGGCATCTGGCATTCGGGCTCCCCGATGGGAATGCTCATCCATTCCCTCCGCGGCATGCACGTATGCGTGCCCCGCAACATGGTAAAAGCCGCGGGCATGTACAATACGCTGCTGAGGGCCAACGAGCCTGCGCTGGTGATAGAATGCCTGAATGCCTACCGGCTGAAAGAAAGGCTGCCGGCTAACCTTGACGACTATACGGAGCCGCTGGGCATTCCGGAAGTGATAGTGGAAGGGGAGGATGTAACGATCGTATCCTATGGCTCGGTGCTGCGCATCGCCCAGGAAGCCATTGCGCAGCTGCAGAAGCTGGACATCTCCTGCGAGCTGATCGACGTGCAGACCCTGCTGCCTTTCGATATCCATCATTCCATTGTGGAATCCCTGAAGAAAACCAACCGCATTCTGTTCCTCGATGAGGACGTCCCCGGCGGCGCCTCCGCCTTTATGTACCAGCAGGTCATGGAAGAGCAGGGCGGCTACCGCTGGCTGGATGCTCCGCCCCGCACCCTCACCGGCAAGCCGCATCGTCCGGCATACGGATCAGACGGGGATTATTTTTCCAAACCCAACACCGAAGACATCGTAGCGGCCGTGCTGGACCTCATGAAAGTCTAAAATCAAAACCGTGAAAATAGTTGTTCTGGATGGCCATACCCTCAACCCCGGCGATCTGTCCTGGGATGAGCTGCAGCAGCTGGGCGAGCTGGAAGTGTATGACCGTACCGCCCCGGAAGAAGTAGTCGGGCGGTCGCGCGGCGCGGATGTGCTGCTGACCAACAAAGCCAGGGTAACGGGGGAACATATACGGGAATTATCGGGTCTTAAATACATCGGGCTGCTGGCTACGGGTTACGACAATGTGGACATACAGGCGGCCCGGGAGCTGCAGATACCCGTAACCAATGTGCCGGCCTACAGTACGGACTCCGTGGCGCAGCTCACCTTTGCGCTGATCCTGGAGCTGACCCACGGGGCAGGGGCCCGCGCGGCCGCCGTACGGGAGGGCGCCTGGAGCCGGAGCGCCGATTTTTGTTTCGGTCACGAAGGGCTTACGGAGCTTTCCGGGAAAACGCTGGGTCTTGTCGGGTTCGGACAGATCGGGCAGGCGGTGGCGCGGATCGGGAGGGCTTTCGGGATGGAAGTGACGGCCGTGGTGCGCAGCCCGGAAAAATATGCCGGGGCGGAAGTCCGCTTCACCGGCCTGGAGGCCTGCTTCGCGGAAGCCGACTTCGTCAGCCTGCATTGCCCGCTTACGGCTGAAAACAAAGGCATGGTCAATGCCGGCCGGATCGGGCTGATGAAGACATCGGCCTGTCTGATCAATACCAGCCGCGGAGGCCTGATCCATGAAGCCGACCTCGCTGCGGCGCTGAACAGCGGCCGCATTGCCGGTGCTGCGGTGGATGTGCTTTCTGCGGAACCTCCGGCAGCCGGTAATCCCCTGCTTTCGGCGGCCAACTGCATCGTCACCCCGCATATCGCCTGGGCTACGCAGGAGGCCCGCAAACGGCTGATGAGCAGGGCTGCGGAAAATGTAAAGGCGTTTCTCCGGGATACACCGGTCAATGTGGTGAACTGATCGTCGGGATGAACGAAGCGGCTATTTCAGGTTGTGAAAAACCTTCTGCACGTCATCGTCCTCTTCCACGCGGGCAATTAATTTGAGGACATCTTCCGCCTGATCCTCGGGCAGCTCCACGGTAGTGGTGGGTATCCATTCCAGCTCGGCGCTGAGTGGCTCCAGCCCTTTATCTTCCAGCGCTTTCTGCATGTTTCCGAAATCGGCGAAGCCGCAGCGGATCACCAGATGGCCTTCCTCATCCTCGCCCAGCTCCTCCAGGCCATAGTCAATGAGCTCCAGCTCCAGCGCTTCGGGATCGACCCCTTCCGCATTGAGGCGAAAGACGCCGAGGCGGTTGAACATAAAGCTGACGCTGCCGCTGTTGCCCAGGTTGCCGTTCCCCTTGTTAAAATGGCTGCGCACATTGGCAACGGTACGGGTGGTATTGTCGGTGGCCGTTTCCACCAGCAGGGCTACGCCATGGGGACCGTATCCTTCGTACAGGACCTCTTCGTAGCTTTCCGTATCCTTGCTGCTGGCCCGCTTGATTGCCGACTCAATGCGGTCTTTGGGCATGTTGATCGCCTTGGCGTTCTGGATGACCCGGCGGAGGGCGGGGTTATTATCCGGGTCCGGGCCGCTCTGCTTTACGGCGATGGCGATTTCTTTTCCAAAGCGGGTAAACTGTTTGGCCATGCGGTCATAACGCGCAAACATCTTGGCCTTACGTACTTCAAATATCCGTCCCATGGGTTCCTTTTTCGATTACCCGGCAAATTTATATCATCCTGCCTTTAATTTATTGCCTTTTATGCGGTAATAGGCGTAATAAAAAATATGGAAGATAAACATGAGTATGGAGAAGATGATCAACGCGCTGTCTTCCGGGCTCATGCTGTGGTGGAGCCAGGTAACGGCGCCCAGCAGGACACAGAGCAGGAGACCGCAGACGGAAGTAACGCGGTAGCTTTTTCTGTGATCCGCAGTGGTATCTGTGGCGCCGAGATGGCTTTTACGGATGCCGAAGGAGAGATAGACGTCGAAGCCGATCATCATCCAGGCGATCAGCCGGATCCAGGTGTCCAGCGGCAGAAAGGCCATCATCAGGAAGCAGACGAGGATGCCCAGGATGGGAACCAGCGGCACCAGCGGGGTCCGGAAGGCGCGCGGCGCTTCGGGCATGGATCTCCGCAGCACGATGACCCCGGCGCTGACCAGGATAAAGGCGAAGAGCGTGCCGATGCTGGTCATTTCCCCGACCACACTCCCCGGCACAAAGGCGGCAAACAGGCTGACAAAGATCATGAACAGCAGGTTGGACTTGGCCGGTGTCCGGAACTTGGGATGCACGCTGGAAAATATCCTGGGCAGCAGGCCGTCGTGGCTCATGGAGTAAAAAACGCGGCTCTGCCCCAGCAACATCACCAGGATCACCGAAGAATAGCCCAGCAGAATAGCGACGATGATAAAGCGGTTGAGCCAGGGATAGGCAGGGTGGATGATCCCGTCGGCACCGACGGGCCCCATGTGGTCGATGGCGGTGGCTACGGGAGCCAGGTGGTCGGTGGCTGAGCCAAAAGAAGTATAATTGGCCACGCCCGTCATCACATAGGCGAACAGCATGTAGAGCAGGGTACAGATCAGCAGCGACCCCAGGATGCCGATCGGCATGGCCTTTTTGGGATTCCGCGTTTCCTGGGCGGCCGTGGAGACCGCATCAAAACCGATATAGGCAAAAAAGACAATAGCCGCCGCCCGGATGATGCCGCTCCAGCCGAACTCCCCGAATTTCCCGGTGTTGGGCGGGATGTAGGGGGTCAGGTTGGCCGGGCGTATATACCGGAAGCCCACGATGATAAAGATGATCACGATGGACACCTTTAATATAACGATGATGCTGTTCACCCAGGCCGATTCCTGCGTGCCCCGGATGAGGACCAGCGACATGAGCACCACGATAAAAACCGCCGGCAGGTTGATGACGCCGGTAATGAGGCTGCCGTCTGCCAGGGTGAGGCTTTCAAAGGGCGACATGATCAGCTGCGGAGGAAGGGCATATCCCAGCGATTCCAGCAGCTTGTTGAGGTAGCCCGACCAGCTGGACGCCACGGTAGCCGCTCCTACGGCATATTCCAGCACCAGGTCCCAGCCGATGATCCAGGCAATGAATTCCCCCATGGTGGCATAGGAGTAGGTATAGGCGCTTCCCGCTACGGGGATCATCGAGGAGAACTCTGCATAGCACAACCCCGCAAAGGCGCAACCGATGGCGGCGATCACAAAGGAAATCGTAATGGCAGGGCCGGCGTGGTGGGCGGCGGTGATGCCGGTGATCGAGAACAGACCCGCGCCGATGACGGCGCCGATGCCCAGGGCTACGAGGGCGCCCGCGCTCAGCGTCTTTTTCAGGCCATGTTCGGATTCGGAAGATTCGGATAAGAGTTGTTGCAGGGGTTTCCTGATGAATAAACTCATGAGGTGCAGGTTTGGTTTGCAAAATGGCTTTAAAAATAGGAATTATGGTCAGGCTGCCCAAATATAATGTCTGGCGGGTTATATGGGGGTATTTGGTTAGTTTTGGCCCTTTTACCCTTGCAGAACCTTTTTGCCTATGAACAAAAAGACGATCGTGCCGGTGGTGATCATCCTCTGTACCCTGGCCGCATTTCTTACCGTACTGCATCATTACGGTTGGCTCCATTCTTCCCCTGCGCTGCTGCTGGCCGTCCGGTGGGCCGCCATCGCCGGCCTGGTGGTATATGCCGTTACCAAGCGCTCGCTGACCACCTGGATATTTGTCAGCATGATCATCGGCGCTTCCCTGGGTCATGATGTCCCGCATTTTGCCGTAAAGCTGCAGCTGCTCAGCAAGATCTTCCTGCGGATGATCAAGACCATTATCGCCCCGCTGATCTTCAGCACGCTGGTGGTGGGTATTGCCGGGCACTCCGATCTGAAGCAGGTGGGACGCATGGGCTGGAAATCGCTCGTCTATTTTTACTCGGCCACCTTTGTGGCCCTGTTTATCGGTCTGCTGGCCATCAACGTCAGCAGGGCGGGACTGGGCATACACATGCCGGCCAATGCAGTGGAGGAGGCGCCGCCGGCCGGGGAGCATTCGCTTGCCGATACCATCCTGCATATATTCCCCGAGAACATCGCCCGCGCGGTGGCGGAGGGAGAGGTGCTGCAGATCGTCATCTTTGCCGTCATCTTCGGGATCGCCCTGGCTTTGCTGAGCGAGCAGAAAAAGAAGCCGCTGCTGGGCTTCTGCGAGAGCCTGTCGGAAACCATGTTCAAGTTTACGAACATCATCATGTACTTTGCCCCCGTCGGCGTGGGCTGCGCTATTGCCTATACGGTGGGACATATGGGGCTGGGCGTGCTGCTCAACCTCTTTCATCTGCTGATGACGCTGTATGTGGCGCTGGTGGTGTTCCTGCTGGGTGTATTGCTGCCGGTAGCCCTGTTCATCCGCATACCTGTCCGCCGTTTTATCAGCGCCATCGCGGAACCGGTCTCCATTGCCTTCGCCACGACCAGCTCGGATGCGGCGCTGCCCAAGGCCTTCCAGGCCATGGAGCGCTTTGGCGTTCCCAAGCGGATCGTGGCCTTCGTGATCCCCACGGGCTACAGCTTTAACCTGGACGGCACTACGCTGTACCTTTCGCTGGCCGCCGTGTTCGTCTCCCAGGCCGCCGGGGTCCACCCTTCCTTTGAGCAGCAACTGCTGATGGGCATCACCCTGATCATGACCAGCAAGGGGGTGGCTGCGGTGCCGCGGGCTTCGCTGGTGATCCTGCTGGGAACGGTGCATTCCTTTCACCTGCCTACCTGGCCGGTGTTTATCATCCTCGGCATCGATGAGCTGATGGACATGGGCCGTACCTCGGTCAACGTCATCGGTAACTGTCTGGCTTCCGCAGTAGTGGCGCGCTGGGAAGGAGAGTTTGACGATGAAAAAGCCCGGCGTTTTGTGCCCGAATGAGCGCTACAGGTTCCCTTTCTTTAATTCCTCCACGGCGTGATTCGCTGCCCGGGCGGTCAGCGCCATAAAGGTCAGCGACGGGTTCTGGTTGCCAACTGAGGTCATGCAGGAGCCGTCGGTGACAAACACGTTATGGCAGGCATGCAGCTGATTCCATTTGTTGAGCAGGGAGGTCTTCGGGTCTTTTCCCATGCGGACGCCCCCCATCTCGTGAATGTCCAGCCCGGGCGACTGTTGGGAGTCGCGGGTTTGGATATCCTTACAGCCGGAACGTTCCAGCATCTCCGCGCCCTGTTGCAGGAAATCTTTCATGAGCTTTACATCATTATCGTCGTATCCCACGGAAGTGATCAGCTGGGGGATGCCCCAGGCATCTTTTTTATCCTTGCTGAGTCTTACATGATTTTCGTGTTTGGGCACCGTTTCCCCCTGCATCATCATATACACCCCCCAGCCTCCCGGATCGGTCAGCTCTTCCTTTAGCGCGCTGCCTACGCCTTCCCCCCACATTCCCCGTTGCCAGCCGGCCCGCCCGGCGCTGAAAGCTACCATGTACCCCCGCAGAAAATCCGTCTGCTGGCGGAACACATTCCGGAATGAGGGCATAAAAGCGGTGGTGGGACGGCGTCCGAAATAATATTTATCGGCATACCCCTCAAAGGTGGCCGACATGCTTCCGCGGTAATTGTGAAAGGCCACAAAATGACCAAGCATCCCGCTGTCGTTCCCCAGCCCGTTGGGGAAGCGTGCGGAGGTGGAGTTGAGCAGCAGCAGGTTGGTATTCAGGGTGGCGGCGTTGACAAAGATGATGCGGGCATAATATTCCGTGGTGGCTTTCGTGTGAGCGTCGATCACCCGGACGCCGGCGGCCCTGCCTTGTTTTTCGTCGTAGATGATACTCTCCACGACGGCATCCGGATGAATGGTGAGGTTGCCCGTTTTTTCTGCCCAGGGCAGGGTGGAGGAGTTGGAGCTGAAGTAGCCTCCGAAAGGACAGCCTCGGGCGCACATGTTCCGCGCCATACACCGGTGCCGCTCCTGCGCTTCATGGATGGGTTGGGGGCGGGTCAGGTGGGCGCATCGTCCGATGATCACCTGCCGGTCGTTATACTGTTCTTTTATTTTTTGCTGGATGTGTTTTTCCACACAGTTGAGCTCAAAGGGCGGCAATACTTCGCTGTCGGGGAGGTTGGGGATGCCGTCGCGGTTACCGCTGATGCCGGTGAATTTTTCTACATGGGAATACCAGGGCGCGAGGTCTGCATACCGGATCGGCCAGTCCACGGCAAAGCCGTCGCGCGCGGGCGCTTCAAACTCATAGTTGCTCCAGCGCTGGGTCTGCCGGGCCCAGAGCAGCGATTTGCCCCCGACCTGATAGCCCCGTATCCAGTCGAAGGGCTTTTCCTGGATGTAGGGATGCTCTTTGTCCTTGACAAAAAACTGTTCCGTCGCTTCTTCAAAGGCATAGCAGCGGCTTACGACAGGATTCTCGCGGGTTACCTGTTCTGGAAAACGCCCGCGGTGCCGGAACTGCCAGGGGTCCATTGTGGTGGTGGGATAATCCTTCAGGTGGCGGACCATGCGGCCCCGTTCGAGCACCAGCGTCTTCAGTCCTTTTTCGCAAAGTTCCTTGGCGGCCCAACCGCCGCTGATGCCGGAGCCGATGACGATGGCATCATAGGTTTGCTGCTGCTGTGCTTTTCCGGAAATATTCATGCTATAGATTTTTTGAAATAAAAAAACAAGCTGCTCATGCCGCACCGTTCCCCGGGCGTTGTGCCGATGGTGTTTCCAGTATGGCCTCAAGGGTCTTCCAGCCCTGGAACAGTGCCCGGGGGGTATGGAAGCAACCTTTCCATTTCCCGCCTTTTACGGGAAGCAGCACTTCCCCCTGCCGGTTGAGATAGCCGAACCATTCCCCGTGCTTTTCATCTACAAAATGATCCCAGAGGTAACGGTGAATTTTTTCAAACCAATGCAGACAGTCTTCATTGCCGGTATGCAGATACCCTTTCAGCATACAAACCAGTCCTTCGGCATGCACCCACCAGAGCTTCTGATCCCATTCCAGCTGCTGGGGAGCATGTCCTTTTGCATCCAGAAAATAAAAGATGCCTTCATCGGTATCGTCCCATCCGTAGTCCGCCAGCTGCAGGGCAATCTTTACCGCTTTATCGATCAGCGCCCTGTTGCCGGTGTGACTTCCGATATCCATCATAAACCACATGGCCTCCAGCCCGTGGCCGGGGTTGACCAGCCGGCCTTCGAACGAGTCCGAAGGCGCTCCTCCGGGGCCTATATTTTCCAGCAGGAGGCCCTGGTCCGGCTGATAAAATTCTTCCATGACGGTATGTACGCCCCGGCGGATGATATGTGTCACCAGCTCCGGATCCAGGATGGGTTCCAGCTCCAGCACCAGGTTGGTGAGTATCATCGGCAGCGCAAAATTTTTCAGCGGGCGGGTCCCGGGCACTGATTTGGAATAAGGGCCTTTGGGATTATCCTGACGGCTGAGTATCTGGTCAAAGGTGGTTACGGCGATGTCCCGGTAAGCGGTATCGCCTGTGGCCCGGAAAAGCTGTCCGAAGGCCATGGCGGCGAAACAATCGGAAAAGATATTATAAGGCTGCACAAGCGGTTGCCCTTCCCGGGTCAGTGAAAAATACCAGCGGCCTTCCCTGCTTCTGCCGTGGCGGGCCAGGAACTCCGCGCCAAGGAGGGCCGTATCCAGCCATACCTGTTGCTTTTCCACCCGGTTGTACAGCATGGCGAATGTCCATACCTGCCGGCATTGCAGCCACAAAAACTTATCCGTATCATAAACTTTTCCTTCCCGGTCCAGACAGGTAAAATATCCACCGTACTTTTTGTCGGGAGAATGGTTGAGCCAGAAAGGTATGACATCCTGCAGCAGGTTATTGCGGTACAGGGTCGCACAGGCTTTTAAATCCATTGTCCGGGTCGGGTTTTGCATGATTTTGGTTATCGTCAGGGCCAGCTGGTATCTGTTTCCGGTCCTGTTGTTTTATCTGTCAGGACGGTTCCGGCCAGCGGGTCTCGATGCCCTGTGCACGGATAAAATCCTGGAATGCCGTCAGCTCCGGTTTTTTTTCACGGATACCGCGGGGCAGGATATTTTTCTGCAAAGCATATGCGGCCAGCATACCGGCCGCTTCGCCGATGCCCCATTCCACAGGATGCAGGCGGTAGCAGCCGTTGGTGATATGTGTGGTGCCGATGTTTTTGCCGGCGGGCAGCAGGTTTTCCATCCGTACCGGCAGCAATGCTCCCAGGGGTATCTGAAAGGGCAGCGAGTCAAAATCGATATAATTGTTGCCCCGGCTTGTGGGATGCAGGTCGATATGATAATAACCTACGCCCACGCTGTCGTAAAAGTCAAAGGCCCGGTTGCCGGTTTTGCTACCGGTGATAAGTGCGCGATTGGCGGCGCCCACGTGCTCTTCCAGGATGGTAAAGACGGCGCGGATACGCCGGGATTCGCGGATGTAAGGATATTTGGCGAGGCCGTCTTCCGTGCCCAGCACATCACCCCGCAGCCGCAGCCCCGGCCATCCCTGCTTCCCGTCAGGCCGGGGCGCTTCCGTCTGCAGCCAGTAGAACAGGGAAAGGCTCAGCTGTTTGGCCCTTTCCATATGGTTTGTGGCCGCCTTGTCGCCGACACCGGTAAGGTTGCCCAGCAGGTAATCATTCTGCGGCCAGTTGATGATGCTGATATCGCCGGCATAGGCGCCGGGTCTGAAATTGGCGGCATGGATGATTCGCCGGTAGTTCCACAGATTCAGCGCATGACCGGTAGGTACGCCTTCAGGCTGAAAGCCGAGCATCTTCGGCGTCAGGGTATGCGGATTGGAATAGGCCAGGTCCAGCAGCTTGCCGGACCAGGAGGGATGCAGCGGGGGAACGAAGCTGCGCCAGAAATCGTATTCCCGCGGCTTGCTGATGCGGTGGTCCTCACCGGCTACGTAATCCATGGCCAGGCAGTAGGTAAAGGCCTGCTGGTTGTCCGGGTCGGCCTTTTCGGCGGCATGCAGCTCTTTGGTTTCGCTGCGCGCCTCGGCGCCCGTCACGAATTCGGTGCCGGTCAGCGGTAACAGGTCGCCCAGCTCTGTGGCGTCTATGAAGTAGGGAGCGTTCAGTTCCTTTTGCTGTCCGCTTCGTCGATCCAGCATTTTTAATGCGCGTACCTTGTCCCCGGAAACATCTGCGCCGGTAGCTTTATGTTCCAGCAGCAATGTCAGCTTTCCATTGCTCAGATAAGGGGCCAGCAACGCATAGAGAACGGCCAGGGCCACCCGCGGCTCATGGCAGAGTGTGGAAACAGACCCGCCTCCCGGGTTCAGGAGACGGCGGCTCCTCGCTGCATCGGTGAGGGGATAATGTTGACGGTAGTAATTGCGTATCCCCTCGCGAAGGTCGCGATACAGCTGCGTCGCTCCGTGGGTTTCGATCCACCGGTGTTCATCCGGCGGCACACCCTGCTGTGTAAGCTGTCCCCCGATCCAGCCGGTTTCTTCGGTGAGAATGACGCGGAGACCATTGCGCAGCGCCGCCAGCGCTGCGGCACAACCGCCCAGACCGCCGCCGGCGATCACGAGATCGGCCTGCAGGTTACCGGCAGCGGAGGGGGCCGGCAATCCCGCTGCCTTCGCGGCCAGGGTCAGGACGGGTACAGCAGCTGCCGCTGCGCCGCCGCCGCTGAGGGCAAGGAACTGCAAAAAATTCCGCCGGTTTAGTTTGCTGGTCATGGGTCATTCAGGGTTAAGGGCCAAAGGCGAAAGGTTAAAGGTTAAAGGTGAAAGGCAAAAGGTTAAAGGTCAAAGGCGAAAGGTTAAAGGCGAAAGGTTAAAGGTGAAAGGCGAAAGGTTAAAGGTGAAAGGCAAAAGGTTAAAGGTCAAAGGCGAAAGGTTAAAGGTGTTGATGAAATGAAGTTCGGTAACATCATTTAAAGATAAATCAATCCCGTTGCCCAGGCTGCGACTTTATCTCGCACGCAAATGATTTTCAATGGTCTCGATGAACGCTTCGCCTTTCCGGTTTTTTCGCCTTTCCGGTTTTATAGTCTAAGGTTTAACCTCTAATGTCCAAAGTTGGTCTGCCTGGAATGGAACCTTAGACCTTAAACTTCAAAATGCCTTTTACCTTTGACCCTTCACCTTTTACCTCTTTTAGTATCCCGGGTTTTGAACAATAGAACCGCCGGAGCGGTCGATCTCGGCCTGCGGAATAGGAAACAGGTATCTGCCGCTGGCCGGTTTTTTGAAGGCGGCCCCTTTTCCGTTGGAATAAGGCCGCGTGGCAAAATCATGCATGGTAGACACATAGGTACCCCAGCGAATAAGGTCAAACAGACGCTGGTATTCCCCGCCGAGCTCCACCCTTCTTTCGTGGCGGACAGCCGCGCGCAGATCATCGGAAGCCTTTACTTCGGGCAATGTCCGGTCGGCGATCACGGTGACCCGCTTCGTAGCTTCGGCATCCGTACGGGAGGAATGGCTGGCACGGTCGCGCACCATGTTGATGTAGTCTGCGGCTTCCTGCTTGCTGCCGCCGCTTTCCACCAGGGCTTCCGCATACATCAGCAGCACATCGGCGTAGCGGATGAGATGAAGCGTCCAGGCATCGTTCCCAAAGGCTTGTCCCCGGCGGGCGGCAACGAGAAATTCCTTGCGGTTATGGTGCCCGGTATTGGGATAGTTGGAAAAGTCCAGGACTTCCTGGCCGCCCGATTTGGGAAACTGATCGCCCTGGTCCAGCACGGTGAAGAGTCTCCGCGGGTCTCCCGGCTCAAAGGCGTCTACCAGGCTCTGCGTGGGGCAATCGAATCCCCAGCCGCCGATGCTGCGGGGAGAGCAATATTGGGGAAGGGTGCTGCCGATGATGAATTTACCGGGGTCGTCTCCGAAGATGACGGGGAAGACGGCCTCCTTGCTCTTGTATCCATTCACATGGAAAAGATCCTGGTAGTCGGGCTCCAGGGCAAAGGCTTTTGCATCGATGACCTTTTTTGCCGCATCCTTTGCTTTCGTGTACAGGCTCTTGTCTTCCCCGGCAAAGAACAGGTCGGCGCGGGCCAGCATGGCCCAGACGGTTTCCTGCGTTACCCGGCCCTGTTCTGCAGCGGGCAGCTGGTTTTTTGAGGGCAGGGCGGGATCTGCAGCGCAAGCCGACCATTCGTCCGTGATGAACTTGAAAATATCCTGCGCGCTGGCGCGCGTCAGCTTGTTGCGGTCTTCCGGCGCCAGTGTTTTGGTGAGCAGGGGTACGCCGCCAAAGACCCTTACAAGGTCGAAGTAGTAAAAGGATCTCAGAAAGCGTATCTCTGCGATGTAGCGGTTCTTTGTGCTTTCATCCACGAGGTTGCCCCCGGCGTCGATCAGCGCTGCATCCGGCAGATGCTCCAGCGCCACATTGCAGTTACCGATAGCGCTGTAACAGGCGGTCCAGAAGTTCTGCAGCGTTTCGTTGGAGGAAAGCGCGCGGCCATAGCCCAGGTCGGTTACGAAGGGCCGGTCGCCCGCATCCGAACCTCCTTTGTCGCATTCGTCGGTGGCCATGTTGCCCAGCTCAGCCAGTACGGCCTGGTATCCCCAGAAATTATAAAAACCGAGATAACAGTTGACGAGGGTCTTGTACCCGGCATCGGGCGATTGGTAAAAATTCTCGTCCGTGAGCGTGCCCTGCGGGGGACGGTTCAGGTAATCCTTACCGCAGGAGACGGTCAGCAGAAAGGCGGCAGCAAGACAGATATAGATGGATCGTTTCATGATCAGAAGATTTGAAGGTTAGAACCGGGCGTTTATGCCTATCATGAAGGTACGGGGCTGGGGATAGTAGCCCTGGTCGATCCCGTTGAGCTTGGGATCGGTGGAGCCGATTTCAGGATCCAGCCCGGAGTAACGGGTAAAGGTCAGCAGGTTCTGCGCAGCCAGGTATATGCGCAGCTCCGGAATACCGAGGCGCTTGAGCATCGCTTCCGGGAAGTTATACCCCAGCTGCAGGTTCTTCAGCCGGAGATAGGATCCGTCTTCCACGAAGTAATCCGATACGTTGGTGTTGAGACGGCTGTCCTGCGAGATCTTATAATATTTGTTGGTGCTGCCCGCTCCGTTCCAGGCTTTTTCGAGAAAACCTTCGGGGGCATTGTACCAGCCTGTGCCGGCTTCGGTATCATAACGCAGGATATCCATGACGTCATTGCCCTGCGATCCCTGGAAGAACAGGCTAAGGTCGAACCGGTGCCAGGAGCCGTTCAGCGTAAGACCGTAGATGAAGTCGGGCCAGGGGTTCCCGATCAGCACCCGGTCTGCCGCATTCAGGATGCCGTCGGCGCCGGGGATCACCCTGCCGTTTTCGTCCGTTCCGTTGATGTCTTTGAAACGGAGGTCGCCCGGCTGCGACACACCCTTCTGCGGACTTTTATCCACTTCGTCCTGGGTCTGGAAAATGCCGTCGGTGCGCCAGCCGAAATAATAGCCGATCGGCATGCCTTCTTCCGTTTTGGTAATGGTTTCGCCGAGGTGGGCGGTAGAATAAATGGGCTCTCCGCCCCCCATGGAGATCACCTCGTTGCGGAAGGTCGAGATGTTGGCATTGACGCTGTAATCGAACGTTCCGATATGGTTACGATGCGTGAGGGAAAGCTCCCATCCTTTGTTGACCATGGTGCCGGCATTCACCCAGGGGGAGTTGGGATAGCCCAGCGTGCTGGGCAGCGGAAGCTGCAGCAGCATATCTTCCACCCGCTTGTTGAAATAGTCGACCTCAATGCTCAGCAGCTCTTTGAACAGCGTGGCTTCCAGTCCGATGTCTGCCTGTTTGGATGTCTCCCACTGCAGGGCGGCGGTGCCGACGGCGCTGCGACCTGCGCCGAGGGAGGGGCTGCCGTTGTCTCCGAACAGGTAGCGGGAGGTATTGCCATAAGTGGAAAGGTAGGCTCCTCCGCCTACATTCTGATTGCCGATCAGACCGTAGCTGGCCCGTATCTTGGCGTCGTCCAGCCAGCCGAGGTGCGCATTCCGGATGAAGGGCTCCTGGGTAAGCCGCCAGGCGGCGGAGAGGGAAGGGAAGGTGCCCCAGCGGTATTTTTCGGCAAAATTGGAGGTGCCGTCCCGCCGGATATTGGCGGCGAGGATATATTTGTCGGCATAGGCATAGTTGACCCTGCCGAAGTAGGAGTTGAGCGAGCTGGAGTAGGTATAGCCGGAAGCGCCGGGATTCTGGGTGCCGGCATTGATGATCCGCATATCCTTGTCATTGTTGACCAGCCCCTGGATGGAGGCGGCATAGGTCAGTCCTTTGGTCAGCTCTGCCGAGATACCGCCAAGCGCGGTAAGGTGGTGCTTGCCCCAGGTTTCATCATAGGTAAAAGTATTTTCCCAGACGAAGTAGTTGGACCAGCTGGAATTGTCGCTGACCGTGTTCAGCGCGCTCTGGTCATTGGGGTTCAGGAAGTAGGAAGGGGAAAAGCCTTTGGAGATCCCCCGGGCCAGGTCCAGGGAAAAATTGCTCCGGTAGGTCAGCGGCCGGAGGATCTTCACATCCAGCGCGGCGCCGGCCTTGATGGTGATACCCTCCCAGACGCTCTGCCGCATCCGTTCTATCTGTGCGGCCGGATTGGGCTTGTTGGAATACAGGATACCGGCATATTGGGAAAAGGGATTGCTTTCCTCGTAGCCGTCCATGATCCGCTGATAAAAGGAAGGTACGTCCTGAAGGTCATTGCGGAAGACGGGGGTGATGGGGTCTGCGGTCATGGCGCTGAAGATGGTGCCGGTATAGGGGTTGTTTTCATCGACGTTTCTCCGTTTTTCATAAACCAGCGAAAAGTTGGAAGAAAGCTTTACCCGTTTGCTGATATCGGCCCCCAGGTTGTTGTGCCAGGAAATACGGCTGTAGTCGGAACCTGCGATGATGCCGTCCTGCCCCATATAGCCGACGGAGGATGCTGCGGTCAGCTTTTTGCCCCCGCCGCTGATGCCGATGTTATAGCTCTGTGTTGGGGCGTTATAGTGCGTGATCTCTTTCCACCAGTCTGTGCCGGCGTTGCTGCCTGTATTGGCGTTTATAAATTTCATGATGGCGTCGATGTTGCCGTCCTGAAAATCCTGCGGTATCTCCTGGCCTGCTGCCTGGGCGGCCTGCCGCCGGTATTCGATAAAGCCCGCGGCGTCGAGCATATGGGGACGTTTCCAGGGAGATTGTATGCCGTAGTAAGCGTCCAGCGTCACCCGGATGTCGCCGTCGGTATTGCTGCCCTTACGGGTGGTGATGATGACCACGCCGTTGGCAGCCCTGGCGCCGTAGATGGCAGCTGCGGAAGCATCTTTCAGAATGCTCATGGATTCGATATCGTTGGGGTTGAGCCAGCCCACGCTGGTCTGTGGCAGTCCGTCCACCACATAGAGGGGATCGTTGGAGCCGTTGATGGAGCCGAGGCCGCGGATATGTACCACGCCCAGCGAGCCAGGACTTCCGCTGCTTTGGGTGACCATCACGCCGGCCGCTTTTCCCTGCAGGGCTTCCTGTGCGCTGCGCACGGGAAGGTTGCGGATATCGCGGCTGCTCACCGAGCTGATGGCGCCGGTGACATCTTCTTTTTTCTGGCTTCCGTAACCGATCACCACCACCTCGTTGAGTGCCGAAGCCGAGGGATTGAGATGAATATCCGGTGCGGCGGTCCCGGGGCGGATGACGGTTTCGGAAGACTGGAAACCCAGGGTGCGGACCAGGAGGGTATCTCCGGGAGCCGTCTGCAAGGCGAAGCTCCCGTTTTCATCGGTAGTGGTGCCCCGGGTCGTGCCTTTTATCATTACCGGGACGCCGGGAAGGGCGTGGCCCTTATCGTCTGATACCTTTCCTTTCAGCAGGTGCTGCTGGGCACGCAGGGGGAGGGTGGATGAGAGCAGGACAAGCAGCAGAAGTCCTGTTGCTGCTTTGAGTCCGTGTAGCTGTGGCATGGAGCTGAGTTTGGTGAACAAGGAGGGCTAAATAAAAATAAATTTTCCCATGAAGCAAGTATTTTAATAAAAAATTTAAATATTTATGATGAATGGAGATAAAGTTTCATTAAATAGCGGGGTGGGGCGCAGTCAAAGGAGGGAAAGGGCGGTTTTTTTGCCGCCCTGGAAAATAGCGTATCCGCTGTCTTTATTTTGATTAAGACCGTCCGGAAAGGGGGCTATTTGTAAAAAAAAATTGTAAATATGCAGTTACAGGCGCTCGTATTTAAAAACCTCCCGAATTATGCCACGGAACAATTCTTTTTTTGACGATCTCCGCAACGAAGCCATCACCGGGGTGGCCTATAAAAATCTGTCGCTCAAAAAGCAGATCCTGATCCGTTTTGCCAATACGGGAAACGCCACCATAGCCGACCTGAGCAAGGAGCTGAACATCAGCACACCGAAGACGGCCGGACTGGTGACCGAGCTGCTGCAGGACGGCCTGGTAAAAGATTATGGAAAAACGGAATCGAGTATAGGACGCCGCCCCAGCCTGTATGGCCTGAATCCTCATTCGGTCTTTTTTGTAGGAGTGGAAGTAAAAAGATTCCATGTCAATATCGGGTTGCTGGATTTTAAAAAAAATGTGGTCAAGATATCCGAAAGTATTCCTTACCGGCTGGATAATACGCCGGAGGCTTTCCGGCAGCTTTGCGACATCATCCAGGATTTTATACGCATATTATCCATTAAGAAAGATAAGATCCTGGGCATCGGTTTGAATCTTTCCGGAAGGATCAATTCGAGGACGGGCTACAGCTACAGCTATTTTCATTTCGGGGAAGAGCCGCTCAGCAATCTGCTGGAAAAGGAAACCGGTATACCCGTTTTTCTCGAGAACGACTCCAGGGCGATGGCTTACGGGGAGTTTTGCCATGGGGCGGTCCGCGATGAAAAGCATATCCTGTTCATCAATATGGATTATGGCATAGGCATGGGGATCATGGTCAACGGACGGCTGTATTACGGCAGATCCGGTTTTGCCGGCGAGCTGGGTCATATTCCCGTTTTTGACAACGAGATTATCTGTCATTGCGGAAAAAAAGGTTGTCTTGAGACAGAGGCGTCCGGGGAAGCGCTGATCAGGATCTTTTTAAAACGGATCCGCGGGGGCGCCAGCAGCATTGCCTGGAAACCCGGCCGGAAGGAAACGGCCATACAGCTCGAGGATATCATCCGGGCGGCGAAGCAGGATGATGTGCTGGCCATCGAATGCATTGCCGAGATAGGAGAGAAGCTGGGGAAAGGCATGGCTACGCTGATCAACCTGTATAATCCCGAGCTGGTGATCCTGGGCGGAAGCCTCTCCGCCACGGGCGCTTATATACAGCTGCCCATTATCACTGCGGTTCATAAATATTCGCTCAGTCTCGTCAACAACGACACAGAGCTGAAGATATCCCAGCTGGGTGAGCGCGCCGGCGTGATCGGCGCCTGCCTGCTGGTACGCGACAGGCTGCTGGGGCTTTTATAAGGTGAAAGGTTAAAGGCGAAAGGTGAGGGGCATTTCGAAATCAGAAACCCTCTGCCGGTCGTATCTTTGCACAAATTCTGGCATAATGGTATACAAGGTGATCGGGCTGATGTCCGGCAGCTCGCTCGACGGACTGGATATCGTATTTGTACAGCTGCAGGAGCGGGGCGGCAAGTGGAGCTATACGCTCGAAGCAGCAGCCTGCTACGAATACGAGGAGGAATGGAAGAGCAGGCTCATGCGCGCTCCGGGGCTCTCCGCCCGGGAGTATCTCCTGCTTCACGCCGACTACGGGCATTACCTCGGAAAAAAGGTGAATGCGTTTCTGGAAGAAATGAACCTGCAGCTACAGGCCCATCTGATCGCTTCACATGGCCATACCGTTTTCCACCTGCCGGAGCAGGGGATGACCGCACAGCTGGGCGACGGTGCGGCCATAGCCGCAGAAACCGGCCTGGCTGTGGTAAGCGACCTGCGTGCGCTGGATGTGGCCCTGCACGGACAGGGAGCGCCCATCGTGCCGGTGGGAGAGCAGCTGCTTTTTCCCGGCTATCCCCTGCTGCTGAACATCGGGGGCATCGCCAATCTCTCGGCAACTAACGGTAATGGACATATTGCATTTGATATCTGTCCCGCCAACGCTATACTGAATGCCCTGGCTGGGCGGTTGGGGAAGTCTTTCGACGAGGGCGGGCAGCTCGCCCGGGGAGGGCAGGTCAATCCTGCCCTGCTGGAGCGGTTGAATGCCCTGCCCTATTACCGGCAGCCCTATCCGAAATCGCTGGACAATAGCTTTGGCGCGTCAACAGTATTACCCCTGCTGCAGCAAAGCGGTCTTTCCGTACAGGGTCAGCTGCGCACCTATACGGAACATATCGCACAACAGACAGACCGGGCGGTCCGGCAGCTCTGCGCTGCGCGGGCCGTTCCTGAAGGTCCGCTGGAAATGCTGGTCACCGGAGGGGGAGCCTTCAACGGTTTCCTCACGGAGCAGATCGGCCATCTGCTGAGGGCGCAGCAGGTAGAAATCGTCATTCCCGAAGATGCCGTGGTAAAATATAAGGAGGCGCTGATCATGGCCCTGCTCGGGTTGCTGCGCTGGCGGGAAGCGCCTACCACCCTGCGTTCAGTAACCGGCGCCTCCCGCGGCAGCATCGGCGGTGCGCTCTGGATGGGACAGGAGGGATGAGGCGGTATATTTATGCTGCTTTTTTCGTAAATTCGTAAAAAAGATATGATGAATACAATTCAGGAACAGCCCTCATCTGTATTTGCATCGATGGTGGATAAACTGCGTTATAAAAGTGAGGCGGAGCTTAAAATGCTTTATCAAAGGTTCTTTTCGGATGAGCTGAAGGAAGAATGGAGAGTGCTCACTGATGAAACAGATTTCAGGGATGCAAAGGAAGAAGATATTATAAAAGCCATTCAGAAGAACCGCTATGATCTGAAGGATGTATAATCTTATAATTGACGCCAACATATGGATCAAATATGCCCGGGCGAAGGAAATCGCTCCATTGATTGACCGTTTTGTTGTTTACAATTTCCTTCCAGTCGCTAATAATTACTTGCTTTCCGAGATATTTAATGCTCCCGTGTAGCCTCTTGAATAGGGGTGTTAGGAAGAAGCCTCCCGCGGCAGCATCGGCGGTGCGCTCTGGATGGGACAGGAGGGATGAGGGGATCGTATAACGATCTCCGGCGCTCAGGCCGGGGCAACCGCAGTAAAGGCGAACCGGTCCCCGTCGAATAATCCTTTGTCGCTGAGCTTGAGGTGCGGGATTACCAGCAGAGCCATAAAGGAGAGTGTCATAAACGGCGCCTGCAGACCGCTGCCCAGCGCTTTGGCCAGCCGGTCCAGCGCTGCATATTTTTCCGCTACTTCGTAACCATCTTCCGTGCTCATCAGGCCGGCTACCGGCAGCGGCAGTATTTCCTGCCGTTCCCCGTCTGTTACGCATACCCCGCCGCGGTGACGGACGATCAGGTTAACGGCAGCGCATATATCCTCATCGCTGACGCCGACGGCGATGATGTTATGACTGTCATGCGCCACGGAAGAAGCCAGCGCGCCGCGCTTCAAACCGAAATTCCGGATAAAGGCGACGGAGGGCGGCGCTTCCCGGTAACGGTTCACCACCGTTATTTTCAGCAGGTCGCGGTCCGGGTCGCTGACCAGCAATCCCCCTTCCCGTTTTCCCGGCAGGGTCAGCCGGTTGGTGATCAGCTGCCCGTCCAGGGCCTCGATGACGGTGATGTTTTCCCCGGGAGGAGCCGTAATGACAAAATCCGGCGGCTTTACAGGGGCGCAATGAAAATTGTTCACCGCCGTCACCGGTACCGGTGCGATCAGGGTTTTTCCGTTTTCCGCCACCCGGATACCCGCTATATAGGTTTGCAGGACGCAGAATTCGCGGAGATCGCTGACCACGATAAAATCGGCTGCATCTCCCCGTTGCAGCAAGCCGGAATTGAGCTTGTAATGCAGCACCGGATTCAGACAGGCCGCTTTCAGCACATGCATCAGCGGTATCCCCTTTGCGCAGGCCCGCTTTACGAGCGTGTTGATATGACCCGCTACCAGGCTGTCCGGGTGTTTATCGTCGCTGCAGAACATCATCTGATTCGGGTAGTCGTACAGCAGGTCCGCCAGCGCTTCGAAGTTGCGTGCCGCGCTGCCTTCCCGGATCAGTATCTTCATACCGCAGCGGAGCTTGTCCAGCGCCTCTTCCCGGGTAAAGCATTCATGATCGGTAGTGATGGCGAGCTGTCCATCCGGCAGGCCGCCCCGGGCATATTGCTCCGCCGCTGTACCGCGCAGCCCCGGGGCGTGACCGTCCACGGGCTTGCCGTGCTTACGGGCCGCGGCGATCTTGGCCAATACGGCTTCATCGCCGGCCAGTACGCCGGGAAAGTTCATCATCTCCGAAAGATACCCGATCTCGCTGCGCTGCAGCAGCTGTTCTACCGCTGCGGGCGTTAGCTCCGCCCCTGCGGTCTCAAACGGGGTGGCCGGCACACAGGAAGGTGCGCCGAAGCAGAAACGAAAGGGCGTCTTTGCCGCATTTTGCAGCATAAAATCGACGCCATCCATTCCCATCACATTGGCAATCTCGTGCGGATCGGAAACGGTGGCTACCGTGCCGTGTACCACGGCCAGCCTGGCGAATTCCGAAGGCACCAGCATAGAGCTTTCGATATGTACATGGGCGTCCACAAAGCCGGGCATAAGATAGGGCAGGTCGGCCGTGTCCTTGGAAGGCAGCGGCGTCACCGCCCGTATGCGTCCCTGCTCCACGGCAACTTCCGCGGGATATATCTTTTCCTGTACCAGATCGACCAGTTGTCCTGTTAGGGTGAACGTATTCATGGCCTAAATTTAGCGATAATGCCTTAAACAGATTCTTCTATCGCCGGCACGCGCTGCCGCATATCATATTTACGGTTGCCATAACCGGATTATAATTAGCTTTACGTACTATGGCCCGGCAGGCTGGCGTCCTGTTTTGTCCGGCTGCGGCAAAAAGAATCAACTCATGCTGTACAACCATACTGCTCCTTTCAGAACCCGTCCTTTTTTCAGCATGCTGGTGCTGCTGTTTTTATACTGCGGAGCAGCGGCTTCCGGACAGACGCCGAAGCTGCTGAATGTCGCCCTTGCGGGAATGAGTCATGATCATGTTTACCTTGTCCTGAATCATTACCGGCAGGGCGAGGTGAACATCGTCGGGATCGCAGAACGGGATACCGCGCTGATCAGCCGTATCCAAAGCCGGTATCATCTGCCGGATTCACTGTTCTACCCTGATCTGCCTGCCCTGCTGCGGCACAAAAAGCCGGATGTGGTCATGGCCTTCAATCCCATTTCCGAACATGTGTCGGTCGTAAAGACATGTGCGCCGCTGCACATCAGCGTAATGGTGGAAAAGCCGCTGGCCACTACCGTAAAAGACGCAGCGCTGATCGCCTCCCTGGCTGCGCAGTATCATATCAAAGTGCTGACCGATTATGAAACAAGCTGGTATGCGAGCAACCAGCTGATCTATAAGATGACGAAAGAAAATGCCATCGGCGAGGTCCGCAGGATGGTGGCGCACGACGGCCATCAGGGACCCAGGGAGATAGGGGTCAGCCAGGAGTTCTTCCACTGGCTGACCGACCCGGAAACGAATGGCGCCGGCGCCCTGTTTGACTTCGGCTGCTACGGGGCCAACCTCATGACCTGGCTCATGGACGGGCAGGCTCCCCTGGCGGTCACTGCCGTAACCAAACGGATCAAGCCCGATATCTATCCCAAGGTGGATGACGACGCCGTCATTATCCTGGAATATCCCAAAGCTACCGGTATCATTGAAGCTTCCTGGAACTGGCCGTTCAACATCAAGGACTGGGAAGTGTTTGGGAAGAACGGTTATCTGCAGGCGGTGGACCGTAATACCCTGCGTGTCCGCAAGGGCGGCGGCGATGCATACAGCATTCAAAAGCTGGAGGCGCCCGCGCCGCCGTACCAGGACTATATTCCTTACGTGGCGGCTGTGCTGAGGGGCGAGATCCGTCCCGGTAACGATTTGTCCTCGCTCGAAAACAACCTGATCGTCGTAAAGATACTGGAAGCGGCCAAGCGCTCCGCCAAAGAAGGCCGGCGTATTTTACTGAAGTGATCTTCTCAGCCGTATCGCTTTTGCATGGCGGCGGCCTCGGCTTTTATCCGCTCGCGCAGGGAGGCCGGCTTCAGCACCTCCACGGTGGCGCCATAGCTGAGCAGGATCATAAACAGCTCGTGGTTGATGATCAGCTCCAGCGCTACCCTGCATTCCTTTTCGTCGTCTTTTATGATCTTCTGCGAAGGATGGATGGGCTCTGATTTGATATACTTTCCCTGTTGCGGGGTAAAGGAAAGCGCTATCTTCTGGGGTTGCTCGTCCAGCACGGTGATGCCGACGGCATGTTTGAAATAGCTGTGCTCGTCGAAATCCTTTTCTTCGAAATGCATATCCGTTTCCCAGATGTCGCGGATACGGTCCAGTCCGAAGGTCCGCAGGTCGCCCCGGTAGCTTTTGCCTTTGTCGCCCCGGCTTTTCCCGATCAGGTAAAAACGGTTGCGGTACTCCCGCAGGTGATAGGGCTCCACCCAGTAATCCTTCGGGGCATCGCTTTCAAAGGATTGGTAGGCGATCCGCAGCAAGGCTTTTTGCTTCATGGCGCCGGCGATGGTTTGCACCCATTCCAACCCCTGGTACTGAGGGGTATCCAGCCGGATCAGACCGCCATTCCCATCCGTTGACGCCCGGCCGATCTTCAGGGCCGAGGCCAGCCTGAAGATGGCATCTTCAAACTGCCGTATCATGGGCAGGTTGCTGAACTGTTCCAGGATGCCGATGGCGATCTCCAACCCCTGCAGATCGTATTCGTCTACCGGCATGTTGCTGATGGAATAGTTCTCGTCGGTATAGTAGTAGTACTTACCGGCGGCGTGATAGGCGATGGGCGCCTTGTAATTGAGCTCCTCGCTGTAGCGCATGCTGTGCAGGTCATACTGGAGGGTGCGCTTGGGTATCCTGCCGTTCATCTTGCCGGAGACATATTCGATCAGGTCTTCCAGCGTCGGCTTGGGCAGCTGCTTGTTGCGCAGGCGTTCATCGATCCAGCGGTAACGGGCAAAGGCGTCTTTGTTGACAGGCATGCTTTAGAGGTGAAAGGGTGAAAGGTTAAGGGTGAAAGGCTAAAGCTAAAGGTACGGGAATTTCTTTTGCTGCGCAAGTCGATTGCGCTGTGAGAGGATAGTTTTGGGTTATCAAAAGCATCAAAAGAAAAAGCCATGAATCAGCAGCAGCGTACGTCACTCGCCCGTAAGACCACCATCAGCCGCTCCCGCAGGATGAAAGCCATCCCGGGCGGAAGAACCGAAAAACCCGCCTTTGCGGATTGCCTGGAAGTGCTGTCCGAGCCTTACCGTCTTTACCTGGGCTATCTGGAGCTCGACTTTGAGGAAGCCGAAGCCCTGCGGCTGGCGGGGCTGGAAGAGGACATGAAGTTCAGGCTGGCCTACTATGCCTGGAAGCAGGCGGGCGCAGCGGTCTGACCGGCGGATCCCGGCCAGCCACAGCATCCTTATTCAACTGCTCTTCTGGTGCCGGTCATCGACCGCTCCGCCACAAGCCTCCGCTCGCGGTCAAAAACTAATGGCCTCTAACTAATATTAATATGGAGAATCCTATAAATTTGATGGGAATTATGTAATTTCGTAGGAGCATATTTTCCTCATCTGTATAAATCATTTTTCTATGAGCTTAAGACTAGGAGATACCGCGCCCAACTTCAAAGCGCAGACCACCCTGGGAGAAATTGACCTGTATGAGTACCTCGGCGACGGCTGGGGCGTGCTCTTTTCCCATCCTGCGGACTTTACGCCGGTATGCACGACCGAGCTGGGCCGTACGGCGCAGCTGCAGGATGAGTTTGCCAAACGCAATGCCAAGGTACTGGCCGTGAGCGTGGACCCGCTGGATTCGCACAAAAGCTGGATCAACGATATAAATGAAACCCAGCACTGCGATGTGCAGTATCCCATCATTGCCGATCCGGAGAAAAAGGTCGCCGAGCTGTATGATATGATCCATCCCAACGCTTCCGCTACGCATACGGTGCGTTCGGTATTCATTATCGGACCGGACAAGAAGATAAAGCTGACCCTCACCTATCCGGCTTCGACCGGGCGGAATTTCCTGGAGATCCTGCGTGTGCTGGATTCGCTGCAGCTGACGGCCGACTACCAGGTGGCCACGCCTGCTGACTGGAAAGAAGGGGAGGATGTCATTGTTACGGGCGCTGTGAAAACGGAAGATATCCCCGCGCGTTTCCCCAAGGGACATAAGATCGTGAAACCCTACCTGCGGACCACACCGCAACCCAACCGCTGATAAGACGGGCGTCGTCCATACCCGCCGGAAAAGCAGGCGATAGCTATGCTGCAATAGGATGCCGTTCAGCTGCCGTGCTTTCGCAGCTGCGTCAGGGTAGCCTGGAGATCGCGGGGAAGCGGAGCTTCCAGGCTGAAATGTTCCCCGGAAGGCAAGGGGAAATGCAGACGGTAAGCATGCAGCGCCAGCCGGCTCAGCAGGGGTCTTTCTTCTTCCTGGTTTTTGCCGGAATGGTAGCGTCGTTTTATAGCGGAAAGAAAAACGGGATGGGCGGTGCCATACAGCTCATCCATCACTACGGGATGCCCGCAGGATTGCATATGGACACGGATTTGATGAGTTCGTCCGGTGAGAATCTGCACGGTTAACCAGTTGTAGAGGGCGAACCGTTCCGATACTTCATATAACGTCACTGCGGACTTCCCTTTTTTCTGCACCGTCATTTTTCCCTTCCGGACAGGATGTTCGCCCAGCGGCGCATCGATGCGTCCTTTTTCTTCCGGCATCTGGCCGTTCACCAGCGCATAGTAATATTTTTCTACCTGCCGCGAGGCAAAAAGCTGTGAGAAGTACTGATGCGATTGCTCATGTTTGGCAAACAGGATCAGCCCGCTGGTGTCCCTGTCCAGCCGGTGGACGATAAAGATCTTTCCCAGCCGTTTTTCCAGCAGTCCGGCCAGGCTGGGCAGCCCGGCATCAAAGCGGTCCGGAAGGGTCAGCAGTCCGGCCGGCTTGTTGACCGCAATGAAGTCGTCGTTTTCGTATAATATCTCGGGTGGTTTCACGGATGCGGTTTCTTGTTTCTTATTTACGTCGTTCACAAAGTCTTTTAGCGGTCTCCGTGAACGCTGCGCGTTTATTTCGGGCTTAATATTTTTTAGCGGTCTCAATGAAACGAAGTTCGGCAACGTCATTTAAAAATAATTCGATCCCGTTGCCAATGCTTCGCCTTTCCGGTTTTATGGTTTAAGGTCTAAAGTCTAAAGTTATCTGTCTGGAATGGAACTTTGAACCTCAAACTTTAAACGCTTATATGACTATTTCATCGCCAAATCAGCATATCATCAAATTATCAAATCCTGTTTCACCCTTCGCCTTTCACCTCCCCCTTTTTACCTCCCCCTTTAGGGGCCCGGGGGGTAAAATGTTTCAGCAGGATCACTTCTTTTTCGGTGAGCAGACGCCATTTTCCTCTTGGGATATTCTTTTTCGTTAGTCCTGCGTACAGCACCCGGTCCAGCTTCTCCACCTGGTAGCCCAGGTGCTCGAATATCCGCCGTACGATCCGGTTACGCCCGCTGTGTATCTCCAGGCCGATCTGCGTTTTGTCGGCTGCATCCACATACGCCAGCATGTCCACAGATGCCATCCCGTCGTGCAGCTTTACCCCTCCTAATATCCGGTCGAAGTCGGCCTGGGTCAACGGCTTGTCGAGCACGGCATGATAGACCTTCTTTACCTTATTGCTCGGATGGGCCATCTGCTGGGCCAGCTCCCCGTCGTTGGTCAGCAGCAACAGCCCGGAAGTATTCCGGTCCAGCCGACCTACGGGATAGACGCGTTCCCCGGTGGCATCCCGGATCAGCTCCATCACCGTCCGCCGGCCCTGCGGATCGCGGAGGGTGGTGATATAGTCCTTGGGCTTGTTCAGCAGGATATAGACCAGACTTGTCTGCGGTGTTATCCTTTTGCCGTTCAGCTTTACCACATCGCCCGGCGCTACCTTGTAACCCGGCTCCGTCACGATCTGTCCGTTTACCGATACGATCCCGGCTTTTATATGGTCCACCGCTGCACGGCGGGAGCAGATGCCGCAATGGGCGATGTATTTGTTGAGCGGATTCTGCCTGGGCGTATAGCCGCTGCGGTTTGAACGCGGTTTTTGGGAAGGGGCTTCCTCACGAGGGGGCGGAGTATTTCTGTCCCCGTTCCGGCGGTCGGCGGCGGCTTCGCCGGTACCTGTTCTGCTCTTGCGGTCGGGTGTGTCGTTGCCGCTTTGCCGGCCCGGGTGCGTTCTCTGGAAAGCCGCTCCGCGGGGAGACGATGTGTTTCTGCTTCCGCCCCGCCGGTCAGCGGTGGTCCCGCCTTGGCGCTCCGGACGGGGCCTTTGAGTAGCGTCCTCCCTGCGGGGAGATGATGGGTTTTTGGTTTCGCTTCGCCGGTGCGACAGGGTTTTGCCGGTCCCGCTCCGCCGGCTGGACGTGTCTTTGCCGGTGGCCGCTCCGCTGGACCGGTCAACGGCCTTGCCCCCGGTTTTCCGGGGTGGACGGCCTTCGCGGGGTTGGGGATTGTCCGGCCCGAAAGTATCTTTTTGTCCGGCCCGTCCATCCGATTTTTTTGAAAACCGTTGGGAAGACTGTCCTGTCCGCTCGTCTGTTTTTTTAGAAAAATGTCCGGAAGCAGGCCGGCCGGGCGGCCGGGAGGAAGTTCTTTTTTTCATAGGGATGTTTTTTGCTGCTTTTTCAGCAGTAAATGATCGCTTATACTAAATTTATTTGTTGGCCAGCTGCCCGCAGGCCGCGTCGATGTCCTTACCGCGGCTGTGTCGTATCCGGGCGTTTACCCGGTGCTTTTCGAGATATTGCATAAACGCTGTCACCTGGGCTTCGTCCGGTTTGGCAAAGGGCGTATGATCCACAGGATTATATTCGATCAGGTTCACCACCTTTACCGGCACCTGGCGGTAAAGCCGGATCAGCTCGTCGGCATCCTTCAGCGTATCGTTGAAGTTGCGGAACAGGATATATTCAAAAGTGATATCGTTGCGGGTTTCCCGGTAAAAATAATTCAACGCCTCGGTCAATGCCTTCAGGTTGTTGTTGTCGTTGACCGGCATGATCTCGCTGCGCTTTTTGTCGTTTGCGGCGTGCAGGGAGAGGGCCAGGTTGAAGCGCACCTTGTCGTCGCCCAGCTGCCGGATCATCTTGGCCACCCCTGCCGTGGATACGGTGATCCGCCGGGGGGACATGGCCATACCCTCCGGGGAGGTGATCCGTTCGATGGAGCGCATGACCTGCCGGTAATTCAGCAGCGGCTCACCCATGCCCATGTACACGATATTGGTCAGCTTTTTTCCAAAAGTTTCCTGCGACTGCCGGTTGATCAGCGCCACCTCGTCGACGATCTCGTCAAAGCTGAGGTTGCGTTTCCGGTCCATAAAGCCCGTAGCGCAGAACCTGCAGCTCAGGCTGCAGCCCACCTGTGAGGATACGCAGGCCGTCTGCCGGGTAGCGGTGGGAATAAGCACTCCTTCTACCAGGTGGCCGTCCGGCAGGCGGAAGCGGCTTTTGATGGTGCCGTCGGCGCTGTGCTGGGTGGCGTCCACCCGCAGGGCCGGCAGGCTGAAATCAGCCGACAGCCGTTCCCGCAGCGTCTTGGACAGGTTGCTCATCTCCTCGAAGCTGCCGGCATGATGCAGCCAGAGCCAGTCGTAGACCTGGCCGGCGCGGAACGGCTTTTCGCCGGCTGCCGTTAGGTATTTCCCCAGCTCCTCACGGCTCAGCTGTCGTATGTTGGGTTTGGTTTCCATGATCGTCAGGCCCCGGCGTTTATCTCCCCGCTCAGGGCATTGTTCGGTTTTGTGTTTAGTTTTCCGGCGGTATTACGCTGCCCGCATAACGCCGCCATTTGTCCAGCAGCACCTCATAGTCCGCCGGCAGCGGCGTTTCGAAATACATTTTTTCCCGCGTCCGGGGGTGGATGAATCCCAGGGACCGGGCATGGAGGGCATGCCTTGGCAGCAGCTCAAAGCAGTTCTCCACAAACTGCTTGTATTTGTTAAAGACGGTGCCCTTTACGATACGGTCTCCCCCGTAGGTCTCGTCGTTGAACAGGGGATGGCCGGCATACTGCATATGCACGCGGATCTGATGGGTGCGGCCGGTCTCCAGCCGGCATTCGATAAAGGTCACGTAATGAAAACGCTCCAGCACCTTGTAATGGGTGATGGCCTCCTTGCCGAGCTCGCCGTCGGGATAGGCCGTCATTCTTTTCCGGAAGCGCTGGTGCCGCCCTACATGAGCGATGATGGTGCCTTCTTCTTCCTCAATATCGCCCCAGGCCAGCGCCAGGTAGCGGCGGTGTACGGTATGCTCAAAAAACTGCCGCGCCAGGTCGTTCATGGCCTTTTCGCTCTTGGCTACTACCAGCAGGCCGCTCGTGTTCTTGTCGATGCGGTGCACCAGTCCGAAACGCGGCACTACCGGGGTTTGCGCCTGCCCCCGTTCCTCCTCGTCGCCGAGGTGCCAGGCCAGGCCATGCAGCAGCGTATGGTGATAGTTGCCGCAGCCTGGATGTACCACCATCCCCGGCGGCTTGTTGACCACCAGCAGATCCTCGTCCTCATAAACGATATCCAGCGGAATATCTTCCGGAATGATCTCCAGCGTTTCCGGAGAGCGGTAGGAGAGCACGAGGATCTGATCGCCGGGTTTTACCCGGTAATTGGATTTCACCGGCTGGTTGTTGATCAGGATATGCCCTTCGTCCGCCGCCTGCTGGATCTTATTCCGGGTGGCATGCTCAATGCGGTTCATCAGGAACTTGTCGATGCGCAGCGGCTCCTGGCCCCGGTCCACGGTAATGCTGACCCTTTCATAAAGGGCCTCACTGCCGTCGCCAGCCTCCTGATCCCCGTCCTGTAGCTGCCATTGTTCCATGACGAATTTTTTGCAAAATTACCAGATTTACAGGACTTCGTATTTTTGTACCGGTATGGAAGCACAGGAAGTTGCACGTCAGGTCTTTTTCCGCGATCTGGGCCGTATCGGCTACGGGGAGGCCTGGGATTACCAGGAAAGCCTCCTGCAGGAGAATGTAAAGGTCAAGACCGCCGCTTACCGGCAGCAGGTCGCCGCCGCAGGGCAAGACGCCCCCGAAAGCGTTCTGCCCGGAGTGCGGTCTACCGTCAACTACCTTCTTTTTTGCGAGCATCCACCCGTATATACGCTGGGTAAAAGCGGGAAAAAGGAGCATCTCCTGCTCGACCCGCTGCAGCTGGAGGACAAGGGAATAACCTTTTTTCACACCAACCGTGGGGGCGATATCACCTTCCATGGCCCCGGTCAGCTGGTAGGATATCCCATCCTGGACCTGGAAAAATTCTTTACCGATATCGGGCGCTACCTCCGCAGCCTGGAAGAAGTCATTATCCGCACCATTGCGGCATACGGCGTGAAGGGAGAGCGCTCTCCCGGGGAAACGGGCGTATGGATCGAGCCCGGCCATCCGCTCAGGGCCCGGAAAATATGCGCCATGGGGGTGCGCTGCAGCCGCTGGATCACCATGCACGGCTTTGCCCTCAACATCAACACGGATCTCACTTATTTCGGCGGCATCGTTCCCTGCGGCATCGCCGATAAGCAGGTCACGTCCCTTGAAAAGGAATGCGGCCGTGCCCTCCCGGCGGCGGCTGTGAAAGCGGAGCTGAAAAAACAGTTTGAAACCGTCTTCGGGGCAACGCTGACGGCGGCGGATACTCCGGTTACCACTGGTCCGGAATAAAGAATTTCCATTTTTCCTTGAGCTTCCCGTCTTCGTACAGCTCGAAATTCACGAGGCCTGACTGCAGGAAATTGGACTTGTCCAGCATCAGGGGAGATTCCTTAATATCATTGAGCTCAAACAACGGATGCCCGTCGGCGTCGAAAAATCTGATCTGGTATTGTTTTTTGCCGGCATCGGGCAGGCTGATGTTTATATTTCCTTCCGTATTGGTATATACGTACAGTGAGGGCTGGAAAGCTGCGGGTGTAGCGGCTGCCCCCGTTGCTCCCATGACGGAGCGGGCGGGATTGCTGAAAAAATACGAGCCGTTGCTGAGCTGTATGAACAACCGGTAAAAGTTGACCCCCGCATAAGGCTTGCGGTCGGTATAGGAATTGACCTTCTGGGAGGGCCGGCCGGCGTACCCGATGGTGGCGTAGTTATAAAGGCTGTCCTGCGAACGCTGTATCCCGATCTGGCGGATGCTGTTATAGCCGGAGGTCCAGCTCAGGTAGTTCTGCCCGTTTTTGTTGACCACGGAAATATTGGGCAGCAGGGCCTGTGCCTTCCCCTGTTCATTTCCCCAGTAAAGCAATATGATAAGACCGATGCCGATGCACCTGATGCCGGAATATCCTTTCAAAATACTGATCTGTTTACCGCCGTTGCGACGCTGTGCAAACATAGGACAAATCCGTATAAATGCAAACCCGTCCGGAGAATCCGCCGTCTCCGCTCAGGAACCTTTCCGGCGCAGCTCCAGCGCGTAGCCGGCCAGGATGGTGGCGGCCCCGATATGATTCTTGCCGTGCTCATCGCCCTTCTGGATATCCATAAAGCCGTAGTTGCCGCCGCCTTCGATGAAGAACTTGCCCCGGCCGCAGTCCAGCGACAACCCTATGCCGCCCTGGATGCCCCAGTTGACCTTGTGCAGCTCGTCCCGCGCATTGATGGAAGTGTCCAGCTTGGTGGATCCGAAAAACGTCTCTACTGCCTGGTCCGGCAGCGGATCCGGATCGTCTTCGTTGATATACACCTTGACATGGTCCGAATGGACGATCTGGTGCGCGCTCACCAGGAACCCGATATAGGGGCCCACCTGGGCAAAGAGCTTCAGCTTTCCGTTCCGGCTGAGCGAAAAATTGAATTTGCCCATGACCGGCACCTGCAGATAGTTGATGCGGGAAACGTTGTTGAAATCGGCATAGACATAATCCCTGCCCGGGAAGGCCTGTTGAAACATCTCCTTGTATTCATCGGGTACGGTGAAGGGCTGCTTGCCGCTTCTTTTTCCGCCTTCTGCAGCATAGTTGATTTCCGGCTGCAGGGAAAATAGGGGCGAGAACTGGAATTCGGCGAGTGCCCCGAAATAGGGACCTACCCGGGAAGTGTAATTTTTGTTCCAGTCATTTTCTCCTCCGGAGCCGGAGCTCAGGTTGGGGATGCTGATGCCACCCTTAACGCCGATATAGGTGGCCTGCTGGGCATGGGAGGTGCGGGCGCCGGCCAGGAGGCCGAGGCAAAGGCTCCATAAGCATAAACTTTTTTTCATGTTACTATGGTTTGTTGTGGGATAAAAACAAAACTCCTTTGTCAGCAGGTTTTGCAAAGGATTTAAGGAAGGCAGGATAGCGAAGACAAAGATAGGGCAAGATCGGTATACGGGCACAATCGGGGGGGAATTTAATCGGGCCGGACGAGAAAATACGGGATTAAGCAGATAAATTCACTTTAGCCCCTTAAATTTACGGCTGTTTTCAGACCGCCGGGGAAAGCCACGGCCCTCTTTTTGAATTTATGAACCAACACCGATTCTGATGACGCAAAAACCAACATTACTGATCCTGGCGGCCGGAATGGCCAGCCGCTATGGAAGCCTGAAACAGGTTGACGGGTTCGGCCCGAACGGAGAAACGATCATTGACTATTCCATGTACGATGCCATCCGTGCCGGTTTCGGAAAGATTGTCTTTGTGATCCGGGCGCAGTTTGCCGAATCCTTTAAATCCATCTTCGAACCGCGGCTCAAGGGCCGTATCGCCACGGAATACGTTTTCCAGGAGCTGAGCGATTATATGCATGGCAAGGAAGTGCCGGCAGACCGGACCAAACCCTGGGGCACCGCGCATGCGGTACTCTGCGGAAAGAGCGCTATCCACGAGCCTTTTGCCGTGATCAATGCCGATGATTATTACGGTCGCGAAGCCTTTGAAAAGATGGCGCAGTTCCTGCAGCAGGAATGCAATGACCATACCTACAGCGTGGTAGGTTACGAGCTGGGCAACACCCTCTCGGAGAACGGGTCCGTATCCCGCGGGGTATGCGCTGTGAATGAGGCCGGAAATCTCGCCGCCATCAACGAACGTACCAAGATAGAACGGGAAAACGGCGTCATCACCTTTGAAGAGGCTGACGGCAGCAAGCACCCGCTCGAAGCGGAAACCCCCGTATCGATGAACTTCTGGGGCTTTCATCCTTCCTTTTTCGATATTGCGGAAGACCAGTTCCGGCTTTTTATCGATCAGAACCGGGAAAAGCCCAAGGCCGAGTTTTTTATCCCCCTCGTGGTAGATCATTTCATCAGCAGCGGCAAAGGCGCCGTGAAGGTGATCCCTACCGCCACCAAATGGTTCGGCGTTACCTATAAGGAAGATGCCCCCGGGGTAAAGGCCAGCCTGGAGCAGCTCATTGCCGGCGGCGCATATCCGGAAAACCTCTGGAAATGATCGTGCATCCGCAGATACTGGAAGCTTTTGATCTGAAAGAAGCGGATTATGACGCGCTGCGGTACGGTTCCGGCCATATCAATAGCACGATCCATCTGAAATCAAAAAAGCGGGGGAAAGACTATATCCTCCAGCGGATCAATACCCATGTCTTTAAACGGCCGGATATCATCGACCGCAACCAGCGGCTGGCAGCGGCCTATCTGAAAAAGCAGGCGCCGGATTATTTTTTCCTGAGTCCGGTGCCCACTGTCGCCGGCCCCTGCCTGTTTGAATGGCAGGGCGAATACTGGCGTCTGCTGCCTTTTGTAAAGCATACCGTGGCCGTCAACCAGGCCGATAACCCCCGCCAGGCTTTTGAGGCGGCGCAGCAGTTCGGCCGTCTGGCCCGGCTGCTCTCCGGCATAGACCTGCGGGAGTTTCAGCCCTCCATACCCAACTTCCATAACCTTACCCTGCGGTACAGCAGCTTCCAGGATGCTATCCGCAGTGCCAGCGAGGAGCGTCGGGAAGCGGCCGAGGATTTGACCGAAGCTTTCCTGAACTATTCGGGCATCGCCGTTCGCTTCGAAGAGCTGAAAACCGACAAGGATTTCCGCGACAGGCTCATGCACCACGATACCAAGATCAACAACGTGCTGCTGGACGATAAGACCTACGAAGGCATCTGCGTGATCGACCTGGATACCCTGATGCCGGGCAAACTGATCTCCGACCTCGGCGATATGGTGCGCACCTATGTCAGCCCCGTTTCGGAAGAAGAGCAGGATTTTGATAAGATCGTCATCCGCGACGACTATTACGAAGCGCTGATGCAGGGCTATCTCTCCGAGCTGAAGGGCGACCTTACCCCCACCGAAAAAGAGGTGCTGTTCTATGCAGGACAGTTCATCATCTATATGCAGGGTATCCGTTTTCTGACCGATTACCTGAACGGGGACGTATATTACCCCGTAAAATACCCGGAACACAACTACAACCGGGCCAAGAACCAGCTGACCTTATTGCAGCGGCTGAACGAAAGAGAGGCCGCGCTCAGACGGATCATCGGCGGCTGCCTGTAGCCGGCCGTTGGGTACGGTCTTGCTGCGGTCCGTTCTTTTCGTTGCCCGCCCTCTGGAGACGGGATGCCGGCTTTTTCCTATCTTTGGAACCCTCACCAAATCCGACAGGAAAATGCAGGAAGTCTTTATCGCCGCTGCGGTGCGGACGCCTATCGGAAGCCTGAACGGCGCGCTCTCCTCCGTGCCGGCGGTGCGGCTCGGCGCCGTTGCCATTGCCGCTGCGCTGGATAAGGCCGGTTTGCCGCCCGGCGCGGTAGACGAGGTCTATATGGGCAATGTGCTCACCGCAGGGGAGGGGCAGGCGCCCGCCAACCAGGCCAGCATCTATGCCGGCATCCCCGTCACCGTTCCCTGCACCACGGTCAACAAGGTATGCGCCAGCGGGATGAAGGCCATCCTGCTCGGGGCGCAGGGTATCCTCCTGGAGCATAATGAGGTGGTGGTAGCGGGCGGCATGGAAAATATGAGCCAGGTACCTTACTATCTTGCCGGGGCCAGGAGCGGTTACCGCCTGGGCCATCAGCAGCTTACCGATGGCATCCTCCACGACGGCCTCTGGGACCCTTACCGGGATTTTCATATGGGCAATGCCGCAGAGCTGTGCGCAACGGAATACGGCCTTTCCCGTGAAGCGCAGGATGCCTATGCGGCGCAAAGTTACCGCCGGGTGGCCGAAGCCTATGCGCAGGGATACCTTCAGCAGGAGATCGTGCCGGTGGGGATCCCCGGAAAGCGCGACCTGACGGTGGAGGAAGATGAAGAATACAAACGGGTAAATTTTGAAAAGATAAGCAGCCTGAAGCCAGCGTTCCAGCCCGGCGGGACGGTCACCGCAGCCAATGCCTCCACCATCAACGACGGAGCGGCGGCCCTGGTGCTGGCGGGGGAGAAGGCCGTACGGGAACGCGGGCTTACACCCCTGGCCCGTATAGCGGCTTTTGCCGACGCTTCGCAGGCCCCCGAAAAGTTCACCACCACACCCACCCTGGCCATGCAGCACGCGCTGGACAGGGCCGGATTGCGGATGGCCGACATGGATTATGCGGAGATCAACGAGGCCTTCTCCTGCGTGGCGCTGGCCAATGCGCGCAACCTGGGGCTGGAGGCGGAGCGGCTGAACATATGGGGCGGGGCGGTAGCCCTGGGGCATCCCATCGGCTGCAGCGGCGCCCGCATCGTGGTGACCCTGCTGAATATCCTGCGGCAGCGCCAGGCCCGGTACGGGATCGCGGGCATCTGCAACGGCGGGGGCGGGGCCAGCGCGCTGGTCCTCGAAAGGGTGTAAACAGCTGCGCTTCCCCGGTCGGCAGGGGCTCCGCCTGCCAAATATAGTTGTCATTTTGCCGCACAAGCGATATTTTTGCTTCCCGTATTGACGAACGTAAACAACAAGCATACGATGCGTGAAATAGCTTTCAGACAGGCCCTGCGTGAAGCGTTGCAGGAAGAGATGCGCCGCGACGACAAAGTATTCCTGATCGGGGAAGAGGTGGCCGAGTACAACGGCGCCTACAAGGTGAGCCAGGGTTTGCTCGATGAGTTTGGCGAAAAGCGGGTGATCGATACGCCGATCTCCGAGCTGGGCTTTGCCGCCATCGGCGTGGGCGCTGCGCAGAACGGCCTGCGTCCCGTAGTGGAGTTCATGACCTGGAACTTTGCCAACCTGGCGCTGGACCAGATCCTGAATACGGCCTCCAAGATGCTGGCCATGAGCGGGGGACAGGTAGGTTGCCCGATCGTATTCCGCGGACCCAGCGGCTCGGCAGGTCAGCTGGGCGCACAGCATTCCACCGCCTATGAAAGCTACTATGCCAATATTCCCGGCCTGAAGCTGGTATCGGTATCCAATCCCTATGATGCCAAAGGTCTCCTGAAATCCGCCATCCGCGACGACGATCCCGTGGTATTTATGGAAAGCGAGGTGATGTACGGCGATACCGGTGAAGTGCCGGAAGAGGAATACCTGATCCCCATCGGCAAGGCCGATATCAAACGCGCCGGCAAGGACGTTACCATCGTCTCCTATAACAAGATGATGAAGGTGGCGCTGGGCGCGGCCGAAGAGCTCGCCAAAGACGGCGTGGAGGCCGAGGTGATCGACCTGCGGACCATACGCCCGCTGGACTGGCAGACCATTATGGAATCTGTGAAAAAAACGAACCGCCTGGTGATCGTGGAGGAGCAGTGGCCCATGTGCAGCGTATCCTCCGAGATTGCCTACCGCATACAGAAGGAAGCCTTTGATTACCTGGACGCTCCGGTACGCCGGATTACCTCTGCAGACGCCCCCATGCACTATGCGCCCAACCTGGTGAAAGCTTACCTGCCCAGCATAGAACGCACGGTGAAGATCGTGAAGGACGTG
This sequence comes from Compostibacter hankyongensis, assembly GCF_039541075.1. Lineage (NCBI taxonomy): Bacteria > Pseudomonadati > Bacteroidota > Chitinophagia > Chitinophagales > Chitinophagaceae > Compostibacter > Compostibacter hankyongensis. Next base: position 335,439 of record NZ_BAABFN010000022.1, on the reverse strand, counting down.
ATGTATGCGGAAAAATAACCGACTATGGCGCATATCCTGATCATAGATGATGAAAAAAGCATCCGGAAAACCCTTTCGGAGATCCTGGGGTATGAAGGATATAAGCTTTCCGAAGCCTCGGACGGGCTGGAGGGGCTGAACCTTTTCAAAAGCAAGGAACCGGACGCCGTGCTCTGCGATATCAAGATGCCGAAGATGGACGGGCTGGAGTTCCTGGAAAAAGCCAAGGAGATCAACCCCGATGTGCCGGTGATCATGATCTCCGGCCACGGCAATATCGATACGGCTGTGGAAGCCGTGAAAAAGGGCGCCTACGACTATATCTCCAAACCGCCGGACCTGAACCGGCTGCTGATCACCCTCCGCAATGCGCTGGACAAGAACACCCTTGTGGCGGAAGCCAAGGTGCTGCGGAAAAAGGTGAACAAAACGCCCGATATGATCGGGGATTCGGAGCCCATTCTAAAGATCAAGGAAACCATCGACAAGGTAGCGCCTACCGATGCCCGCGTGCTCGTCACCGGAGAAAACGGAGTGGGTAAGGAGCTGGTGGCCCGGTGGATACATGCCCGCAGCAACCGTGCTGCCGCCCCGCTGGTGGAGGTCAACTGCGCTGCCATCCCCGGCGAGCTGATCGAAAGCGAGCTGTTCGGGCACGAAAAAGGCTCTTTTACCTCCGCTATCAAGCAGCGTATCGGTAAGTTCGAGCAGGCCAACGGCGGCACCCTTTTTCTGGACGAGATCGGCGACATGAGTCTCAACGCGCAGGCCAAGGTGCTGCGTGCATTGCAGGAAGGCAAGATCACCCGCGTAGGCGGCGATAAGGAGATCAGCGTGGATGTCCGCGTCATTGCCGCTACCAACAAAGATCTGTTAAAGGAGGTGGAGGAGCGTAACTTCCGCCTGGACCTCTATCACCGCCTCAGCGTCATCATCATACACGTGCCCTCCCTGAACGACCGGGAAGCCGATGTGCCCCTGCTGGTCGATAAGTTTCTCGGAGATATCTGCGGGGAATATGGTATTGCCAAAAAGCAGATCGATAAGGCAGCCATGAAATCGCTGCAGGCCCATCAGTGGACGGGTAATATCCGGGAACTGCGCAACGTGGTGGAGCGCCTGGTCATCCTCTCCGGCAAGTGCATCACTCCTGAAGATGTAGCTTCCTATGTGGTGCCGGGTTCCGGGCCGGAATCCTGAGTTCCGGGAAGGGTTGTCTTTCTGTTTTCACCCGCTAATGGCGCAGGCTCAGTTTCCCGTCAGCTCCCGCTTATAGAGCTGGATCGTATTTTCCAGACCATAATAGAGGGCGTCGCATACGAGAGCGTGACCGATGGAAGTTTCCTTCAGCTGCGGGATATGCGTTTTCAGATAGCGCAGATTCAGGAGGTTCAGGTCGTGACCCGCATTGATTTCCAGTCCTGCGGCGGTAGCTTCCGCGGCCGTTTTTACAAAAGTATCCTCAAAGTTATCTTTCCGGAATTTTTCATCGGCAATGATACGCGTATAGTCGTGCGCGTAAGGACCGGTATAAAGCTCGATGCGGTCGGCTCCTGCGCTGCGCGCTCCCGCTACCAGCCCCGGTTCGGCATTCAGGAAAATGGATACCCGTATGCCGGCCGTTTTCAGGGCGGCGATCACCTCCCGCAGGAAGTCCTGGTGGGCGATGGTATCCCAGCCGGTGTTAGAGGTGAGCGCATCCGGCGGATCGGGAACCAGCGTGCACTGGTCCGGTTTTACTTTCAGCACCAGGTCCAGGTACTCGCGGGAAGGATAACCTTCGATATTGAATTCGGTGGTGACCACCGGCTTCAGGTCCAGCACATCCTGATAGCGGATATGCCGCTCGTCCGGGCGGGGATGCACGGTGATGCCTTCGGCCCCGAAGCGCTCGCAGTCCCGCGCCACCTCGATCAGGTCCGGTAGATTGCCTCCCCGGGCGTTCCGCAGGGTGGCGAATTTGTTGATATTTACGCTGAGCCGGGTCATTTTAAGGTGAAAGGTGAAGGGTTAAAGGTTAAAGGCATTTTAAGGTGAAGGATTAAAGACATATTAAGTTTAAAGTCCAAAGCTTAACGTCTAAGGTTTCATTCCAGGCAGAAAAACTTCAGGCTTCGGAAATTAGAAACTGCAAACTTCAAACCAGAAACTGTTTAATATTCAGGTCTAAGATATATGGGTCATTCCAGACAGAAAAACTTCAGACCTTAGACTATTTGAACCAGAAACCAGAAACTGGAAACCAGAAACACTTAATACCTGTAATAATCCGCTTTATACGGCCCGTCTACCGGGATCTGAAGATAGGAGGCCTGTTCGGGGCTGAGTACATCCAGCTCTACGCCGATCTTTTTCAGATGGAGGCGGGCCACTTTTTCGTCCAGGTGCTTGGGCAGCACATATACCTTGTTCTCATACTCGCCGCTGCGGGTCCAGAGCTCGATCTGGGCCAACGTCTGGTTGGTGAAGGAGTTGCTCATCACAAAGGAGGGATGGCCGGTAGCGCAGCCCAGGTTCACCAGGCGTCCTTCCGCCAGCACGATCACATCTTTGTCTTCAATAGTATACTTGTCCACCTGCGGCTTGATCTCCACACGGGTGCCGCCGTAGTTGTCGTTCAGCCAGGCCATGTCGATCTCGATATCGAAATGGCCGATATTGCAGACCACGGCTTTGTCTTTCATCGCCCGGAAATGCTTTTCGGTAATGATGTCCCGGCAGCCGGTGGTGGTCACGATGATATCGGCTTCGCGGGCGGCGTCTTCCATTTTCTTTACCTCAAAACCTTCCATGGCGGCCTGCAGGGCGCAGATCGGATCGATCTCAGTGACGATCACCCGTGCGCCGGCGCCCCGTAACGATTCGGCAGAGCCCTTGCCCACGTCGCCGTAGCCGGCCACGGCAGCCACCTTTCCGGCGATCATCAGGTCGGTGGCGCGCCGTATAGCGTCCACCAGGCTTTCGCGGCAACCGTATTTGTTATCGAATTTGGATTTGGTCACCGAATCGTTGACGTTGATGGCGGGCAGGGGGAGGGTGCCGTTCTGCATCCTTTCGTAGAGCCGGTGCACCCCGGTGGTGGTCTCTTCGCTCAGCCCGCGGATATGCTGTACCAGCTCGGGGAATTTATCCAGCACCATATTGGTAAGGTCGCCTCCGTCGTCGAGGATCATGTTCAGCGGGCGGTCTTCGCTGCCAAAGAACAGGGTCTGCTCGATGCACCAGTCGAACTCGGCGGCGTTCATCCCTTTCCAGGCAAATACCGGCACGCCGGTGGCGGCGATCGCTGCGGCGGCATGGTCCTGCGTGGAGAAAATGTTGCAGGAGCTCCACCGTACCTCGGCGCCCAGGTGGGTAAGCGTTTCGATCAGCACGGCGGTCTGTATGGTCATGTGCAGACATCCGGCTATACGGGCGCCCTGCAGGGGCTTGGTAACGCCATACTCTTCCCGCAAGGCCATCAGGCCGGGCATTTCGGCTTCCGCCAGCTCTATTTCACGACGGCCCCATTCGGCCAGGGAAATATCTTTTACTTTATAGGGCAGGCTCAGATCGATATGCTGAAGTTTACTGGACATGGATTGTTTTTTTTAGTCAGGGATGATCTGCGGATTCCCGCAGGTTATTTTACAAAGCTACGCCGGTAGCATGAAATATCAGTAAAGTGGTTTATATTTAGCATAAAATTCTAATTTTATCCCCTTTATTAGAACAAAAACGCAAAATAAAATGAAAACCGAAGCTGAGCAACCTGCTTATGCTGCCGGCTCCCTGCCACAGCTGGATGAGAAGGACCTGGCCATCCTGCGTCTGCTGCAGGAAGATGCCAAGATCACCGTACGGGAGATCGCTACCCGCGTTCACCTGAGCACAACGCCGGTGCACGAGCGCATCAAGCGGATGGAGGAAGAAGGCGTGATCCGGCAGTATGTGGCCCTGGTGGATCATACCAAGGTAGGGAAGGGGCTGATGGTGATCTGTTATGTATCGCTGAAGGAGCACAGCAAGCAGGCCGGTGCGCGGTTTATCCGCGCGGTGCGGGGGCTGGATGAAGTGGTGGAATGCTATAACATCTCGGGGGAATTTGATTTTATGCTCAAGGTGGTAGCGGCCAATATGGATGCTTATTATGATTTTCATGTGAACAAGCTGAGCCAGACGGAGAACATGGGCCATCTGCAGAGCGTTTTTGTCATGGGCATCATCAAGCAGACGCACCGCCTGGTGTTTTAAGAGATGCCGGGCCGGATGCAGGTCAGCTGTCTTTACGGAAGGCTCCGAAATGCCATAATATGCCGGAAGGGTCGTGGAGGAAGCATTCTTTTCCCCAGTAATCTTCTTTGACCGGGGTCAGTCTTACGTTCTTATACTTTTTGTGAAGCCCGAGCTCCTGCAGCTTTTTCCAGTATTCCTCCGCATCGTCCACTTCAAGGAATATCATGGTGTTGTCTACCCATTCTTTGGCGTAATACTTTTGCAGGTAAAATCCGATGTTTTCAGTGACCCGGAAGTAGGACATGTCGTCGGAAATGACAGACTCGGTGAAGCCCAGCTCCTGGTAAAAGCGTCTGGATTCATCGAAGTCGGCGGCCCCGATAAAAGGTCTTATCGACGTTACGTTATGTTGCATCGGCATTTGGTTTTCCTGTAAGTTAGAATTTTCCCGGACGCCGCCCAAATAAAGCGGGACGAGCCTTCCGGGACATGGAGGGTTGGCCGGAAACGGGGATGCCGAATACGGAAGCTACCCGGACATCCGTGGCACGGGCTGCCGGATCCGGTTTGGCATATAGGGAGAATAATTGTACCTTCCTTAACAAATTCTCCGTCCCATGAGAAATGCCGTTACCGCCCTTATCCTCGGAATTGCCCTGATCATTGCCGCTGCCTTGCTGGGCAGCGCATATAAGTACAAGTACAGAAGCGCGCAGATCGTTTCTGTGACGGGCGGAGCCGAGGTCAACTTTACGAGCGACCTTATCGTATGGACCGGCAGCTATTCCAAAAAATCCATGGTGCTGAAAGAGGCCTATGCCCAGCTGAAGGAAGATGAGAACAAGGTGCGGGATTACCTGACCAAGCAGGGTATCAATCCCAAGGAGCTGGTATTTTCCGCAGTCAACATCCGGAAGGAATTCAGCAACCGTTATGATGAAAACGGTCGCATTACGGGCAACGAATTTACCGGCTATGCGCTGACGCAGACCGTAAAGGTACAGTCCAAGGAGATCGGCAAGGTAGAGCAGGTCTCCCGGCAGGTCACCGAGCTGATACAGGCCGGTGTGGAATTTAATTCGGCGGAGCCGTCCTATTATTATACCAAGCTGGCGGACCTGAAGATAGACCTGCTGGCCAAAGCTTCGGCAGACGGCCGTGTAAGGGCGGAGACGATCGCCAAGAATGCTGGCAGCAAGCTGGGTGGGCTGAAAAGCGCGGATATGGGCATCTTCCAGATCACCGGCCAGTACAGCAACGAGGAGTACACCTGGGGCGGTACGCTGAATACCAGCAGCCGTGAAAAAACGGCGTCCATTACCGTAAAGATGGAATTCGCCCTGCGGTAAGCCGCTTCCGTTCCCCGCAATTATCCGTTACTTTCCGCTTCAGGCATCAGTGGCTTGCGCATAATGAAATCGTTCATAAAATAGCCGTTCCCGATGGGGATATCTGCCGTCCGGTAAACCGTAAATCCCATTTTTTCATAAAAGGCCTTGGCTTTGTTGTGCCGGTTTACCTGTAGCTCCAGCAGGGTGCCGCCCTGGCGTTGCGCACGCGCGCATACTCCCTCCAGCAGCTTTCTGCCCGCACCCTGGCCCTGTAGTGCGGGCAGCAGGTACAGCTTGTGCAGCTTGTAGATGCCCGGCTCGTCTTTGGCCGAGAAGTGGGCGTAGCCCGAAGGATGGCGGTCGGCGTAAAGCAGCAAAAAAGTGTGTCCTTCCCGGGCCTGCCGCTGTAATACCTCCAGGTTGTACATCAGCTCCAGCATGTAGGTCATCTGTTCTTCCGAAAGGATATCCTTAAAGGTGGGCGGCCAGATGATTTCCGCCAGCTGCCGGATCAGGGGCAGGTCTTCCGTGGCGGCGCCGGTGATCTGTATCATCCTAACCTTGTTTTTGTTGCCGTTGCGTCCGGAGAAAATCGGTAAGCTCCGGGAGGCTGAAGCTGCTCAGGTTCCGCTCCCGGCTGAGGCCGCCCTTCTGGGCAGCCAGCACCCCGTAACGGACCAGCTCCATGCCATCTATGCTGTGCGCATCGGGATCAACGGAAAGCAGCACGCCTTTTTCGAGCGCATAAGGTATCCAGCGCCAGTCTACGTCCAGCCTCCGGGGATGGGCGTTGATCTCCAGTACCACATGATGCGCGGCACAGGCTTCGATCAGGCGGTGATGATCGACGGGATAGCCCGGACGGCTCAGCAGCAGCCTGCCGGTAGGGTGGCCGAGGATGGTGGTAAACGGATGCTCAACAGCGCGGAGCAGGCGTTGCATGGCCTTTTGCTCATCCATCTTGAGATTGGAATGTACGGAGGCGATGACCAGGTCGAAGGTGGCCAGGATATCGTCGGGATAATCCAGCTGTCCGTCCGGCAGGATATCGGCTTCTATGCTTTTGAAGAGACGGAAGGGGGCAAGCTTTTCATTGAGCTCGTCGATGGCTTCGTGCTGCGCACGGATACGCTCGGGTTGCAGGCCGTTGGCATAAAAGGCGGAGCGCGAGTGATCGCTCACCACCAGGTACTCGTATCCCTTGTCCCGCGCAGCGGTGGCCATGGCTTCGAGCGTGTCGGCGCCGTCGCTCCACTGCGTATGTGCGTGCACGATACCCCGTATATCTTCCGGCCGGATAAGCTGCGGAAGCGGTCCTGCGGCGGCATCCGCCAGGATGGTTTCCCGGTCGCGCAGCGCGGGCGCGATGTCCGGCAGTCCGGCTTTTTGAAAAAATACGGCTTCGGTATCGGGCTGCGCAGCGGCTGCTTCGGGAAACTGTTGCTGGAAGGCGGTGATAAACGGTTCGGGGCCGGTGCTGAAAAAAAGCGTACGCGCAAACTGTTCCGGGCTGCAACTGTGGACGTGCAGGGGCGGCAGCTCTTTTGCCTGTATCAGCAGGGTATCTCCGTTCAGCGTGACCTGCTGGAAGCTTTCTTTCAGGCGGTCCTGCAGGACGGATACCGGCTCGCTGATCACGATTTCCAGCTGGTCGAGTATCTCTGCCTGCCGGCGGAAAGCTCCCGTCCAGGCCGCAACGGCGTTGGGGAACATGTCGCGCAGCTGCTGCAGCAACAGCGTTGCGGCCGGGGCAACGGTACCATACAGCTGCAGCCCCTGGTTATCCAGGTAAAAGGTGATGGCCTGCCGGATATTCTCCTGGGTTTTGGCCCCGAATCCTTTGTAGAGCAGCAGGCGGTTTTCGGTACAGGCATACAGCAGCTCTCCCGGGGTTTCTATGCCCAGGGTTTTCCAGATGGTGGCGATCTTTTTGGGGCCTATGCCTTTGATGGAGAGCATTTCGAGTATGCCCGGCGGGGTTTTTTCGAGGTACTGTTCCAGCAGGGGCAGACGGCCGGTCTGCAGCAGGTCCTGTATTTTCTGGGCGATGGCGGGGCCGATGCTTTTCATCCGTGCGATATCTTCGGGCGGCATTTCGCTCAGCGGCAGCGGCGCCCGTTCCAGCTGAAAGGCGGCCGTAGAATAGGCGCGGGTCTTAAAGGTGTTTTCCCCGTGTATTTCCATGATCCGCGACAGCAGCGTGAAGCGGGAGGCGATGGTCTTGTTGTCCATAATGCTCCAAAGATAAGCTATGACGTAAAAAAAGACCCCTCCCGTTTGGGGAGAGGTCTTTTTCTCACAATTTCAAGAAAGCCCGTATTACAACGAAATCGGCAGGTCAGGAACGACCGGCATGGAAGAGCCGGAAGGACCGGAAGACTTTTTGGAAGACTTCTTCTTAGGAGCCGACTTTTTGGCGGCCTTTTTGGCCGATTTCTTGGCAGCTTTCTTCGCTACTTTCTTAGCGGCCTTTTTTTTTGACGCCGTTTTTTTTGCGGCTTTCTTGGCCGATTTCTTGGGAGCGGCCTTTTTGGCGGCTTTCTTAGCTACCTTTTTGGCCGATTTCTTGGCTACTTTTTTTGCCGACTTTTTGGGGGCAGCTTTCTTCGCTACCTTTTTTGCCGACTTTTTGGGGGCAGCTTTTTTGGCTACCTTCTTAGCAGCTTTCTTGGGGGCTGCTTTCTTGGCTACCTTTTTAGCGGCGCCTTTTTTTACTGCCTTCTTTTTGGGGGCAGCTTTCTTTGTTGTTGCCATTGTTTTTTGAATTTTGGGTTAGTAAATGAAAATTGGGTACTAAAAAAAACTTTATGGCAAACACAACACTATTCCCGTCAGGCTTCTGCCGGGTTAGCGGTGGCTATTTCCTTAACCGAAATATAAGTCCTGTCGGCGCGACCTTTCCGGAACTCCACCAGCCCGTCCGTTAAGGCATAGATGGTAAAATCCTTACCTACACCCACATTGGAACCGGGATGATAAACCGTGCCGCGTTGTCTAACAATAATGTTCCCGGCAGCTGCAGGCTGTCCGCCGAAGATCTTTACACCAAGGCGCTTGCTCCGGGAGTCCCGGCCATTCTTTACGCTACCTTCCCCTTTTTTATGTGCCATGATTCAAACTTGCGTTGTTGAAAATACAAAAAATTATTTTAATGATACAAACCGGCTACGCGATTTCGCGGATGCGGATCTTGGTAAAATGGGTACGGTGACCGATTTTCTTACGAAAGCCCTTCCTTCTTTTCATCTTGAAGGCAATTACCTTGTCGCCCTGAACATGTTCCAGGATCTCTGCTTTTACCGAAAGGTTTACCGCTTTCCCTACCGAGAGGTTCCCGTCGGCATCCGACAACAGCACATCAGAGAAGGTAACTTCGTCTCCGGCTTTGCCCGGAATACTCTGTACAAAGATCTCCTGGTCCTGCTGTACCTTGAACTGCTGTCCGGCTATTTTTACAATTACAAACATAATTTTTCCTAATATAATTTCCGCAAAGGTAGAATTACTTTTAGAAATACCCAAGTTTTTTTGCCGGTAAAGTTAAAAGGAAAAGCGGAAGGTAAAGATGAGGGTAAATGGCGAAGGGCGGATATTTTTGCTATTTTTGTAGTTTGCTGCAGCGGTGTGCGGAATGCAGCGGCTGAACCGGGCGGGATACGCGCTCCCTGTGGGGCGGCATGTTCCCGGTAAAAACATGGAAATGAAGTTTAAGTCCTTGCTGGCAAAACCTTTTGCCGCCTATATATACAGTAAGATACAGAAAGAGATGATGCATGCCGTGGCGGACCAGGAGGCGATCCTGCAAAACCAGATCAAAACGGGATGCAAAACGGTTTTCGGCCGGGGGCACCGCCTGGACGACGTCCACACCTACGAGGAATACAAGCAGGCTGTGCCGCTGCGCGACTACGAACAGCTGAAGCCCTATATCGAAAAGATAAAGCAGGGCAAGCACAACATCCTCTGGAAAGGACAGCCCCTTTACTTCGCCAAGACCTCCGGCACCACCAGCGGCATCAAATACATTCCCATCAGCAAGGATTCGGTCAATAACCATATTGATACGGCGCGGAATGCGCTGTTGTGCTACATGGCCGAAACGGGGAAGCACGATTTTGCCGACGGCAAGATGATCTTTCTTTCCGGCTCGCCGACGCTGGAACGCATCGGCGGCATACCTACCGGCCGGCTCAGCGGTATTGTGAATCATCACGTGCCCCGCTATCTGCGCACCAACCAGCTGCCCTCTATCGAGACCAATTGTATCGAGGACTGGGAGACCAAGCTGGACCAGATCGTGGCGGAGACCATCGGGCAGAACATGACCCTCATCAGCGGCATTCCTCCCTGGGTACAGATGTATTTCGACCGCCTGCAGGCCAAAGGCGGGAAAAAGATCAGGGAGCTTTTCCCGGACTTTTCCGTGCTGGTGCACGGAGGGGTGAACTTCGAACCTTACCGGCCCAGCCTGATGGACAGCATCGGCGGCGCCGTGGATACCATTGAAACCTATCCGGCTTCCGAAGGGTTTATTGCCTTCCAGGACAGCCGGGAGCACGAAGGGCTTTTACTCAATACCAATTCCGGTATCTTTTTTGAATTTGTCCCGGCTGAGGAGGTGTTTGACGAAAATCCCACCCGTCTGTCCCTGAAAGAGGTAAAGACGGGGGTCAACTATGCGCTGATCCTGAGCAGCAATGCCGGCCTCTGGGCTTATAATATAGGCGATACCGTTAAGTTTGTTTCGACCGAGCCCTACCGCCTGGTGGTGACGGGCCGTGTAAAGCATTTTATTTCGGCTTTCGGGGAGCATGTGATCGCGGAGGAAGTGGAGCAAAGCCTGATGAGCGTAGCGGGCGCCGAAGGGCTGCGCGTCACCGAATTCACCGTGGCTCCGCGCATACAGGTAGCAGAAGGGCTGCCGCACCATGAGTGGTTCGTGGAGTTTGAAGAGGCGCCGCAGGACCTCTCTTCATTTTCCTTACAGGTGGACCGGCAGCTGCGGAAGCGGAATATTTATTATGACGACCTGCTGCGCGGCAATATCCTGGCGCCGCTGAAGCTGCGCGTGGTCCGCAAAAACGGGTTTATTGATTATATGAAATCCGTCGGCAAGCTGGGCGGGCAGAATAAAGTACCCCGCCTGAGCAACGACCGCCTGATCGCGGAAGAGCTGATGCGGTTTTTACAATAACGAACGACCGGGTGAACAATACCGCTCCCGGTGTCGCCGTTCCTGTATCCTTGAAACCTTATGCTGGTATGAAGAAAAAAAGAATCGGCCTGTTTGGCTCTACGGGCTCCATCGGTACCCAGGCCCTGGAAGTAATCGACGCGCACCCCGGCGTTTTTGAAGTGGAGGTGCTGACGGCGCAGCAGAATGTCGAAAAGCTGGAAGAACAGGCGCGGAAATTCAAGCCCAACGCCGTCGTCATCGGCGACGAATCGAAATACGAAACGCTCCGGTCAGCGTTGTCCGACCTGCCGGTGAAAGTATTTGCCGGTCCCGGCGCGCTGGTGGAAGTGGCTGCCTGGGACAGCATCGACCTGGTCCTGGCCGCCATCGTGGGCTTTGCGGGTCTGGCGCCCACCCTTGCGGCGCTGGAGCAGGGCACCCCCGTGGCGCTGGCCAACAAGGAAACGCTGGTAGTGGCAGGCGACCTGGTGATGGCCACGGCCCGCCGAAAAGGCGCTCCCATCATACCGGTGGATTCCGAACATTCGGCTATCTATCAGTGTCTGGTCGGCGAACCCCGGCAGCAGCTGGAAAAGATCATCCTCACGGCTTCGGGCGGACCCTTCCTGGGCAGAAAGCCCAACTTCCTCATCAATGTAAAGCGGGATCATGCGCTGGCGCATCCCAACTGGTCCATGGGCGAAAAGGTGACGGTGGACTCGGCCACGCTGATGAACAAAGGCCTGGAGATGATCGAAGCCCGCTGGCTGTTTGACCTGCAGCCGGAGCAGATCGAGGTGATCATCCATCCCCAGTCCGTGGTCCATTCCATGATCCAGTTTGCCGACGGCTCCATCAAGGCGCAGCTGGGCGTGCCCGATATGAAGCTGCCCATCCAGTATGCGATGGCCCATCCGGGACGGCTGAAAAACGATTTTCCCCGCTTTGTTTTTAAGGATTATCCCGCGCTCACCTTCGAACAGCCGGATATCAAAACTTTTCGTAATCTTGCAATTTCCATGGAAGTATTACGCCGGGGCGGCAATGCGCCGTGTGTAATGAATGCGGCCAACGAAGAAGCGGTGCATGCTTTCCTGAAAAACAAGGTAGGCTTTCTGGAGATGACGGAGATCATTGAAAAAGCGCTGGCGCAGGTTCCCTTCATCGAGAAGCCAACTTTACAGGATTATTATGAAAGTGATAAGTCGGCCCGCGAGCTGGCCCTGTCCATGATCACGAGGTATTGAACAAATGATAACATGACGCTAAGTGAGATTCTGATCAAAGCGGCGCAGCTGATCCTGTCGCTTTCCATCCTGGTGGTACTGCATGAGATGGGGCATTTTGTGGCGGCCAAGGTTTTTAAATGCCGGGTCGAGAAATTCTATCTCTTCTTCGATCCCTGGTTTTCCCTTTTTAAAAAGAAGGTGGGTGAAACGGAATACGGCATCGGCTGGCTGCCGCTCGGCGGCTATGTGAAGATCTCCGGCATGATCGACGAAAGCATGGACAAGGAGCAGATGCAGCAGCCGGCAGAGCCCTGGGAGTTCCGCTCCAAGCCCGCCTGGCAGCGCCTGATCATCATGATCGGCGGCGTTACCGTCAACCTGCTGCTGGCGTTCTTCCTCTTTGCCATGGTGCTCTTTGTATGGGGAGAGAAGCAGCTGCCGATGGAGAGCCTCCGCGGCGGTGTGCTGGTGAACGATTCGCTGGGCTACGAGCTGGGCTTTAGGGACGGAGACAAGATACTGGACATCAACGGGCAGCCGGTGAAGTATTTCGAAGACCTGATGCCGCAGATGGTCTATGCCAAGCAGGTAAAGATAGAGCGGGACGGCAGCGTCCTGCAGCTCGATATCCCCCACGACTTCATCGGGCAGCTGGTGGACAACCGCGGCAGAAGCAAGACCCCTTTTCTTTTTTCCTATAACTTTCCCGTGCTTGTAGGGAAAATCCCGGATAGTTCCCTGGCCAGGGGATCGGGGCTCCGCAAAGGAGATCATATTGTAGCGGTAGCCGGCACGCCTACCCCTTATTACGACGATGTGCGGAGCGTTTCAAAAGCGCACAAGGGGGAGAAGGTGCCCGTAAAGGTGATGCGGGACGGCAGCGAGGTGACGCTGCAGATGCAGCTGTCCCCGGAAGGCGCGTTCGGCTTTGTGAATGCCAACAACCCGGACGATCTGGAAAGGCTCGGCTTTCTGAAATTTGAGACTACCCGCTACGGCTTCCTGCAGTCGTTCGCCGCCGGCACGAACATGGCCATCGACCGGCTGACAGACTATGTACGGCAGTTCAAGCTCATCTTCCAGCCCAGCACCGGCGCTTACAAGGGGCTGGGCGGCTTCGGCACCATTGCCAGCATCTTTCCATCCGAGTGGGACTGGCAGGCTTTCTGGACGATGACGGCCTTCCTGTCGGTTATTCTCGCCTTTATGAATATCCTGCCCATTCCGGCGCTGGATGGCGGTCATGTGATGTTCCTGCTGTATGAGATGGTCACCGGCCGCAAGCCCAGCGATAAATTCCTTGAGTATGCGCAGATTGCCGGTATGGTGATCCTTTTTGGCCTGCTGCTCTTTGCCAATGGCATGGACGTCTGGCGGGGCATCCGCGGATGGTTCGGGGGGTAGGCAGCAGTTTCTGGTTTGAGGTTTCTGGTTTGAGGTTTGAGGTTTCCGGTTTGAGGTTTCCGGTTTGAGGTTTCTGCCCTTTACCTTTCACCCTTCACCTTTGACCTTTTACCTCCCTTCAGGAGGCAGATTGAACTTGAAGCCGACCCCGTGGATGGTTTCGAGCGACACCTTGGGATTCGAGCGGAAATATTTCCGCAGCTTGGCGATGAACACGTCCATGCTGCGCCCCAGGAAGTAATCGTCTTTTCCCCATACATGCAGCAGTATCTCCTCGCGCTTTAGCGTTTTGTTCGGGTGTTCGCAAAGGAATTTCAGCAGGTCGGCTTCCTTCTGGGTCAGCGGATGCACCTGTCCTTTGGCATTGCCCAGGGTAAGGTTGGAAAAGCTGAATTCCTGGTTGCCGATCTGGTAAAGTATGTTTTTATCCGCATTCAGCGCGCGGGTCCTGCGCAGGAAAACCTCGATGCGAAGCAGCAGCTCCTGCATGCTGAAGGGTTTGGTGATGTAGTCGTCGGCCCCGTTCAAAAAGCCGGTTACGCGGTCTTCTTCCATGGATTTGGCCGTAAGAAAAAGCACCGGGATCATTTCGTTGCGCTGCCGGATCTGCTGGGCCAGGGTAAACCCGTCCTTGGCCGGCATCATCACATCCAGCAGCACGAGGTCGAAGCTTTTTTTCTGGAACTGCCGCCAGGCCGTTTCCCCGTCCAGGCAGTGCACGGTTTCATAACCGGCCTCGCTGAGATTGTCCTTGACGACAAATCCCAGGTTCAGGTCGTCTTCCGCCAGTAAGATATGTGCTTTCTTTTCCATCGTTTACAGCCGGATATTAGCGCCGGCAGGGTGTCCGGCGTCAGGGCCGGACTTTACGGCCGGCGGGGTCGCCCTGCGGGAACCAGATCGTAAAAATACTGCCTTTACCGGGATCGCTCTCCATTTTTACCTCACCCTTCATGGCTTTGGTATACAATTTTACATAATTCAATCCTAATCCGAACCCTTTTACCTCGTGCAGGTTGCCCGTCGGCACCCGGAAGAATTTGGTGAACAGGAACTGCTGGTACTGCCGGGGAATGCCGATGCCGTTGTCTGCCACCGAGATGCTCACGCCCTGGCGGTGATCAGCCGTGGTGAGGGTGATCTCGGGTTGCGGGGCATACTTAATGGCATTGTCGATCAGGTTGAACAGGATGTTTTTAAAATGGAGGGCATCCAGTATCAGCACGGGGTGGGCGGCTTCAAGCCGCGGATGGAAATGCCCCTTTTTGCGGCGGAGCACCGCTTCGAAATCCAGCATACACTGCCGGATCACCTCGTGGATATCCACCGGTTCCTTTTTCAGCTGGATATTGTGCTTTTCGGTTTTTGCTACCTGCAGCACGCGTTCCACCTGCTCTCCGAGGTGATTGATTTCGTTGCCGATGATGCGGGCGTAGCGGGAAAGCCGCTGGTCCGATCGTACCGGCGTCGCATTTTTGAGCACTTCGGTAGAGAGTTGTATGGTGGCGATGGGCGTCCGGAACTCATGGGTCATGTTGTTGATAAAGTCTTTCTGTACTTCAGAAAGCTGCTTCTGGCGAAACAGCTTTAAGATGCTGATGACAAACCCGATGATCACGGCCAGCAGCAGGATGGTGGAAAATATCCAGAAGCCCATTTCCCGGAGCAGGAAGCTCTCCCGGCCGGGGAACAGCACACCCACATAATTAAAAGATTTCGGAACAACGGTCAGCCGGGCGGTGGAGTCTTCGCTGCCGGTAGGGGCGGAGCGGATATACCCGACATCTTCCATCTGCCCGGTGCTGCTCCGGTAAAGTCCGAATTTGAAGCTGGTAAATACATTGTATTCTTCAAAAGCCTTTTTTAATAAAAAGACCACCTCGGTGCTGTCTGCCGCATATTTTGTATTGGCGATATAATAATTGTGTCCCGCCTGTTCCACTTCGTCGGCAAAAGGGGCGGTGTCTTTCCGGGAAAAACGAACGGACTCCACCACGGACCGGAGGGCGGCGTGGACCTTTACGTTGAACTCCTGCTCCTCCAGCGTGTAAGTCTTTTTCAGCCAGTACAGCTGCGCCCCCATGACCAGTATGATCAGTACGGTCATGGCGGCGATGATCTTCTTCAGGGTAGAAGGTCTCATGTCATTTCCGGATTTTTTCCGGATGGCGGGCGATGAAGGCGGCCCATCCTCCCGGGGCGGACGCGGCGGCGGCGAGGGGGTTACTCTGCTGGAAATGGTGGCAGAGCGCTACGGCCAGGGCATCGCTGGCATCGAGATATTGCGGCTTTTCCTCAAAGGAGAGCAGACGCTGCAGCATCAGCCATACTTGTTCCTTATTGGCATTGCCGTTGCCGGTGACGGCCTGCTTTACCTTTTTGGGGGAATATTCGGTGACGGGGATGCCGGCCTGCATGGCCGCGGCAATGGCTACTCCCTGGGCGCGGCCCAGCTTCAGCATGCTCTGCACGTTCTTGCCGAAAAAGGGAGCCTCGATGGCAAAGGTATCCGGACGATACTCACGGATCAGCCCCGCTACCCGTTCGTGTATCTTCTGCAGCCGCTCGTAGTGATCCTGGCGCAGCGCCAGCTTCAGCACACCCATCTCAAGCAGACGGACCTGCCGGTTTTGTACGGCGATCAGGCCGAACCCCATCAGCTGGGTACCGGGATCTATGCCCAGGATGATATGACCGGAAGGCAGACGGCTCATGGATCAGGCAATGTGCGGCGCAGCAGCGGCACGGTTTTTATACAGGCTTGTTGTAATCGCTTTATTACCGTACGTTTGTTAAAATTTGCCGTGCTCAGCAAAAGTACCAAAATAATCATCAACTATGGGATCGGTATCGGTCTCTTTGCATGGCTTTCCTGGTCGCTTTTTCACCAGGTGCGTTACCAGGAAAACCTCCAGCTGGCCCTCAGGGAGCTGCGGGAGGTGGTGCAGGGACCTTCTCTGCTGGCCTTGCTGGGCGTTTGTCTGATGATGGCGGTCAACTGGGGTCTGGAAGCCCGGAAATGGCAGCTGCTGGTGAATCCGCTTGAGCGCATCCCCTTTCGCCGGGCCTTTTATGCCATCCTGTCCGGCATTTCCCTTTCTGTCAATACCCCCAACCGGATCGGGGAATACGGGGGACGTATCCTGTATGTACATCATATCAACAAGCTGCGGGCCATTACCGTGACGCTGGTCGGCAGCTTCAGCCAGCTGATCGTAACCATCCTTTTCGGTCTGGCCGGTCTGGCCTATTATATCGACAACCTTATTTTCCCCGGAACGGGCAGTTCGGCACTGTCGGGCGCCTGGAAGGCCGTTTTGATAGGGGTGATGGTCCTTTCCGCGGTGGTCACGCTTTTCCTGTATTTCAGGCTGCATCTTTTTGTAACCCTTTTTGAGCGGATACGGGCGCTGCGGCGCCTGCGCGGCTATGTAAAGGTGCTGGACCGGTTCTCAAAAGATGAGCTGGGAAAGTTGTTGCTGCTGTCGGTGGTCCGGTACCTCGTTTTTTCGCTGCAGTTCCTTATCCTTCTTTGGCTGCTGGGCGTGGATATCCTATGGTGGCAGGGCCTGCTGATGATCTTTCTGGTGTACCTGGCCATGGCGTTGGTGCCCACGGTCGCCATTGCGGAACTGGGCATACGGGGGCAGATCGGGCTGTACTTCCTGGGTTTGCTCAGTCCGAATAAAGTAGGTATTATTGCTGCAACCTTCGGTATCTGGTTTATCAACCTTATTATACCGGCCATCGTAGGCAGTGTGCTGATATTGGGTATAAAAGTCTTCAGCGACAAATGACCGATATGAAGAAAAGGGTCCGACTGATGATGCTTTTTCTGGTCTTCTCCGCAGCGGGACAGGCGCAGAATTTCTGCGGCCTGAGCAACATCTCTTTCCAGCCCGGGGAAAAGATTACCCTGAAGGTATATTACAATCTCGGGAGCATCTTTGTGGGAGCCGGCGAAGCCACCTTCAATACCACGCTGGAACAGATGAAAGGCCGGCCGGTATACCATGTGGTAGGCGAGGGGAGGACCTACGGCTCCTACGACTGGATATTCAAGGTAAGGGACCGCTACGAAACATATGTCGATACCGCTAATCTGCTTCCCCTGCGGTTTATCCGCAATATCAACGAGGGAGGGTATAAAAAACACGAGGATGTGACCTTCAACCAGGAGCAGCATACGGCGGTCAGCCTGAAGGGCACGCATCAGGTGCCGGCCTGCATACAGGATGTGATCAGCTCGGTATTTTATGCCCGGAATATTGATT
Organism: Compostibacter hankyongensis; assembly: GCF_039541075.1. NCBI lineage: Bacteria > Pseudomonadati > Bacteroidota > Chitinophagia > Chitinophagales > Chitinophagaceae > Compostibacter > Compostibacter hankyongensis. The sequence continues at coordinate 317,810 of NZ_BAABFN010000022.1, read as the reverse complement.
TCGGAAAATACAATCCGGGCGACAAGATCCCTTTTGCCATGTTCCTGGACGATGAGGTTTACAATATCTATATCCGCTATATGGGTAAGGAGCAGGTCAGCACCCGCTACGGAAAGTTCAATGCCATCAAGATAAAGCCGCTGCTGATCAAGGGGACGATCTTTGAAGGGGGCGAAAAGATGACGGTCTGGGTAAGCGACGACCGGAACCATATTCCGTTGCGTATAAACAGCCCCATTACCGTCGGCAGCATCAAGGTGGATATGATCGGGTACCAGCATCTGCGGTATCCGCTGAGCTCGATGATCGGCCGCCGTTGAGCGGAACGCGTTGTGCCCGAAATATACCTTTGTTTACCATAAAATACGTCATTATGGAAGATCATAAACCTAAGATTCTGCTTGCCGAAGACGATTCCAATCTGGGAATGGTATTAAAAAACTACCTGGAGCTCAACGATTATGAAGTAGAGCTGAGCCGCGACGGCATCCTGGCCCTGGCAGCCTTCCGCCGGGAGAAGTTCGATCTTTGCCTGCTGGACGTCATGATGCCCAATATGGACGGATTTACCCTCGCCGAGGAGATCCGGAATGTAGACCCGGACATCCCGCTGTTTTTTATTTCGGCCAAAAGCATGAAGGACGATATTATCCAGGGCTATAAGCTGGGGGCGGACGATTATATCACCAAGCCTTTCGACAGCGAGCTGCTGCTGCTGAAAATAAAAGCCATCCTGAAGCGCAACCAGGAGCTGACCCACCGGGACAGCGAGCAGGTGGAATACGAGCTGGGCAGCTATCATTTCAACGCCCGTCTGCGCACCCTCAGCCGGGCGAGCGATTCCCATACCCTTTCACCCAAGGAAAACGAGCTGCTGAAGCTGCTCTGCGAGCAGATGAACGATCTGCTGCCCCGGGATGTGGCCCTCAAGAAGATATGGGGCAGCGACACCTATTTCAACGGGCGCAGTATGGACGTATACATTGCCAAGCTGCGGAAATACCTGCGGGATGATCCGGATATCGAGATCGTAAACATCCACGGCAATGGTTTCCGGCTGGTGGTAAAATGATCGGGGTTGACCTTTTTCGGCATTTTCTGTCATTATTGCCGCTTTTTGGCCGGATGAGGGATTTGCATGAAATTTGCAGGATATTTCACCAAGAGGCGGGCCGGTAGCTGTGCCGGTTTCCGTTCTGGATTATGGGGTCGTCTGGTTTTGACAGCATAGGTCTTTGAAAGTGTAAGCATGCCGTGCGTTGGGTAATTAGCACGTAAATCTGAATGCTCGAACTTTTAAATGGCGAATCTAACTACGCCATGGCTGCCTAATCAGCGATTAGCCAGTCATTATAGCCGCTGAGAGCCAAAGCCTGCCCTGGCTCCCGCCGCTGAATCATCAAACCCGGCAGGATAGGTATACCTGGTTTCCGTGAGGGTATACCGAAGCCCTAACGGATAAGGATGCGGTTGGTTTGTTACGCCCCGGCCAAGTCCCGACACCCCAATGCGTAAATAAGCATGTAGAAAGCTTTTGAGGAATATGTTTGGACGCGGGTTCGAATCCCGCCGGCTCCACCTGATGATCAAACGGAACAACTGATCAAACGGAACAACAAAGGGCTCTCCCCCAAAGCGCAAGCTCGCTTGCGTTTTGGGGGAGAGCCCTTTGTTTGGTAAAATGCGCAGCATTTTACGGGCTGCGCAGCAGCCATCCGTTTGATTCCCTGCATGGGAAAGAAGGGATCAGCGGAACAGCCGGAGGCTGTGAAGCTAATCCCGCGATTTTCCATTTAATGGGTAGATTTGTAAAAATAAAGGGTTAACGAGGCAGTGTAACCAACCCTGTCCGCTTACTATCTTTACCTATTGGTCTTCAATACTTTTATAAGCGGTTGGGAAAGTCAGAACACCCGGCTATTCCTATTATTCGCCATTTTTCTTATTATTGCATAAATGACTGGTGATGAGTCCCAAAAGAAATTACAGGATATCGTTAGAGGAGCTTTCCTTGAAGGGGAAGGAGATCATTGCACAACGGTCAGAAATCTCCTATGCCAGAGCTTTGGCTCAGATACAACTGTTAAAAGCGAATTCGAAAGTAAGGCAATCCTCAAAGAAAAGCAGGCAGGCTTCTTAAAAGCTTATGCTGACAAGACCGGACATTGGCTTCCCTCTTTGCCGTCAGGTTCTCAATACCTGACCAGAGGAGGGGAAGCGGAAGTCTACCTTGCCAAGGATCGACGCCATGTTATTAAAGTTAATGATGGCATTTATTATGCAACTTGGTTAGAATATTTTAATAGCCTTGTTATTCATAATTTGCTGTTCCCGAATACTGCATACTCACTCCTTGGCTTCACTGAAAACAACAATAAGAACCTTTGTGTCGTATTGGAACAATCTTTCGTTGAAGGGGAACAGGCAGAACTTAATGCCATTAAACAATTGTTGGTTTTTAATGGTTTTGTGAATGTAAAACACCAGGACTATTACAATGAGGCATTGGGTTTGTTGTTAGAGGATATGCATGATGAAAATGTAATAGCTAAAGATGATGTGCGCAGCTCACCTCCAAATGATAAGAAGCGTTAGGATATAGCATCCTATCACCCCCACCAGCAACAGGAAAAGCTCAAAATCCGTTTCCGGAAAGCCGGGAGACTGCGCCAGAAATGCCATCAAAAGCAGCGCCAGGACGGCCCCAATGCCAAATGTCAGAATGATCTTCTGCTGATGATTGGGTTGCCGGGAAACAGGCACGTTCAGGGGAGATGGCTCAGATCCGGATTGCTGCACCGCCATACCTGGGGAGAAAGGCTCACCATCCAGCATTTCCAGGGAAAAATCCAAATGTCGTGACAGCAATTTCAGGGTATACATCCTCGGCAGCACTTCTGCATTCTCAATCCGTTGTATGGATCTCAGGCTCAGACCGGCAATTTCGGAAAGCTCCTGCTGGGTATAGCCCTTGCCGGTGCGGCCCTCTTTTACAAGCCTGGCGATTTTTTCTCTTTTATGGCTGTCCATCGTTTAGAGAATGATTTGCGACATTCAACGTCATATATGCGTCATTGCCCAATGACGTCTTTTTCAGACACCTAAAGATAATATATTTGGTTTTTTATAATCCCTCATAGAGGTCTAACCAATTATTCCCAAAATGAAAAAACTCCTGAATGCCCATCCCGCACTAACCCTGTTATTATTATTTATCGCTTTTTTTGCGGTTCCCTTTATTTTTAGCTTTATAGGTGGTTATAACCCTGTCGTGGGTTATTTCTCCGCCGTCCTGCTTTTACTGTTAACAGGACTGTTATACAGATGGGAAGGCAAAAGTTTATCCGAACTTGGCCTTAACTTCAAACAGGGAAATATTTACTTCCTTCCCCTGGGCATTATTGTAGGAATCTTATTTTTTTGCGTTCTTCTTTTTGCACAAATGCTTCATAACGGGATACATATCCGTTTTAATAAAAATGCGGATTATACATTAATAGCAGGCGGCATATTTATTTTATTTCAGGCCGTGTGTATTGAAGAGCTGATCTTCAGAGGATATTGTTTTAAAAAGGCTGTTGATCATGCCGGCATCCCGAAAGCCAACTTGATTTTTGCTTTTCTCTTTATCGTATGGCACTGGATAGCGTTTAACGCCTGGGGAAACTATGGCTTAATGCTTGGGTTGATTACAACGGCTTTCGGACATTTGCTGTTTTCAACTGCGCTGCTCAGATCAGGGACCTTATATTTCCCGATCGGCATCCATTTAGGCAATAACTGGGCAGAACACTATTTATTTTCTGCAAGTATGGAAGGCCCCAATGCCCGGCCATCCAACGGTGTGCTTTTCATCCTTACAGGTCCTGACCCCAGGCAAGATCCTTCCCAATTTCATGTTATTATCGGCTACATGATTACTTTCATCTGTTTCCTCCTTTTCACCTGGGTGATCTGGAAATGGCCGAAAAAGCGGTAGTCGGGGTAACTCCCAAAGATCTAACGAAAAGCAAGACTGAAAAGATAACGACCGTTAATCCGTACGCCGGAGGTGAATGACCTGGCCGCCGCCGGGTGCCAGCTGCAGCTGCAGTATATCCGAGGGCTGCACGGAGCGTTCTGTTTTTACCAGGTGGTTGGGGTGTGTTGCAGCATCCGGCGCGTCAGACCAGATCAGGGCCTGGTAGTGGCCGGGCGGCAGGAATGTCAAAGGCAGTGATACGTTTCTGCCGGAAGAGCTGGTAATGCTGCCGACAAACCAATCCCTGCCTTTGCGCCGGGCTATGGTCAGCCATTTGCCGGGCTCAGCAAGGGGCACACGGGTCTCGTCCCACACGGTAGGAACAACCTTCAGGAAGTCGAAACCGGGTTGCCCAAGGTAGGCGTCCGGGTAGTCGCAGACCATGCCGAGGGGATTTTCCAGGATCACATACATGGCCAGCATGTGACAGCGGGTGCCCAGTACGAGAGGACGGGTGTATCGGGCCTTATACTTTTCCGGGGTCACCGCATGGAACCCGCCGAGGTGGTAGTCGGTTGATCCGGCCAGCAGCCTTGTAAAGGCTATATTGAGATCGTCGTCCGGCGTGATAGGGTTGCCCCACTTGTCGTTTTCGTAGTTAAGCGTTCCCTCCCGCGTAAACTCGTTGGGATAGGTACGGCTGAGGCCCGTAGGCTTATAAGCACCGTGGAACTGGATATGCAGATGATGCCTCGCCGCTGATTCCAGGATCTCAAGCTGTATGTTGACCATTTCCTGATCGTCCCGGTTCATAAAATCCACCATCATGCCCTTGATGCCCCATTTTTCAAACTGGGTGAAAGCCTGCTCCAGTTGCGGATAGAGCGCCTTCCAGTGCACCCATACCCGGATACCCACGCCCTTTTTTCGGGCATAATCGCATATCCGCTGCATGTCGAGGCCCGGCAGGGGACGGGTGACATCGGAGTGCGGACCGGGCTGATAGCTGATGCCGTCGTTTTGATACCAGGCGATGCCGCCATACCCGATCACCGTATGATAGGGGATGCCGTTTTCCGCGCAAAAGTCGATATAATACTGGTTGGTTTCGAAATTGATGCCCGGTGCGAAGGTGGTATCGGGCACCACGTCCCCGTTCCACCAGTGGAAATCCGTTTTGCCGGGCCGGATCCACGAAACATCTTTTATGCGGCAGGCCGGGCTGAGATCGGTCAGGATATTGGAGGCGATCAGCGTGCCCGGTTCTTTGCCGATCATCATCACCCGCCAGGGCGAGTGATGGGGCAGTCTGGCCTTAACCTTGATGCCATGCTGCCCGGGCAGCGGCGACAGACGGCTCCGGAGCATATTCCCGTGTCTGGCGAGGTACATGCCCGCATAATCGATGAGGGCCGCTTCGGTGATGGCCAGGTAGACGCTGTCCGGAAAGGTGAACAGTGCAGGCATGTCCATCAGCGTATCCTCTTTTATCCGGCTGAGCGGCAGATCGCTGTAACGGCCTTCGTGGGAGGTGGTGAAGTCCGGCAGAAACATGCCCAGCACCTTCGGATCACCCGCGAGGTTAAAGGTGGTGTTTTCCTCCATGAGGGTCCAGGACCGGCGGTTCCCCTGTTCGGGCAGCTCATAACGGAATGCCAGGCCATCGTTATACACCCGCACCCGCAGGTCCACTTCTCTCCCGGCTCCGGTCTGCTCTTTCAGGGCTATCTTCACTTCCCGGTACCTGTCGTTTACCGATTTTGTCTTACCGGTGACCAGCTCATAACGGTCCGCACCTTCCCGGAAAACAGGCGTCAGCATCTTTATATTGCGACCAAAAGAACTTCCTTCTGCAAAGTCCAGGCTTAACGGAGAGGGGTATACGATATTCTTCTCCTTAAAGAATACTTCGTAGACCGGCAGGCTGTCTGTACACCGGAATGCAAAGCGGATGCTGCCGTCGGGCGAGCTGAGCCGGACGGACTGTTGGGCCGGCAGGGAAAGAGGACCCGTAAGCAGAAAAAAAACGGTAAGCTTCAGGAACGAACGCATTATGATGAGAGTTTAGCGATAAACGGTATACAAGCTGCCGTTCCGTAAGGTACATTGTACGGGGTTATTTTTCAAATTGCTTTTATCCGGATAGAGGAATAGGAAGCGTGGCTTTCGCGGTTTTGATCGGCGGGTGAACCGCCGGAATTAGCTTCGCAGCCTCCAGCCGCTCCGCTGATTCCTTCTTTCCCATGCAGGGAATCAAAACCGCGCACGCTGATGCGTGCGGCGTTCTTCATTCCGCCCAAAAGCAAACTTGTTTGCTTTTGGGGCTTCATTCGTCCGCCTTCGCGGTTTCGATCATCAGGTGAACCGCCGGAATTCCTTACATTTGATATATGTTCAGGATTGTCCGGATAACGGTGAAAGATCAGCAGCGCCTGGTGCTTTGCGCGGGGCTGATTGCCCTGACGGTGTTCCCTGCCGCAGCGCAGCAGGCAGGCGGGCCGCTGGCTTTGCCGCAGCCGCCGGGCAGGCAGATGACCTTGCCGCAACCGGCAAGAGCGCCGATGACCTTGCCGCAACCGGCTACCCTGCAGGAGGTCCTGCGCCGTCCCGCTGCCCCTTCTTCAGCGGATGCCGTTGCGGCTTTTGTACCGCTGCCCCTGTCTGCCGCTCTTCCGCCCGGTGCTCCCGGCCATGGGAACCGGCTTCCGTCCGGATTTTATTACGACCGGTGTTACGGATTTTTCTGTAAAATGGAGTGGCAGACCGAAAAACGCCTGCACGTACCCCTTTCTGTTCGCCTGGGCACGCTTTCGTATGTGGACCGCCTGGAGGGGAAAGACCGCTGAGGAAATGGGCGAAGCGGGTTTTTTAACCTACCTTTGCCGCCAGAATATTGTAATAAGATACTTCATGCAAGCATTTGAAGCGTTGGGGTTACGTGCGGAACTGATCCAGGCGATTGCCGAACGGGGTTTTCAGGAACCTACTCCCATCCAGCAGCAGGCTATCCCCTGCTTATTAGCCCAGACACAGGACTTTGTAGGGCTGGCCCAGACGGGTACCGGCAAAACCGCGGCTTTCGGCCTGCCGTTGCTGCAGCATCTCGATACGGACAGCCGGGAGGTGCAGGCCCTGGTGCTGGCGCCCACGCGTGAGCTGTGCATGCAGATCGCCGCCGATCTCGAGGTCTTTGCCCGCTATCTCCCCAAAGTGCGTGCCATTGCCGTCTATGGGGGCACCTCTATCGGTCCGCAGATCCGGCAGCTCAGACAGGGCGTACAGCTGATCATCGCCACTCCGGGGCGGCTGATCGATCTCATCGAACGCAAGGCCGTGGACCTGGGCACCGTGCAGCAGGTAGTGCTGGATGAAGCGGACGAAATGCTGAACATGGGCTTCCGGGATGATATTGATTACATCCTGGAGAAAACCGTAAGCCGTCTTTCTACCTGGCTGTTTTCGGCCACCATGCCCGAAGGGGTGCGCCGTATTGCCGCGCGCTTTATGAAAAACCCGAAGGAAGTGTCCGTCGGCCGGCAGAACACCGCCGCCGCCAACATCTCCCATGAATATTATATGACCTCGGCGCATGACCGTTACGAAGCCTTAAAGCGGATCGTGGACTATCATCCCGAGATGTATGGTATCATCTTTACCCGTACGAAAGCCGATGCGCAGGAAATCGCCGACAAGCTCCGTCGTGAAGGATACGGCATCGACGCGCTGCACGGCGATCTTTCGCAGCCGCAGCGGGACAAGGTGATGAAAGATTTCCGGGACCGCACCCTGCAGCTGCTTATTGCCACGGATGTGGCTGCCCGCGGCATCGATGTGGACAGCATCACCCATGTGATCAACTATGCTCTTCCCGACGATACGGAAGTATATACGCACCGGAGCGGACGTACAGCCCGGGCAGGGCGCTCCGGCACCTGCATCTCCCTGATCCATATGCGGGAGACCGGGAAGCTGCGCGAGATAGAAAGGCTGGTCAAGGCGCGTTTCGTACGCAAGCCGGTGCCTTCCGGAAAGGAAGTATGCGAAAAGCAGTTTTTTCACTTTATCGACCGCATACACGATGCGGATATCTCCCATGGCGATTATGAGCATTATCTGCCTCAGCTCACCGAACGTTTTGCGGATATGAGCAAGGAAGAGCTGCTTACGCGTATGGCTTCGCTGGAATTTAACCGTTTCCTCGAATATTACCGCGACGCTCCCGATCTGAATGCGAGGACGGAGCGGCGCACGACCCGGGATACTCCTTACCGCGACCGTGACCGCGGGCAGGACCGGTATCGTCCCGAAAGCGGAAAAGTACGTTTATTCATAAACGTGGGCAGCAAAGACGGATTCTACAAAGCCAGCTTCCTGCAGTTTATCCTCGATATGAGCGATCTGCCGAAACAGGTGCTGGGAAGGATCGACCTGAAAGAAATGAACAGCTTTGTGGAGATCGATACCGATGCCGCCCAGCAGATGATCCGCGCGCTGGACGGCCGGAAGATGAAAGGGCGGCAGATCCGGATGAACCTGGCTGACCGTTCCGGCGGACCCCAGCAGGGGCAGGGTGGCGCTTCGTATGGAAGAGGCCCCCGGTACCGCAACAGGCCATAGGCCTCAGGAAGGGGCGCCGGCTGCGGCAGCCCGTTCGTTTATGATCTGCCGGATGATCTTCTGCGCATGCACGCGCGAGTTCTCGATAAACCATACGTGGGTTTCCATTCCCCCGCAAACCACACCCGCCAGATAGATATGCTTTAAGTTGGTTTCCATCGTTTCCGGATTATAAGCGGGGCAGCGTTTGCTGTCCTCCGAAAGGGAAATACCCGTTTTTTCAAGAAAGGAAAAATCGGGCTGGTATCCCGTCATGGCAATCACATAGTCGTTGGGCAGCGTCAGGGGACCGTCGGGCGTCATCAGGTCGACTTCCTTTTCCCGGATGGCGGTAAGTCTTGAGTTGAAATAGGCCTTGATGCTGCCTTCCTTGATCCGGTTTTCGATATCCGGCTTTTTCCAGTACTTCACCCGCGGGCCGATGCCTTCGCCCCGGATCACCATCGTGACCTCCGCTCCCTTCCGCCAGGTTTCCAGCGCCGCATCCGCGGCGGAGTTGTTGGCCCCGGCAACGATTACTTTCTGCATGGCATAGAAATGCGGCTCATCGTAGTAGTGCCGTACCTTGGGCAGCGCTTCTCCCGGGATGTTCAGCTTTACCGGTATATCGTAAAATCCGGTAGCGATAATGACCGCGGTGGTAGGATACGCGGCTTTCTCCGTTATCACGGAGTAGCCGTCTTCCGCTTTTTCGATCCGGTCCACCCGTTCGAACAGGTGCAGCCGCAGCTGGCCGGTAACCGCCACGCGCCGGTAATATTCCAGCGCTTCCGGGCGGGTGGGCTTGGGATTATTGGAGACGAAAGGAATACCACCGATCTCAAGCAGCTCGGAGGTGGAGAAAAAAGTCATGTTGGCCGGATAGTGATAAATGGAATTTACCAGGCATCCTTTTTCGATAATCAGGTAATTGAGTTCTGCTCTGCGGGCTTCCAGTCCGCAAGCCAGCCCGATGGGGCCGCCGCCGATGATGATAAGATCCTGTTTTTCCTGCATGCTCATGGATACGTGTTGTTTCTTAAGGGAAACAAAGTTACGGCCTTCCGGGTTGAGTAGGGCGGATATGTCCCGCATGCCCGATCCGGAGGTGGGTTACGGCATTGAAAATCCTGTACTTTTACGGATAAAGCCGTAATTTCAATGTTTAAAACAACGTTATATGACAGACGATCAGCGTGAAAAGGGAAGTATAGGATGGATCGGCTTGGGCAGGCTGGGAGAGCCGGTGGCGGAGAATTTCCTGGAAAAAAAACAGGTGTTGCATCTTTATAACCGTACCCGCAGCAAGGCGGTTGCCCTGCAGGACAAGGGGGCGGTGGTCATGAATACGGTGGCCGAGCTGGCCGGGCGCTGCTCCGTGATCTTCTCGCTGGTATCCAACGACGAGGCCCTGCGCAGCATTACTACCGGAGAAGACGGTATACTGGCTCATATGCGGCCCGGCGGGGTGCATGTATCCATGAGCACCATATCCCCGGCCCTGGCCGACGAGCTGACGGCCCTGCATAAGCAGCACGGCAGCTATTACCTGGCTGCACCGATAATGGGCCGGCCAGAATCGGCAAGAAGCCGGCAGCTGCACATCTGCCTGGCCGGCAATGCGGAAGCCAAACAACAGGTGGCAGGTTATTGGAAGGACCTGGGTGCAGCGCAGCTTCACGATTTCGGTGAAAAGCCGGCTGCTGCCAATGTGGCCAAGCTGTGCGTCAACTTTATGATCGGCGCCAACGTGGAGGTGCTGTCGGAAGCCTTTGCCCTGGCGGAAAAAAACGGCGTATCTTCTTCCACGCTTTTTGAGCTGATCTCCGGCGGTCTTTTTAACAGCCCGGTCGTAAAGAATTACGGAAAGCTTATCCTGCAGCGGCAATTTGAGCCGGCGGCCTTTTCGCTGGAGCTGGGGCTGAAAGACCTCAACCTGGTGCTGGATGCGGCGGGTAACCGCGGCGTGCGTATGCCGGTGGCCAATTTGGTGAAGGAACGTATGCAGCAAAGCAAAGCCAAGGGAAGGGAGCAGCTGGACTGGTCGGCTTTTTCGCTCATCGCCCAGGAAGAAGCGGGCTTGTCATAACGTCCTGCGGTTTGTGTGTCACTCAACAAAACATTATAAATTCTATCTGATGAAAAAAGTACGATCCGGTATACTGTTTCTCAGCCTGGCGCTGTTGCTCGGCGCATGCGGCACGCAGAAGTCCGCCTCGGGAGGCAAAAGCAAAAAAACCGCGGCGCTTGAGGATACCCGCTGGGTGCTGACGGAGATGAAAGGCCAGCCGGTAGTGCTTCCCGCGGGAGGCAAGGAGGTATATATTTACCTTAACTCTGACAAAAAAAGTATTTCCGGTTTTGCCGGATGCAATGGTATCGGGGGGAGCTATTCGACCGGGGAAAAAAGCACCATACATTTCCAGACGCTGAGCACTAAAATGTATTGCCAGAGTGGGATGGAGCTTGAAGACTTTATGCTGAAGGCGCTGAACGAAGCCGATCATTACCATATAGAAGGCAAAAAACTGTACCTGTTCAAAGGCCAGGAGCCGCTGATCTTTTTTGAAGCCACTGCATCGGATACGGCCAATCAGCTGCCGCCGGCAGCCCCGGCTCAGTAAGGCCGGCCTTTGTCTGATATTCCATACAGCTTTTCCATATGCGCATTCCCGATACACCACCCGTTATTCAATCCCTGCTGGATAACGATTTCTACAAGTTTACCATGCAGCATGCCGTGGTAAAGCTGTTCCCGCGGGCAAAGGCGCATTACCGCTTTATCAACCGGGGCAACCATCGTTTCCCGGATCATTTCAGCGTGGTGCTGCGGCAGGAGCTGGACCGCATGGCGGAGCTTCGCCTTACCGGAGAAGAAAAGCAATATCTTGCCCTTACCTGTCCTTATCTGGACCCCACTTATCTGGATTTTCTGCAGGGCTTCCGGTATGATCCGTCGGAGGTTACCGTACGGCAGACCGGCGGGGAGCTGGATGTTTCCATCTCCGGGTACTGGTACCGGACCATTCTGTGGGAGGTGCCGGTGATGGCGCTGATCAGCGAGCTGTACTACCGGGTTTCGGGTCTGCAGCGGAATTCTGACGAGCAGGTCGCCGCGGTTACCCGGTCCAAGATCGAGCATTACCGGCAGCTGGGGGTGAAGATTGCGGAATTCGGGACCCGAAGGCGGCATTCCTATGCGGTGCACCGGCTGGTGGTAGAGACGCTGAAGCAATACGGGGAAGGTAGCTTTACCGGCACCAGCAACGTACATCTTGCTTTTCGGTCCGGGGTAAAGCCCATCGGCACCCATGCCCATGAATGGTTTATGTTCCATGCCGCCGGCTACGGCTTTAAGATGTCCAACAGGATGGCGCTTGAGCACTGGGTGGAAGTGTACCGGGGCGATCTGGGCATCGCCCTGTCGGACACCTATACCACTCCCGTGTTTTTTGCCGCTTTTGATAAAAAGTTTTCCAAGCTGTTCGACGGGATAAGGCACGACAGCGGGGATCCGCTTGTCTTTGCACAGGCGGCTATCGATCATTACCGCGCTTTCAATATTGACCCGCTCAGCAAGACCATCATCTTCTCCGACGGGCTGGACCCGCAGAAGGTGGACCGCATAGCGGCCTTCTGCCGCGGAAAGGTCGGCATGTCCTTCGGGATCGGTACCAACTTTACCAACGATGCCGGTTTGCCGGCGCTGAATATCGTGATCAAAATGGTGTCGGCGCAGCCCGAAGACCGGCACTGGATCCCCGTGGTAAAGCTCTCCGACGAGCCGGGCAAGTATACCGGGGATCCTGAGATGATCGCGCTGGCCAAAACAGTGCTGCAGATATCCTGAAAAGGTTACTCGGTTGTTTGGGCGATGCTCAAGGCCCGGGTGGTGATGTAGTATTTGGTCAGCATGGCGGCGGTTTCCCATTCCGGCATCTTTCCGGCCTTCAGGTATTCCAGGTATTTTTTCATCACCAGCGCAAAATGCGCTTCGTGTCCCAGCCGGTATTGTGCGGGTATGACTACTTCCCAGGATTTGTCATCCTGCTTTTTCAGCGTCACCCCGGGGTATTTTTTCTGTATCGCGGAAAATTCCTGCGTCAGGGTCAGCGCTTCTTTTTCTTCCGGCGGATGGCGCAGCTCGATGAACAGGGCCGGCCGGTAGCCGCTGGCCTTGTCCTGGCGGATCACCAGGTCGGCCTTGCTGCCCCGTATCCGGGAGTAATAGGTGTCCCCGCTTCCCGGCGGCGCCTGGAAGTCCCAGCGTACTCCCACGCGGGCATGTACCCCGCGGAGACTGTAGTTGATCTCGCCGTTGGCGTAGACCTCCAGTATGCTATCCCTGACGGCCGTCCTCAGGAACTGCGGATAGGCGTCGACGTGAGTGGACCGGGTAAACTGTTCCGGCGTGATGTGGGTCGGCCAGCGCCGGGCAGAGTGTACCTGTACATCCCTGTGATAATCCGGGGACGTCCCGGAAAAGAGCTCCCACTGGATAAGATCGATGAGATGGGTAGTGACGTCCACGATACCGTCGCCCTGCTGGGTGACATCATAATACCAGGCAGGCCGCGTCAGCGTATCGCCGGAAACCTCTTTGTAAAAATAATGTACGCTTTCGCTGATGACCGAAGGGTCCTTCTCCGTGCCATTCTCAAGGGTGCCGAATATCCCGAGCTGTGTGCAGGCTTTCTGCAGGACATTGGTGATCTCATACCGCTCTGTCATGATATCGTACAGCAGCACGCCATGCTGCTTTGCATCGGCAAAAGCCGATTCCAGCAGACGGAAGCCGGCGCTGTCTATGGCCATGGGCTTATCTGCCAATACATGAATCCCGGCGTCTACCGCTTTTTTGATATAGCGGGTCTTTTCCCGGTTGTTGCCGGCAATAATTACGAGGTTCCCCGCTTTGTCGCCGAGCATCTTGTCGAGATAATCCGGTCCGGTATAGACTTTTTCCTCCCAGTGTGTGGGCTGGTCCGCCTGGCTGTTGTATTTCCGGATAAGACCCAGGTAGTCCTCTACCTCCTTTCCTCCGGGAGCGTATACGTTCACCACCGGGCTCATTTCCGGGTACATGGATTTCTGTACAAGTGCGGCATGGAAATGACCGGGATCCAGTACAACCAGGTGGAGCGAATCGTTAGCGTTCGTTTGCATGTTTTTCTGTTGGTGTTGGCATCCGGCGAGAGCGATGATGACGAGCCCTGACCAGAAAGTCCTGCTTTTTTTTCGCATGTAGTATTTTTATGTCGTTTTCCGGACTTCCCCTTCCCGGTATATGACCTTTCCTTGTATGATGGTGGTCGTGATACGGATATCTTCATCAAAGATGATGATGTCGGCATCTTTTCCTGCGGCGAGGGATCCCTTTCGGTCTCCGACCTTCATAATGCGGGCCGGCGTGCTGGTGATCATCCTGACCGCATCGGCGAGGGGCACTTCTCCCAGTTGGATCATGTTTCGCACCAGCCGGTCGGCGGTGGCTACGCTGCCGGCAAAGGCGCTTCGGTCCGGCAGCTTGGCCACATCGTCTTCCACGATCACGCGGGTTCCGTTTTCCCGGCCTCCCAGGATGCTTTCCCCGGCCGGCATGGCGGCTGCACGCATGGCATCGGTGATGAGGGCGATTTTATCCGCTCCCTTGATCTTATATACCATCTTCAGGAGCGGGGCGGGCAGGTGTATGCCGTCTGAGATGACCTCCACATCCATCTCGTCGATGATGTATGCGCTTTCCACCACGCCGGCATAGCGGTAAGCGTTACGCCGGGTAACGCTGGTCATGCAGGAATACAGGTGGGTGATGAGCGTATAGCCGTTATCGAAAGCCTGGATCACTTCCTCATAAATGGCATCGGTATGCGCGATGGCGGGCAATATGCCTTTCGAGCGCAGATACTGCCCGAATGCGATGGCGCCCTTCCTTTCCGGTGCGGCGCTCCAGCGAACCACTGCCTGAGAGGCAGATAAAATTTCCTGGTATTCGCGGGGGTCGGGGTCCCGGATATAGCGGGCATCCTGCGCTCCACGCTGGTTCAGCGCCAGGTAGGGGCCTTCCAGGTGGATGCCCAGAAACGCAGATCCGTTCTTGTTCCGGGATGCGGCCCGTTCGTATACCGCCAGCGTATTGAGGATGCCTTCCTTATCGCTCGTGAGGGTGGTGGGCACCATGGCTGTGGTGCCGTAGCGCGCATGTGTTTCTGCGATTTTCAGGAAAGCGGCTTCGTCGGCGTCCATAAAATCGCTGCCTCCTCCGCCGTGTACGTGTATGTCAATAAATCCCGGGCTGATATATTGTCCTCCGGCGTCTATTGTAAGGGCATTTTCTGCCGGTATGTCCTGCTCGCTGACCGCCGTGATCTTTCCTCCGGTCACCAGCACTGTGCCCCGGGGAATGATCCGGTTAGGCGTGATGATCCGGCCGTTGTATATTTTTAATTGCTCTTGCATTGATTTGGTGTTTCAGGGTTTCCAGGTCTTCGTTATAGCTTTGGCTCCCATCCCGGTTCGTATTGACGCTGCCAGAGCTGCTGGGCCTTCGGGTCATCCTTGATATGTCCGTTGGAAGCGTCGATGTTCAGCGTATTCCCCGAACGGACGGCGATGTTGCCAAGCTGTACCAGCAGAGTGCTTTTGTGTCCTCCTTCGACATCCGAATTCAGCCGGGCTCCGTTTTTAATCCCGTCGAAGAAATTCTGGATATGCAGGGCATCCAGCGCCTGCGAAGGATTCATCCGGTTGCGCGGGTCGATGGCCATGTCGTTTTTGACCTCCTTGATCAGCTTGTTTTTCAGGTCGTATATCTTGTATTCGTTTCCGCCGCCGATCATCAGTGATCCCTTTTCTCCGTAAAAGATCACGCCTACGCTGCTGCCTTCTATGGTCCGGCCGTTACAGCTGCGGCCTTCCCATTCCAGGAATGTGTTGTTTGGGAATTCCACGGTGATGGATTGGGTGTCAGGCGTCTCCCAGTCGTCCTTATAACGGTAACGGCCCCCTGCGGAAGTTACCCGTATGGGATAATCCGCATCCAGCCCCCAGCGGATGAGGTCCACCATATGGGTGCCGTTGTTCAGGGCTTCTCCGGTGCCCCAGTGCCAGAACCAGTGCCAGTTGTAATGCAGGATATTGTCTTTGTACGGCCTGCGCGGTGCGGGCCCCTGCCAGAGATCGTAATCCAGCCAGGAAGGAACGGCCGTCTCCTTTCCGATGCCGATAGCATCACGGTTATTGGTATACCAGCCTTTGGCAAAGTAGGCCCGGCCTATGGTGCCGCCTTTTACCTCTTCGATGGCCTTGATCACATTCGGCCAGGAGCGCCGCTGGTCGCCCATCTGTACCACCCGGTTGTACTTTTTCGCAGCAGCCACCATCAGCTCTCCTTCATGGGGGTTATGACTGCAGGGCTTTTCGAGGTAGACATGCTTCCCGGCCTTGCAGGCCAGTATGCCCGCCGGCGCATGCCAGTGGTCGGGTGTGGCGATGACCATGGCATCCAGGGATTTATCGTCCAGCGCTTTCCGGAAGTCGGTCTCCTTCTGCGGGGTATGACCGAATTTCCGGACGTTGGCGATCGCCTTGTCTGCGGCCCGGCTGTCTACATCACAGATATAGCGTATCTGGCAGCTCTTCTGACGGGCATAGTTGTCGGACAGGGCATACCCGCGTGAGTTCACTCCCATAAAGCCTACCTGGATACGCTCGTTGGCGCCGATGATGTTGGCATAACTTCCCGCGCTGAAGCCGGGCAGTATCCCTCCCAGTGAGACGGCGGCGGATGCTGCCATCGTCTTTTTGATAAAATCTCTGCGTGTGTTTTCCATAATGCGGATGATTAAAATGTTTATGAATATGGTTGAATGTTCAGCTGTTCCTTGATTTCCGGGCAGCCTCTTTCCGCGCCCGCTCCCAGATCTTTTCCATGGAGGCGGGAGCGCCGTGATGTCGTTTGCTTTCGTCTGCCGCTTCCATAAAGGCGCATATCTCGAGGGTATCTTCCGGCTTTACGGGCACGGTGCCGGTCTGGAAGAATTTTATGATCTGCAGGAGCAGCGGCTCATAACCTTCGAACGGGCCGAGTACGGCATCTCCTTTCTCTCCGTAGGCCGTACCGCCATAGGTATGCTGACCTGTGCGTGTGCCCCGGAAGGTGCCGATACGGCCGTCTTCCCAGGTGCCTATGGCAATGTCCGTACTGTCTGTATGCACCCGCACCACCTCCTTACAGCCGGTGCCCATGACGGTGTAAAGGATTTCCACTCCATGGATGCCATACCAGAAGAAATCGGGATGGGTTTTTTCCAGGGCGCAGGGGCTGTATGCATCGGCTCCCACCACTTTGCCTACTTTTCCGTTAACCACGGCCTGAGCGCTGGACATAAACCGTAGCGAAGAAGAGGAAAATACGGGCACATTGTATTTTTTTGCCTCCTCAAAGATAACGATGGTATCGGCCAGCGAGGCGGCAATGGGCTTATCGATGAACAGCCGCTTGCCGGCTTTCAGCACGGGCAGGGCCTGTTCCAGGTGGCGTCGTCCGTCGTTTGTTTCGAGCATGACCACGTCTACCTTTTTCAGCAGTTCGGGAATGCTGTCCACGATCTCCACACCCATCTTTTTCAGGGCCTCGGTGTATTCGGGGATCCTTTTTACCGACGAAGCGATGTCCAGGCTGCCCTGCGGGTAAGCGGCCACTACCTTGTATCCCCCTAAGGCCGCATCTGCATTTTCGGCATTGAGCGTCTTGGTCATGGCTACGCTGTGGGAGGTGTCCAGGCCGATGATGCCGATACGGGTGCCTGCTGCGGGGCGGCTTCTGCCCGATAAAGGTAAGGAGTAGCTGCCAAGACCCAGAGCCGCACCGGCCAGGGCGGTTGTTCTGATAAAATTGCGCCGGTTATACGCTTGTTGCATAGAAACAGATTTTATGGTTTTTGATTTTTTACAGTCAGACCGTTATATTTTAAAAAGTACGTAAAAAACAGATAAGCGATCTCGTTAGACTGCTGTGTCGGTGAATGCGCGGGGCGATTGGTCATGGCTACGCGGTTTTCATAACCCAGCAGCCGGTTTACGGCCACCGCATGGTTCAACGCTATCCAGCGTTTGGGCGTATCCTCGGAGCCGCCGGAAACGAGAAAGGGACGGGGAGCCATCAGCGCGTGCAGCTCCTGCAGGTCGTATCCTGCTTTTACAAGGCGGGGATATAATCCTTTCGCCGGGTTGTCCTTGGTGATCAAGCCCCGTTTCCGCCAGGGTGGGGGATGATATCCCAGATACCAGGGCTCCCAGTAGTTGACCGCCTCCCGGGTTTCGTCAAAGACGATACCGGGGTCGGACCATACCGCACAGGCAAATTTATCAAACAGGCAGGAGGCGAACATGGCCCATTTGCCGCCGAAAGAATGTCCCATAATGCCGATGCGGGTGGAATCCACTTCCGGTACTTTTGAAAGCGCATACCATGCATTGGCGGCCGCGCAGGCCAGCATGGAAAGCGGTTGTACTGCGGCATGGCGGATATCCGGATAATAAAGCGCGTACGTTTTTGCCTGTGTAGCCGCTGTGGTTCCGATAGAAAGGGTAATAAAGCCCCTTCTGGCGAGCTGGTAGGCAAAATCCCGGTAAGGGTGATCCGGGCCGCCAAGGCCGATGGCCGTTTCGGGCTCATAGAAGACGGTGATTACTGCGGGTTTTTTACCTTCTCCGTCCGGTATCAGCAGATAGCCCGTCGTATATTCCTTCGGGGTCCATTTGAACCGGACGCGGTATTGTGTAAAGCCGTCCCTCCGGGAAGAATCCAGGAACGTCATGCGCTGATCTTTCAGCAGGGGAGGCCATTCTCCCATCATTTTGTTCCACTGCGTTAATATTTCCCGGCGTCTTTTTTCCCAGTCCCGGTCCGTTTCCACAGTGTCTCCGTTATAGCATTTCAAGGGAGAGCGATAGGAGCCGTATTTCCCCTGATATGCCGCGGGAGGGGAAAAGTAAGGCGCGATCTTTTCCCAAATTGCAGCCTGCCCCCCCGGGTCGGGAACAGGGGCGACCTGCCCTTTTGAGCGGGTTGACGACAGTAACAAGGTCAGATTAATACAGAGGATGCTTACTATATATTTCATCTGTTAATTTTTCTCTTTTTATGGGTCTCCCGTCCAAGACGGTGTGTCATCCTCGGCTTCATCGGTATGTTTTTTATGAATAGGGGCATGCTTGTATTTTTAATGTTCAGGCCGGTCTCACCATCCGGGATTTTGTTCAAGATCGGGATTAAGCACTATCTCACTTTCCGGGATCGAATTTAAATAGTCCCGTTCAGGAACAAACCCATATCCGTTGGGAATGGCATTTTTAAAAGGATCAAGAAACCCGTTTTCATCTGTAGGAAAAGTATTGTGATCGAGTTGGTCAGCCTGCAGACCTTTGGGTCTGCTGCCTATGATCAGCTCATCAGCAGCGGCCCACCGGGCAATATCATCCCAGCGGAATCCTTCCAGGGCAAGCTCTATACGCCGCTCTCTCCTGATCTCGTTCAGCAGGGGCGAGAGGTCGGGGAAATCCCAGTTCGGATCTGCGGGAATAGACGAGATAATCAGGTGCGGCATTCCCACCCGGTCCCTGAGTTTATTGATGGAAATATCAATGTCGTCCTGGTTTATCTGTCCTGATTCTGCTTTGGCTTCGGCATAGTTTAAAAGCGCTTCCGCATACCGGTAGAGTATGGAAGGGGTTTCTTCATACTGTTGAACATGGTATTGCATGTCGGGATTATAGCCTTTTAATATCAGGTACCCCGTGGGGGCGTTGTAATCCGCCGTTGTGTTAAGTTTACTGTAAGCATCTTTCCAATAGCTTTTGGACCCGTCAGGGAAGATCTTCCATATTTCATCGGGGGTGGCTATCGTTTGATAAAAACGAGGATCCCTGTTTTGCATTTCATCTTTCAGGGTGTTATGGCCCGCAAACCGGGGACTTTGGCTGATGGGTTTGCCGTCCGTACACAAATAAGCGTCCGCCAGTTGTTGGGTGATGGTGTGACTGCTGGGCGTTTCCATGCGGAAGTTCCTGTCGTTTGTGAAATCCTTGTCGCCCCTGCTTAACCCGTTGTCGTATTCACGCCAGAACATTACCTCGGGATTGCCGTCATAGCTTTGCAATGAGAACAGATCTTTGTAATCTTTTTCCGGATGATGGGTAATATAAATATCATATAACCCCGATTTCATAACCTGCTGTGCGGCATCCACGGCCTTTTGAAAGTATTTCTGGGGCTGCGGATCATCCACTCCAAAAGGCGTTCCCGCATGATATTTTTCCCAGGTGCCTTCATAAAGCGCTACACGGCTTTGTATCAACAGCGCCATCCATTTATTGACCCGGCCGGATCCGCGTGTTTTGTCTTCTGTAAGGAACAAGGCGGCAGAATCCAATGCTGCGATAATATTATCCGCTACCTTATTTCGGGGATCTCTTGGATTATACAATTCAGGAGAGTTTGTTCCCAGTTCGGTGTTTATCCATTGGATATCTCCATAGGTTTTTAATAGATTGAAGTAAATGAGCGCCCGGAAAAAATACGCTTCTCCCAGATATTGCTTATAAGCGTCCAGCTCGTTGTTTTCCTTTACCCTTTGATAGTGGTCAAAGAAATAGTTGATGCTCCTGACATTGGTGAATGAGATGCTGCCGCTGGTCGCTACCGTCCGCGTTCCCTGGAGCCGGGTATCGGGTGTGGCGCCGATCTCGTTGTCGCTGTCGAAATCATTACCATAATTATTGTAGCGGGGAAACATGGAACTGTTATAGAACTGGTTGACATAGGTTTTCAGGTCATCCGGGTTCTTAAAGTAATCCAGTTCTGTGACTTCATCTAACGGCGGGCGTTGGAGGAAATCATCGTTACAGGATAGAAGGGAAATGCCGACTATAAAACCTATATATAATTTTAGATAATTCATGACCGTCCGATTAAAAAGTTAAGTTTATACCAAATGAGAGCGTCCGCGAGATCGGGTAAATCACGCCGCTGGTGAGGTACCCGCCATATTTTGGATCCGAAGCAAAGGCCGTTTCAGGATCGAGTGTCTTTGGCAGCTTGGATAAAAGCAGCAGGTTCTCGCCTGAGAAATAGACGCGGATATGATCGATAAAAAAACGGTCCAAAAGCTTGGCAGGAATAGTGTAGCCCACCTGAAGATTTTTCAGTCTGAGATAGGCTGCATTTAAAACATATCTTGATTGTACTTGACGGTTTTTATTCATTTCAGCGGTAAAATAAGGACGTGCGAAATAAGCATCGGTATTGGGGCCTAATATATTTTTTTCATCTGCAGGTCTCCAATAATCCAGCGACGGGGCGCCTTTGTATAAACCGGATGATGCCCATCCTGATGTCATCCCCCAGAACACGGTTGAATTAATGTCCGGATAGTAATTGCGCTTTCCTACCCCTTGCCAGAACATATTGAAGTCTATGTTTTTCCACTTGAGGCCGGCTGTAAAGCTAAGGTTATACCGGGGGGCGTCATTGCCGATAACGATGAGGTCGCCATGATTATCCAATGTCCGGTTGCCGTCATTGATAATGCCATTCCCGTCGAGGTCTTTGTATTTCATATCGCCCGGTCCCCAATCCTTATAGTATTTGGATTGATCGGGCATGCTTTCTCCTTTTTGCTGAATCAGCCCATCCGTTGCAAACCCCCATATCTCCCCGACGGGTTTTCCTGCGTACCATGTGTCGACAAGCCCCTTATCATTTTGGTATTTCAGTATTGTTGATTTGTTATCGCCCACTCCCAATTTGAGGTTATAGGAGAGGTTGTTGGAAATGCGGTCCTCCCAGCTAAGCAATATCTCGAACCCGATGGTTTTCATTTCAGCGTTATTGGATTTGGGAGTAGCGGCTCCCAGCGGGTAAGGCAGCGTCAGGGAAGGCCCCAGCATATCCGTGGTTTTTCTGTTATACCAGTCAAAGGTCAGCATAAGCCGGTTGTCCAGGAAGCTTGCATCTACGCCGAGATTAAAAGTAGTGATGGTTTCCCAGGTCAGGTCGTCGCTGATCAATGCCGGGACGCTGGCATAGGCCGGCCGTTCGCCGTCAATGATCCAGTTCAGCTCGTTTTGGACCGGTATGGTAGGCAAGTAGAGATAATTGCTTACATTCTGGTTTCCCAGAGAGCCGTATGACGCCCGCAATTTAAAGGTGTTTACATAGGGTTGTATGGAATTCCAGAATTCTTCAGATGACAAATTATATCCTACAGATGCGGAAGGGAAGAACCCCCATCTTGACTCCTTGGCGAACCGGGAAGAGCCGTTATAGCGGGCGCTCATCTCCAGCAGGTATTTTTCTTTGTAATTGTAATTCAGACGGCCGAATATGCCCTGGGTTGCCCAATGGGTTATCTGGTCATCGACCGTTTTGTCTCCTAAAGCCGTGCTGACGGAAGGGATGTCTTCCGTAATAAGGTCTGTTCCCGTAGCGGAAAGGCCGGAGTAATAGTCTTCTTCCTGCTCATAGCCCAGTAAGAGTTTAAAATAATGGCGGTTTTGCAGGGTAAATTCGTACGAGCTGACAATGTTGGCCAGCTGGTAGGTAGATTCCGAGAAAGTGGATGTATACCCTGTTTCGGGTTTGCCTACATTGCCGAATTCTCCGGTGCCTAATTCAACCCAGATCGGCTTTGGGTTGGTGGCATACCTGTTCCCGATATAATTGTAATTATACGAGATATTGGTCTTCCAGCCTTTTACAGGTTCCAACTCGGCGCCCGCCGTAATAAGGAAATCGTTTTTTTGCGTCTTGTCCCTGCCTGTGCCCTGCATTTGGCGGACCAATGGAGATTGGATCGTTCCGTTTATGTTATGGAAAGGCATCATGGGAGCGAACATGATCATCTCCCTGAATTGGTGTTCCCGCCCTACCGTTGTTTCGCCGAGGGGGAAATCTGTTTTGCCGTTGGCATATTTTACGCTTGAGTTAAATTTCAGCCATGATGTAACTTGGGAAGAAAGATTGGTAAGGAAATTATATCTTTTATAATAGTCGTAGCCGTATGCGTACATGCCGTCCTGGTCTATAAAGCTGCCACCGATATAATATTGGGTTTTGTCGTTTCCTCCGGAAACATTTATGTTATGCTTTTGACTGAATGAATGGTTTTTTATGAGTATCTGCGGCCAGTCATTATTGGCATTTCCGTTTCTTCTGCCGGCCCAGATATTGTCTATCGGATTCTCCGGATCATATTCATAAGGGAAGGTGCCGTCGAGATATCCTTTGATCCTTCCCATCTGCTCATCGCTGTATACCGGGGTCAATCCTGCATTGGCATTCGCCTCATTGAATGCGGTGGCCCAGGTATAGGAATCGATGTAACTGGGAACTTTTATCGGCGAAGCCCAGGACAGGTTATTTGAATACTGTATCTGAACTCCTCCTTTCGATCCCTTTTTGGTGGTGATCAGAATTACACCGAAGGGCGCTCTTGAACCATAAATGGCGGATGCCGACGCATCTTTGAGCACGGAAATACTTTCTACGGACTCCGGATCTATATCGGTTACGTCCATTTCCACCCCATCCACCAGTATCAGCGGCGATGCATTGCCCGAGATGGAACCCATTCCCCGGATGTTCCATGAGCTGACTGCTCCCGGTTCTCCCCCCCTCATATTCATCGTGATATTTAAATTCGGTGAAGTGCCCTTGAGCAGGTCGGCTACGTTATTCGGCGTGCGGTTCTCTAAAACGTCTTTCGGGACCACGTCTACCGATCCGGTCAGGTTTATTTTTTTCTGGGTGCCGTATCCTACTACGACTACCTGGTTGAGCGCGGAAACATCCGGTCTTAACTTTACATTTACTTCGGCTAAGCCGTTTACGCCGATCGTTGTTTCCTGAAATCCTACAAAGGAGAAAATGAGCGAGTCCTTAGGTTGCACGCCGGATAATTTATATCGGCCCTGTGCATCGGTGGTTCCGCCGTTGGAAGTTCCTTTTACCTGGACGGTCACGCCGGGTAAAGGTTGGTCACCTTCTTCGGACCGCACCGTCCCGGATAGGGACTGCGCATTGGCCCGGACGGAGATAATGAGCAGCAGCAGAAGGATACATCCTGCTACCGGAGGTTTTTTGTGGTAGAAAAATCGATTCATAGTGTGGCAGTTAGAGGTGAGTTAAGGATGATTTACGGGTACGTACCCGTAAGATAGTAAATCTTTTTAAAAAATAACCTGAACCTTCATTTTTTCTGTACTGCGGTACTGTTTTAATCTTGCAGATCCTGATCTTATTGTCTTCTATGTGTGTTGCGTTTGGGATTCGGACAGCGAAATGATCCTCTTTTCCTCGCTGCTTTTCAGCGCAGCTTCAATAACCGCAATGGTTTGCTGTGCCTGGACGGGCGTTACCGCCAGGGAAGCTTTTTCCCTGATCGCCCCATAGATGTTGTCATAAAATCCCATATAGGATCCCCGGCAGGTCTCTATCTTCCCGGAGAAATGCAATCCCTCCCATTGGGTGTTCAACGTTCCCCACTGCGATTCCGGCTCATGACCGAAATCTTCGTCAAGCGGCGATTTCCCCGCTTTCAGCAGGGCTTCCTGCGGGTCGCCGCCATATTTTATAAAGGAGCCTGCGGTACCATGCAGCGTGTACCGGGGACCGGGTTCGCGGACCAGGTAAGACGATTTTAACGTCACCTTCAGCTGCCCATAATACAGGACCAGTTCGAAGCAATCGCATACTTTTCCGCCGGGGCGCTGAATACGGATATCGGCCCATACGGCATGGGGCATACCGAACAGGACCAGCGACTGGTCGATGATATGAGACCCCAGATTATACAGCGAGCCCGTACCCGGAACGGCTTCTTCTTTCCAGGAATCTTCCTGTATAGTATTGCGGTACCGGTCGAAATGCGCTTCAAATTCCGCCAGCTCACCCAGCAGCCTTTTCTCCACGATCTTTTGTATCGTGATAAAGTCGCCGTGCCACCGGCTGTTCTGAAACACGCTCAGTATCTTTCCTTTTTCCGAGGCCAGATCGATGAGGGTCTGCGCTTCTGCGGTGCTTACCGTAAAAGCCTTCTCGACGATCACATGTTTGCCGGCCTCCAGGGCTTGTTTGCCCAGCTCAAAATGGGTGTGCTCCGGGGTATTGATGACGATCAGCTCGATGGTTTCGTCCTCCAGCAGCTTCCCGAAGTCGCTGACGATCTCCGGACCGGGATGTCTTTCCCTGGAGCGCTGCTTACCGCCTCTTTCGAGTATCTTTTTCAGGACGAACCCCGGATGGGCGGAGATCAGCGGAGCATGAAAAACCTTTCCCGACAAGCCGTAGGCGGCCAGTGCGGTGCGGATAGGGTCATCTATGATGCGCGCTTGCTTCATTATTTTTCAAATAACAGGTTCATAAAATGGGTTACCTTTTCGGGGACGGGCTTTTTGCGGCGAACGAGCCCCAGAAGGATGTAGGTCGCCAGCGAGGTAACCAGCGGCAGCCCTACCTCCAGGGCCATGCTGCTCATTTCCACGGTCTTGGTCAGGATAAAGGCCAGGAAGCCTAAGGTGATGGCGGATATGGCTGCGGTGGAACCGCATTTCTTGAAAGGCGGAAGCAGACCCAGCAGCATAGGAACGGCGATGGGGCCCAGCAGCGCGCCGAACCAGGTCACGATCAGCCCGAGCACGCCGCCGAAATGCTTGTATTGCAGCGCCACCAGTATCGTCAGCAGGGTGAAGACAAAGGTGGTGGTGCGGGCAACGAGGAGCGATTTCCGGCTCTCGCTCTCCCGGGGTATGCGGGAGATGACCGGAAGGATATCCCGTGTGATCACCGCGGAGATGGTATTGACATCCGAAGAGGTCATGGCCATGGTATGCGCAAACAGCGAGGCGAGGACCAGCCCCACCAGTCCGGAAGGCAGCAGCTTCAGCGTGAGCAATCCGTAGGATTCCGTGGGATTTTCCAGGCCCGGCAGGATGATGGGCGCCGCCCACATCGGGAAGAACAGGATCAGCGGCCAGATGAGATAAAGTATGCCGGATACCCTGGCGGCACGGGCAGACTGTACCTCGTCTTTGGTAGAGATATATTTAGTGGCCAGGTTCCAGGTGCCGCCGTTATAGCTCAGAAAGTTGATGCATAAAAAAGCAAGCGCGAACCAGACCGTGTACGGACTGTTGAAAGGCTTCGCGTGTCCGGGAGGAAGCTGATCCCACATCGTCCATATAGCGCTGATGCCTCCCATGTGCAGTAGAACGACGACAAACATGACGATGCCGCCGACCAGCTGTACCACGAACTGTGTAAAATCCGTCAGGATAACGGCCCAGAACCCGCCGAAAGTGATATAGATAAGGGATATGCCTCCTGAAATGAGTACCCCGGTGGATACCGAAAGGCCTGTAAAGACGTTGAGCAGGATGGCTATCGCCGCCCATTTTGCGCCCACATCAAACAGCTTGAGCAGCACGCCGCTCCAGGCCATGATCTGCTGGGTCAGCAGATTGTAGCGGGTAGCCAGGTATTCGAGAGGCGACTGGATATGCAGCTTTTTTCGCAGCCGGACCCAGATCCGCGGGAAAAGTCTTGCGCTGACAATGATGCTGATCCCGATGGTAAAGGCCCACCATATATATACCGAAAAGCCGTGTGTATAAGCCAGGCCTGCATAGGCTACGAATACGGCGCCGCTGTATCCCGAGACGTGGTGAGAGGTACCGGAAAGCCACCATGGCATTTTTCCGCCTGCTACAAAATAATCCGTAGAGTTCTTGTTCTTGAAATAAGACCATACTCCGATCGCAAGCATAGCCAGAAAGAAAATAGAAATCACCAAAGTGTCTGCGGTACTCAAGCGCATAAAATGTTTTTAGGAATTAGCAGTAAGTTAACTCATTTTTCATGACCCGTCTACAGCGGCATTCGTCGGGGCTTTTGTTTCCCGTCGTGGCCGGGGCTTTTATTGTTGATAAAACGGTTGCTTTGTTTGGTTGTCATGATGAGAGGATTTAAAAGTTATCCGGATCGTTCTTCTCCGGGTTGGTCCGGTTAACGGTATAACAGATCAGGCTATCCGACAGGGGTATGCCGCTTTCAGATCGTATGCCCGTAAGGGTAAGTTCGTATACCATATCCGGTATGATGCTATCCAGGGTGAGCATTACCTTTTTACGGTCGCGGGACAAGCGTATGCCCGTTACCGGTATCGTATCCACATCAAACTGCGCCGATCCGTATTTTGAAGAATAATGGTATCGGTAATGTCGCATCTGGTAATGGGCTGCGCTGTCTGCGGCAGCGCGGTCCAGCGGCCGGGTAAACGAAAGAACGAATCCCTTTGGGACGAGGTGCATCCGGAGGATGTTCATAGGCGCTGTGCCGGTGAAGACGATCCGCTGTATGCCGGTGTCGCCGGCCCAGCCGTGATTGTTCTGACCTACCCAGAGACTTCCGTCCGGGGCAAAGGCCAGGCGGTTGTTTCCTTTATGCAGCCCGTGTCCGTCGAAAAAGGGAATGCAGGCGCCCTGCCACTGGCCGTCTATCTGCTCCGGCATGACCCGTAGTATGCGGGCCTGGTTCATCTCTCCTACAAAAAGCTGTCCGGAGAACGGGCCGAACTTTCCACCCGTATTGTCCGCCAGCGGCTGGGTGGGAGAGTTGGCCATGATGCCGTGCGGGAACAGCACCGCCGGGCGGGCGCGCAGGCTGTCGAGATATGCGGGAGATAATTTAAGGGGATTGCCCTTGTCCCAGCCTTTCTCCCAGGCCAGGCTGGCCGGGTGTCCGTAGAACTTTCCTTTCTGGATCTGGTAGAGGGCGCTGGTGGGCACCCAGTCTCCCTGGTTATCGGTAGCAAACAGGTTCCCCTCCGGATCAAACCCGATACCGTTGGGGGAACGGAAGCCGCTGGCATAAGGCAGCAGCTTCCCGCCGGGAGTATACTCCATGATCCACCCGCGGTACGGCACCGGTGAGAACATCTGTTTGGGATGATCCATGGTCAGGCTGTTCAGCGGACCGCGTACCGTCTTCATGACACCGCCGTTCGGCGAGGAGGAGTTGAGCGCGATAAACAGATTGCCTTTACTGTCCTTTACAGGGCCATAGGCAAATTCATGATAGTTGCCGGAAATCCCGAAATCGTCTGTTACGGTCTCATAGAGATCGGCCTGTCCATCGCCGTCGCTATCCTTAAGCCGGGTGAGCTCGGGTCGCTGCATCACCAATATGGAAGACGAGTCTTCCGCCAGGATGCCCAGGGGATCGTGGAGGCCGGTGGCAAAAAGCTGCCAGGTCTTTTTCCGGGGATCGTAAAACATCACCTCACCGGAGCTGAAGCAGGCTGCCAGCCTGCCGTCCGGCAGGAAATCGAGGCCGCCGACCTGGCCCCCCAGCCCCGGAGGCAGTGCAATGCTCTCCACCCGGTAGGATGGCCCTTGCTGTGTCGCTGGCTTACAGCAGGTCAGCAGCATTCCGGCGATCAGTGCGATGCAGATAAACAACGGTTTCATCCGTTAATATTTGTTTTTTCAATGGTCAGATGGAACCTCGCACATTGGCATATGTCTGTCCCGATAAATATTATCTTGCTCGGTTTCATGGCTTATGACCCTCCTTTTTTATAGTAAGCGTGAAACGTGCGGCTTCGGCGGGAAGCAGTCTCAGCAGCCCGTTTTTCTCCTGTCCTGCGGAGCAGCTGACGGTCGCCGTCCCGGTATGCGGCAGCGGCAGCCAGAGGGTATCCGTTGCCCCGGTGATGCGAAAGCTGCAGCGCAGCCCCGATCCGTCTTTTAGCAGAGTGATCAGTTCGTAAATCTCCAGATTGTTGAGCCGGTAATGAAACTCGGGATAACGGCTCACCAGGCGGTATCCCTTGAAGCTTATACCGGGTATGCTATCCTTGTCGCCTATACGAAACTGGAAAGAAGACCCTGCCCGGAAGAAAATATCGCCTGCCACCCCGGCCACGGCATCTCCCTTTCCCTTCCAGAGCGCCTCGTGTTCCAGAAAGCCTCCGGACCACACGTAACGCAGGCTGCAGGAGCCGGCGTCCCAGCAATAGGAAAGATCATGCGGAAGATGAACCGCTATGGCTGCAGGGCCGGCGTCGGGCATAAAGGTGCGGTAGAGATAGGGCGGCGTCATCGGATACGGATGTTCCGGCATATCGACAGCGGCATGCATGCTATGCATGTCGCCGCCTTCGCCGCGGGGGATGTTCGGATCATCCTTGAGTGCCGGCAGGGGCTTGTCGGTGACATACATGGCTCCGTACATCGTGGCTCCATGTGCAGGATAGGTACATACATAAGGATATACACCAGGCTGCCGCGGAGCGGTAAAGGTTACAGACAGCGTTTCCCCCGGTCTTACCGTGGGGATGTGCCACAACACATCCTGAGAAGTCGGGATAAAGGATATGCCGGGCCCTTTTGCGCCCAGCGCTTCTGCTGCTTTTACCACCTTCATCCTGGCTCCCGGCCGGGTGATGACGAGGTTGTGATCCATATCATCGGTATTGCTCAGCGTAAGCTTTATCTGTGTACCGGGGCTTACGCGGAAACGGACCTTGTCATAATGAAGACCGGCCACGGCCTTTAACTGTATTTCCTGTGCTTTTGCCTTCCCGCAGAGGAAGGACGCTGCCAGTAATACAGCGAGCATCCTGCTGCAGACCATTCTGCTTTTGGTCATGGAAATGAGGTTAGCGGCTGAACAGGTTTTCATAATGTTCGGATCGTTTGAAGATACCTCCGCTTTCGCGGTAATACTGTTCGTCCAGCGCAAAGCTGCCCTGCCGGGCTTCTGTCCAGGATGCGTCTTTTGCCGGATTGTAGGAACAAAGCCTGTCCCAGTCTTTATAATGCTGATGTCCGTTGGCTTCCAGCAGGCTGGTCTGCAGGCCGGGAAAGGGAGCAAGCCGCGCCGCGACATTTTTGTTCCATTCCACCAGCACAGGGTTTACGGTCAGGTCGGCACAGAAGCAGGGAAGTCCTTCCCGGTGGGCCAGCCCGGCCATTTTCAGCGTCATGCTCAACGTCTTTGCTATGGCTTTGAGCGCCACGGCGCCGTACCCCATCCGGATGCGCGCAGCAAGGTCCGTATCGGTATGGGCACTTTCGTCGGCGGCTATACGAACACCCAGGTCTGAGACCCCGGCTTCATAGTGCTCCGGGAACGGCTCTTCAAGGAGGGCCACCTGCTCCAATGCCCCGATGGCAGAGACATGATCCAGCAGCTGCCGCAGCAGGTCCTTGTTTGGATAGCGTCCGTTGGCATCCAGGTAGTACCGTATTTTTCCGTCGGGCGTCTCCGGCGTATCTCTTGTCCCGGCAAGCCGGTGTATCTGGCTGATCCGGGCCTTGTCTTTTTCCAGCATGTCTGCCGGAGCGCCCGGATGTCCCATTTTTATCTTGAGAAAAAAATGCCCTTCGTCGAGTAATGCAAGGAGGGTATCGTCGGGGGTATCGTAGCCGACCACCGGAACGGCGGCTATGCGGCTGTTCCGTGCAGAAAGCGCCGGCCGGCAGGATCCGGGTACCATAGCGTCAAAGCCGGTAAGGTTGTTTTCCCGGGCATAGAGCAGCCATGCAGCGTTGTCCACCGGTACCAGCGCATTCAGGACAAAGGTCCTGCGCAGGTCTGTCCGGCCTGTGATCCGCTGTCCGTAGGCATAAAGCGTATCGAATATCGTATCCAGCAGCTCCATCGGATGGGTAAAGCTTATTCCTTCCAGCAGCTCCAATGCTTTTCGGGTAATATCATACATCAGGGTATTTCCCGCTGTTTCTGAATGGGCGGCACATACTTCCGGGTCGGACCACAGCACGCTCTGTACGCCCAGGCCTACGGCGGTGTGACCGTTGTCGCTTTTTAGCTGTACAGCGGTCTGCCAGAGCCGGCTCAGATGACTGCCCTTGAACCCGAAAGGCCGTAGCAGGGCTTCCTCCTCCACCGCGGAGCGGGCGGCGGTTATCTTTAGGATGCGTTCCTGGCCTGCCGGAGCAGGGATATGTTTATCCGGATGGTTCATGTAAGCGTGCTGTGTTAATTTCCCAATGTCTTCAGGGCCAGGTAAGCCATGAGGCCCGGCCCGGTTTCGAGCGCCTGCTCGTCTATATCAAAGGTTGGCGTATGCACCCCCGAGGTGATGCCGCGCTTTTCATTGCCTGTCCCCAGCCGGTAAAAGCAGCCCGGCAGAAGCTGTGCGTAGGCGGCAAAGTCCTCGGCAGCCATCCAGATGTCGAGGTCTGTTACCCTTTCGGAGCCGAGGTAATCTTCTGCATGCTTTCTGGTTCCGGCATTCAATTTCTCTTCGTTGATCAGTACCGGATAGCCCTTTCTGATCTCAAAGCTGCAACGGCCGCCCATGCTCTCGGCCAGGGTAAGGGCCATTTTTTTCATCTTGAGGTGCGCGTCGCTGCGCCATTGTTCATCCAGTGTGCGGAAGGTGCCGGCGATGTGTACCTCGTCGGGAATAACGTTGGTGGCGCCTTCGGCAATGAACCTTCCGAAGGATAATACCGACGGCATCAGCGGATTGGCCTGGCGGCTGACGATCTGCTGCAGGGCCGTCACCAGGTGGCAGGCGATCAGCACCGGGTCGGTATTCAGGTGGGGGCTGGCGGCATGACCTCCTTTACCGCTGACGGTAAGATAGAGCTCGTCGCTGCTGGCCATATAGCTGCCGCTCCGAAAACCCACCATACCTGCGGGCAGCTCGGGCATGACATGCTGACCCAGAATGCAGTCGGGATGCGGGTCTTCAAGGACGCCGTCCCGGATCATCAGGCTGGCTCCGCCGGGTATTTTTTCTTCTCCCGGCTGAAAGATGAACTTTACCGTCCCCCCGAACCGTTCTTTCATACGGCTGAGTATGGCGGCTGTAGTTAGCAGGGAAGCGGTATGCGCATCATGCCCGCAGGCGTGCATAACGCCGTCGTTGGCAGATTTATAGGGAACGTCGTTCATTTCCCGGATGGGGAGGGCGTCCATATCTGCCCGCAGGGCTATAACGCGGTCCCTCCCAGGCATGCCGCCATGAAGCAAGCCCGCGATGCCGGTGCCGCCGCTTTGCACAAAGGGAATGTTCAGCGTTTTCAGCTGGCGGGCGACAAATGCAGCGGTGCGGTGCTCTGCAAAGGAAAGCTCCGGGTCTGCATGAAGCTGCCGGCGGTTGGCGATGGTATCTTCGTGCAGACCGCGGGCCAGCTCCCGGACGGTGTCTTTCAGCAGGGTATTTGTATCGGAAGGCATCGGCTATACGGGATTTTTAAGCAGAAAGTCTTTTACAAAATCATCATCGGTGAGTTCCGGGTAGTCTGCCGTTATCCGGTCGATCTCCTGCAGTTGCCCGGGCGAGAGGGTCTCTTCATCGTCCAGACACCAGATGCCTTCGAGCAGCCCCTGTCTGCGCAGCACCTCGTGGATACCGGCGATGGATCCGCGGAAGGCATGCACCGGGTCAAACAGCGCTGCATTCATGTCGGTTACGGCCGTTCCCAGCTTCAGCAGCTCTTCCATATCAGTATAACGGTTACGGACACACGTTTTTATACGATCAAAAAGCTTTACTACCGTGTGCGTCCATACGGACCAGTGACCCAGCAGACCGCCGGAGCATCTTTTTTCCACCGCAGTGCCGTTGATGCGGAAGCGGTAGGGGGTGAGCAGATCGGCGACGATGTTATCATCGTTGCCGGTATAGAGGGCTATCCTGTCCCGCTGCGAAGAATAGCAGACCGCTCTCACCACATCCAGCGTCTGGTACCGGTTAAAGGGAGCCATCTTGACAGCGCATACCCCCGGCAGCTCGGCGAGCTTTTTCCAGAACGCATAGCTGAGGGGGCGTCCGCCCACCGCGGGTTGCAGATAAAAGGCAAACACGGGAAGGATATCTGTTACGGCGGCGACATGCCGGATCAGCTGCTCGTCGGTGTAGTCCTGCAGGCCGCCCAGACTAACGAGCCCCAGATCATAGCCATATCCTGCCGCCAGCCGGGCTTCCCCGAGCGCCTGCTCCGTAGGGCCGCAGATGCCGGCCACCTTTATGACCGTCCTCTCCGGTGCTGCAGCCTTTACTTCTTCAGCGGCCAGCCTCAATACGGGTTCCAGCAAATTTATCCCGGGCCTCCGGATGGCGAACTGGGTGGTGTGCACGCCAACGGCGATGCCGCCTGCGCCGCTGGCCAGGTAATAGCGGGTCAGCCTGCGCTGCCGGGCTTCATCCAGCCTGCGGCGGCTGTCCAACGCCAGCGGATGGGCCGGGATAACGGTGCCCTCCTGTAAAAGTGTTTCGATCTCGGAAGTAAGCTGCATGGTCGCCTGATGTTTATGTTTAGCTTGATGACCTGCCGGAGAAAAGTCTTCCGGCGGACCGGTATGGTATGGGTGATGATATCAAAACTGGCCTTCCCTCTCCTGGAAGTGGGTCGGTTTGCTGATGGTGGCTCCGCCTGCTTCGAGCCAGTCTGCCGTGAGCTGTATCATCCGGATCAGGGGCACTTTCGGGTAACCGAAGCGCCGGAAGCTTTCCGCAGCGTTGCTGAGCAAGGCAGTCGGCTGTTCTTCCCCGGTGAATACCGGCGTCTTCCGGAAGATCTTTCCGAAGGTTTCCGCGAGCCAGCGTACGGATGCTGTCTCCGGTCCGGTTATGTTCAGGATGCCGGCGGGCAGTTCGCAGTGGTGCAGGGCACGCAGGGCAAACTCGTTGGCATCTCCCTGCCAGATCACGTTCACATGGCCCATGCTGAGGTCTATAGCGCGTTCTTCTTTAACCGCTTTGGCGATTTCGAGCAATACACCGTAGCGCAGGTCATTGGCATAGTTCAGCCGGTAGATGAGCAACGGGCTGCGGTATCTTTCTGAAAAATGCTGAAAGACACGCTCCCGGCCCAGGCAGGACTGTCCGTATTCCCCAACCGGGGCCGGAGCACAGCTTTCATCCGCTCCGCCAGAGCCTACCGGTGTGAAAGGATAGACGTTCCCGGTAGAGTAAACGACCACGCGGGCCTCTTTGTACCGCTCCGCCACTCTTCCCGGCAGATACGTATTCATGGCCCAGGTAAAGGGCTCTTTTCCGGTCGTGCCGAATTTAGTGCCGGCCAGGTAAAGGACATTTTGTGCATAGGGCAATGCCTGGAGGGCGGCTTCGTTCATCAGATCGGCGGCATGGGTTTCGATGCCGTCTTTTTCCAGCGCTGCTTTCAGCCCCGGCTCGCTGAAGCGGGATATGGCGGTTACCTTCCTGGGGGCGCCTGAGCGGTCGATGGCCTGTTTGGCGAGGCGGGCCAGGCTGGGGCCGATCTTGCCGCCGGCACCGAGGATGACAAGGTCGCCCTCCAGCGCCGCCATATCGGCTATCAGCGCATCGGAAGGTTGCAGCAGCTTGTTTACAACCGCGTGGATATCTTGCATAACATTACTTATTTTATCGAAGGGTTTAAAGAATTTTTTCGCGCGGCTTTTACCTCAGCTGGGGCGACGGCACCCGCGTTGTTGCCCCAGGCGCTGCGGATATAGCTGAGCACGCCGGCCAGCTGGCGGTCGTCCAGGAAGCCGAAGGCGGGCATCTGCTCATCGTACCGGTTCCCCGTCTTGCCGTTCGGGGTGGATTTGCCTGAGAGCACGGTTTGCAGCAGCGGCGCAATGTCGCCGGTGACCACCGGGCTGCCCAGGAGGGGAGGAAAGCTGCCCTTGACCCCTTTCCCGTTCGGCTTGTGGCAGGAGGCGCAGTAGCTGTTGTAAACCGATACGCCGTCGGAAGCCGTAGCTTTCACTGTGGCGGCGGGGAGGGGTATGGCCTTTTGGGGATCCACCCGGGAGAGGTCGTCTCTTTTGCTGATCCGGGAAATACGGAGGATGCGGTCGTCCTGCGGTTTCGGGAAGCCGGGTCCGGGATTCCAGTCCCGGTTGCTGGTAGCGATATAGATATCTCCTTCGGGAGAGATGCAGATATCCCTCAGTCTTCCGAATTCTTTACTGAAGTATATCTTTTCCGAGAGGATGCGGCGTTTTTCCTGATCGAGCTGCAGCACCCGCAAGCTGGCGGTCTTCAGTGTGGCCAGCAACAGCGCATTGTTCCATTCGGGGATCGTGCCGGAGTGATAGTAATCAATACCGGAAGGGGCGATGGTAGGCGTCCAGGCTTTCAGGGGCTCCACTATCGGAGTATCCCTGCAATATTCTTTTTCATCCGGGCGGTCGCAGAAGCCTTCCACATTAGGCCATCCGTAATTTCCACCCTTTTGGATATGGTTGATCTCATCGTCCGTGGCGTCGCCGTGCTCGGAGCTGAACAGGATACCGTCCGGCGTAAATACCAGGCCCTGTATGTTGCGATGTCCGCGGGACCAGAAGGGATTGCCGGGCAGGGGATTGTCTTCGGGAACGGAGCCGTCCAGATTCAGGCGCAGCGTCTTCCCGTTGGGCGAGGCGGTATCCTGGGCATTGCTGCTGCGGGCGGCATCGCCGGTGGACCAGATCACTTTTCCCTCCGGAGAGATAGCTACGCGGGAACCATTATGTCCGGTGCTACCCGGCACTTCAAGCAATACCAGCGGGTTCGTGAGCGTATCCGTAGCTGCAGTATAGGTATAGCGTACCAGCCGGGATACGATCACCGAATCTTTTCTTTTACAGGTGTAATCCACCACTACATAGGGCTTTTGCTTATCCGGGGAAACGGCCATGCCCAGCAGCCCTAATGTTCGTTGCCGGTATATGCCGGGGATGGTCAGCAATGTTTTCCGTTTGCCGGTATGCGGGTCTACTTTGCTCACCGTGCCGCTCTGCTCGGTAAACCAGATCTGGTTGTCAGGACCCCAGGCAATTTCCCAGGGCACGTTGAGACCGGAAATAACGGTGCTGATACCGATGGTGGTGCTGTCCAGCCGGAAGACCTGTTCCACGGGAGTATCGAACTTACGGGAGTGGGTACACGCTGTCCAGCAGCAGCCGGACAGCACAAGGTAAAGCGGTAGTCGTATTTTTGTTTTTTTCATGGCCGGAAAAGCGCAGGTATGATCCGTATGGTATTTAACCGCTCTCATGCGCTGTTTTATCTCAGGTAAAAAATAAGGTTTTGGCGTTGCTGAATGCCAGGAGGATCATGATCAGCAGCCCGGCCATGCCGGCAATATTGCTGAAAAGGCCGTTTCGCCACTCGCCCATTACTTTCCGGTCATTGGCTACGAGGAACAACGCGATGCCGATAAAAGGGACGATAAAGATCGTAACCGCCTGGGCAAATACGATCAGCTGCAGCGGCAACCTCCCGAACACAATGGCAATGACCGCACCGATGAGCATGACGAGGGCAATCAATACGCGGATGATGCCGGAATTCAGCTTCCCGCCATAACCGAGAGCATCCCCGAGCAGGGTACCGCCCAGCGTAGCATTTCCGATGAGGGCGGAAAAGGAGGCACCAAACAGACCGGTGAGAAACAGGAAGGAAGCGTACTGTCCGAAAACAGGCGCCAGCGCCCTGGCCATATCCGTGGCGGCATGCAGCTTCACGCCCTGGGGATGTAATACGGCGGCAGAGCAGATCAGCACAAGGGCGCTCATCAGCCCGAGGATACATATGCCGGGCAGGCTTTCTTTTCCTGATTGCCGGATATCGGGCCGTATGTTTATCCTTTCCCTTACCAGATAAGACTGATAGAAGGCGCCTACAATGGAAAAGCAGGAAGCCATGAAGGCGATGACCAGACCCATTGATCCTTTTGGCAGCGAAGGAACGAATCCTTCGGCAATGCCGGAAAAGGCGGGTTTTGACAGCACCAGGGTGGTAACAAAAGCAAAAAGCATCAGGCAGATCAGGCCGATCATCACCTTCTCAAGGGTTTTGTAGAAGGCCCTGAAAAAAAGCAATGCGATGGCAATGGCGTTGAACAGGATTATCCAGGGTGGCTGAGCGGTATGGGTGGCCTCGGCTACGGCCATGCCTATCCCAATGGAATTGCCTGCCTGAAAGGAAGCGGCCACCAGGAACACGCCCAGCCCGATCGCTATCCTGGCGGCCCTGCCCCATTTGTTGCCGATGGTTTCCAGCAGGGTCTGGCGCGTGGCGATACCGACCCTGGCCGACATGGTGGTAAAAACGATCATGAAAAATATGGCCACTGCCACGATCCACAGGAGATCATAGCCGTAATCGGCGCCGAGAATGGCCGTGATGGTGATCTTACTCGGACCGAAGACCAGCGCCGCGGTGATGATGCCCGGGCCCAGCGAGTGAAGCCAGGCCCTCCAGGACCGTCGCGGCGCGTTGTCGCTGGGACCGTGCTTAACCGGCGGCGGACTGGTTTCCGGGATGGAAGCAGGTGATGCCAAGGTGTATGATTTTATGTGATTGATCGTCCGTACTGCTTTTGTTCCGGCTGATCAAAAAATGTAGCTGAATGGTAATCCGGTCAGCCTGTCTGCGACAGACAGCCGCAGATTCTTAAATTTCCGGGTACGTACCCGAAAGTAATATTTATTTTTAAACCTTCAAACTTTTTCTTCCCCCGGCGGCTTTCACGGGCGGCAAACGGCTTCATTGGATGCTGGATGGCGGTCGCGGGATCCCGGTTTTTTCAGCCCGGTTTACTACCTGCTTACAGACGTCTTATTTTTATATTACGGAAATAAACCTTGTCGCCATGATCGGTAAGCAGGATATGGCCCTCAGGCTGCTCTCCGTAACCTACGAGGTCTTTGAACTTTGTGCCGGCCACCTTTTCTCTGAAATCCTGGCTGCCCCTTTCATAGCTCAGCACTTTAACCCCGTTCAGCCAGTGCTCAACATGTCTGCCCCGTACGATTATCCTGACATGATTCCACCTGCCGGCCGAATATAATTTCTTGTTTTCCGGCGGATACAAGAGATAACAGGCCGCGGTGGATCCTACATCGTGGACATGATTTTTGACCGCAGGGTGATTGTAATCGTCTATGATCTGGTATTCCGGCCCGTTTATCACCGTTTTTCCGCTGCCGGCATCTTTTATTTTATTTACAAAATACTTGATGCCGCTGTTGGCGCCCGTCGTCAAATTGAAATCCAGCACCAGCTCGAAATCGGTGAATTTCTCCTTGGTGATGATATCGCCGAACCCCTGCTTGCTCAGGAAGAGACGCCCCCCCTTTACCGTCCAGCCGTCGGAGGGAAAAGGGCGGCCGTTCGTCCCGGTCCATTTATCGGTGCTGCTTCCGTTGAACAGTATTTCCCAGGCGTTTGCCGCTTTATCCGTCCGGGGCAGGGTATCGGTAAAGACTACGGAGCCGGAGCCTGCGGCTTTTGAGGCAAAGAAACCACAGAGCAGGCTGGCAAGGATGAGCGCGATCTTTTTCATGGTTGTCATCGATAGACAGATTTAAGTCTTGGGAGCATATTGGGTACAATAGCCGGCGGGATCTATAGGCCCTTTGAACAGCAGGCATCCGCCGCAGGAGGCTCCTTCGGCAGGTGGAATAAACAGCCCGCAGTTGCCGCAGTGGCTGCCGGGAACGGTGGATTCCTTTACATATCCGAATGTCTGCCGTTTTTTGACCTCTTCCGGACTGACCCCGGTCAGGTCGTCGCAAGACCCGCTATTCCCTGCGGGCTTTTTATCCGTCTTTTCTTTGTCCGGGCTTGCTTTCTTTTGTCCGCAGGCGCTGAGCAGTATGGATCCGCCCAGGAATACCGCGCCGATGCTCATACATTGGTGAATGAATTTTCTTCTGGAATGAATGTGCTCCATTTTCGTGCATTATGGCTGTGAAGATTTACCGTACAGTTTCGTCAGGTCCTGTATTGCGTTTTTGATGTCGTCTGCATTTTCGGTTTTCAGGCTTTTCAAAGCTGTCTGCTGGGCGGTGTCTGTTGTTTTAGCAACCAGGAGACCGCTGATCAGTCCTTTTACGGCAGCCGCCTGTTCCCCGGTAGCCGTTGCTAACGCCGGTTGCTGCAGCAGCGCCAGGAGCGATCCGGTCTGCTCTTTTTCATTACGTCCGCCGGTTACATAGGAAAGATCCCCGAGGAAAGCTTCTTTCCATGGCGCGGTTTCCCGGAAGATGCCTTTCTGCATCAAGATCTTTAGCAGCGCCGGGGACGACCCGGCAGCTGAGCTAAGGACGGCGGTTCTGTACCAGGAATTCTCACCGTGGCGTTCCACTACATCGGCCAGGGCCGGGGCCACCGCTGCGGCAGGAAAATTACCCAGGCTCAGCGTGGCCTGAAAAGCTACCCGAAAGGAGCTGTCCCGGACCATTTCTTTTAGC
Source organism: Compostibacter hankyongensis (assembly GCF_039541075.1). Classification (NCBI taxonomy): domain Bacteria; kingdom Pseudomonadati; phylum Bacteroidota; class Chitinophagia; order Chitinophagales; family Chitinophagaceae; genus Compostibacter; species Compostibacter hankyongensis. The sequence goes on along the minus strand of NZ_BAABFN010000022.1, from coordinate 278,985 downwards.
TGAGGCAGGCATGCCGGAAACCGTTCGGCTAACTGGACAGCATTCTCACGTACACCCGCTGCGGAATCTTTCAGGGCCAGCGCCACGGTACCGGCATCCAGCGCATTCAGTCCTTCCAGGAGATACAGCGCATGCAGACGGCTTCTGGGGTCTTTGCTTTGTGCGAACAGATCTTTCAACGCCGGTATTACCGTCTTATCCTGACGCTCCAGCAGCAGGCGATGGGCTTGCAGCGCCCACCAGCTGCTGGGATGCGAAAGCAGCTTTACCAGCTCCGCAGCAGTGGCGTGCTGCAGATCGACATCCGGTTTTTTATAGGCTCCTGCGTTTTTCGGAACGATGCGGTATATCCTTCCCATATTACTTCCTGCCCGGAAATCCATGTCGGTCTGGAGGTCTTCGGGAATGGATACCGGCGTTTCGATATGCTGCCGGTACATATCGATCATATAGAGCGCCCCGTCCGGACCCACTGCAAAGCTTGTGGGGCGAACCCAGGAATCGGTCGCCGCCATAAATTCCTTGTCTTTTTCCGCATCACCGCGTTTTGCCGTATAAAAGGGATCGTCGCCGGAAGGTTGAGCGAGGATATCGCGGTGCACGAGGTTACCGGAGACGTCTCCCGTAAAGATATTGCCATAATAAGCTTCCGGAAAGGCATCGCCTCCGTAGAAGGTGCCCCCGGAACCTCCGGAAAAATGTCCCTTTTCATACTCTACCCGGTCCAGGTGATGCTCCTGATATTCCTGGTTGCGGCGCTTGGTCCGCTCTGCCCGCCAGTACGGCGCCGGGGTCAGCTGGTACATCAGCGGATCGTGGTCCGACACGTTTATGACAGCCGATTGTGCCGATGGCGGCATGGCAGGGTTCCGCCTGAGGTACCGCACAGGGATAACGACCTGTCTTATATGAAGCGTGTTTTGCGAAAAGAAACGGTGTCCCCAGTCGTCAATGGCCTGCCCGAACTGCCCCGGTCCGGTGGAAAGCTCAAACTGGTCGCGGTCGGGACGAAACCGGAAATCGGCGCCCTGCATGGAAAGGCTGGCGGTATCCGACGCCGATCTGACCTTCCCGGCCTGGCCGTCGTTGTTGGCGTAGATCCAGTTGTCTACACCGAAGGTGAGGCTTGTGATCTGGGCTTCATCGTTGTTCTTGAAAAATCCGGAAAAGACAATTTTTTTGCTGTCGGCTTTTCCGTCACCGTCCGTATCCTTGAAATAGGAGATCGTCGGGGCGGCGGCCACGAATAATCCTCCTTTCCAGGGCAGCACGCTGGTCGCCTCGTTCAGCCTGTCTGCAAAGATAACGGACTTATCTGCCCGTCCGTCGCCATTGGTATCTTTCAAAAGTACAATGCGGCATTTGCCTTTGGCGGAGTCCTCCATATTGGCGTCGGGCATTTCCACGACATACGCATTTCCGGCTTCGTCAAATGTCATCGATACCGGATCAGCCACAAGCGGTTCGGTGGCAAAAATTTCCGCTTTGAAATCGTCGGCAAAATGGAATGTCTTCATCGATTCCTCCGCAGGAAGGGGTCCCGGATAACGGGACTTGGTGGTGCAGGAGGCTACCGCTGTTACAGCTAAGAAAAGCAAACAACGGCTGGGATTGATACGGGCCTTCTTCATGGCTATTTTTTGGTTTTGATAGATCTGTTGGGATTTGGGTTCATATGGTTTATAGGGAAATCATTCTGGCAGGTCCGGGACCGGCGGATCAGATGCGGATTATCTTTTTCGCGTTTTTATACAAAAGTTTCCGTTCAATTTCCTTGGTCGGCGACAGCCGCTTTACCGCGGCGATAATCCCGGCGCCGTCGCACGCTTTTCCCTGTCCGACCGCATCTGCACAATCGCTTCCATAGACGAGCTTATCCTGGTGCCTTTTGAAGAAGTCCCGGGTGAAGTCTTCGTCGCGGGTCAGGCCGCTCAGTCCGGATCCGGCGGAAAGGTCTCCGTACAGGTTTGGATAATCGCTGAGATAACGGTCCGTAAGTCCCCCCATGGTGACGGCTCCCTTGGGATACAGCACAGACTGATCGGTTTCGTTCTTGTCTATGTTGGCCCACCAGGTCTGCGCATGTCCGATGAAATTGACCCGAGGATATTTTTCCAGCATTTTGTAGAAACGTTCAAAATGATAGTTGTACATTTTGTATTGCCAGTGCATAAGCACGGGAACTTCATAATGCTGCGCCAGCTGGTAGATCTTCTGCATGCCGGCCGAATCGCAGTCCACTCCGAACTTCAGCTCGCCGATGATGACGGCGCCAAGCTTCAGGTATTTTTCGATTTCCTGTACGGCATCCGGCAGGTCGGGAACCTCGCATGCCCCGAAGGTGAATGCTTCCGGATGCTTTTTTGCAAATTCATAGCAATCCTTGTTGCCACCCGCCTTCACCTGCAGTCCGTTGGAAACGCCGAAGTGCGTGGAGGCGCTGTTTACATCCCGGCCGGCAGGCAGGAGAATGGATTTCGTAATACCCATAGTCTGCTGATGGCTGATCATCTGTTCGTCGGTGCGGCCATGGTAATGGATATGCTGGTGGATATCGATGATGGGCTCGCTGCCCGGCAGATCATCGCGTCTATGCGACGGGCTTAAGGACTTCCCGAGCAGGGAACCGGTTATGCCGGTAGCGAGGATCGCCTGAAGCCCGATCAACGAATTTCGTTTTAAAAATTCACGCCTGGAAAAATTCTTTTCGGACATATTTTATGCTTTTTATCAAAAAGATGGGGTGATGGTTTTTGCCTGCAGCGGCAGTTTGCTTTGCTATTTCTGATCTGTTTTTTTGATTTTACCGGCGTTTTTGTGAATTTTTTCAATCGCTGAAGCAATATAATCCATGTCGGTCTTTGATCCAAGCAGAAGGTTCTGGGTGAACCATACGGCTTCCTGGCATAGCCGGTCGTTTTCAGGGCACTGATTTCTTTCCAGGAACTTATTGTAGTCCAGCTCTGTTTCGGAATACATTTTTTTAAAGTTCTTTGTCTGAAAGGCATGCCGTATAAAAGGCTTGTCGTTCAGCGTGTCATATCCGCCGGAACAGGGTACCCCTTCGGCCCGCAGTGCGCTGAGGAAGCCGGCTTTCGGCAGTCCGGCGAACTCATTTTTTTCATACCGGAAAGGAAAGAGGTGAAAGGCTGCCCGGGTTACATTGTCGTATAGTTTATACGGGGTAATGCCGGGTATCTCCATGAGACGCGATCTGAGATAGCCTGCATTCTCATTCCGGGTAGTGGTCTGTGTGTCCAGGCGCTTCAGCTGGGCAAGGCCCATGGCTGCCTGATATTCGGTGAGCCTCAGCTTTGTCCCGATCATGGTGATGCCGGGGCCCATCTTATCAACCATGGACCCATATGAAATGCCAAAGTTATGATAGGAAACGCAGCGGTCTATGAAGGTCTCATCGTCGCTTACCACGGCTCCTCCTTCCCCGATGGGTATGTTTTTTGAATTCTGGAAGCTGAAGCAGCCTGCATTTCCGAAAGTCCCTACCTTTTTATGATTGATTTCAGCCAGCCAGGCCTGGCAGGCGTCTTCTACTACTACAAGATTATGCCGTTTGGCGATGGCGGTGATCTGTTCCATATCGGCGGGCAGTCCGGCAATATGGACCGGCAGGATGGCGCGTGTGCGGGGCGTGATACTGGCTTCTATCTTACCGGCGTCGATCTGGAAGGTTTCAGGGTCGGTATCGACAAATACGGGGATTGCCCCTGTCTGCAGCACGGCCTGTATGGTCGCGATAAAGGTATAGGGCGGCACGATCACCTCGTCGCCGGCCCCGATGTCCAGGTTCACCAATGCGCAGATCAGGGCATTGGTGCCGTTCACCGTGGTTACACAACGTCTGGCGCCTATCGTTTTGGCCCATGCGTTTTCAAATTCCTTTACCACCTTCGCTTCGGACCATACGCCGCTTCTGAGCACTTCCAGTACCCTGGGCTCGTCGGTCTCGGGGACCCATATGGGCCATTTCACCCATTCCGGTTTCTGGCCGGGCGCCCAGGCCGGGCTTCCTCCCAATATAGCTGGCGCGCCTGTTTCACGGCTGCCGGGAGAGGACAGATGCGGGAAGTTCATCCCGATGATCGCCGCGGTACCGGCAAGCGAGTTCTGTATGATAAATTTTCTTCTGGAATAATTTCCGGCTGGCTTTTTCATAGCTGTGGTTTTATGAGGGGGGTAACCTGCAGTACATTGTCAGATCCTGAATAGTTTTTTGGCGTTTTCATACAAAAGCTTTCGTTCTACTTTTTTATCGGTACATAATTTTCTGATCTCGGCGATCATATTGGCCCCTATACAGGTGGGCGAATGCCCGGAGGTATCCGTACAATCGCTGCCGAAGATCAGCTTGTCCTGGTGTTTTTTCATAAATTCCTTTCCGTGCGCTTCGTCGCGGGTAAAGGCATTCAACCCGGATCCGGCCGAAAGATCCCCGAATACGTTGGGATAGTCGCTGAGCAGCCGGTCGGTGTATCCTCCCGGCGTTACCGGTCCCTTGGGATACATGATGGTCGGGTCGTTGTTGTTTTTATCGATGTTGGCCCACCAGGTCATCGAATGACCGATAAAGTTCACGCGCGGGTATTTTTCCAGCATCTTGTGAAATTTTTTGAACCCGTAGTTGTACTTTTTATATTGCCAGTGCATCATTATCGGAACATTATACTCCTGTGCGAGCCGGTAAAGCCTTTGCATTTCGGGGGCATCGCACTCGATGCCGAACTTGGATTCTCCGATCACCACGGCTCCCATCTTGAGGTACTTTTCAATTTCCCCGACGGCGCCCGGCAGGTCCGGAACCTCGTTCGACCCGAATAGAAATTCTTTGGGATATTGCTTGGCGAACGCATAACATTCTTTGTTGCCCCAGGCCTCTGCTTGCAGCCCGTTGCCGAATCCGAAAAGGGTAGAGGCCCGGTTGGCAGGAGAGCCGGCAGGCTGCAGGATGGTGGTAGTGACCCCCATGGCCCGCTGATGGGCCAGCAGCTGTTCATTGGTGCGCGACAGATAGTGTACATGCTGATGCGCGTCAATAATGGGCTCATCGGCCATTTTGGGGAGCGTGGCGCCCTTTAGCCTCAGGGAGGCCTCTATCAGCAAAAGGCCTGATCCGGCGATAAACTTGCGGCGTGAAAAATTTTGCTTGGACATAAAACTTATTATAAGTTAAGCGCTATTGATAAAACAACGATTTTGCTGTCCGGACCTGTTTGTCCGGTCTTTATTTGTATCCTTCATTTTGCTCCAATACGCCGGGATTGTTCAGATCGATCTGGTCCTGGGGTATGGGAAAATGTTTCTGGAATTCCTTTGGATCCAGGTGGAGGACCAGCGGCGTCTGCGTAGCAGGGTTATAACTGGTTTCCAGCTGCTTTAATACGGTAAGGTATCTGCCCGTCCTTACCAGGTCAAACCAGCGCTGGTTTTCAAAGGCAAGCTCCAGCTGCCTTTCGAGCAGCAACTTGTCATAGAAAGCCTCCGCATCCGGGATGTCGCTAAGCGCATAGTCGTGGTCTGTATTGCCGAATGCACGTTCCCGGACGCTGTTGAGCGCGGTCAGCGCCTGATCCGGCTGATTGAGGTTATACAGCACCTCCGCCTTCAGCAGCAGCAGGTCGGCGTACCGTAATACCGGTATATCCAGACCGGATGAGCCCGGCGTGGTGTGGGGCACGGCGAATTTGTTTACATAGGGATACCAGATGGCCGGCTCTTCCTCAGGACTGTCCGGGGATTTCCAGTATTCGGTAAACGTGACGGCCTTACGGCTGTCGTCCTTTTCATATTTCTTCATCAGACTCCAGGCTGGGAACCCGTTTTCCTGGCCGTGCTTGGAGATGCCGGTAACGCCAAAGTAGGGCAGGAAATCGTCGGTGAGCGGCTGTCCGTTGGTTTCGGCGGTGTATTTCATGGCAAAGATGATCTCGTCGTTGTCTTCATTTTGTTCTGTCCACAGCGCAGCAAAATCATCCATCAGCCGGTAATGAAAATCGGGCATCTTATCCAGGTAGGTCTTGGCGTTCTTCCAATCTTTCAGGTAAACATAGACCTTGACCAGCAAGGCGGTTGCTGCTCCTTTATTGGCCCGCCCTTTCTGCATGTTTTCTTTTGGGGGCAGCATATCGATAGCCGCTTTCAGATCGTCCGTGATCAGGGCGTATATCTCCGCTTCGGAAGCCCTGGGGGTCGACTTGCTTTCCTCAACGGAAAACAGCGAGGTCACTTTCGGAATGCCTCCGAACATGCGTACGAGGTCAAAATAAAACAAGGCCCGCATGAATCTGGCTTCTCCGGTATACTGATCCTTCTGGGTGGCTTCATAATCGGTCGGGATTTCGATGTTTTTCAGCACGGCGTTTGCCCGGTATATTCCGCTATAGCTTTTTTTCCAGAAATCGCTGAAGTGCTGGTCGTCCGGTAAAAAGGCCAGGCTGTTAAGGTCCGTCAGGCCGAAAAAGTTATGATAGCCTGTAGGATATAATTCGTCGCTGGGCATTTCCAGCAGTATCCAGTCCCTTGGTATCCTGGCCTGGTAGCTGCTGTATATGCCGATCACGGCGCTGTTCATATCGTTGGCCGTTTTATAGAAATTTGCTTCGGTCAGATCCGAGGGAGGCAGGAGGTCGAGGTACTGGTCGTTACAGGAAGCCAGGCCCAGCGCCGATACCAGCAGGATCATATGGAAAGCGGTCTTTTTTTTCATGATCGTCCGGTTAAGGGATTAGAAAACGACATTTACACCAAAAACAAACGTGCGGTTGATCGGCGTGGCTCCGTTGTTAAAGCCGGGCATGCTTCCGATACCGTCTACCTCACCCATGGTATACCCTTCCGGATTATAGCCGTGGAAGTCCTTACTGGTGATCATAAGGAGGTTGCTGGCGGATAGATAGACCCGGAAGGTGTTAAGATGCAACCTGTTTGCCAGGGCAGTGGGGAAGGTATAGCCGAGGTTGACGTTCCGGACCGCGAGGAAGGAGGCGTTTTCGATATAATAATCGCTGTTGGCCACATAAGCCAGCTCGCTCAGGGCGGTGGAGGGCGTTTTCCCGTCGCCCGGCTCGGCTTCCGACCACCACTGGTTTTCTATTAACGAAAGTCGCATGGCGCATACGGTGGGGCCTTCATAATACAGGTTTTCCAGATCGTACATCTTGGCGCCTATGGAAGATTGCAGGGCGATGCTCAGATCAAAATTTTTCCATGAGAAATTATTTACCATTCCCATGAAAACGCTGGGCTGGAAGTTGCCGAGAATCACCTTATCGTCAGGCGTGATCTGTCCGTCCCCGTTTACATCTTCGTACTTGCCGTTCCCGGGTTTGGATCCGGGAAGCACGGGTGAGTTGTCCACATCTTCCTGATCCTGCAGGACGCCGATTAATTTATATCCGTAATAGGAGAACATGGGTTCCCCTATCCGTAACAGCCAGCTCATGCCCCGGCTGTGGGTATTGATCACTTCGTCCACGCCTCCGAGATCAAGCACCTTGTTTTTGTCATGGGAGAGGTTGAAGCTGGTCTGCCATTTAAAGGCGCCGTCCAGGTTGACGGAATTGATCTCCAGCTCGAAACCTTTGTTTCCGATGTCCCCCACATTTACCAGCGAGCTGGTGAAGCCCGAAACGGCGGGGATGCCGACATTGTACAGCAGGCCGTAGGTCCTTTTATCGTAGTAGTCAAATACGAAATTCAGCCGGTCGCTGAATAAGCCCAATTCGATTCCCAGGTCGGTGCTTTTTGTTTTTTCCCATTGGAGCTCGGCATTGCCGAAATTGCTTTGGGCCTGGCCTTTGGTAAGCTCGCCGTCGGGCGAGTAGTAGGTATCGCTGATCTTACCCAGGTATTGAAAATCCCCGATATTGAAGTTGCCGGCTATCCCGTAGCTTGCCCTGATCTTGAGGTTGCTGATGACGGGAACATTCCGGAAAAAATCTTCCTGCGAGATACGCCATGCGGCAGATACGGAAGGAAAGCTTCCCCATCGGTTCCGGGGCCCGAACCGGGAGCTGCCGTCTGTTCTATAGGAGGCGGAGACCAGGTACCTGTCTTTGAATCCGTAGTTTATGCGGCCGAAATAGGAGACCAGTCCCCATTGTGATTTCGAGGTTCCGCTTGCCGTGGGTGATATGGTCGCATTGTTGAGCGTCTCGATGATATCATTGTTAAAGCTTCCGGGAAGCACGCCCAGATAGGCGTTGCGGGAGGTAGTCTTTTGATAGGAAGCGCCTAAGATCGCGTTGAGGCTGTGTATCCCGTTAAAGGTCTTATCATAGCTGAGCACATTTTCGTTGATCAGGTTTATGTTCCGGGTATCCGCGGAAGATCCTGTAGACACGGAGTTGGTGGTAGCGGAAGCCGCCTGGTAGTTTTCCCCGGTACTGTACGCTATATTGGCATCCAGGGAGGTCCTGAATTTTAACCCTTCAAGAAGATTTAAGTCGAGGTATACTTCTCCGAGACTGTTAAAGGTGGAAGAAATGTTATGGGTCCCGTATAAGACGGCCAGGGGACTTACCCCGGCAGACACGGATGTGCCCCAGTAGTCCAGCGGTTTGGGATAGGTGCCGTCCGGATTTTTCTTGGGTGAGAGGAAGGGGGGCATCTTGGCAATGGCTTCCATGGTAACGGGAGAGGTGCGCCGTTTGGAAAACTCAGGGTTGATCAGGAACCCTGCGCTGACCACATTGTTTATTTTTACATCTACTTTGGCCCTGACCGAATAGGTTTTGTACCAGGTATTGATGAGTGTGCCCTGCTCGTCCTTCAGGCCGCCGGATACGTAATAACGTACGTTTTCTGTTCCGCCGGAGAGCGAAAGATGGTAGTTCTGGATGGGGGCCGGGTTCAGCAGCACATCTTCCCAGATGGTGTTCCCTTCTTTTATGACCGGATTCACCTGGTAGGTGGCGGGACGGCGATCGTCGCCCCAGACCGGGAGGGAAACGTCTCCGCCGGCATTGGCAAAATCCCGGTTTTTATACCGGACCTGGTAATCGTAAAATTCCTGTCCGGTGATCCAGTCGTGATGTCCGATGGCATTGGCCGAGCCGTAAAAAGCATTGAAGCTCAGCTTGGGTTTTCCTGTTCTTCCGCTTTTGGTCGTGACGATGATTACCCCGCCAGAGCCCCTGGAACCGTAGATGGCGGCTGATGAGGCATCCTTTAATACTTCGATGGAGGCTACGTCATTCATGTTTATATTGGCCAGGCTGCCTCCCGGAAATCCGTCGATCACGACCAGGGGGTTATTGCTTGCCGAGATGGAGCCCAGCCCTCTTATCCTGATGATCGGAGTGGCGCCGGGGCTGCTCACGGTGTTGGATATATTTACTCCAGCCAGTCTTCCGGCCAGTGCGTTTTCAATCCTGCCGGTCGGTATCTGATCTAAGATGTCATTCTCGACGCGGGATATGGCAGCCGTAAGGGAGCTTTTCTTTTCCCTGCCATATCCGATGACCACCAGCTGGTCTAAGGAAGATGCTTCGGCCGACAAGCTGATATCGAGCTGGGTGCGGCCGTTGACGGAAACAGTTTCCTTCTGAAAGCCGACAGATGAAAACGAGAGCGAATCGGAGGGCTTTACGCCGCTGAGGCTGTATCGGCCGTTCATGTCTGTAGTGGTGCCGTTGGCTGCGCCTTTTACCTGTATGGTTACACCGGAAAGAGGCTCTTTTTTCTCGGCGGATCGTACCGTCCCGGAGATGGTCTGGGCGCGGGCAGCGCCGGCGGAGACAACGACGGTCAGGAGGACCTGCGTTATCCACCAGGGGATCTTTAAGTATAAATTTTTGACAGGCATGAGGATGGATTTAGGTGAACTGAAATGGTTTATCGAAAGTGATAAGCACCAAACATTCGTGTACGTACCCGAATTTTTTCATATTACCATAAGCTTCCTGTGGCTCCGTCCGTAGGCCAGGCAAGAGGACGAACGAAGATAACGAGCAAAACACCGGCAGTTTCCCATTGCGGGGTATGCCTTTCGTTCCAATAAACGGGTACGTACCCGAAAGTTATTTCTTATTTTTGAAACCGCCAAGCTTTTTTTCTTTTGGGGTGACAGGGTTCCGGCAGCCGGGGCGGGGATGGATATAGATATGGAGATCGAGATAGTTCTTTTCCTATAGGCGTCGCCGTTCCCGAGCAACTTTGGGGTAAGCGGCAGCCCGCTTTTTCTTTTTATCGGATGCCCGGCCTGCATTTCTTCCCGGTGATGAATGCTGCGTCTGACGGAGCACCTCCGGTTGTTTAAAAACCTGTTAGAATTATTTCAAAAAAATCAAGTTAATTTAAAAATAATCTATTAAAATGTCCTTTAAATGTCGAAAAATCAAATCTGAATGTTTTTATTGTTTCTTAACGGTTTTCGCCGTTAAATTTGTCGGCCTAATAAATGTTTTTCATTCCTTCATGGGGAAGATTGACCATAACCGTATTTCCCTGCGCCGTATGGCAGGAGCAAACTGGAGCCTGATGTTACAGTGGGTCGTCCTCGTTGTGGTCATTGTCATTTTCCCGTCGCATGGAGGAACGGCCTGAACGATATTTCCGTACAACATATTGAATCGCCTTCCTTCTGCAAAAGAAGCAGAAAAGGCGATTTTTTTATTGCTGCCGGACAACCCGGAACTCAGTATAGGCGGTTCCGGCAGCAATAAGAAAAGCCGGGATGACAAAGAAAGGAAGATCATCATAAACTGATAACAGACAAGGTATCATGGAACTAAACAAGTACAGCAAAACACTTACGCAGGACCCTACGCAGCCCGCAGCTCAGGCCCAGCTCTACGCTATCGGGCTGAAGGAAGAAGACCTCAAAAAAGCCCAGGTGGGTATCGCAAGCATGGGGTACGAGGGCAATAACTGCAATATGCACCTGAACGATCTGGCGAAGGAGATAAAACAATCCGTGCAAGCCCAGAACCTGGTTGGGCTGATCTTTAATACTATCGGCGTCAGCGACGGGATGAGCAACGGTACTCCCGGTATGCGCTATTCCCTGGTGTCCCGCGAGATCATCGCGGATTCCATCGAAGCGGTTTGCGGGGCGCAGTACTATGACGGTCTGATTACCGTACCGGGCTGTGATAAGAATATGCCGGGCTCCATTATGGCCATGGCGCGACTGAACCGGCCTTCCATCATGGTGTACGGCGGAACCATTGCCCCGGGAAGATACAAAGGACAGGACCTGAACATCATCTCAGCCTTTGAAGCCCTGGGCCAGAAGCTGGCCGGGCAGCTGGACGAGGGAGATTTTAAAGGCATCATACAGCATTCCTGCCCGGGCGCAGGCGCCTGCGGCGGCATGTATACCGCCAATACCATGGCCGCCGCCATCGAGGCGATGGGGATGTCGCTGCCCTACAGCTCTTCCAACCCCGCACTCAGCGAAGACAAGAAAAAGGAATGCGCCGAAGCCGGAAAGGCCATCCGCCGGCTGCTGGAAATGGACCTGAAGCCTCGGGATATCATGACCCCGAAGGCCTTTGAAAATGCCATCACCGTAGTTATCGCCCTGGGCGGATCCACCAATGCCGTGCTGCACCTGATCGCCATGGCCCGTTCCGCCGGCCTGCGGCTGACGCTGGAGGATTTTCAGCAGCTGAGCGACAAGGTGCCGCTGCTGGCTGACCTGAAGCCCAGCGGTAAATATTTGATGGAGGACCTGCATAAGCTGGGCGGCGTTCCCGCTGTGATGAAGTACCTGTTAAAAGAAGGCTTCCTGCACGGCGACTGTATAACCGTTACCGGCAAAACCCTGGCGGAAAATCTCGCCGGCATCAAAGATTTTGATTTTGAAAAGCAGGACCTGCTGCGGCCGGTCGATCATCCCATCAAGGTTACGGGACACCTGCAGATCCTGAAGGGGAACCTGGCCGAGCTCGGCAGCGTGGCCAAGATCACCGGGAAGGAAGGAGAACGCTTTTCCGGTCCTGCCCGCGTATTCGACGGTGAGTATAAGCTGATCGACGGCATCCAGACGGGCCGGGTAAAAGCAGGCGATGTGGTGGTGATCCGTTATGAAGGACCCAAAGGAGCCCCGGGTATGCCCGAAATGCTGAAGCCCACCTCAGCCATCTTCGGGGCGGGTCTGGGCAGCAGCGTCGCCCTGATCACCGACGGACGGTTCTCCGGCGGAACGCACGGCTTTGTCGTCGGACACATTGCACCCGAGGCTTTTGAAGGCGGAACCATAGGTCTGGTGCAGGATGACGATATCATTGAAATAGACGCTACACAAAACCGTATAACCCTTCACGTTAGCGATGAAGAGCTGCAGCAACGCCGCGCCGCATGGAAGCGGCCTCCGCTGAAGGCGAATAACGGTATATTGTTCAAATACGCAAAACAAGTAAAAAATGCAACAGAAGGATGCGTTACTGACGAAGATTGATGCGGAGTCCCATACTGCCCGGTCCATTACCGGCGCCGAAGCGGTAATACAATCATTGATCGCCGAGGGGGTGGAGACCGTGTTCGGTTATCCCGGCGGAGCCATTATGCCGATCTACGATGCGCTGTACGACTACCAGGATAAGATCCACCACATCCTGGTACGGCACGAGCAGGGCGCTACCCATGCCGCTCAGGGTTATGCCCGTGCCTCCGGCAAGGTAGGCGTGGTGTTTGCCACCTCCGGACCCGGCGCCACCAACCTGGTGACCGGTATCGCGGATGCCCAGATCGACTCTACGCCCATGGTATGCATCACCGGGCAGGTAGCTGCATCGCTGCTGGGAACAGACGCCTTCCAGGAAACCGATGTGATCGGGATTACCACGCCGGTAACCAAGTGGAACGTGCAGATTACCCATCCCGACGAAATCCCCGGCGCCATCGCCAAGGCCTTTTATATAGCGCGCACCGGAAGGCCCGGCCCCGTACTGATCGATATCACCAAGAATGCGCAGTTCGGAAAGCTGGATTACAGCTACCGGAAATGCGAATATATCCGGAGCTACCGTCCCCATCCCGAGTTGGATAATGAAGCTGTAGCCCGTGCGGCGGAGCTGATCAACAACGCCAAAAAACCTTTTATCCTCTGCGGGCACGGCGTACTCATCTCCGGCGCCGAAGCGGAGCTGAAAAAGCTGGCCGAAAAAGCCGGTATCCCCGTCGGATGCACGCTCCTTGGCCTGTCTGCCTTTCCCACAGATCATCCCCTTTATATCGGTTATCTGGGCATGCACGGCAACTATGCGCCCAACATTCAGACCAACGAATGTGATGTGCTGATCGCCGTGGGAATGCGGTTCGACGACCGTATAACCGGCGACGTTAAGACCTATGCCTCGCAGGCCAAGGTGATCCATATTGAGATCGACGCTGCCGAGATCAACAAGATCATCAAAGCGGATGTAGCCGTACATGCCGACGCCAGGGAGGCCCTGGCGGCGCTGACAGAAAAGGTACAGCCGGCGTCTCATGCCGAGTGGCTGCAGGAATTCCACGACCTGGAGAAGCTGGAGGAGGAAAAGGTAAAGAAGCAAGAGCTTTATCCTTCAAGCGGACAGCTGAGAATGGCCGAGGTGATCCGCCTTATTTCAGAAAAGACAAAAGGAGATGCGATACTGGTCACCGACGTAGGGCAGCACCAGATGGTGGCCTCCCGTTATTTCGGATTTAAGCATCCCAATACCAACATCACCTCGGGGGGATTGGGCACGATGGGCTTTGCCCTGCCGGCAGCCATGGGCGCCAAGATGGCGGCCCCCGATAAAGAGGTCATTGCCATTATCGGCGACGGCTGCTTCCAGATGACGTTGCAGGAGCTGGGTACCATCTATCAGTCGAAGATCGGTATCAAGATCGTTATCCTGAACAACAACTTCCTGGGAATGGTGCGGCAGTGGCAACAGCTGTTCTTTGATAAACGGTATTCTTCCACCGAAATGATCAACCCCGATTTTATCACGATCGCAAAAGGATTTTTCATCGAAGCGAAAAAGGTGGAAGCGCGCGCGGATATATCGGCCGATCTGGATAAGATGCTCGAGCACCAGGGCGCATATCTCCTGGAGGTGGTGGTGGAGAAGGAAGACAACGTATTCCCGATGGTGCCGGCCGGCGCTTCCATCTCGGATATCCGGCTGGAGTAATATCTTTGCATTCCCGCCGGAAGCCCTGAAGAAAAAAGGCCGGCTTTTACCGGGTGGGGCGGCCTTAGAGAACTACCCGGGATCACTTTTAAATATCCTGATGCAGGAAAAAAATGGAAAGGCAATATACATTAACGGTTTACTGTGAAAACAGGATCGGCCTGATCGGTCGCGTTGCGGTTATCTTTACCCGGCGCCATGTAAACATTGAAAGCTTTATCGCTTCGGAAACCGAAATAAAGGACGTCTACAAGCTTACGGTTGTGGTGACCTCCACGCGCGAGCAGCTGGAGAAGATCGTCGGACAGATCGAAAAGCTGATAGAAGTGCACAAGGCCTTTGTCCACGACGAGGAAGAAGTGGTATACCAGGAGATGGCATTGTACAAAATATCTACCGAGCAGCTGGAGAAGCAGGATGTGGAAAAGCTGATCCGGGCCAACCATGCCAATATCCTGTCTATTACCCCCAAATACTTTGTCGTGGAAAAGACCGGCCACCAGGATGAATTGCTTGACCTGCTGCATGCCCTGGAGCCCTATGGCCTTATAGAATACGCCAGCAGCGGCCGCGTGGCGATCGTGAAATGGTCGCGCCGCTTCCATAAGCACCTGAAAGAGCTTTCACTGGTGGAAGAGGACAATCTTTCCATTGGGAAATAAATCATCACCGGTACCAAAAATTTAAATTCTCATTTTAAATCACAAATCAAGAAAAATGGCAACAATCAATTTCGGAGGAGTAAAGGAAGACGTCGTAACACGCGAGGAATTCCCGATGGAAAAAGCAAGGGAGGTCTTAAAGGATGAGACCATTGCGATCATCGGGTATGGTGTGCAGGGACCCGGCCAGTCGCTGAACCTGCGCGATAACGGCTTTAATGTCATCATCGGCCAGCGGAAAGATTCCAAAACATGGGATAAGGCCGTAGCCGACGGATGGGTGCCGGGCGAAACGCTTTTTGAAATCGAAGAAGCCGCCAAACGGGGTACGATCATCCAGTTCCTGCTTTCCGATGCAGGACAGATTTCCCTGTGGCCGGCCATAAAGCAACAGCTTACCGCCGGAAAGGCCTTGTATTTCTCCCACGGGTTCGGGGTTACCTATAACGACCAGACGGGCATCGTACCGCCCAAGGACGTGGACGTGATCCTGGTAGCGCCCAAGGGCTCCGGAACTTCCCTGCGCCGCTTGTTCCTGGCCGGTCAGGGACTGAACTCGAGCTTTGCCATCTTTCAGGATGCCACCGGCCGCGCCCGCGAACGGGTGATCGCCCTGGGTATCGGCGTTGGCTCCGGTTACCTGTTTGAAACGGATTTTAAGAAAGAAGTGTTCTCCGATCTTACCGGCGAGCGCGGTACCCTGATGGGCGCCATACAGGGCATCTTTGCCGCCCAGTACGAAACGCTGCGGTCGAAAGGGCATTCTCCCTCGGAAGCATTCAACGAAACCGTGGAAGAGCTTACCCAGTCGCTGATGCCGCTGGTAGCCGAAAACGGGATGGACTGGATGTATGCCAACTGCTCCACCACTGCACAGCGGGGTGCGCTGGACTGGTGGAAAAAATTCCGCGATGCCACGAAGCCGGTGTTTGAGGAATTGTACAATAGCGTGGCAGAGGGTAAGGAAGCCGCCCGCTCTATCGAATCCAACAGCCAGCCGGACTACCGGGAAAAGCTGAACGAGGAGCTGAAAGAGCTGCGCGAAAGCGAAATGTGGCAGGCCGGATCAGCGGTTCGCAAGCTGCGCCCGAATGCCTGATAGAAAAGCTTCGCCGGTCTTTCAGGCCGGCGAAGTTCTTTTACCCCGCCGGGAAGCTTGTTTCCCGGCGTTTTGTTTCACCGATCAACCGTTTCACCGATGACTTTGGATATTGAAGGGGCAGCCCGGCGCTTAAAGGATGTGGTTATCCATACCCCTTTATCCATCAACCGCAACCTTTCCCGGAAATATAATTGTAACGTATATCTGAAACGGGAAGACCTGCAGGTAGTCCGTTCCTATAAGCTGAGGGGCGCTTATAACATGATGAGCAGTCTGGCCCCGGAGCAGCTGACGGCGGGTGTGGTGTGCGCCAGTGCAGGCAATCATGCCCAGGGATTTGCCTTTTCCTGCGCCCGCCTGGGTATACGGGGCGTGGTGTTTATGCCTTCCCCAACGCCCAAGCAGAAGATCAACCAGGTGAGGATGTTCGGTGAAAATTTCGTGGAGATCGTGCTCACCGGCGATACCTTTGACGACTGTCAGGAAGCGGCCCTCGGCTATGCAGCACGGGAGCAGATGACGGTTATTCCTCCTTTTGATCATCCCAGCATTATCGCCGGGCAGGGCACCGTGGGCAAAGAGATACTGGATGACCTTCCGCAGGTCGATTACCTGTTTGTACCCGTAGGCGGCGGCGGTCTGGCCTCCGGCGTAGGGACTTACTTTAAACAGCACAGCCCGCAAACGCGCATCATCGGGGCGGAGCCCGAGGGCGCGCCCAGCATGCTGAAGGCCTTTGAGGCCGGCAGTCCGGTTACCCTTCCCGAGATCGATAATTTTGTGGACGGAGCGGCAGTGAAGCGCGTAGGCCAGCTGACCTATCAAATATGCCGGGAAGTGCTGCATGCTATGACCCTCGTGCCCGAAGGACGCATCTGCTCTTCCATCCTGCGCCTGTATAATGAGGATGCCATCGTCGTGGAGCCTGCCGGTGCGCTGGCCATGGCCGCGCTGGTGGATTTTGCCGAAGAAATCCGCGGCAAGAACGTGGTTTGTGTCGTCAGCGGAAGCAATAACGATATCGACCGCATGCAGGAAATGAAGGAACGCTCTCTTTTGTATGAAGGACTGAAGCATTACTTTATCATCCGCTTTGTACAACGTCCCGGCGCATTAAAAGAATTTGTAAACGAGGTGCTGGGTCCCGGGGACGATATTACCCGGTTTGAGTACATACAGAAACACAATAAGGAAGCCGGTCCCGCCCTGGTAGGAATAGAGCTGAAAAGTCCGGAAGACTATCCCACGCTGATCCGGAACATGCAGGAAAGACAGATATCCTATACCGAGATCAACAAGGACGACAACCTGTTCGGCTATCTGGTCTGAGCCGGAAAAGCCTGGTCGTCCGGGGTTGCAGCGTTCTCCCGCTTTGTTTCCGGCCCTTCTTCCCGCATTTCCCGGTCGATATAAGAATGCTTCCCGGTATCCCGGATGAACACATATACGACGAGGGAGCAGGCGACACAAAAGGTAATGTACCAGTAGTACCAGGATTCATGCCCGATGTTTTTGCAGTAAAATGCGATGTATTCCGCCGTGCCGCCGAAGATCGCAACGGTAAGCGCATACGGCAGTCCTACGCCCAGCGCCCGGATCTCTGCGGGAAACATTTCGGCTTTTACGACGGCATTGATGGAGGTGTAGCCGCTTACGATCAGCAGGGCGGCCAGGATCAGGAAAAAGGCCGCGAGCTCCGAGGACGCATGGCTCAGCGCGGTCAGCAGGGGAACGGTAAATAAGGTGCCCAGTACCCCGAATCCGATCAGCAACGGCTTTCTGCCTACTTTGTCCGACAACCATCCGAACAAGGGCTGGAGCAACGCATAGATGAGCATCAGCCAGAAAACCAGGAAGGTCGATTGCTCTTTTGAAAGATGGACCGTGTTGACCAGGAATTTCTGCATATAGGTGGTGTAGGTATAGAAGGCCAGCGTGCCGCCGAGGGTAAGTCCCACAACCGTGATTACGGCGCGGGGATGGTGTCTGAGCAGGTACAGCAGGGATCCGCGGGTATCCTGCTTTTTGCTTAACGGTATCGACTCCTGCATATTCCGCCGCATATAAAAAGTAAACAGGGCGAGCAATGCGCCGATGGCAAAGGGAATGCGCCAGCCCCAAGCCTGTAGCTGTTCCGGACTGAGAAATACCTTCTGAAGCAGCAGCTGTATACCCAGGGCGATAAGCTGTCCGCTGATCAGCGTAACATACTGAAAGCTGGAATAAAACCCCCGCCGGCCGGGAGCGGCCACCTCGCTCAGGTAGGTGGCCGAGGTGCCGTATTCCCCGCCCACGCTGAGTCCCTGCAGGAGCCGTGCCAGCAGCAGACATACGGGCGACCAGATGCCGATACGGTGATGGCCGGGTGTAAGCGCGATCAGCAACGATCCGAACGACATGAACAGAACGGAGAGGGTCATGGCCGTCTTCCGTCCTTTCCGGTCCGCGATGCGACCGAACAGCCATCCTCCGGCCGGTCGCATCAGAAAACCTACGGCAAAGACGGCCGCCGTGTTCAGCAGCTGTACCGTAGCATTGCCTTCCGGAAAAAATACCGGTGCGAAATACAGCGCAAAGGCTGCATAGACATACCAGTCGTACCATTCCACAAGGTTGCCTGCCGATCCGGCAAAGATGGCGCGGATGCGCCAGGCCGTGCCATGCGGTGTCGCTGTGTTATTGCTCATTTTCCGGTCTATTTGAATATTTTGCCGATGACTTTACCTATTTCTGCAAAGTCACGGTGATTGCTGACGGATCTTCTCTCAAGCGACCCTTCTTCTACGGCCGAGAAAGGATAGATCAGCAGATAGTTATTTTCATGCAGATGATGATTCAGAAAATCAGGGATGGCCCTCATCTGCGGAAGATAGGACGTCATGCCCCGCTTTGCCATCAGTATAATCAGACCTTCATCGTCTTTGAGCTCGCCGGCTGCGTGCTCGGCTTCCTCCCAGTTCTGCAGGACGTTAAATTCCGCTTCAATATTTGCTTTTTTTATGACCCGCTTAAGGATGGCAATGATATTTTCGCTGGTATGAAAGCTCATCAGCGCGCCCGAGTTCCTTCCTATGTTCCAGACCCTTAGCAGCGCATGAAAAAAGCCGGGCTCCCTTTCTCCCTGCATCGGGATCAGCACGGTATATTTTTTGACCGTGGATATCGGCTGCGCTGCATGATAGACCAGCACGTTGATCTGTTCATTTTGTAAATAGCCGTTATAGAGATTATATACGAAGGAAGGTGAAAAGCCCTTTTCGTCCTCCAGGCCGATGATCAGATCGGTTATTTTTTGCTCCTTTATAACATTATTGATACCGTTTATAACGTCGTTGTCATACCGGGTGAGCGGATGAAGCTCCACATCTGCTGCGGCGGCCGTATCCGAAGCGTGATGAAGTATCTTTTCTGCATTCTTAACCGAGGATTCCCTTTTGTCTTCGTTGATGACATTCAGCGCAAACAGGCGGTCTTCATTCGTATCCGCCTTTAACAGCAGGCCGAGGTTAACCATGCGTTCAACGGTCTCTTCGTGGTTGACCGCAAGCAGGATATTTTCTTTTTCCTGGTTGTTGCCGGAAACGGTATCTTCCTTTTCGGCGTCTGCTATCCGTTGTGCGCTGGACATGGATATGAAGGAAGAGATGGTACAGGAGATGAGGATCAGCAGAATGCTTCCGTTCAGCACATGCTCGTTCAGCAGCCTTACCGGTTCTCCTGCCGCCGTTTCAGAGATGATAATGTTATAACCGACCATTACGGATGCGAGGGTAGCGGCGGCGGAGGCGGAACTCATTCCGAATATGAGCCGTCCTTCGTCGCGGGTAAGCCTGAAGGTCTTCCGGGTAGCGACAGCGGCCAGGTATTTGCCGCCGATGGAAGCGGCTATCATTACCCCTGCAACCCCTAAGGTTTCCCAGCTTTGAACGAAAGCCCTGAAGTCGATCAGCATCCCTACGCTGATCAGAAAAAAGGGAATAAAAATGGCATTCCCGACAAATTCTACCCGGTTCATAAGCGATGACGACCGCGGGATCATCCTGTTGAGGGCAAGGCCGGCAAAGAAGGCGCCGATGATGGATTCAACGCCGGCCAGCTCTGCCAGCAATGCGGCCAGGTAGATCATCACCAATACAAAAATATATTGTGAGATCTTGTCTTCCACCACCTTAAAGAACCACCTTCCGATAAGCGGGAAAATCAGCAGAATAACAAGGCCAAAGACAATCATGGATAAAGACAACCTGATCCAGAAGGCGGTGCCGACGCCGCCCTGCGTCATGCCGACAACCACTGCCAGGACCAGCAGGGAAAGGATATCGGTGATCATGGTGCCGCCTACCGTGATGTTGACCGATAGGTTCTTAGCGATACCCAACTTGCTGATTAGGGGGTAGACAATGAGGGTATGAGAAGAAAAGAGACTTGCGAAGAGTATGGATGTCAGCAGAGGGAAATGCAGCAGGTAAAACCCACCGGCGAAGCCGAGCACAAACGGCACTGTAAAAGTATAGATGGCAAAGGTAACGCTCCTCCATTTGTTCTTTTTAAAGTCGCCCATGTCTATTTCCAACCCGGCCAGAAACATAATGTATAGCAGCCCGGTAGTGCCTGTCACCACCACGCTGCTGTCGCGGGATAATACGTTAAACCCGTGGGGCCCCACCAATGCCCCTGCGATGATAAGACCGAGCAGATGCGGTACCTTTATTTTATTCAGTAAAAGCGGGGCTCCCAGGATGATGATCAGCTCCAGCAGGAATTTCAGTAACGGATCTTCAATAGGTAAGCTGATGTGCTGAATACTCAGTAACTGCATGGGTTAGTTATTTGAGGCGGGTACGAGTTCCACAGAAAATCTGGCGGTGCAATTGTTGTCTCCACTGAGGATCTGTGTGCCTTTCATAAGGTTGGAATCTATCTTCCGGAGCACAACGCTCATGTCGGCTTTCTTTTGGATCGACGAATCTGTGGCGAAGTGTAGCAGGATCTCTTCTTTGTTAAAGCTTCCGGAAAAGACACGGATCAGCTTATCGTTGTTGGTAACTTTTACAAACATGCCGGTAGAGTCGCTGGTAAATTCCCAGCTGCCCGACCACTGATCCCCGATGACATAATTGCTGCAATTGGATTCTTTACAGATCACTTTACTGTTCCATCTTCCTGCCACGGCGGCTGGCCACGAAAGCGTCGCCACAGTATCATGGTGGGAGAGGAGGCTGTCCCTCATCCTCAGCAACGATTGATAATCGGCTTCCTTTTCGGCGAACTGTTTTTCCCGTTCGAGCAGGTTCTGTTCCCGGCCGGCAAGCTGCTGCTCGTATTTGTGGCCGGTACATCCCGCTACCGAAATAGACAGCAGGCATGCTGCAGGTAATATCTTTAACACCATGAGGTTCATAGGCTGGATGATTCTAAACTCAGATATACCATCGCAATTTAACATAATTAGGCTCACTTTAAAAACCGGAAGGCAGGCTCATTTTTTCCCCCTTAAAGTTTTTGGCATATGCTTTGCATTCTCGTCTGATGGATTAAAACAATTCTATATGAGACAGAAATTTGGATTACTCGGCGCCTTCATGTTGGCTTTACTGGCTATCTCGTTATTCTCGGCCTCCTGTAGTAAAAATGACGATCCGTCGGATAACGATTTCTTTGTAGGTACTTACAAAGGATCCATCAGCTATAATGACGGGGAGAAGTCCATCACGGACGACGATGGAAGGCTTACCGTGGTTAAGGTCGGAAGCTCCTACAGCTTTAAATTCGGTACCGGCATACCGGACATTAATAATGTCAAATTTCAGCAGCAGGACGACGGTAGTTATGTGAGTGTAGGAGAAGGAGTAACGGGGATCACTATCGACGCGCATTCTCTTAAGATGCTGGTCTCTAACGATGACGGCACCTGGACAGCCAACTGTACCCGGTAGCTTTTGGTCGGATTTTTTACGATAATGAATTAAAAGAGACGGCTTTGCTCAAGGCCGCCTCTTTATTTTTTATATGTTGCAATCTCGAAGGGATCCTTGACCGGGTTGCTCTGCTGATCCTGAGAATAGGAATAAACGTTACCATGGTATTGGGCTACAGCTTCTTTATTATACTTGTGCTTATATTCCAGCGGCGACATGGCGGTGATCTTCCTGAATACTTCTCTGAAGGCTTTTACATCCGAATAGCCTACCTCATACATTACCTCATTGATGGTCTTGCGGGTTGTTTCAAGCGATTTTTTTGCAGACTCGATCTTAACCCGCTGCAGGTACTCGACCGGCGTATTTCCGGTAGCCCTGATAAACCTCCTGTCAAAGTTCCGTCTCCCTGCCGCCAGCCTTGAAGATAGGTCCTGAATGGATATTTTTTCATCGAGGTGATCTTCAATATAAGCCTGCGCTTTTTTTATCATCTCGTCTCCATGATTTTTTTGCCCTTTAAATATGATAAAGGCAGATTG
The DNA here is from genome assembly GCF_039541075.1 of Compostibacter hankyongensis. Classification (NCBI taxonomy): domain Bacteria; kingdom Pseudomonadati; phylum Bacteroidota; class Chitinophagia; order Chitinophagales; family Chitinophagaceae; genus Compostibacter; species Compostibacter hankyongensis. The sequence continues at coordinate 256,638 of NZ_BAABFN010000022.1, read as the reverse complement.
ACTTTGCCGGTCCAGCTCGATCTGAAAAACCTTTGAACAATAGATCGCCGCCTCACGGCTATAGTATTTTTCAACCAGATAAATCGCCAGGTTCAGAAAAGAATAGCCGCCGCCATTGGTATAAATGCCTTGTTCGTCGGTGATCAGGTTTTCAGGTTTAAGATTTACTTTGGGAAATAACTTTCTGAAAGTATCCGTCACGATCCAATGTGTAGAGCAATTTTTTCCGTTCAGCAATCCGGTGGAAGCCAGCATAAATGCGCCGGTGCACATGCTGGCAATCTCTGCTCCGTTTTTATATTGTTTTGTAATCCAGTCCGCCAGCAATTTATTGCCTTTCGATATTTTTTGAAACTCATGAGCCAATGAAGGAATGACAATAAGATGGGTTTTTCTTATCTCCGAAATACGGGACTGCGCTTTCAGTGCCAATAAACCATTGCCGAATTCGGCCTGGTCGGAGACGCCCGCCAGCTCGACTTTGAATAATTCCTTCTTGCCGGCTTCTTTCCGGTAGGCATTGGCCGCATTAAATATTTCATAAGCGCCTATTATGCAGGCGAGCGTGCTGAGATTGCTTTGCCCGTCGGGGATGACGATCGTAAGATGTTTCATGATATTTCTTTTGACAAAGATAAAAACTTATGATGTCCAGATCAACCCACTATAAAGTCCGTTTTACACCCTAAGAATATTGTATTTAGACAATACTTTTGTCCTGTTATATGCAAGTTGCTCATCTCTAAAAATCAATAACCATGGCAGACATCAGGCACAACGTAGTGATTAAGGCAGCCCCTGAAAAAATTTATGAAGCCCTTACCACGCAGGAGGGACTTTCAGGCTGGTGGGCGAAACAAACGGTAGCCCGGCCGGAAGAAGGGTTTGTAAACGTATTTACCTTCGGCGACTTTCGAAATGAAATGAAAGTGACCGTTCTGGATCCCGGAAAAAGAGTGGAATGGCTGTGCATCCGGTCGATTGACGAATGGATGGGTACAAATATATCTTTTGAGCTGGAAGAAAGAAATGAAAGGACGCTGTTGCGTTTTGCTCACTCCGGCTGGCGCGCTATTACAGATACCTTTGCAGGCTGCAACTATGATTGGGGCCGGTTCATGACAAGTTTAAAATCATACTGTGAAACGGGAAAAGGAACCCCTTCTTAACCAATTCTTCTTTGGTCGTTTTATTCAATCTCGAGGCAGGCAACTTCGTCGTAGTCGTTTTGTGTAATAAACGCCACAATATCTTCAGCTTTATTCAGCAGCAGCTGGGCAATATGGTTGGTGCGAGTATTTCCGGTTTGTAAACTCGCAAACTTGCCTGGCTTCGGGAAATAGGAAGGAAATTTTCCTTATTACACGAAAGGAAATGTTCTGGTCCAGTAATAATCTCACTTTATGCGATACGGAGCTTGTGTTCACGATCAGCGGCGTAAGCCAGGGAAGAGCGTATCTGCTCTCCGGTCAATTCCGGAAAATCTTGCAATATCTCTTCCTGAGACATTCCGTTTGCGAGCCAACTCAGGACGTCAAATACAGAAATACGGGTTCCCTTAATCACGGGCTTCCCGAATCTGACATTAGGATCGATGATTATATGTTCGCTGTAATTGCTGCCCTCCATGATATGGATTTTCAATAGAGACGAAGTCAGGTAATATTATTGAAAAAACTTTCGCATTTGGGATATGCGGAACTACTCGCAGCATTGCAAGTTTAAATAAAAAAGTTTTTGCCACAGCAAGTTTTTTCAAGAAGACAGGATTAGCTTCGCTGATCCTAAGGGGAGGCAGCCAAATATACAATGCCCCGGCCGCGCCTGCGGCACGTCCTGCTTTTTGCGTTCTCCGCAGCTGCACGAGCAATCTCTGCATCTACTTCAAAGGCAGGATTGCCTACGGCGATCCTAAAGAGGGAGGTGCCAAATGCCGGCAAAGCCTTTGGCTTTTTACTTTTTTCGCTGTCCGCATCCGGACAAGTCCGATGCGGTCTGCTCTAAAAGCAAAAAGCCCCCGCTTCGCGGAGGCTTTGCCGGCATTTGTCGAGAAGACAGGATTCGAACCTGCGACCCCCTGGTCCCAAACCAGGTGCGCTACCGGCCTGCGCCACTTCTCGATCCGGAAAGCGATGTCAACCGGCCGGAAAACGGCCTTATCGCTGCGGCAAAGATAATCCTTTTTACAGCGACGGGAAGTTATTTATCCGAAGCGCTACCGCAGCGGCGGCATGCACATCAGGAGCGGATGATCCTTACGCCCGGCGGAGCGGTGATCTTTGTGTCGGTCTTTCCGCCGGGGAGCTTGCGGCAGCTGATCCTGATCAGTCCGTAAGGGGTGGGAAAGGTTCCCTTTGCCCATTCCAGATCGCCAAGCTGAGGAGTGATGCGCACCGCTTTACACCCCGGCTCAACCACCTTTACTCCAAGCACATGTTCGGTCAGCCAGGAAGTAGGGCCGGAAGACCAGCCGTGGCAGAGGCTGTGACGGAACCCCTTGTAGCAATAAGCGCCATAGTCGCCATGTATGTCTTTCTTGCCCGGTATGGGAAGCTCGTCGATCCTGAACGCGTTTTTGGTCCAGTCCAGGTTGAAGTCCTCCCAGAAGGTGGTAGCGCCCATGTTCAGCATCGCCCCCCAGTAGCTGCGGATATTATCCAGCGCCCCCCGGATATTGCCGGCCTTGGCCTGCGCCTGCAGCATATAATAGCCGTAAAAAGTGGAGAAGTGCTGTGCACCGCCGACGCTGAGGATGGTCTTGTCCGCCTTGTCTGCAGGCATGAGACCGGACAGCGCCAGCAGGGCGGCGGCCTGTTTGGAATGGTTGGGATCGGGCACCGCTTGTTTTAGCCTGGCAATCGCAGCCCGGCATTTCGCCGCAGTAGCCGGCTCGTTCAGATATTTACAAAGATCGGCTCCGGCATCCAGGGTCATTACCATCAGGGCTTGCAGCCCGGCGTGTACTGCTTCCGGATTCTCGCTGGAGGGCCAGTCCAGGAAGCGGGTGCCGTCGAGCTTTTCGGTATTGTCCGGCCCGATCTTGCCGATAAGGTAGTCCAGCAGCTTTACGAGGTAGTCTTTTTGCTGCTGCAGGTATGCTTTGTTGCCATTATGATAATACCAGTCGCGCTGGATCAGCACCCACCACATCGAGTAGGCGCTGATGCCGTTCATCCAGCCCGGCAGCGGTGTGACGTCGCGGGAGAGATCCAGGCTTTTGGGCACCACCCCGTTGTATCCGAACACGGTATTGATGGTGGCCACTTCAGGTCCCATATCCCCGACCCATACCAGGCGGTCGCGTTTTATGCCATCCCAAAGGTAGTCCTGCATATTCAGCTGTACAGTGTAGGCCCCGGTCATCCATATTTTATTCAGCAGGGTATCGCTGCAGGAAAAAGAGCCCAGGTAGGGGAGATTGCGGAAGGTAAAAACTGCTGTTACATTTTTCAGCAGCAGCTCTGCATCGGGGTCGACCAGGTCGATGCGTACAAAGCGGAAGCCGGTATTGCCCATCTCAAGACTACCCAGCCAGGGAAGCTGTACCACAAAATCCCGCATCGCATGGTCATTGGTAGCATCGTGCAGCGTATCGCTGACGTCGGACATGGTCTCGCTGACCGATTCTCCGAAACGGATACGCACTTTTACCGGTTTGTTGACCTTCATCATTCCCGTGGTGATATGAATGCCTCCGTGGAGCTCTTTTCCAAAATCCAGCAGGATGCCCGCCTTTTCACTGCCGGTATTCTTTAGCAGGCAGAGATTGCGGTTACTCAGATCGGCCTGACCGTTATCGGGAAGCAGCAGCCGGTCTGCGTGCTGAATGTTCGTTCCGGAAGTATCCGATTGCCATATGATGCGTAAGGGGGTGATATACCGGTGAGTCAGGCTGTCGCTTCTCACTTTCCCGGCATATTCCTTCCCGAAAACCGGTGGCATCTGGGCGCTGGCCGAAAAGCTCATTACACCCGCCAGCAGAAAGCTGCCCAAAATTGCTTTATACATGCGTTGATTATTTATCAGAAAGTGTTGTAAACCGGCAAGCAAAATAGAAAAGGGGGTAAAAGAAGGTATCCTGTGCTATCCTGCCCGGGAAAGCTGCCGGATATCTCTTCCGTGGTTCGAAGCTTACCGGTGCGGTGCGAAATATCAAAAAGTATAAAGTATTTGTCAATTTCTATATAGGACAGCCTTTGGTCAAAATTATATTTGTATAGTTCTTCTTACAGCTAATTCCCTATTATTTACGGCAGCGTGTTTTATCAGTTACAAGGCGACATCGGTAGCCGGGTCTGAACCTGAGGAAGGAGACCAATGAATCTTCGGAAACGAGTCTTTATCCATACTAAAACCTGCGTTATGTTTACACCATTTTGTTTTATCCGATCCCGTATCAGGACTGCCCTCTGCATGCTGGGCTGCGTCCTGCTTTGTTCTTCCCTGTCCGCGCAACAGGGAGACAGGATTTCCGGCAAGGTAACGGACAGCCTGAGCGGACAGCCCCTGGCCGGGGTGACGGTCGCCCTGAAAGACGGCAGTCAGGGGACAACCACCGGCGCCGACGGTGTATTTCAATTGCCGGGGCATCCGCCGGCAGTTCTGGTACTGTCCTCCATAGGATACAAGACGAAAGAAGTTCCGGTAGACCGTCTGTCCGGTATCCTTATCCGGCTTGAGCCGGGGAATGCCAAGCTCGATGAAGTGGTGGTAGTCAGCTATGGCAAGCAGGATGTGCGGGAAGTGACCGGATCGGTAAGCCAGCTGAATGCGAACGAAGTTAAAGATATGCCGGTAAGTAATATTGGCCAGAAAATGCAGGGTAAGTTAGCCGGTGTTCAGATCAACAATAATAATGGCGAGCCGGGGGCGAACATGTCTTTCCGCATCCGCGGGGCGGCCTCGATAAATGCCGGCAACGGGCCGCTGATCGTGATAGACGGATTTCCTTCGGTGAGCGGACTTGAGGTATTGAGTCCCGATGAGATTGAGTCGGTTACCGTGCTGAAAGATGCTGCTGCTTCTTCCCTGTATGGTTCCCGGGCGGCGAATGGGGTAATACTCGTTACCACGAAGCAGGCCAAATCGGGTCAGAAAAACATACAATTCAGCACTTATGTAGGTGTGGAATCTGTTCCGGATAGGGGAAAGCCGGATCTGATGAATGCGCGGGAATTTGCCCAGTTCAAAAAAGAATTTTACGAAGATGCCGCCAAATATGAAGGCTATACCGGAGGAGTTCCGGAGATATACCAACACCCCGAACAATACGGACCGGACGACGGTACGGACTGGTTTGATGTGCTGCTGCGGAAAGCACTTACACAGAATTATAACCTTTCCCTTTCCACAGGCGTAAATGATCTGAAATCTGCCGTAAACCTCAACTATAACCGGCAGGAGGGGGTAATGCTCAATACCTATGCAGAACGGGTTACCGCCAGGGCGAATAATACCTATTCCGCATCGGACCGGCTGACATTCGGATTAAATATTGGCGTGACCTACCGCCGCAGCCAGATTACTTCCGGCTTGGGTAATGGACGCAATATCATTCAGTCCGCCTACCTGATGGACCCTACGCTTAACTATAAAAATCCGGACGGAACCTATCCCGTCTCTTTTTCACAGCCCGGCATGTTTCCCAATCCCAATTACTATCTCGTATTAAAGGAAAGAGCTAATCCTACCAAAGAAACCACCGTGCTGGCCAATGCTTTCGGAGAATATGAAATCCTGAAAGGACTGCGGTATAAGATAAGCCTGAATGCAAATACGGATAATACGGTCAACCGGACCTTCACGCCTTCAACGGCACAGGGAGGGCTTGGAGGGGCGCCGCCGCAGCCTGCCACGGGAAGTTATAACACCAGCAGCTTTCTGACCTGGCTGATCGAAAATACCCTGACCTATCAGAAGACCATCCATGATAAACATAACATCGATGCGCTTGTGGGTTATACTGCTCAGCGTTATAATTTTGAAAACAGCAACATAAACGGCACCCAGTTCCCGGACGACAATATCGGATGGGTGAATGCCGCGACGACAAGAATAGGAGATGTGGGCACTAACGCTTCTTCGTTGTTGTCCTATATTGCCCGGTTGAATTATAATTACAACAGCAAATACCTGCTTTCGCTCGCTTTCCGGCGGGACGGGTCTTCCCGGTTCGGATCGAATAATAAATGGGGTAATTTTCCTTCCGTATCGGTCGGCTGGGTAGTCTCGGAAGAGGGGTTTTTGCATAATGTGAAGGGAATCAGCTTCTTAAAGCTGAGGGCCAGCTATGGAAAAACCGGCAACAACAACATAGGGGATTATACTTATCTGGCGTCGGTCAACTCGGATAACTATGTATTCGACGACAAGGTGACCCCGGGGAAATCCCTGAACGGTATCGGGAACTCCAACCTCACCTGGGAAACAACCGACGGGCTGGATATCGGCCTCGATCTGGGTCTTTTTAACGACCGCATTGCCTTTACCTACGATTATTACAGGAAAAAGACGGCAGGGCTGTTATATCAGGTTGATATTCCAGTTCAATCCGGCTTTAGCAGCATTACTTCGAATATCGGGCAGTTTAACTTCTGGGGACACGAGTTCAGCATAACGTCTCAAAACCTCACCGGTGCATTTCGGTGGAGCACCAGCTTTAATATTTCGTTTGACCGGAACCGGGTAGAAAAGCTTGGTACCAATAATGCCCCGATAGGCGGATATCAGCTCTACTGGGATGACAACAGGACGGCCGTAAGCCATCCTATCGGTCTTTTTTACGGGTATATCAATACCGGAGTGTATATGACGCAGGAGGAGTTTGATACGCAGCCTCATGACGCTACAGCAATGGTCGGAACCGCGAGGTTTAAAGACATCAGCGGCCCCGACGGCGTGCCTGACGGTATTATCGATGAGAATGACCGGACCTTTATCGGTAATCCGAACCCCGATTTTATCTACGGGATGACGAACCAATTCAGCTATAACAATTTTGATCTGAGTATCGTATTCGCCGGTTCTGTGGGCAACGATATTGCCGACGACGCTTTTCAATCCACCGAGAACCTGGACGGGGTCTTTAATGTGAGAAAAGGTGTGGCCAACCGGTGGAGATCGGAAGAAGACCCGGGGGACGGCATATACCCGAGGACCAGGGCAGGCACTACTGCGGATTTCCGGAATTTCACTTCACGTCAGGTGTTTGACGGATCCTACCTGGCCGCAAAGAATATCACGCTTGGCTACAGATTGCCGCTTGCCAGAAATCCGTATGTCAAAAATGCCCGGGTATATTTCAGTGCGCAGAATGCCTTTATACTGACGAATTATCCGGGCATGAATCCTGAGGCGGGACTGAACGGTCTGAACGGATTGAACCAGGGTCGGGATTTTACCGCCTACCCCGTCAGCCGGATATTTACCCTGGGTGTAGATGTGGGATTCTGAGTAAGCCTTGTGTTTGATCTTAAACTAAACATTATGAAAAAGATATTCCTGTATATAGCAGTTGCTTTGATTACGTTGCAATCCTGCAGCGAAGATAACCTGAACCTGGCTCCGGAGACTTCGCTGAGCTCGGTTTCTTTTTTTAAGAATGCTGCAGAGTTTGACCAGGCAGTTGTTTCCGCCTATACGAACCTGCGACTGATTGCCGTGACAGGCATTTACATGGACGAAATACGGTCCGATAATACTTTTTTTACGATTTACCAGGCTGACCGGGGAACGGAAACCAGTGCAGAAGCCATGGCAGAGTTTCTGGATAATGCCACCTCCAGCCAGGAGCCGAACAATCCCGGCAACCGATATGGAAATGATTATTCAGGTATCGCCAAGGTGAACACCGTTCTTAGCCGACTGGAGAACCGGGAGGATATAGCGCAGGGCGTAAAGGACACCTTGTCGGGAGAGGCGCTGTTCCTGAGGGCGTATTATTATTACGATCTGGTTCAGCATTATGGCGGTGTCCCTTTGCAACTCAAGGAAGTGACTTCGGAGAAAGAAGCTTTTTTACCCAGGAATACCGTGGAAGAGGTATACAGTCAGATCATTGCAGACCTCACGAATGCTATTCCCAAGCTTCCTGTGGCGACAACCTTTCCTCAGTCGGGCAGGGCCACGCGAGGCGCAGCCAAAATGCTGTTGGCTTACGCCTACATGTCAAAGCCGGAGCGCGAATACGCCAAAGCGGAAAAGGAGTTGCTGGATATCACCCATATGAACTATGGCTTATTGGATAATTATGCCGACGTCTTTGACCCCGCTCATAAAAACAGCCGGGAGTCGATATTTGAAGTGCAGTACCAGGCAGGAAATGACGGGCAGCAGAGTGACTTTATATGGAGGTTTATTCCAAAGACAACAAATACGGAAGCCATACTAGGCCTGCACGGCACAAACTTGCGGGGCGGCCTTTCTAGCGGGGGCTGGAATGTTCCGACCCAGGAAATGGTGGATTCATATGAAGATGGAGACAAGCGCCTGCCAGCTTCGATCGGCGTGGCCGTGGGTAGCCTCAGTGGGGAATCTTTTACGACTGAAGCGATGGAAAACCCTGTTGGATTTCATCCCCCTTCGGGCAAAGCCTACTTTTATTTTATCAAAAAATATCTGCATCCTCCTTATGCTGTGGAATGGAATACGGATGACAATTGGCCTGTTTATCGATATTCCGGCGCCTTGTTGCTGCTGGCGGAATGCCTGGTCGCCCAAAACAAGTCCCCGGAAGCGCTGCCTTATCTGAACCAGGTGAGGAAAAGGGCAGGATTGCCAGATATGACAGTTGCCACGAAAGAAAGTGTGGCGGATGAAATGCGTCATGAGCTCGCTTTTGAAAACCATCGCTGGACCGATCTCATCCGCAATGGCAATGCGGTCAATGTGCTAAATGAAAAGGGAGAACGTCTGAAGGCGCTCTATGGATGGCTGCTGCCCGCTTCATTCAAGGTAACAGAAAACAGGCTAATTTACGCTATACCTTCGAGGGAAATCCAGATCAACAGCAATCTCGTTCAAAACCCCGGTTATTGAGAATAATATGAAAAAACTGATCTGTCTTATTTGTTTTGCCGCTGCCGTCTTTGTCGGCGCACCCTGTTCCGCCCAAACCCCATCGTGGCAGGCGGCCTGGATAGGCATCCCCCATGCGAAGGGCGATACCAACCTGTGGACCTGCTTCCGGAAAACGTTTTCCCTGGACAGGGCTCCGGCAGATGCCCGGGCCAGGATCGCCACGGATTCGAAATACTGGCTCTGGGTAAACGGAAAGCTGGTCGTTTTTGAAGGAGAGCTCAAACGGGGACCTAATCCGCGGGATACTTACTATGATGAAGTAAACCTGTCCCCCTATCTTCTGAAAGGTGAGAACAGCATTGCCGTGCTGACCTGGTATTGGGGAAGGGACGGCTTTGATCATAAGAGCAGCGGTAAGTCCGCATTGTTGTTCGAGGCAAAAATAAACGGGAAAGCAATAACGTCAGACAACACCTGGAAGGCCATCCGGCATCCTGCCTTTGGCAATACCGGTCCCCCGCTGCCCAACTACCGTCTGCCTGAGTTCAATATTTATTTCGATGCCGGGAAGGATATTCCCGGCTGGAACGGGGCCGGTTTTGATGACGGTTCCTGGAAAAATGCCGTCTCTTACGGCGTTCCCCCCGTAGGGCCCTGGAATAACCTGGTAAAGCGGCCGATTCCGTTGTGGAATGATTCCGGTCTCCGGGACTATGTCAACAACGATAGCTTACCGGGAACAAGCGCGGGTGGAGTGATCGTGGCAAAGCTTCCCAGGAATATTACCATCACGCCGTATCTCAAGATCGTGGCAGACAGCGGTCTGAAGATAGACATGCGGACCGATAATTACAAAGGGGGGAGCGAATACAACGTCCGGACGGAGTACATCACCAGATCCGGTGTGCAGGAGTTTGAGACGTTCGGTTATATGAACGGGCATGAGGTGCGCTATACCATTCCTCCCGGTGTAAAGATCCTTTCGCTCAAATACCGTGAAACCCGGTATAATACCGAACAGGTCGGAGCATTCTCGTGCGATGACGACTTTTACAACCGGCTCTGGGAAAAGTCGTACAATACCCTGAACGTCAACCTGCGCGATGCCATCCAGGATCCGGACCGCGAAAGAGCGCAATGGTGGGGAGATGCGGTGATACTCATGGGTGAGATACTCTACGCCTGCGATCATAACGGGATACCGGCCATACGGAAAGCGATCCTTAATCTGGTCGATTGGCAGAAGCCGAATGGTGTATTGTACTCGCCGGTGCCGGCCGGCAGCTGGGACAGGGAGCTGCCTGCGCAGATGCTGGCCAGCATTGGCAGATACGGCTTCTGGAACTACTATCGTTATACCGGCGATACGGCGTTGATCCGTTACGTTTATCCAGCAGTAAAAAAATACCTGCACTTGTGGAAGATGGGGGAAGACGGCCTTGTGGTGCACCGGCCGGGTGGATGGGACTGGCTGGACTGGGGAAATGATATTGACGTGCCGCTGCTCGACAATGCCTGGTATTACATGGCGCTCGATGCAGCCGGGCAGATGGCCCGGCTTACGGGTGACTTGTCTGATACAGCGTTTTACCGGGAGAGAATGAGCATGATAAGAAAAAGCTTTAACCGGAAGTTCTGGAACGGGACGGCCTACCGGAGCCCGGGGAACAAAGGGGTTACGGACGACAGGGGCAACGGGCTTGCAGTGGTGGCCGGGCTGGCGGATACTGCAAAATTCGATGCCATAAAAAAGGTGCTGCAGACCGAGTTCCATGCGAGCCCCTATATGGAGAAATATATCATGGAGTCGTTCTTTGTCATGCAGGATGCGACCGCGGGTCTGAGCCGGATGAAGCGGCGGTATGATAATATGGTAAAGAGCCATCTTTCCACCCTGTGGGAAGGATGGGGTATCGGCGCTGAAGGCTACGGGGGAGGGTCTTATAACCATGGCTGGTCCGGCGGCCCGCTCACCCTCATGAGCCAGTATGTCGCCGGGATAGCCCCGGAAACGCCGGGTTACAGGACTTTCCATATCATACCACAGCCGGGCGATCTGCACCGGATCCATTGTATCGTTCCCACCGTGAAGGGGACTGTCGCATTGGACCTCAAGATAGAAAAAGAAGAAAAGCTCAGCATGACGGTGGATATACCGGACCATGCGCAAACCGCGCGTGTAGGTATACCCCGGATGAACCCAGCCTTATCCCGCATAACGGTGAACGGAACCCTTCTGCTGCAGGATGGGCGACCGCTGAATAACAATCCTTCGGTGAAGTTTGCCGGGGAAGACGGCCGTTATTTCTTTTTTAACGTCCGGCCCGGCAAATGGTCTTTTGCCCTGTTCTAAACCCGGGCATGTGGCCGGAGCGGCATGCTGCGTGATCCGGATAAAAGTGGTATGTTTACCGGACGAAGCAGAAACAGGAACTTGTTTTATAAAACATACCGATGAAGATAAAAATCCTTTGCGCCTTCTGGGGACATGAGCATCTGGACCAGAAGGTTTTTATGGATCAGGTGCGCGATGCGGGTTATGATGGTTTCGACACCTGGGTGCCGGAAGATGCAGGACTCAAAAAGCAGTTGTTTGATTATCTGCAGCAGCATGAGATGCATATCGTCACGCATCAGCACCAGGCCCGCGGCGACACTTTTGAAGAATTTAAAAGATCTTTTCTCCGCAACCTTGCCATATGCGCCGAGCCGGGTCCCCTGCTGATCAATTCCCATACGGGGAGAGATTACTTTTCGCGCGAGCAAAACCTGGAGCTGCTGGATCTGGCCCAGGAATTTTCGGAAAAGAACGGCATCGTAATTGCCCATGAGACGCACCGGGGTCGCATAGGGTACAGTCCCCAGATGACGGCCGACCTTTTTGCGGCAAATAATGCGTATCAGCTGACCGCCGATCTTTCTCACTGGGTATGCGTTACCGAGAGCTTCCTGGAGAATTTTCAGGAGATATTGTCGGAGGCCATAGACCGTTCCGTGCATATCCATGCGCGGGTGGGATACCAGGAGGGACCGCAGGTACCCGACCCCAGGGCTCCGGAGTGGAAGCATGCGGTGGATCATTTTGTAGCCTGGTGGGATCGTATCGTAGCGTTAAACGCGGAACGTAAACGGGATATCCTGCCGGTTACGACCGAATTCGGCCCGAAGCCATATATGCCGGCCATCCCCTTCACCGGTGAACCTGTAGCCGATCTGTTTGAGGTCAACTGTTATATGAAAGATATGCTGAACGAACGGTATGCCCGTTACCGTTAGTGCGATACACTGTTTTGCAGACGATAGGATTTGGGAGGTACCTCATATTTTTTCTTGAACAGCCTGGAGAAGTAAAATAGGGAATCGAATCCCGTCTGGTAAGCTATTTCGCTGATCGTCAGGGTAGTGGAGGTCAGCAGGTATTTAGCCCGCTCCAGCCGCAGGTTCAGGTGATATTGGTTCGGAGATTCACCCGTAATTTTTTTGAAGGCTTTTCTGAAAGCGGAATAACCCATAGGGATATCCCTGGCCAGCGCCTGCATGTCGACGGGGCTCTCGAGCGACTCCTGCAGCAGGAACTGCGCTTTGGCGATCAGTCTTCCTGCCGGATCGTTGTCCTGCTCCTTATGGATGGATACTGCGTTCACTACCCCGAGTATCTGCAGGGTGATGCCGGCGACAACCTGGTGATAGCCGGGTGAGGAAGCGTGTATGGTTTCGATCAGGTTGTGGAAAAGATGCAGCAGATCGCAGTGCAGCCCTACGTGTATAAAAGGAGACTTTACGGAAAAGAATCCTTTGTGCATGAGCTCATGCGGATAGGCTCCGTCAAACCCTACCCAGTATTCCTCCCATCCCGAATGGACATCGGGGCGGTAGCGGTGCCATACGCCGGGATAAAGAAAAAAGCAGGTGCCTTCGTTTATGGTCACCGGCGGCGTATGGGCGGATTCAAAGATGCCCTGCCCCCTGGAGATAAATACCAGGTAGTAGCCGCTGAGGATGCGACCCTTGTTCCAGTTGAACGAGTGGGTCGTGGGATGTTCACTGTTGTTGGGATAGTGCTGTTTCGGATTCGTTTTGGTATAGCCTGCAGTATTGACATACAGTCCCCATTTTTCTTCCGTATCGCCTATGTGAAGATATTTATGGTAGTTCTGCATAGCGTTAAAATAAAACGGGGATGCTGCTCTCAAATCTACAAAATAGGTCAAAAAGTACAAATACTGACCGGCTAACCTCCGGAGAAACAGCTGCAGCAATGACCGACGCAATCGCCCCCCTATATTGTCGTTTTTAACCCGCTGTAGCCTGTTGTTTTATCTTTATTTTTGTTATCGTCATCTGTGCATCAGCAATGCAGAGGAAAAGCATAACCCGAATCATCTAAAAACAGTTACCTATGAAAAAGATTGCACTGAATCCTTATCTCTTCTTTGACGGAAACTGCCGCGAGGCCATGGAGTTTTACCGGCAGGTCTTCGGCGGCGATCTGTATATGCAGACCTTTGGCGAGGTAAATGACAGCTGTCCCGAAGCCATGAAGGACAGCATTATGCATGCCCGGCTGGCGAGCGATGAAGTTCTCCTGATGGCCAGCGATAGCCCCGAGGAAGGCGCACTCGGTACCGGAAGGATAAGCCTTGCCCTGGGCGGCACCGATGAAAAGGGGCTCCGCCGGATATTTGACGCGCTCAGCGAAGGCGGAAAAGAAGGGCATCCCCTGGAAAAACAGGTATGGGGCGATATTTACGGCGATGTGAAAGATAAGTACGGCATCATGTGGATGGTGAACATCACTATTCAGAAATAACAGAACATAAACTGAAAACGATGGATCAGCCTGTTTCGAAATCGCTGGAGATCATTATCCCGGCATTCAGGATGCACACCCAGATGTTTGACAACATTTTAGCGGGTGTTGAGACAAAGGACGTCCTGAAGCGTATTGAGGGAAGGACCAACCATATCGTCTGGATGGCGGGCAATCTGGTAAACTGCCGTTATTGGCTGGCAGGCATACTAGGTATCGCGGAGACCGACCCGAACAGCTCCTTTTTTGAGAATGCCAGGGCCCTGGACGAAAAGCTGGATTATCCTTCGCTGGACGTGTTAAAGAAGGAATGGCATACCATCTCGCCAAAACTGTATAAGCGCCTGCTTTCGATTAGTGAGGAAGAGCTGCACGAACCCTATGCGTTCGGGATGAAGGTGGAGTTTGTCACGGAAAACAAGTTGAATATGGTGGGGATGGCCACCGACCGGGTGGGCTATCTTTTTGGCCAGCTCGGGCTCATGCGCAGGATACTGGGTTATGAGGGCGTGCGGTATGATATCAATGAGAAGCTGAATTATTAGCGCGCCGGGATTACCTCGCTGCGCTCGGTGATCCCATAAAGGGAGGCTAAAGTCCACCAATGGCGTTCGCTACGCTCACTTTCATTTTTATTCCCCGCCTGCTCAGGCAAGCAAGCTTGCCACGCTGGAGCAGGGGATTACCTCGCTGCGCTCGGTGATCCCATAAAGGGTGGCTAAAGTTCATATTATCGCACCCGAAGACGGCTTTCGCCCGTCTTCATTTTTTTGTTTTGCGCATCTGGTCCGGGGAATTTGGTCCGGGATTACCTCGCTTTGCTCGGTGATCCCTGGAAGGGGTGGCTAAAGTCCACCAATGGCGTTCGCTACGCTCACTTTCATTTTTATTCCCCGCCTGCTCAGGCAAGCAAGCTTGCCACGCTGCCGGGGAATAAAAATGCCCCGCTGATGCGGGGCCATTGGCGGACTTGCGGTGAGGGCGGGATTCGAACCCGCGGTACAGCGATTAACCGTACGACAGTTTAGCAAACTGCTCCTTTCGGCCACTCAGGCACCTCACCCTTCCTTCCGGGGCTGCAAAAATAGGAATATTTTTAAAATTACATAGCGGCGAGCTGTACCTTTTGCTGCAGTTCCGAAACGCTTTCCTTAAAGGCGTTGTCGGTGTCCATCAGGTCCTTTACCGTCTGGCAGGAGTGGATGACGGTGGTATGATCCCGGCCTCCAAAATGTTCCCCGATCGTTTTGAGCGAATTTTTGGTAAACTGCTTGGCCAGGAACATGGTGATCTGCCGGGCCTGTACGATTTCCCGCTTGCGCGTTTTCTGCAGTACCTTATCATAGGGAACGCTGAAGTAATCGCACACCATTTTCTGTATGCTGCTGATGGTGATCTCTTTAGATGAGGTTTTTACAAAGGATTTCAGCACTTTCCGGGCCAGGTCAAGGTCAATGTCCTTTTTATTGAGGGAGGACTGGGCCAGTAGCGAAATGAGCGCGCCTTCCAGCTCCCTGATGTTGCTTTGGATATTATAGGCGACATATTTGACCACCTCCCGGGGCATCTCAAGCCCGTCCGCCTTCATCTTGGTATCCAGGATCTCCATCCGGGTTTCAAAATCCGGTATCTGCAGGTCTGCGCTCAGCCCCCAGCGGAACCGGCTCAGCAGCCGCTCCTGCAGGCCTTCGAGGTCCTTGGGCGGCTTGTCTGAAGTGAGCACCAGCTGTTTCCCGGACTGGTGAAGATGATTGAAGATAGCAAAGAAGGCTTCCTGGGTTTTTTCGGCCCGGGCAAAGAACTGTATATCGTCAATGATCAGCACGTCAATCAGCTGGTAGAAATGGATGAAATCATTTATCTCGCTGCGTTTGCCGCTGTCGATGAACTGATTGATAAACTTTTCCGCACTTACATACAAAACAGCTTTATGCGGATGCTGCTCTTTTACCGCATTGCCGATGGCCTGTCCCAGATGGGTCTTTCCCAGACCTACACCGCCATAGATAACGAGGGGATTGAAAGAGGTGCTGCCGGGCTTTTCCGCCACCGTTTTGCCCGCCCGGCGGGCTACCCGGTTGCAGTCGCCCTCTATGTAGGAATCAAAAGTATAATTGGGATTCAGCTGCGGGTCTATCTGCACACGTTTGAGTCCCGGGATCACGAAGGGATTCACCGGGTTGGTATTGATCACCAACGGAAAATCCAGCTCGTTTCCGGGAGCCGGTTTGCTAAAGTGCATAGGCATATTTACCGTTACCGGCCGTTGGGTGGTGTTGCCGTTCTCTACCACGATGCGGTATTCCAGCCTTGCTTCTTTCCCCAGCTCACGCTTGATGGTTTTGCCTAAGAGACCTATGTAGTGTTCTTCCAGATATTCGTAAAAAAACTGACTGGGTACCTGGATCGTCAATACGTTCGTTTCAAGCTTTACCGGTTTAATAGGTTCGAACCATGTTTTATAGGGTTGCCACTCAACGATATCCCTAATTATATTTAGACACTTTTCCCATACCTGTTCGCAAGTGCGCTCCATTGAAACAAATAATTTTCTATTATTTTAATTAAGGATAATCCGAATTTGCTAAAAAATTTCCCGGGTGTGTACGACGGATAATTTTTTGGACAGGAGGACGAATATCTTAAGAAAATGTTGAAAAAAAAAATTCATTCTTGCTTGTTTCTGTCGGCAAAAATACACCATGCTAATTTATGATAAATATTTAGCAGACATAATTTTTTCAAGTATATGAAAATTTTCAGAAAGCGAGGACAGGAAAGGATTTGATTACTTTTTAAAGTCTGGAACACGCCAGGGCTGCTGCTCCGCGCCGAGCGGTCGCGGATGTAGATTGATCAAAAAATTTATTCCTTTTTTTGCCGCTCACGAAATTTTTATGCGGGGATGGCTGATAATTAATTTTAAAGATCGTTGTATGCTGTATGGCCGGCATACAAAAGCCGCTCTCAACCTATCAGGCCAAAACGGTAAGCTGTGCGCTCTATCTTATATATTCCTGTTTTGTACACCCGCTGAATTTAGTATTTTTGTATTTAACTGCTAAACTGCTAAAAACTTTTTATGAGTCTTGAAATAACTGGAAAACTGATTCAGAAGCTGCCGGTACAGACTGGCGAAGGAAAGAACGGACCCTGGTCGAAAGGGGGTTTCGTATTGGAGACAAGCGGCGACCGTTTTCCCAAAAAGGTCTGCTGCGTCACCTGGGGCGATACCATCAGCCAGGTGAATGCCTTCAACGAGGGCGCCAACCTGAAGGCCAGCATCGACGTGGAAAGCCGCGAGTACAACGGACGTTGGTATACCGATGTGCGGGCCTGGCGTATCGAGGCGCTTCCCGATGGAGGAGGTAGTGTTGATCCCCAGCCGAACTATAATACCTCACAGGAGCCGCGTGAACAGTATAATCCTTCCCAGGAATCTGCTGACGACGATCTTCCTTTCTGATCCCGGAAGAAGACAGGGTATCTTATGGATCCGATTATTCGACTGGAGCACCTGAAGAAGCAGTATGAAGGGCATCGCGCGGTAGATGATATCAGCTTTACCATCCCCGCCGGCGCTATTTTCGGCCTGCTGGGCCCTAACGGGGCCGGAAAGACCACGCTGCTGCGCATGATCACCGGCATATTTTATCCCGACGAAGGTCAGCTCTTTTTTGAAGAACAACCGTTTGATCCCAAGCAGCATGCTGCCCGCATCGGCTATATGCCCGAAGAAAGAGGGCTGTATAAAAAGATGAAAACGGCGGAGCATGTGCTTTATCTGGCCCGGCTGCGCGGCCTGTCCGAAAGCGAGGCCCGGGAGCGGTGCCGTTTCTGGATGAGCCGTTTTGAGCTGGACAGCTGGCGGAACAAACCGGTGGGCGATCTCAGCAAAGGCATGCAGCAGAAGGTACAGTTCATCGTCACCATCCTGCACGAACCCAGCCTGCTGATCCTGGATGAGCCTTTTTCCGGTCTGGATCCCATCAACACCAATCTGATCAAGGAGGAGATCTTCCGGCTCAGCGCGAAGGGTACCACCATCATCTTCTCCACGCACCGCATGGAGCAGGTGGAGGAGATCTGTAATCATATTGTACTGGTGCACCGCGGCAGGAAGGTGCTGGACGGTGCGGTGCAGCAGATCAAGCAGGATTTCAAGCGATCCGAGTTCAGCGTGCTGCTCGATGCTCCCCCCGCGGGACTTGTGCAGGCAACAGACAGCTTTACCGTGGAAAGAACCGCAGGAGCCGAAGTGACCGTAAAGCTGAAGGACGGTCATTCCACCAACGAGATGCTAAGTTATTTTATACAGCAGGGCTATGGCGTGCAGGCCTTTCATGAGATATTGCCGACGATCAACGACGTGTTTATACGGCAGGTGAGGACCCCTGAAGAGGTAAGAGGTAAAAGGTAAAAGGCAAAGGGTAGAAGGAAAGGGGTGAGCCCCGTCCCTGCAGGGAGCAAAGGTAAATCGGCTCATCATCAAATCATCAAATTATCAAATCAACCCGCTCCATGCATAAAACCTGGCTGATCATCAAACGCGAGTACCTCAGCCGTGTAAGGAAAAAATCCTTCATCGTCATCACGCTGCTGGTGCCGGTTATCTTCATCCTGTTTATCGGTTTACAGGTATTCCTCGCCAGCGGAGGTAACCGGGAAGTTCAGCATATTGCCGTTATCGACGAAACGGGCCAGTTCCGCGGGAAGCTGAAAGACGGGGAAAATATCCATTTCTCTTTTGTCGGAAGCAGCGATCCCTCGGCTTACCGGCAGAAGTATGCCCGTCAGGGTTATACCGGACTGCTGTTTATTCCCCGCTTTGAGCTGGACAAGCCGGAGGGTTTTACCTTTTACGGGCAGAACCAGCTGGGCCTCGGCGCCTATTCCTATATCACCGGTCAGCTTGATCATGTCATCGAGCAGCAGCGGATGGTAGCGGCCGGTATTGACCAGGCGCAGCTGGACGCCATCAAGGCGGATGTATCGCTCATCCAGGCCGGCAGCGGCGGCGGGGACACCACCTATATTACCTATGCGGCCACCGCGGTGGGCTACATCGCCGGCTTTATGATCTATTTTGTGCTCCTGTTCTTCGGAATGCAGGTGATGCGCGGAGTGATGGAGGAAAAAACCAACCGCATTGCGGAAGTGATCATCTCTTCGGTAAAGCCGTTTCAACTGATGGCCGGCAAGATCGTGGGTATCGCGGGCGTGGGCCTTACCCAGTTCCTCATCTGGCTGGTGCTGGGTTTGGTGCTCTTTTTCGTAGCCGGGGCGCTGGCTCCCGGGCTGGCCCAGCAGGCCGCAGCCGTTCAAAATGCGCAGCCGCAGGCCCAGCAGGCTGCCGAGGTCCTGCACAAGGTGCATGATGTGGTGACCGCCTTGCCGGTGACGCTCATCATCGTCTGCTTTTTGTTTTATTTCCTGGGCGGCTACCTGTTGTACGCCTCGCTGTATGCTGCGGTGGGCTCCGCGGTAGATCATGATGCCGCCGAATCGCAGTCCCTGACCTTTCCCCTGACGCTCCCGCTGATCCTTTCCTTTTTTATCATGTTCAATGCCATACAGCAGCCCAACAGCCCGCTGTCTGTGGGCGCAAGCCTTTTTCCCCTGTCGTCCCCGCTGGTGATGATCGTCCGGATCCCTTTCGGGGTACCGTGGTGGCAGCTGGCCCTCTCTATGCTTTTCCTGGTGCTGGGTTTTCTGCTGACGACCTGGATCGCCGCAAAGATCTACCGGACCGGTATCCTGCTATACGGCAAAAAGGTCACCCTGCGGGAAATGGGCAAATGGCTGTTCCGGAAAGGGTAATGCTCCGGGAGGCTGTCTCAGCCCAGGTCGATCTCCGTATTGTCCCCGATGTTCAGGCTTTGTGTGAGTCCGCGTATGTTGGCATCGCTGCCGATCAGTGAAGAGGTCAGCACTACTTCATGCAGGTGCGAGTAAGCCCCGATGATGGAATCCTTTACGATGGAAGCGCGGATAACGGTATTTTCCCCGATGGCTACGTTGGGCCCGATAATGGAATGAGCGATGTTGCAGCCGCCGGCAATGCTGACGGGAGGGATGATGATGGTATTTTCGGTGACGGCATCGGTAGGGGGACCGGAACCATATTTTTTGAGCAGGGTGGCGTTGGATTCCAGCAAGGTTTCCTTCCGTCCGCAATCGAACCAGTTGGCCACCTTAAAGGGGGTAAAGGCGATGCCCTTCTGCAGCATGCCCTGCAGCCCGTCGGTAAGGTGGTACTCGTCGTGGGAAGTGATTTTTTTATGGTAGTTTTCTTCGAGGCAGTCGAACAGTTCCGCAGTTTCCTTGATTTTGTATAAACCCACGAGGGCCATATTGGAAACCGGGATCTGCGGTTTTTCAACGACCCTTATAATATGCCCTTCCTCGTCCATTTCGGCCACCCCGAAGCTCCGGGGATCGTCTACCTTTTTCAGGCCCAGCGCGGAGCCGGGAAGCTGCATTACGGCATCGATATCAAACTCGCAGATGGTATCGCCCATGACGATGAATACCTCGTCATCCCCCACTACGGAACGAGTGAGCGCGATGGCCTGACCGGTTCCCTCCCGTATGTTCTGCTGTACAAAATGGCAATTCAGCCGGGGATATTTCTCTTCTACATAATCCTGTATCTTCTCTCCGAGGTAGCCGACCACAAATATAAAGTCGCGTATCCCGGCGGAGGACAGCTGATCGATAATAAAGCTGAGTATGGTTTTCCCGGCAAGCGGCATGAGCGCCTTTGGCTGCGTGTAGGTATGGGGGCGCAGCTTGGTGCCTGCTCCTGCTACGGGAATGATGGCCTTCATGGATATTACTTTCGGTGGGCGTGAAATTACTATAAATTTTCCGGACGGCATGAGCGGTATCCTGCGGAGAATTTGTGATTTGGCAGCCGGAATTTGTATTTTTGCAAAAATTTCTTTTACCGCTAACCGCACTTGCTTTACAGTATGCAGAAAGACCAGCAGATCTTCGATCTCATCCATGAGGAATTGCAGCGCCAGCGCCAGGGCCTGGAGCTGATTGCCTCGGAAAACTTTACCAGCTTGCAGGTGATGCAGGCCATGGGAAACGTGATGACCAACAAATATGCCGAAGGGTATCCCGGACGCCGGTATTATGGCGGATGCGAGGTAGTGGATCAGAGCGAGCAGCTGGCGATAGACCGTGCCAAACAGATGTTCGGTGTGGAATATGCCAACGTGCAGCCGCATTCCGGCGCGCAGGCCAATGCTGCAGTCATGCAGGCCCTGCTACAGCCCGGCGATAAGATCCTGGGGCTGGACCTGAGCATGGGCGGACACCTCACTCACGGTTCCGCCGTTAACTACTCCGGGAAGCTGTATCAGCCATACTTTTATGGAGTGGATCGCGAGACGGGCCTGGTGGAATATGATAAGATGGAGCAGCTGGCGGAGCTGGAACGCCCGAAGCTGATCATTTGCGGCGCCTCGGCATACAGCCGGGACTGGGACTATAAACGTATCCGCGAGATCGCCGATAAGATAGGGGCTTTTGTGATGGCAGACATTGCCCATCCGGCCGGCCTCATCGCCAAGGGTCTCCTCAGCTCGCCTTTTGAGCATTGTCATGTGGTGACCACCACTACCCACAAGACCCTGCGCGGCCCGCGGGGCGGAATGATCCTCATGGGTAAGGATTTTGAGAATCCTTTCGGACTAAAGACACCCAAGGGCGAGATCCGCATGATGAGCTCCCTGCTGGACCTGGCCGTTTTCCCCGGTATACAGGGCGGTCCCCTGCAGCATGTTATCGCAGCAAAAGCCGTGTCCTTCTTTGAGGTGCTGACCGATGAATACGGCACCTATGCACAGCAGGTCATTAAAAATGCCCAGGCTATGGCAAAATCCTTCGTGGACAAGAACTACCAGATCGTATCCGGCGGCACGGACAACCACCTGCTGCTGATCGATCTGCGCAATAAAAACATTACGGGTAAAAAAGCCGAGCAGGTACTCGTAAAGGCGGATATCACGGTCAACAAGAACATGGTGCCGTATGACGACAAGTCGGCTTTTGTGACCTCGGGCATACGGGTGGGCGTGCCGGCCATTACCACGCGCGGGCTCAGCGAAGCGCATATGCCGCAGGTGGTGGAATGGATCGATACGCTGCTGGCCGATGCCGACAATGAAGAAAAGATCCGTTCCGTGAAGGGGGCGGTGAACGAATTTATGCAGCAGTTCCCGCTTTATCCGGAGCTGTAAAACAATTGTTCTTAATTGATCTATCGCTGTCCCGCCTGAGGCGGGACAGCTTTTTTATTGAGAGCCGGGTCGGAACGACCCCGTTTATCCCTTTTCAAAAATAATTTGGAAGATAACCGGAAGTTGATATATTTGTACTGTATTAGTAATGTAGTACACTAAAACATTCTTTACATGATCACCGTATCACAGCTTTCTTTTACCTACCGAAAGGGGCGCTCCGTACTGGAAGACCTCAGCCTCCAGCTGGAGGCCGGGCATATCTGCGGTCTGCTGGGCCGGAACGGCACGGGGAAAAGTACCTTGCTCTACCAGCTTTGCGGGTTGCTGTTTCCCGTAAAAGGCAGCTGCGAAGTGTTGGGATTCCGGCCGGGGCGACGGGAGCCGGAATTTTTGCAACAGGTATTCCTGCTGCCCGAAGCGTTTTATATGCCGGATGTGACGGTAGAAAGCTATCTCGGCACCTATACGCCTTTTTATCCCGCTTTTGACCGGGAAGCCTTTTATCAGTATCTGAATACATTTGAAGTGCCGCGGGATGCGCAGCTCCGCCGGATCAGCCACGGCCAGCAGAAAAAAGTGCTGATCAGCTTTGCGCTGGCCACAAAGGCCCGTATCCTGCTGATGGACGAGCCTACCAACGGACTGGATATTCCTTCCAAAAGACAATTCAGAAAACTGATGGCGGGCAACCTGCTACCCGGGCAGCTGATCCTGATCAGCACACACCAGGTAAAAGACCTGGACAGTCTCATCGATGAAGTGCTCATCCTTGACGACCATCGTATTATCCTGCATGAGTCGGTAGACCGGATCACCGAAAAGCTTGCTTTTCACCAGGTGATGGAACCGTCTGAAGTGCCCGGCCTGCTGTTTAGCGAAGGCGCGCTCAAAGGCTATGCCGTAGTGGCGCAAAATACGGACGGAGAACATACGAAGATGGACATGGAGATGTTCTTTAATGCCGTGCTGGCCGAAAAGCCGCAGGTACTGCCGCTCTTTAACCGGTAAAAATCTTTTTTATGCAATTCTCGTTTACACGTTTTGGTTACCTGTTCCGAAAGCAATGGGTGGAAAACCGCAAGCTGTACGGCCTTGGTGCATTGGCTTATACGGGCGTCCTGTTGTTTTTCCTGCTTTTCTTTGCTTTTGCGGGTGATCTTGGTATGCCAATGCAGGGGCTGGCTTATTTTACCGGTCTCATCTTCGGCGGCGGAATGTTTTGCTCCACCTTGTTCAGCCGCCTGGGCGACAGCTCAGGGAATACACAGGAGCTGCTGCTGCCGGTTTCTCCCCTGGAACGTATGCTGGTGGCCGTATTGCTGGGTGTGGTCCTGTACCCCGTCGTATTTACAGCATTGTTCTATCCCTGCCTGGCGGCGGCGCATGTCGTGGATACGGTGAGCCGCGCCGCCAATCATCAGCCGGCAAATGATTTCTTGGATCTGGGAGCGGGCAGTACAAGGGTGATTATCCTGTTGAATTTTACGGTCCAGGCCTTTGCCCTGGTATGCTTCCTGCTGTTCCGGAAATATGCTTTTGTAAAAGCCGTTATTGCTTCCATAGTCCTTCTTCTGGTGTTTCTAATCGTCAATACCGCTACCCTTAAAATGTTGTTCCCCGACAAGCCGGTCACCGGGAAGGCGGCTACCTACTATCATCCGAGTATGCAGAACCTATACGGAAGTGTAGGCTTTATGGTGGTCAGGAAGACAAATGATAAAGTGGTGAGCTGGGAAAATTCCTTCATGATGGTAGACCTTGGCAAACCGGTTCGAACAGGATTCGGGGCACTTTATTTGGTGATGCCGCTGCTGCTCTGCGGTGTAGTAGTATTAAAGTTGAAAGAACGGCAGCGCTGAGCTATCAGCGGTTTAAAATCAGAAAGGATGGAATTCAACCATACACAGGCCATTTATCTCCAGATCGCGGAATATGTCTGCGACCGGATACAATCCGGACAATGGGCGCCTGAGGACAGGGTGCCCTCCGTACGGGAGCTGGCGGTGGACCTGGAGGTCAACCCCAATACGGTGATGCGGGCTTATGAATACCTGCAGCAGCAGGAGATCATTTACACCCGCCGCGGCCTGGGCTATTTTGTCGGCGCGGATGCCGTCCGAAAGCTGAAGAAAATCCGCAGCGAGCAGTTCTTCCGCGAAGAATTGCCCCAGCTCTTCCGGAAGATAGCGCTGCTGGACATTGCATGGGATGAGCTTGGTAAGCAATACGAGCAGTTCCGTCGGAAAGAAGCCGGCAAAAACAGATAAATACAAATATTACATCATGAAGAACAGCAATAAATTACTGATCGCGGTATTGTTTCTCGGCCTGCTGTCCCTTTTTCTCTATAACTGGCTGATGGCAGTGGAATATAAGGCAGGACATTTGCAGAACCGCGCCGATATCGCGCTGGGTAAAATAGAATCGCACAGGCTGCCTCCTTTTCATCATGTCGTGGCCGACCTGCATCTTTTACGGGTAGGCTCATCCGGCCATTATGCGAACAGCAACCTGCATTTCGGAGTCCGTCAGACGGTTTCCGGCGACAGCTGCATCCTCCGGATAAGGGGGAAGCTCGGGCCTCTGATCCGGTATCATGTGCAGGAAGATACCCTCTTTCTTTCTTCCGATAGCATCCTGACGGAGCCTCTTCCTTACCTGAACGATATTAATGCTTTTGTGGTGCAGGCGCCTTCCCTTGCTTCTGTTCGTTTCAGCAACGGGCTGATGACACTGGAAAAGTTTCATCAGGACGATATCCTCGTGCTGAAAGCGGGAACGAATGCGAGTGCCGATATCGGAGCTGTCCGGCTGAAACGGCTGCATCTTATACTGTCTGCCGGCACGGTCCGTCTGGATACCGCTGCGCATATTGCATCCCTGGATTACGATCTTGAGCGCAGTCGCCTGGAAATTCCCCGGGGAACGGTGGATACATTATATGCCGGAAAAGTAGATCCTTTTTCCCGGATGGAGCTGCAGGGATATGCGGTGAATACGGGTGCGCAAAAGGATATTGCCGGGGAATAGAAATAAAAAGACAGATACAGGACGTGAAGATATCCAGACAACGGGCGTTTGATTATTTCATCCTGGCGGCAAGGATATCGCTTGCCTACACGCTGATAAAATATGGCCAGGCCAAACTGACCGGCGGACAGTTCGGCGTTTCCCCCGAAGAGCTGAACACCCCGCTGAAAGACCTGAGCCTGTTTCGCCTTTCGTGGTACCTGGCGGATCATGAGCCTTTCAAATCCTTTATCGGCATCTGCCAGATCATCACGGCCGGGCTGCTGCTCTACAGCCGCACCTGTATTATGGGGGCGCTCATGTCCATTCCCATCTGGCTGAATATTCTGGTATGGGACATGACCTTTATGGGTTTGCTCACTCCCTTCGTTATACGGATCCCATACTACCTGCTGCTGACCTTCCTGATCCTGTGGCATTATAGAGAAAAGCTGTTTCCGGCCCTGCACAGCTGTACGGAGGGCATGGCCACAAGGTATGTATACCCGCTCTGGGCCTGGCTGGTATTGCCGTTGGCCGCCTTTTGCGTAGACCTTGCCAGCGCCCCGCTGATGGCCGCTTTTTATTTTTTAAAGGTGATGATGAGATAAGCGGCGGCTTTTCACCATTGTGCCGCCAGCCAGGCCATGGCGCCCATGCCGATCTCGATGGCGCTTTCGTCGATATCGAAGGTGGGAGTATGTACGCCGGAGCTGATGCCCCTGGCCTTGTTGCCCGTACCCAGCCGGAAGAAGCAGGCAGGGATCTCCTGGGAGTAGAAAGCAAAGTCCTCCGCACCCATGCGTTTGGGCGTTTCCGTTATATTACTGCCGCCCATGTATTCGCCGCTGAGGGCCTGCGCCCTGGCCGTTACTTCCTCGTTGTTATAAACACAAGGGTAGCCTACCAGGATGTCGATATCGATCTCCGCGCCCATGGCACGGGCCAGCTCGGCGGCCTGCCGGCGGATCAGCTCGTGCGCACGGAAGCGCCACGCTTCGTCCATCGCGCGAAAGGTGCCCATCAGCTTTACCTCGGAAGGGATCACATTGGTGGTATGGCCTCCGTTAAAGGCGCAGACCGACAGTACGGAAGGAGAGAGGGGGTTGCAGTTGCGGCTGATGATCTGCTGCAGGCTTACCACCAGATGGGAAGCTACCAGTATGGTATCGACCGTCAGGTGGGGAGCGGCAGCATGACCGCCCTTGCCGCGGATGGTGAAATACAGCTCGTCGGCGCTGGCCATGTACATGCCGCTGTGGAAGCCCAGCAGCCCCGTTTCCATCTCGGGCAGCACATGCAGACCGAGGATGGCATCGGGACGGGGATCTTCCAGGGCGCCGTCTTTGATCATCAGGCTGGCTCCCCCGGGATGTTTTTCCTCGCCCGGCTGAAAGATCAGCTTCACGGTACCTTCCCACTGGTCGCGCATTTCCTGCAGGATGCGGGCGGCACCCAGCAGGCAGGTGGTGTGAACGTCATGGCCGCAGGCATGCATGATCCCGGGGTTCAGGGAGCGGTAGGGTACTTCGTTGGCTTCCTCAATGGGCAGCGCATCCATATCGGCCCGCAGGGCAATGGTTTTTTTGCCGGGGTTTTTTCCCCTGATCAGCGCCACGATGCCGGTATCTGCGACGGGTGCGCGGAAGGAAATGCCCCAGGCGTCAAGCTGTCCGCGGATAAAGGCCGAGGTGGCGGTTTCATGGAAAGAAAGCTCCGGGTGGGCGTGCAGGTGCCGGCGGATGCCGATAAATTCCGGCGCCAGCGTCCGGGCCAACTGCTTAATCGTCTGAATCATCGCTGTTATTGAAAAGTGCTTTTTCGGGATCGATCCTGATGACATCCCGGACGATAAACACCCCGCTTTGGAAATACTGGCTTACATCCTGCTGCAGAGTCGAAGCATCCTGCTGTGTACGGAAATCCCCGATCCGGACGCGGAAGTAAGGAGACTGATACGAAAGATAGGTATTGTAATTCGGGAAAAGCTGCATCAGCCGCGCCTTGGTTTCCATGGCATTGTTCCGGTTCATGGTGCTGAGCACCTGTATGCGGTAGCCGGAGATATTGCGCAATGCAATGGTATTGGTATAGATCTGCCGGCGGACCAGCATATCCACCCGCGGATCCTTGAATATGGAAAGACCGCTGTTGTTGTAAGGTACTTCGGAAACTTCCTGGGCGGTGGCCTGCAGGGAAAAGATACCTGCCAGCAGCAGGACGATCAGCTGTTTCATTCGGAATGAATTATCTTTTATTTTCTTCCTCCTCCTTCACGATCCGGACCCCGGCGCTGCATCCCAGCCGCGCGGCCCCGGCGGCCAGCATGGCCCTGGCCTGGACAAAGGTACGAATCCCTCCGGAAGCTTTGATGCGTATCTCGGGGGGCAGGTGCTTCCGCATGATCCGTACCGCTTCCACCGTGGCCCCCTTTTCCGCATACCCGGTGGAAGTCTTCAAAAAATGTACCGGATACCGGCTGTAGAGGTCGCAGCAGCGGATGATCTCCGCTTCCGTGAGCATGCCGCTTTCGATGATCAGCTTGATGATCCTGCCGTTTTCACGGACCATCGGGAGGATGGCGCTGATCTCGGTTTCCAGAAAAGACCAGTCCCCGTTCCTGAGGGCGGCGAGGTTAACGACCATATCCAGCTCATCCGCGCCGGCGGCAATGGCCTTCGTCATCTCTGCCGCTTTGGCGGCAATGGCCGAATAGCCAAAAGGAAAGCCGATGACCGTGGCGGTTTTTACGTGGCTTTCTCCGCATCGCTGCTTTGCCTCCCGCACATAATAAGGAGGCACACATACGGCCGCAAACCCGTATTGCAGGGCCTCCCTGCAGAGGTTGGCGATATCTGCACCGGTGGAGAAGGGAGCCAGCAGGGTATGGTCGATATAGGAAGCGATGTGCGGCATAAGATTGCGGCTGATCAAAAGTAAGTATATTTAATTTTTGAAAAGAGGATTCAATATGCGGATGATTATTGCCATGTTCCTGGTCATGATCGGGACATCCTGCCTGCAGGCGCAGCCGGCAAAGGATACAGCGGACTTTGTGGTGCTGGAGCTTTTTACGTCGGAGGGCTGCGCCAGCTGTCCTCCTGCCGAGCTGTTGATGGAAAAAGTACAGCGGGAGTATGCCGGTAAAAACGTGTATGTGCTCTGCTATCATGTAGATTATTTCAACCGGCAGGGCTGGAGAGATCCGTACAGCGATGCTGCCTACAGCCGGCGGCAGGAAATGTATGACACCCTGTTTAACCACGAAGTATATACGCCGCAATTGGTGATCAACGGCGGCCGTCAGACCAAAGGCTATGATGCCTCGGCTGTATACGGCGCCATCCGCAAGCTGGAAAAGAGCACGGCAAAGATGCCCGGTATACAGGCCAGCGCAATGGCTGTCGGTTCAAAGATCAGGGTCAGCTATACCCTGAAGGGGTCGTACCCCGGTCAGCTGCTGCGGATCGTGCTGGTGCAGAAAGAAGGAGGGCAAAAGGTGACGGCGGGCGAAAATGCCGGGCGGAAGCTGCATCATGTGCAGATCGTGCGTGCAGTGGCCACCGCCGCCGCGCGCGACGGAAGCCTGGACATGGAGCTGCCGGAGGGTACAGACCCCGCCTCGGCGGAGCTGGTCTTCCTGGTGCAGCCCCTGCACGGGGGGCTGGTGAGCGCAGCAGCAGCCTGCGCCATAGGGGCAGGATAGCAGCCGGGCGGATGGGAATGCGGGGGAAAAATGTATTTTTGTATCCCTTTCGTGGTTTAAAACAGCTTGTATCTTGACCCAATCCAATTACGATCTTCGCGGGGTGTCGGCTACCAAAGACGACGTACATGCCGCCATCCGGCATCTCGACAAAGGGCTTTATCCCCGGGCGTTCTGTAAGGTAATACCCGACATCCTGGGCAGGGATCCCGCCTGGTGCAACCTGATGCATGCAGACGGGGCCGGTACCAAATCCTCGCTGGCTTATGCCTACTGGAAAGAAACGGGGGATATGAGCGTATGGCGGGGCATTGCGCAGGACGCCATCGTGATGAATACCGATGACCTGCTCTGCGTGGGCGCCACCGAAAACATCCTGCTGTCCTCCACCATCGGCCGGAATAAAAAGAAGATACCGGGAGAGGTTATTGCCGCCGTCATCCAGGGCACTGAAGAAATCCTCGAAGAGCTCCGCGGCTATGGCGTATCCATATATTCCACCGGCGGGGAAACCGCCGATGTGGGCGATCTGGTGCGGACCATCATCGTGGACTCCACCGTGACCTGCCGCATGCCGCGTGCGGATGTCATCAGCAACGACCGCATCCGGGCGGGGGATGTGATCGTAGGGCTGGCGGCTTACGGGAAAGCCATATACGAAAAAGAATATAACGGGGGCATGGGCAGCAATGGGCTGACCGCTGCACGACATGATGTATTCGAGCATGCCCTTTCCGGAAAATACCCCGAAACCTTTGATCCCGCCGTGCCCGGAGAGCTGGTCTACAGCGGCGCCAAAAAGCTGACCGATACGGTAGACATTCCCGGCTACGGGGCGGTCACGGTCGGGAAGCTGGTGCTGTCTCCTACCCGTACCTATGCGCCGGTGATCCGGAAGGTGCTGGAAGCCTTCCGGCCGCAGATTCACGGCATGGTGCATTGCAGCGGAGGGGGGCAGACCAAGGTGCTGCATTTTATCGAAAAGCTGAGGGTGGTAAAGGATCGGTTGTTTGTGCTGCCGCCCCTGTTCCGGATGATCCATGAGCAATCCGGCACACCCTGGAAAGAAATGTACCAGGTCTTTAATATGGGACATCGTATGGAGCTGTATGTCCCGGAGGAGACGGCGGATGATATCATCGGGATTGCGCAGTCTTTCGGCGTGGAAGCGCAGCGCGTCGGCCGGGTGGAGGAAGCGGCCCGGAAATCGGTGCTGATCCGGGGCGAGTTCGGGGAATTTGTGTATGAATAGCCCTGCAGACATCCCGGATCAGGAGGTGTCGGTTTGCTTGCCTCTTGTAAAATTCCGCCGCCACTTCATCCCTTTTAACGGCCGCTGGTCCCCGCCTTGTCCCTTACGGCTTTCCCCGCCGCTGCGGATGGCCTGGAATTTGATCCGCCATAGCAAGAAACCTGTTTTTATAAACCGTTAAAACCAAGGATATGAAAAAGATAACTGCACTTTTGCTGCTTGCCGCTTTCGTGAGCACTACGGCATTTACCGCTTGCACTAAAAAAGAAGTACGGGAAGTCAACAATGCCACCAGCCTGGTATTCCCGGTGGCTGCCGATGACTGGACGCTGGATGAGGACGGGCTTGTCTATTCTGTTTCTTTTGATGTACCGGAGCTTTCCGATGCGGTCTATGATCATGGCGCCGTGCTGGTATATCTTGCCTTCGGGAACAATGATTTTTATGAAGCCCTTCCGGAAGTGTTTAACGGAAACTCCTATGGCGTTATCCACAACGCAGGCTATATAACAGTAGATGCATCCCCGGTTGGCGATAACGCAGTAACCCGCCCCGGTGCGGCTACGGCCAAGGTGGTCTTTATCGATGCCCAGCTGTTGGAAATGCATCCCGATGTGGATCTGCGGGATTATAATGCGGTGACCCGGGCTTTCCGGGTGAAAGAATAAAACTGCCGGCGTGTACCGCTGCCGGTCCCCGGACGGCTCCGGCAACCCCACACGGTGTCCTGATTTATCACGGTTAAGGGTACACGTTGATCCGGCAGTCTTAGGTCAATAGGCCAAATCGGTTGACGCTTTACTGCAATAAAAACCTTACGGGCAGCGAATA
This sequence comes from Compostibacter hankyongensis, assembly GCF_039541075.1. Taxonomy (NCBI): domain Bacteria; kingdom Pseudomonadati; phylum Bacteroidota; class Chitinophagia; order Chitinophagales; family Chitinophagaceae; genus Compostibacter; species Compostibacter hankyongensis. Next base: position 225,757 of record NZ_BAABFN010000022.1, on the reverse strand, counting down.
TTGTACCACTACCAGCTTCCCGTCCTGTGAGCCGGGCTGCCAGCGGGGCATAGCCTGCACTACCCGTATGGCTTCTTCTTCCAGGCCGCCGCCTTTAGGTTTTTCTACCGTATGTACGTGGCTGAGGCTGCCATCCGTGCCCACGATAAACTGCACGACCACTGTGCCCTGTATATTCTTTTCCCGGGCTACATCGGGGTAATGGATATGGTCGCGGAGATAATGCATGAGGGCCTCATCTCCGCCGGGGAAGGCAGGCATCTTTTCCACAAATGTATAGACTTTGTTCGCGGCGGGGCCGTTCCGGCTGCTATCGGCTGCGCTGCGCGCGGGACCGCTCGCCTGCAGCATGAACCGGATGGGCAGCGCATACTGTACCCGTACGGGTTTGTTATCCTGTATGCCGGGCTGCCAGCGGGGCATGGTCTTCACGATCCGGACCGCTTCTTCCTCCAGCCCGCCGCCTTTGTGGGCTCCTATAGTCTTTATATTACTGAGGCTGCCGTCCGGGCTCACGATAAACTGGACGATTATGGTACCTTGAATATTTTCTTCCCTGGCTTCTGCGGGATAACGGACATGCTCTCTGAGATAGTTCATCATCGCTTTGTCGCCTCCCGGGAATTCGGGCATCTTTTGTACAAAAGTGTATAAGGCATTACGGCTGGTATCGAAGCCGCGGCTGTCCTTTTGACGCGGCGGGGCCGGCGGTGGAGGAGGAGGTGTCTTCGATTTTTGCGAAGGAGCCGGAGGGGGCGGAGGCGGTACGCGCTGCGCGGCAGGTTTTTTTGCATCCGGAACCGTATCTGCCGGCATAGCGGCAGCCGGCTCATCCGGAAACAGCATATTCCCCGAGGTAGCGCCGGTTACTTTCGTCAGCGTGACCTGCAGTCCGGGATATTGGGTAAAGCTGAACAGCACGGCAACGACAGCCAGCAGCGGAATGACCAGCAGCCTTCTCAGATAGGCGCGGCCGTTACCGGAAGGCCGGAGCAGCATGCGCAGCCGTCGCTTGACCGGAGGATGAAAAAAGGTATTGGAAAAAAGCTCCGGGGCATGGCCGAAAGGCTGCAGCAGGATACAGGCTGCGTAAGCTGCCGGCGCTTCCTGCCCGGTAGCCTTTTCATCGGCAATAAATTCATGGACCAGGGACAATTCTTTTCTGAACAGATGGAAAACGGGATTGCACCAGAAAAGAGCGCAGGCCAGCTCCATAAAGAGCTTGTCGGCGCTGTGCTTTTCCCGGACATGCGCCAGCTCATGCCGCAGCATATGCCGTCCTTCGTCGGAATCCTCTTCCACCGCCGTATCCCAGCAGATGTAGCGGAAAAAGGAATAAGGGCCGGAAGAGCCGGCGGACGGAACAAGGATATAATCCGCGAAATGTATTTTTTCGTGCTGCCGGATCAGGCGGATCATCCGGCGCAGCCCCAGCACCAGTCGGAACAGCAGCAGCAAAATGCCCAGCACATATGCCCCCGCCGCATAATCAGCGACCGAAAATGAGCGTTCCGGCGTAATGGTCACCATCGGCAGCCAGTTGTCCCGCACTTCCAGCACCCGCGAGGTGTAGGTGATCAGTCCTCCACGCGTGCTGTCGTCCGGAACAAAGGGGATATGCAGCAGCGGGATGATCGCCGAAAGCAGCGTGGCGCCCAGCAGGTAGTACCGGTTCCATTGGTGGAATCTTTTGTTCCGCAGCGCCAGCAGGTAATAGCCGTAAAAAAGGAGAGAGCAGGCAGTTACCTTGATCAGATAAAGGAATAAGGAGCTCATGGCAGATAAATTAAAGCGTTGGACGCAGTTAGGACTTACCGGTCTTTGATTTCTTGATTTCCTCCAGCAGCGATTCCAACTCATGTATACTGATGTCTTTTTCCTTGGCAAAAAAGGAAACCATGTTGCTGAACGATCCTTCGAAATAGCCTTTTACAAAATGCCGCAGCGTACGTTTGGAATAGTCGGATTTGGAAACCAGCGGATAGTAGCGGTGCGATTTCCCAAAGGCTTTATAGTCCACAAATCCTTTCTCCACCAGGATTTTAACGAGTGTGGACACGGTGTTGTAATGCGGCTTGGGCGGGGGCAACTCCGCGATGATCTCTTTTACAAAAGCTTCCTGCAGCTTCCAAAGCGCCTGCATGATCTGTTCTTCTGCCCGGGTGAGCGGTTTCATGATGTTTCTGGTTTACTTCGTGCACAATGTTTTTTAAAGGTCTCAGTGAAGGCTGCGCCTTTCCGGTTTGATATTTGAGATTTGATATTTCTGGTTTCAATACAAACATACTAATTTTTTAGTTTAAAAACTATTTTTTTAGTTTTTTTAGGAAAAAAGTTCCCGGACACCTTTGGATTAATGCCTATTTTTGCGGGAGGACCAAAAGCAGCGGCATGAGCGAAGTCATTGTATCACTGAAAAATGCGAGCATCTTCCAGGGTAATTCCGAGATCCTGTCCGAGGTCAATATTTCGGTTTCCCGCGGAGAATTTGTATACCTTATCGGAAAAACCGGCACCGGCAAATCCAGTCTGCTCAAGACCCTCTACGGGGAGCTTTCCCTGCGGCAGGGAGAAGGGCAGGTGGTGGGCTTCGACCTGACGGGGATGACCTGGAAAAAGATCCCGTTCCTGCGCCGCAACCTCGGCGTGGTATTCCAGGATTTCCAGCTGCTGACCGACCGTACCGTATATGACAACCTCCGCTTTGCCCTGAAATCCACCGGCTGGAAAGACAATACCCTGATGGAGGAGAAGATCCATGATGTGCTGGAAAAAGTGGGCCTGAAAACAAAAGGGTTCAAGATGCCCTATGAGCTGTCGGGCGGAGAGCAGCAGCGTATCGACATTGCCCGGGCCCTGCTCAACTCCCCGCGTCTGATCCTGGCCGACGAACCCACGGGCAACCTGGACCCCGAAACCTCGGACGGCATTATGCAGCTTCTTTTCCAGATCAGCAGGGACTACGGCACCGCCATCATCATGGCCACCCACGATTATATCGTACTGCAGAAATTCCCTTCCCGGGTGCTCCGCACCGAGCACGGCAAAGTGGTGGACAATGCCACCGTCAGCTTTGCCTGAAGATGATTTTTGTATATCTCGCAATTCCATCGTACTTTTGCCGCGGAAAAATAGCGACTTAAAACATTATCATTTTTTTACAGATGTCTTACTTAACCAAAGAAAAAACGGCCAATATCTTCAAAGAATTTGGCGGAAGCGAAAAAAATACCGGCTCTGTGGAGGGACAGGTGGCACTGCTGACCGAAAGGATCAATGCTATCTCGGGTCATCTCAAGGGAAATAAAAAGGATTTCTCCACCCACCGCGGACTGATGCACATGGTCGGACAACGCAAACGCCTGCTGGCCTATCTCTCCAAAACGGATCTGAACGGATACCGTGCGCTGATCGAAAAGCTCGGTCTCCGGAAATAACAACAACTCGCTCACCTGCAGTTCCCAACTCACACGGTTGGGAATCCTTTTTTTGCAGCGGGGGCTCTTCTTCATTTTTTTACATCTTATCTATGAGCTTAAAAGCCATTTCAACAACCTTTGATATAGGTGACGGTCGCATGGTGACCCTGGAAACGGGGAAGCTGGCGCGTCAGGCCGATGGCGCCGTGCTGGTACGGCAGGGCAAGTGCATGCTGCTGGCTACCGTCTGCGCCAACAAGGAACCGCGGGAAGGACAGAGCTTTTTCCCCATGTCGGTGGATTATCAGGAAAAGTTTGCTTCGGCAGGCCGTATTCCCGGGTCATTCTTTAAACGGGAAGGCCGCCTGTCTGATTATGAAGTGTTGATCAGCCGGCTGGTGGACCGCGCCCTGCGGCCCCTTTTCCCGGAGGATTACCGTTGTGATGTACAGGTGCTGATCTATCTGATCTCCTCCGATCCGGAGATCATGCCCGACGCGCTGGCTTGCCTGGCGGCTTCGGCAGCCATGGCCGTATCGGATATTCCTATCCAGGAAGTGATCTCGGAAGTGAGGATCGGTCGCGTAGACGGGCAGTTTGTGGTAAACCCCACCCGTTCCCAGCTCGAGCATGCCGATATGGACTTTATCGTAGCGGCTTCCGAGAAGAACATCATGATGGTGGAAGGCGAAAGCAAGGAGTGCTCCGAAGAAGACCTGGTACAGGCCATCGAAAAAGCGCATGAAGCGATCCGGGTACAGATAAAGGCACAGCAGGAGCTGCGTGAACAGGCCGGTGTGACCGGGAAGCGCGATTATGAAAAGCCTTATGAAAACGAGGCGCTGCGCCAGCAGGTGGAGGCTTTTGCCAAGGACCGCATTTACCAGATCGCCCGTGCCGGCAGCAGCAAACACGAACGCTCCGAGGCGCTGCACCAGGTGGAAGACGACCTGATCGCCTCCCTGGGCGAAGAGCCCGAAGATAACGATGTGGCCGCCGCCAAACGTTATTATCACGATCTCGAATACGATGTGATCCGCAATATGATCATCGACGAGCGGGTAAGGCTCGACGGCCGTGGGCTGGACGTAGTGCGTCCGCTGAGCATGGAGATCGATTACCTGCCGTCGCCGCACGGCTCTGCACTGTTCACCCGCGGAGAAACGCAGTCACTTACCACTGTTACCCTCGGTACGCCGGATGACGAGCTGCTGCTGGAAAACGCCGCCGTCTCCCGCTATTCAAAAACGATTCTGCATTACAACTTCCCGCCCTTCTCCACAGGTGAGGTGAAGCCGATGCGCGGTCCTGCCCGCCGTGAAGTAGGGCATGGCAACCTGGCCCTCCGCTCGCTGAAGCAGGTGCTGCCGGGTAACGAGTACCCCTATACGGTACGCATCGTATCCGATATACTGGAATCCAACGGTTCCTCCTCCATGGCTACCGTATGTGCCGGCTCGCTGGCCCTGATGGATGCCGGAGTGCCCATTCCCAAGCATGTTTCCGGCGTAGCAATGGGATTCATTTCCCGCGACGACGGCAAATATGCCATCCTTACGGATATCCTGGGCGATGAGGACCACCTGGGCGACATGGACTTTAAGGTGACCGGTACCCGCGACGGTATCTGCGGCGTGCAGATGGACATCAAGGTGGACGGTCTCAGCATGGATACCATGCGCGAAGCGCTGGAACAGGCGCGCCGGGGAAGGCTGCACATTCTCGAGCAGATGTATGCCACCATGCCGGAAGCGCGGCCCGAACCCAAACCGCATGCGCCGCGTATGGAAAAGCTGATCATCGACCGCGAATTTATCGGCGCCGTTATCGGCCCGGGCGGCAAGGTGGTACAGGAGATTCAGCGCGAAACCGGTACCAACATCAATATCGAAGAAGTCAACAATACCGGCGAAGTCAGCATCTTCTCCGTCGATAAAGAAGGACTGGACAAGGCCGTGGCCTGGGTGAAAGGACTGGTAGCCGTACCGGAAGTAGGAGAAACCTACGAATCCACCGTGAAATCCATTATGCCTTACGGGGCCTTTGTGGAATTCCTGCCCGGCAAGCAGGGCTTGCTGCATATCTCTGAAGTTTCCTGGAAACGGCTGGAAAACCTGGACGGGGTTATGCAGGAAGGAGAAAAGATCAAGGTAAAGCTCACCGGTACGGATCCCCGCACCGGAAAATTCAAGCTTTCCCGTAAAGTGCTGATCCCCAAGCCTGAAGGTTATCAGGAACCGCCGGCCCGCGAAGGCCGCCCGCTGCGTGACCGGGATCGTGACCGTGACCGGGGACGGGATCGCGATCGCGATCGGCAGGCCCGTCCGGCATCCGGACATCAACCTTCCCGGAGTGAAGAAAAAGCGCCGGAAGAATAAAGCACGAACAGCATCATTACACATGACGCCACTCTGCAAAGGGTGGCGCTTGTGTTTAAAAGCGGCAGGCCCCGTTGTATTCAGGGGCGGACGCATCATCTTTGCTGATGGAAAACTATGTATCGGTGATCATTACCTGTCCGCCGGGACAGCAGCGGGATATCCTCATCGGCTGGCTGGATGATCTGGGCTACGAGGGTTTTGAGGAACGCGAAGAGGAGCTGGTAGCCAGCCTGCCGGAGCCGCGGTTTGACCCAAAAGCACTGGAGGAGCTGCTCCTTCCGCTGGGACTGCGTCATCGCCGCGAGCTGCAGCAGCCGGTGAACTGGAATGCACGCTGGGAAGCTTCGTTCAGCCCGGTACGTATCGGAGATTTCTGCGGTATCCGGGCGGCTTTTCATCCCCCTGTAGAAGACGTGCTGCACGAGATCATCATTACGCCGAGAATGACTTTTGGGACGGGCCACCATGCCACTACCAGCGCGATGATCCGGCTGATGCAAAAGCTGGATTTTAGCGGTAAAAAGGTGCTGGATTTCGGTACCGGCACGGCCATACTGGCCCTGCTGGCCGAACGCTGCGGGGCCGCCGCGGTCTGCGCCGTGGATAACGACGGCTGGGCGGTGCGGAATGCGCGGGAAAACCTGACAGAAAACAACTCCCGTAACATCATGGTAGAGGAGGCCGACCGGGTGCCGCCCGGTGCCGGGTCCTGGGATATTGTGCTGGCCAACCTGAACCGGCATATTCTGGTGGAGCAGCTGCCGGCCCTCGAAGCCGCCCTGTCTCCCGGAGGCAGCCTCCTTGTCAGCGGCATTCTGGAAGCCGACGGCGCGCTGATGACGGCCACGGCCGCCCGTTACGGGCTGGCGCCGGCAGAGCAGCTGCTGTGCGACGGCTGGCTGGCCCTGCGCTTCGGGAAAAGCTGATCCCGGCCCCCGGGAAGTCCCCGGCTGCGAAACCAAGGGGGAATGCTTTTTATTTTACTTATTTTAGCTATTTTTGTTAACCGCATAAGCAGGCACACGTAAACCAAAATCAGACATTGCATGAGTGAAGTGTTATTGATTTTACTGGCCTATCTGGTAGGATCTGTTTCCAATGCCGTATGGGTCAGCAAGCGGTTTTTTCGCATGGATATCCGTGAATACGGCAGCGGCAACGCAGGCGCTACAAATACCTTCCGGGTATTGGGGCCGCGTGCAGGCACCTTTGTCATGATCATGGACATGATAAAGGGTATCATAGCCGTAAAACTGGCCCTGATTATCCCTTATTATGCTGAACCGGAACATCTGACCCAGCTGATCAATTTCCAGATCGGACTGGGACTGGCGGCAGTGGTGGGTCATATCTTCCCGATCTGGGCTGATTTCCGCGGCGGCAAGGGTATCGCCACCCTTTTTGGTATGGTGCTGGCCATACAGCCGCTGATCGCGTTGAGCTGCGTAGGCGTATTCCTGCTGATGCTTTTCCTGACCCGTTACGTTTCCCTGAGTTCTATCCTGGCCAGCGTGGCCTTTCCTATACTGCTTATCTTTATTTTTCGTGAACAGGAACTTTTTTACAAGCTCTTTGCCATTGCCATTGCCCTGTTGGTGATCCTGACCCATCAGAAAAACATCGGCAGGCTCTTAAACGGCAGTGAAAACAAGGTGCCGCTTTTCCGCAACCGCCGGAGAAGGGAAGCCGACTGACTAAAACCTGGTATAAAGCTTGCAGGAACCAGGGCGGATTATAAAATATACACGATGAAACGAGCATTTACCTCCCTGGCCTTATGCGCCCTGTTATGCGGCGCCTGCACCCGTGTTCCCATTACGGGACGCAGCCAGCTGAACCTGATACCCGAAAGCACCATGGATCAGATGGCGGTGGAGCAGTACCGGAGCTTTCTTTCGCAGAACAAAGCCGTTTCTTCCAACAGCAGCCGGGACGCCAGCATGGTGCAGCGGGTCGGTTCCCGTATAGCCGGTGCCGTTACCCAGTACCTGAGGACCAACGGGGCCGCAGACCGGGTGTCGGACTATAAATGGGAGTTTAACCTCGTGGAGAACAAGGAAGTGAACGCCTGGTGCATGCCCGGGGGAAAGGTGGTGGTTTATACGGGTATCTTACCGGTGACCAAAGACGAAACCTCCCTGGCCATTGTGCTGGGGCACGAGATTGCACATGCCATCGCCCGGCACAGTAACGAAAGGATGAGCCAGCAGCTGGGTCTACAGGGTTTGCAGATGCTGGGGGATGCCGCGCTGATGAAAAAGGATTCCCGGTACGTCAATACATTTGATCAGCTCTTCGGTATCGGAACGCAGGTAGGCGTTACGCTGCCCCACTCCCGGGCGCAGGAATCCGAGGCCGACCACCTGGGTCTGATCTTTGCCGCTATGGCCGGCTACGATCCGCGCCAGGCCGTACCTTTCTGGCAGCGTATGGCCACGCTGGGGGGCGGTTCCAAAGTGCCCGTCTACCTCAGCGACCACCCGGACGATGCCACCCGTATCGCCCAGATCCAGAAATGGGTGCCGGAGGCCATGAAATATTACAAGCCGCACTAAAGCAGATAATTCAGCACGGCTGTCCAGTCCGGGAAAGCCGTTGTGCCGAAATGAATATGTTCTCCCCGGAAGTGTTCCACGCCGTTGCGGATACGGTCATCGATCAGTGCGCGGCCGGAGAAGAGGCCTTTGTTGTGTGTAAGTATCAGTCGCTTGAAGGCCGTTTCCCCAAGGTGTTGCTCCACCCATATCCGCTTTTCCGTCCAGGAATTCACCCCATACCAGTCCGGCGTGGAAAGCACATATACCTCGTAGGGTTCAGACAGACGCCGGAAGGCTTCCACGGCCCCGTCCACCGGCTCCAGGCCGGTAAAAAAGCCGGGAATGCAGCTCAGCGCTGCAGTGGTTTCCCGCTGCTGCGCTGTTTCATACTGATCGAAGCCGGGGTGGTGGCTTCTGACGCCTTTGTAAAAATCCACCAGCACCCCGTCCATATCCACGAAGAGAAGTTCTTTCGGGTTCATGCGTTGTTCGTACTTGTGATGATGCTTTGGTTCCTGTTTTGAAGCGGGCGGAGAGGCTTACAGCTCCCGCAGCACGATATTCCGCCAGCGGACCCTGATACCCCCGCCACTGTGTATCTGCAGGGCGATCTGGCCGGTGCGGCTGCCGATCTTGGCATCGGTCAGCTGGATCATCTGCGTGCCGTTCAGCCAGGTAGTCACCTCGTCTCCCTTTACCTGCACTTTCATCTTGTTCCATTCCCCCATTTTGAGGGCCGATTCCTTGGAAGAATCGGGGAGGATGAGCCAGCCCCGGCCATAGGATTCGTAGATGCCACCCGAGTGCATGCCGGGAGGAGCTACCTCTGCCTGCCATCCCGAGATGGTGGTGCCTTTTACGGAAGAGTGGAAAAAGACGCCGCTGTTGCCGTTGGCTTCCTGCTTGAACTCCAGGGTCAGCACAAAATCCTTATAGGAATTGTCTGTGCCCAGGTAACCGTATTCCTTGTCCGGACCGCTTTCGCAAACCAGGGTGCCGTCTTTATCCACATACCATTTCTCGGTGCCGTATATCTGCCACCCGTCCAGGTTTTTACCATTAAAAAGATGGATCTTCTTTCCCTTATGATGCCGCTGCGCATTGGCCGGAACAAAGGCCGGCAGGACAAGCAGGAGCAGCAACAGGTATTTGATACCGGCGCGGAAACGGGTGGAAGTAAGCATAGGGGTTGGTTTTTTTCGGGTGTACGATATATGGTTTAAACAGTCGGGATGTCCCATATTACCGGGCTACGTTCACTGCCCGTTTTTCCCGGATTACCGTTACCTTGATCTGGCCGGGATACTGCATTTCGGTCTGGATCTTCTGGGCGATCTCAAAAGAGAGACGGTCGGCATCGGCATCGCTTACTTTTTCACTTTCCACGATTACACGCAATTCCCGTCCGGCCTGTATGGCATAGGCTTTTTCCACCCCGTCGAAGGCGATGGCCAGGTTTTCCAGGTCCTTGATACGCTGGAGGTAGCTTTGCATGATCTCGCGCCGTGCGCCGGGGCGGGCGCCGCTGATGGCGTCGCAGGCCTGTACGATGGGGGAGATCACGTATTTCATTTCCTCTTCGTCGTGGTGCGCTGCGATAGCGTTCACCACCGCGGGATGCTCATTGTATTTTTCGGCCAGCTTCCCGCCCAGCAGGGCATGGCTCAGCTCAGTCTCCTCATCGGGCACCTTGCCGATATCGTGCAGCAGACCGGCGCGCTTAGCCAGCTTTGGATTCAGCCCCAGCTCGGCTGCCATGATGCCGCAGAGATTGGCCGTTTCCTTGGAGTGCATGAGCAGGTTCTGCCCATAGGAGGAGCGGAAGCGCATCTTACCGACCATCCGCACCAGGTCGGGGTGCAGACCGTGTATGCCCAGCTCGATGACGGTACGTTCGCCGATCTCCATCACTTGCTCCTCAAGCTGACGTTTGGTCTTTTCCACCACTTCCTCGATGCGGGCGGGATGGATGCGTCCGTCCTGTACCAGGCGCTGCAGGGCCAGACGGGCTATTTCCCGGCGCAGGGGATCGAACGAGGAAAGCACGATGGCTTCGGGGGTATCGTCCACCACCAGGTCCACACCGGTCGCAGCTTCGATGGCCCGGATATTCCGTCCTTCGCGGCCGATGATCTGACCCTTGATCTCGTCGCTTTCCAGGTTGAAGACGGTGATGGCATTCTCGATGGTCTGCTCGGCCGCCGTACGCTGTATGCTCTGAATGATGATCTTTTTGGCTTCTTTGTTGGCCCGGGCCTTGGCATCCTCCACCACTTCCTGGATATGCGCCGTAGCCTGGGTGCGGGCTTCCTCCTTGAGGGTTTCCACAAGCTGGCTCCGGGCTTCTTCGGCCGAGAGCCCCGCTACCTTTTCCAGCCGCCGGATATGTTCTTCCTGGTGCTTTTCGAGTTCGGTACGCTTGATGTTCACCAGCTCGATCTGCCGCATCAGGTTTTCCTTGATCGCTTCGTTTTCCTGGACCTGCTTCTGGGCATTCTCGTTCTTCTGGTTCAGGGACTGCTCCTTCTGCTTGATCCGGCCTTCCGCATCGGCTATCTTCTGGTTGCGCTGCAGTACTTCCTTCTCATGTGCGCTTTTTAGCTGTAAAAACCGTTCTTTTGCTTCGAGTAGCTTGTCTTTTTTAAGATTTTCCGCCGCAACGGCTGCTTCAGCCTTTATTTTTTGCGCCTGCTCCTCTGCTTCCTCGGTAATTTTGCGGGTGTTCTTGGCAAAAATGAGCTTTCCCAGTATGATACCTATTATTAAGGCCGCCGCTGCGGCAATGACTGCGATAACTGTCGTTCCCATAAAAAGTTAAATATTGCATGATTTATAATGATTCCCAACTGCCTGCAGCGGGTGCAGGCTCCGGATACAGCCTGCGAAAATACAAATTAAACCCGGAAAAAGAAAAGGGCGGGAAAGGGGCTAAGGGCAGTAAGGCAAAAAGACATAAATTTGTAACAGGGAATGATAGGAATAACACATGAGCAGGCTAAAAATATATTCTACTAATGTATCCCGCGAGAGCATCCTCAGGGAGCGGGCGGCTGCCTATCAGCAACTTTCTTCCCGGGAAAAGATAGAACAATTGTTTTCACTGATTCAGGTCTCCGTTTCACTGAATGGCGGCAAACCCCTGAAATACCCCCAGGGGAAAGGAGTAGTTATCTCCAGGAAAAATCATTAGCATGACCATACCGGCTGCCAGTGAGGAAATGCTGGAGTTACTGAGGGCGTTTCATGTCTTTCAGGTGCGATACCTGATTGTAGGTGGCTTTGCTGTGAACCGGTACGGGTATAAACGCACCACAGGCGATATTGACATTTACCTGAAAGATACCCCGGAGAACAGGGCCAACCTGATCAGGGCGCTTGCCGAAATGGGTTACGGGGAGTTTGATATGCTTATGAATGTACCTATCATAGCAGGATATTGTGAGATTATGCTTGACAACGGTATTTACGCTGATTTAATGACTGATATTCCGGGGCTGGAGAAGGAGCGGTTTGACTATTACTACGATCTGGCAACGGTTGACAGCATAGAAGATTACACCGTTCGGTATCTGCATTATAATCATCTGCTGGAAAACAAACGGGCGACGGGGCGGCCCAAGGATATGCTGGACATTGACGAACTGGAAAAAATAAACGGAAACTAACCGGCCTGTTCCAGCAGCTTCTCCAGGGATTCCAGCCGGGTCTGCAGGTCGGCGGGGAGCGCAGCGTTTGCGCCGGTGGCGGGTTGTGTGGCGTACAGGATAAGGCACATTGCAATATAATCCTGGATATCCTTGCCGGCATAGGCCGTTTTGAACTCCAGTATCTTCTCATTCACCTCCCGGATGGTTTTCCGCACCTGCTCTTCCTCTTCAGCTTTGATTTTCAGCCGGTAGCTGCGGTCCGCAATCACAACGTTTATGGGGATAAGGGTATCCATGCGGCGTATAATTAATTATATACCGGATATGTCCGGCTAATTGTTCAGTAAGGCCATACAGCGGTCGATCTCCCGTATATAGGCATTGATCTGCTGACGCAGGAAGCGTTTTTCCTCAGGCGTTTCTTCCCGTTGACCCGATCCGGCGATTTTCAGCAGGGCCGAATGGCGCTCCATCTCCTGTATGGCATTTTCTTTTTCTTCCAGGATTTTTTGCTGGATCGCTATCGTCTGCTGCAGGGTAGCACGTTCTTCCTCCAGCTGCTGTGTCCGTTTTAACAGCAGTTTCAGCTTTTCTTCTATCCGTAACAGGATATCGCCTTCGTTCATATGATAAGATATGGCATCTACTTCCTGATCTCTGCCTGCAGCCCGGTTTCCAGGGCCCGGATAATCTGTTGCATTGCTTTTTCGATCTCCCGGTCGGTCAATGTTTTTTCCGGATGGCGGAAGGTGAAGCTTACAGCATAGGATTTTTTCCCGGGGCCCAGCTTCTCACTTTCAAAAACATCAAAGAGACCGACTTCCTGCAGAATGGGCGTTTTTACGGTCCATACGGCTGCCTCCACATCGCTGAATTTTACGGAATTGCTCAAAATCAGTGCCAGATCGCGCCGTACGGCGGGATAACGGGGAATTTCTGAAAACCGTATCCGGGTCCGGCTGCTGAGGCGGAGCAGTTTGCTCCAGTCGAGATCTGCGTACCACACCGGCTGCCGTATCCCGAAACGCTGCAGTCCGGCGGCCGTCACTTTTCCGAAATACCCGACCGGCTCTTTGCCGGCATAGATATGCTGTCCTTCGTTTACCGCTCCAAGGTCGGCAGGTTCAAAGCTTACCTGCGTGGCTCCCAGCTGGGTGAGCAGGTTTTGCAGATGTCCTTTCAGGAAATAGGCATCTGTCTTTACCGGATTGCCCAGCCAGCTTTCCGCCTGCTTGTTGCCCGTAAGGTACAGGCAGAGGTGCTCCCGTTCCTCGTAAGGGGTGGGGGAGGCACCCTCTTTCCGCAGCAGGTAAGATTTTCCGAGCTCGAAAAAGAGCAGGTCCGTCTGCTGCCGGTTGAGGTTGTGCGCCACGCTTTCCAATCCCGTTTCGAGCAGGGAGGGGCGCATCACGTCGAGCTCGGCGCTGAGGCTGTTCAGCATACGGACCAGCCGGCCGGCTACCGGCTGACCGGTATAGTAGCGGCTGTTGGTGATGGAGTTGGTAAAGATCTCAAAGAAGCCGTTGCTGCTGAGATAAGCCGTTGCTTTTTCCCGCAGGGCTTCGCGATCCGGGGGGGCGGAACGGGAAGGAGTGATGGTCATGTGGGTGGGGATGAGCACATTGTCGAACCCGTCTATCCGCATCACCTCTTCCGCGATATCGGCCGGCAGGCGTATGTCCGGCTTGCTGTAGGGAACGGTCAGCCGGAGCTGTCCTTCCCCGGCTGTCTGTACTTCAAATCCCAGGCTTTCCAGGATGTTCCTTACCTGTGTTTCTGGATAGGTCTTTCCGCTGAGCTTTTGGAGATAATCCGCATCGAGGATGATCTCTGCCGGGGGCTGCGGGGCGGGATAGACATCGGTGATCTCCGAGGAGACGTGTCCCCCGCAGAGCTCGCAGATCAGGACGGCGGCCCGTTTCAGCGCAAAGATAAGATTGGAGATGTCTACTCCTTTTTCGAAACGAAGGGCGGCGTCGGTACGCAGGCCGTGCCGGAAGGAGCTGCGCCGGATGGTGGCGGGATCAAAGAAAGCGCTTTCCAAAAAAATGCGGGTGGTACTGCTTTTTACTCCCGAGTCCAGTCCTCCGAAGATGCCGGCCAGGCACAGGCCCCCGGCCGTGTCGCAGATCATGAGGTCTTCGGCATGCAGGCTGCGCTTTTTTTCATCCAGCGTCACGAAAGGAGTGTCGGGGGGCAGGTTTTTGACGATCACCGTCCTGTCCCGGATAGCGTCCGCGTCAAAGGCATGGAGGGGCTGTCCCGTTTCGTGGAGGATATAATTGGAGATATCCACGATATTGCTGACCGGGCGTACCCCGATGGCTTTCAGCCGCTCCTGCATCCAGGAGGGGGAAGCCCCTGCGGTAATGCCGCTGAGGGTAAGACCCGTATAGCGGGGACAGGCAACCGCATTTTCGATCTTTACGGTTACGGGAAGCTCTGTTGAGCTGATCCGGAAGCCGGAGATGTCCGGCAGGACCACCTTATAGGATTTGCCTTCACTATGGCTGAGCCAGGCGCATACATCGCGCGCCACGCCGATATGGCTCATGGCATCCATCCGGTTGGGGGTCAGCCCGATTTCATAGACCCAGTCGGTATAGGGCCGGAAATAATCCCCGGCAGACGTGCCGGCCGGCACGTTTTCGGTGAGCACCAGGATACCGCTGTGGTCGGTTCCCAGGCCGATCTCATCTTCCGCGCAGATCATGCCCTGGCTTTCCACGCCCCGGATCTTTGTCTTTTTCAGGATGAGGGGATCCCCGCCGGCGGGATAAAGGGTACTGCCCGCAGGCGCTACCACCACCTGTTGTCCGGCGGCCACATTTGGCGCTCCGCAGACGATCTGCAGCGGCTCGGGTCCCCCGGTATCCACACGGGTCAGCTTTAGCTTGTCTGCGTCGGGATGAGGAGCCACTTCGAGGACCTTTCCGATGACCAGCCCTTCCAGGCTGCCTTTTATGGCTTCGTAACGGGAAAGCTTTTCCACTTCCAATCCGACGGCGGTCAATATTTCAGCCAGTTTTTCAGGTGCGGGATGCAGGGGCAGGTAGGTACAAAGCCAGCGGTAAGATATGTTCATAATGAATCAGGTTGTCGATAACCGGCGTCAAGCTGCGGCCGGGAAGCCGTAAAGGTAGTAACTTCCTAAAATCCGGTTTCCCCGCCGGCACGGCGTAGCAAAAAAAAACTTTTTCCGGGTCGGGTTGGGCAAAAATCTTTTTACACGGTGAAATGGGCATAAGCAGGGAGGAAAGCGGTATTTTTGTTTTTTTTTGTGGAAAAGCCTTCTTTTTCCGGTGGAAAACCGGGGGAAGACCGTGTATAAACCGTGCATACAACTCCTCTCCCGTCTAATAAATTTTCAGCGAATAGTGTTTTTTTGTTTCTGGAAAATCGCATTACATTCGTTCTCCGGCATAGGATGATTTTACAATTTCTTAAAGAAAACTTAACACACTGGTGACGGCCGGCCCTATTTTTAACGCTAACCCATTATTCAGGCATGGATCTCTCAAATACCAAGAAGGACCGGAATATACGCAGGAACAAGACGGTTGACCTTTCTACGCTTGTTTACGGCAAGATCCCCCCCCAGGCAAAAGAGCTGGAGGAGGCGGTGCTTGGCGCCGTGATGCTGGAGAAAAATGCCTTCGATGTGGCCGTGGAAATCCTCAAGGCGGAATGCTTTTATGTGGATGCCCACCAGCGCATTTTTGCCGCCATGGTACGGCTGGCTTCCAAGTCCATGCCGATCGATATCCTCACAGTGGTGGAGGAGCTGAAAGCTGCCGGCGAACTGGAGATGGTAGGAGGACCTTTCTTTGTGACCCGTCTTACCAACAGCGTGGTATCTACCGCCAACCTGGAAGCACATGCCCGCATCGTGTTACAGAAATTTATCCAGCGGGAGCTGATCCGGATTTCCGGGGAAATTATCGGGGAAGCCTATGAAGATGCCACCGACGTATTTGAGCTGATGGACAAGGCCGAATCCAAGCTGTACGAAATCACCGACTCGCACCTCCGGAAAAACTATTCGGATATCAACCAGGTCCTGGCCAAAACGCTCAAACGGATCGAGGAGCTGCGGAAAAGCGATGAAGATGTGAACGGCGTGCCTTCCGGCTTTCATTCGCTGGATAAGATCACCCATGGCTGGCAGTCCACCGACCTTATCATCATTGCGGCCCGTCCCTCGGTCGGGAAAACGGCTTTTGCGCTGAACCTTGCCCTCAATGCGGCCATGCATGCCACCAAGCCTACATCCGTTGCCGTATTTTCCCTGGAAATGTCCACCGGGCAGCTGGTGCAGCGCATGCTTTCCACCGTCTCCGACGTGTTGCTGGAGAAGATATCCACCGGTAAGATGGAGGAGCATGAGATGAAGCAGCTCTCCACCCGCGGGATCGACCGGCTCTCCAATGCCCGGATATTCCTGGACGATACCCCGGCATTGAACATTTTTGAGCTGCGGGCCAAGTGCCGTCGGCTGAAAAATAAAAATGAGCTGGGCATGGTGGTGATCGATTATCTGCAGCTCATGTCCGGCACCGCCGACCGCAACAGCAACCGGGAACAGGAGATCAGCAAGATATCGCGCGACCTGAAAGGGCTGGCCAAAGAGCTGGAGATCCCTGTCATTGCCCTGTCCCAGCTGAGCCGTGAGGTGGAAAAGCGGAAGGAGGGCAACAAGATGCCGCAGCTCAGCGATCTCCGCGAGTCGGGCGCCATCGAGCAGGATGCCGATATGGTGATGTTCCTCTACCGCCCCGAATACTATGATGTCACCTCCGATGAATTCGGCGAATCCAATAAGGGAGAGACCCATGTGCGCATTGCCAAACACCGTAACGGTATGCTGGATACCGTGAAGCTGAAGGCCCTGCTGCATGTGCAACGTTTTGAGGAGATGGAGACGGTAGACACTTTCAGTCCCTTTGCCGGCATGCCCAACCGTCCGTCCGGCGGAGGAGCCGGGGAAGACGGCCCCAGGATGTTTATCCAGAAGGGTTCCCGTATGAACGATATGGACTTCACCGATGACGAACCGCCGTTTTAAACCCCTGACCCCCTAAAGGGGGAAAAGGTTAAAGGCGAAAGGTAAAAGGTGAAGGATGAAAGGTGAAAGGCATTTTAAGGTTAAAGTCTACGGTTTCATTCCAGACCGGTCAACTTCAGATTTTAAGCGATTGCCCCGGAAACTTCAAACAAGAGGCCGGAAACGCGCAGCGTTCATCGAGACCATTGAAAAACATTCTGGACAAGATAAACGTCAAACAGGATATCATTGAATGAATTCTGCCCAACAAAAACTTCCTTTATTTTTTACGGAACAGGCCGCTAACCCCGGGGATGCGATCCTGCTGGACGAAGCTGCTTCCCGTCATTGCACGCAGGTGCTGCGGATGCGGGAAGGCGACCGTATGCTGCTGACCGACGGGAAAGGATGCCGGATGGAAGCGGAGATATTGCTGGCGGACCGCCGCCGGACAAAGGTGAGTATCCGGGAGACAGAGATGCTGCCCCCGCCGCAGCCCCGTCTGGGTATCGGCATCGCCTTTACCAAAAACACCGCCCGCATGGAATGGTTCCTGGAGAAAGCCACCGAGATCGGTATCCGGGACATCTTTCCCCTGCTGTGCGCCCGCTCTCAAAGAGAAAAACTCCGCCGGGATCGTTTCGAAAGCATCCTCAACGCCGCTATGCTGCAGTCCAGACAGGTTTACCTGCCGCAGCTGCATGCCCCGGTGCTGTTTGCCGATCTGGTTAACGGGAACGAGTACACGCAACGCTGCATCGCCTGGTGCGGCGACGGACCAAAGACACCCCTGCAGCAGGCCCTGGCTCCGGGTATGGATACGCTGGTGCTGATTGGCCCGGAAGGTGATTTCAGTATGGAGGAAGTGGAGCTGTCCGCGGAGCAAGGCTTCCGGCCGGTTTCCCTGGGACCGAACCGGCTCCGGACGGAAACCGCCGGAATAGTTGCCTGCACCCTGATGAATGCCGCCCGGCTATAACAGCCCTTTGCAGATATTTTTTACGATCCCAGGTCCTTCGTAGATAAATCCCGTATATACCTGTACCAGCACAGCGCCTGCATCCAGCTTTTCGCGGGCATCTGCTGCGGTAAAGATGCCCCCTGAGGCAATAATGGGAAGCTGTCCGCCGGACTGCCGGTGCAGATAGCGGACCACCTCGGTTGCGCGCTGCTGCAGGGGCAGCCCGCTGAGTCCCCCGGCACCTATGCGGGCTATCTCGGTAGCGGCCGTTTTCAGACCGGTCCGGTCAATGGTGGTATTGGTGGCTACAATTCCCGAGAGGCCGGCAGACCGTACGATCTCCAGGATATCGTCCAGCTGAGCATCCGTAAGGTCCGGCGCTATCTTCAGCAGCAGGGGCTTGGGGCGGGGCTGCTGCCGGTTCAGCTCCTGCAGGCGCAGCAGCAGGGCCGTCAGCGGGGCTTTCTCCTGGAGCTCCCGCAGCCCCGGGGTATTGGGGGAGCTTACATTCACCACGAAATAATCCACTACGTCAAAAAGGGCGAGGAAACACTTTTCATAATCGGCGACAGCCGATTCGTTGGGCGTTACCTTGTTCTTACCGATATTTCCTCCGATGAGGATATTGGCTTTCTTTTTGCGCAGACGGGTAGCGGCGGCGGCAACGCCTTCGTTGTTGAACCCCATCCGGTTGATCAACGCCCGGTCCCGGCTCAGCCGGAACAGGCGGGGCGGCGGATTGCCCGGCTGGGGAAGGGGGGTTACGGTGCCGATCTCGATAAAGCCAAAGCCCAGGTCGGCCAGCGTGTCGATGTGTTTGGCGTCCTTGTCAAATCCGGCGGCGAGTCCTACCGGGTTGGGAAAGGTAAGCCCGAAAACGGTGCGTTGCAGTCCTGCCTCCGCCGGGCGGAAGATCCGCTGTGTCAGGCGGCGCAGCGGGGGAACGGCATGGACGGCATCAAGCCCTTTCATCACGAGACGGTGCACCCGTTCCGGAGCAAGGCAGAAGAGCAGCTTTTTGATAAGCGGATACATAGGCGGGGCAAAGATACGCCTCTGCCGCTCATTTTGACAGACGGTGATTGCAGTTCCCCGGAAATTTGTAATGTTGCTGCACCGGGATACCGCCTGTCCGGGAAGAAGACACGGGGGTGTATTGATAAAACGGAAATACATACTGCGCCTGCTACTGATATCCGGCATGCTGTTGTTTCTCCCAGCGCATGTCCCGGCGGAGCCATGCCCAGGGCAGGCAGCCCCTGCCGATACCCTCCCGGTGAAGGACACCCTTCCGCTTCCTCAGCGCTCCTTTATGCGGAAGCTCGGCGGCTATATCGATTCGCTGCGCAGCGGTCGCTACCGCGACTCGCTGCTGCGTCACCTTTCCAAGGAAGACCGCGAGCAGCCGGATACGGTAGTCAGCAAAACGGTAAAAAGCGAAGAGGGATTCAGGGCACATCAGGGCAAGATCATCCGGAATATTTACTACCGGCAGCTGCCGGTGTTCGGTCCGAGGAATATCAATGATACCAGCTTCAGATCGCAGATGAAGCTGATCAATTTTGCCAACCGTCTGCATTACAATACCCGGCTCTGGGCCATCCGGCAATCTCTTTTTTTTCATCCGGGAGATACGGTTAACGCCTATGCGCTTGCGGATAACGAGCGTTATCTGCGTAACCAGGATTATATCTCCGATGCGCGTCTTTATATAATCAATGCAGACAGCACTTCCGATTCGGTAGATGTGCAGGTCATCACCAAAGACGAGTTCGAATACGGGGGCGATCTTTCCAGCCTGACCACGAAGAAAATAGGGGCCAGGGTGTACAATACCAACTTCCTGGGCGCCGCCCAGCGGCTGCAGGCCGGTTTTATGTGGAACGACCGTTACCGGCCGCCCTGGAACGTGGCTGCAGAATATACGAAGTACAACCTGGGCGGTACTTTCACAGACGTTTCCCTGGGGTATACCGCGCTTACGGGAGGCGGGCATGAGCCACTGGATACGGGTGTATACGAGGGTACCTGGTATATCAATATCGACCGGCCGTTGTATACGCGTTATGCTAAATTCACCGGAGGGCTTTACCTGGCCGACAACCGCTCCTTGAATATATACGGCAATGAAGATTCCCTGTTCCGCGATTACCGGTACAGGGTAATGGACGTATGGAGCGGTTATAACTTCCGTAACCAGTTCGGGCAGGACGGCTCCGTCGGCAACCGGCCGAGCCTGGCGCTGCTGCTGCGGTATTACGACCGCTCTTTTCAGCGGAAGCCCCTGCAGGAGAAATATGCCGCAAATCCCATTTATAACGACCGCCATTTTTATCTCGCGCAGTTTGTTTTATTCAAGCAGGACTTTTTCAAGACCGATCATTTTTACGGATTCGGCCGTACCGAAGATATCCCCAACGGGTATACGCTGGCGGCTACCGTAGGCTCCGAACGCTGGAGCGGGCGAAAACGTTTTTATACGGGAATATCCATGCAGCGGTTCTGGCTGACTGCGCACAAGGATGTCTTCTATACGGATATCGGGCTGAGCAGCTTCTGGCGGCGGCAGGCTTCGGAAGATGCGGTTATTCATGCCGGTCTCGGCTATTACAGCCGTCTTTGCCGCCTGGGCCAGGGCTTCCTGCGGCAGTTCTTCTCGCTCGATTACCTGAACGATCCTAACCCTTACCTGTATCGGCCCCTGAACATCAATATGGATAACGGCATATGGGGATTCCGTCATACGCTGCTCAACGGCTATCAGCGGCTGAAGCTGGAATCGGAAACGGTTTACTATAGTCCCCTGAAAGTGTACGGATTTAAATTCAACTTTTTTACATCCCTGCAGATAGCCGAGCTCTCTGATCACAACCGTTATCTTTTCAATAACCCTATCTATGCAGGCATCGGCGCGGGCTGCCGCATAAGGAACGAAAACCTGGCCATCAATACCCTCAAGCTGGCGGCCAACTATTATCCGGTACGGCCGGATGGCATGCGCGGATTTTACTTCGAGCTGACCACCATTGCCAATCTGCGGTTCAACATTTTTGCCTTACGGAAGCCGGCTTTTCTGGATTTTGAGTAAACACTTAATGCGAAACGATCTTCAATCCTATGATGGAGCTGATCAGCAAAACGATGAAGAACAGACGCCAGAATTCCGCAGGTTCCTTGAAAAAGAGGATGCCCAGGATAACGGTACCCACCGCCCCGATGCCGGTCCAGACCGCGTAGGCCGTACCCATCGGAAGGGTTTGGGTAGCCCGGTAAAGCAGGTACATGCTCAGGGTGAGACAGATAAAAAAACCTATGATCCAGCCGGTGGAGGCTGCGCCGGTGCTGGTCTTGGCCTTGCTCAGACAAGTAGTGAAACCCACTTCAAAAAGACCCGCAATGATGAGTATCAGCCAGTTCATATCAGCAGTTTTAAGGCCGGGAAAAATGAGAAAGCAGTTCCGAAAACCGCTGGATATTGTCGGGTGTATATCCCGAAAGTATTTCCGCTTCCGGTTGCACCCAGGTATCCGCCACCAGCTCGTCGCGGCCGGCAGCCATCATCGCTTTCAGACTTTCGGGCGTGACTTCCGGATGAAACTGAATCCCCAACACGCGTTCCCTCCACAAAAAAGCCTGCTGCCCGCAGGCGGCCGAGCCGGCCAGCTGCAGCGCGCCCTCGGGTAAGGCAAAGGTGTCGCCATGCCAGTGAAAGGCGGAAAAACGGTCGGGGAAGCCGGCCAGCAAAGGATGCTGTCTCCCAGCCGTGCTGAGCTCCACCGGGAACCATCCGATCTCCTTTTGCGGATTGGGATAAACAGCCGCTCCCAGCACATCCGCCATCAGCTGTGCGCCGAGGCAGATGCCGATGGCGGACTTTCCGCGGTCTATCACCTGACGGATAAACTGTTTCTCTGCGCTGAGCCAGGGATATTTCCGCTCGTCATGGACGCCCATGGGCCCGCCCATCACGACCAGGAAGTCCACCGCCTCCGGGTCGGGAAGCGCATCATTCCTGTACAGGCGGGTTATCTCGAAAACGTGCCCCGCCGCCTGCGCCCAGGCGGCAATGCTGCCGGGGCCTTCGAAATCGACATGCTGGAGACAGCGGATCCGCAGCGGTGCCATGGTGTGTGCTATTTGTCCAACCGGGCCTTTAATGCGCTGTCCAGCGCGTCCAGGAACTCCTCGGTATAGAGATAGTGGGTGCCGTGCTCCACTTTGTTGCCATACTCACAGATGGCCAGGTCCTTGGTCATCTTGCCGCTTTCCACCGTTTCGATACATACCTGTTCCAGGGTGTGGCAGAAGTTCACGAGCTCGGAATTATTGTCCAGCCTGCCGCGAAACTCCAGCCCGCGTGTCCAGGCGAAGATGGAGGCAATGGGATTGGTGCTGGTGGGCTTGCCCTGCTGGTGCAGCCGGTAGTGGCGGGTAACGGTGCCGTGGGCGGCTTCTGCTTCGAGCGTTTTGCCGTCCGGGGATACCAGGGTGGAGGTCATCAGACCCAGGGAGCCGAAGCCCTGCGCCACGGTATCGCTTTGCACATCCCCGTCGTAGTTCTTGCAGGCCCAGACAAAATTGCCATGCCACTTGAGGGCGCTGGCCACCATATCATCGATCAGGCGGTGCTCGTAGGTAAGTCCCTGCTTGTCGAATTCGGCCTTGAACTCGTTTTCATAGATCTCCTGAAAGAGGTCTTTAAAGCGTCCGTCGTATTTCTTCAGGATGGTATTTTTGGTGCTGAGGTAAAGCGGCCATTTTTTCAGCAACGCCTGGTTAAAGCAGGCGCGGGCAAAGCCGCGGATGGATTCATCGGTATTGTACATGGCCAGGGCCACGCCGCCTTCGCCTTTAAAATCATATACTTCATATTCGGTGGCTTCGCCGTTTTCCGGTTCGAACCTTATCGTCAGCTTTCCTTTTCCTTTTACCACAAAGTCGGTAGCGCGGTACTGGTCGCCGAAGGCATGACGGCCGATACAGATGGGAGCGGTCCAGTTGGGCACCAGCCGGGGGATATTTTTGATGACGATCGGCTCGCGGAAAACGGTGCCGTCCAGGATGTTCCGGATGGTGCCGTTCGGCGAACGCCACATCTGCTTCAGGTTGAATTCTTTTACCCGCGCTTCATCGGGAGTGATCGTGGCGCATTTGATGCCTACTCCGTATTCCCGGATGGCGTTGGCGGCATCAACGGTGATCTGATCGTCGGTGGCGTCGCGGCTTTCGATGCCGAGATCGTAATATTTGATATCCACCTCCAGGTAAGGAAGGATCAGCTTGTCCTTGATGAATTTCCAGATGACGCGGGTCATCTCATCCCCGTCCAGCTCAACGACCGGGTTGGTAACCTTGATTTTGCTCATGAATCTTGACTATTTTATACTTGTAGGATAATCATTTTTACGGGGCGTGAAGATAATCATAAAGATCAGCATTGCATAACCGTCCTTCCCGCCGGGCTGTGCTTACACCTGCATTTCCTTGATGATCTCGCCGGCGAACTCGCTGGTTTTAAGCAGGGTGGCATGCGGCATGAGGCGGTAGAAGTCTATCGTGACTTTTTTGCGCATAATGGCCTGGCTCAGCCCCCGCACAATGCACGCCGCTGCTTCTTTCCAGTTCATGTATTCGAGCATCATTACTCCGCTCAGCAGCAGGGAGGAGGGGTTCATGCTGTCTGTTCCGGCGAAGCGGGGCGCGGTGCCGTGGGTGGCTTCGAACACGGCATGGCCGGTGGTATAGTTGATATTGGCGCCCGGGGCGATCCCGATGCCGCCCACGGATGCCGCCAGGGCGTCGGAGATATAATCCCCGTTCAGGTTGAGGGTGGCCACCACCGAAAAATCCTGCGGGGCCAGCAGTATCTGCTGCAGGAAATTGTCGGCGATGATGTCCTTGAGCAGGATCTTTCCCTGCGCCAGCTCTACCTGCATGGCTCTATTGGCGGCTTCTTCCCCCTCCGCTGCTTTGGTTTTTTCCCATTGCTCCCAGGTATAGACCTGGCCGGCAAACTCCCGGGCCGCCAGCTCGTATCCCCACTGTTTGAAGCCCCCCTCGGTATATTTCATGATATTGCCCTTGTGGACCAGCGTTACGGAGGGGCGCTGATGTTCGATGGCATAGGCGATGGCCGAGCGGATCAGCCTTTCGGAGCCTTCGCGCGATACGGGCTTTATCCCGAAGGCCGCGCTGTCCGGGAACCGTATGCTTTTTACCCCCATTTCCCCGATCAGAAAATCCCTGAGCTTTGCCGCTTCGGGACTCCCGGCCGGGTATTCGATGCCGGCATAAATGTCTTCGGTATTTTCGCGGAAGATAACCATGTCCACCCGCTCGGGGTGCAGCAGGGGGGAGGGCACTCCATGATACCAGCGTACCGGCCGTACGCAGGCATAGAGGTCCAGCTCCTGGCGCAGGGCCACGTTCAGCGAGCGGATACCGCCGCCAACCGGCGTGGTCAGCGGGCCTTTGATGGCGATGCGGTAGGTCTTAAAGGCATCCAGGGTGGCCTGCGGCAGCCATTCTCCGGTTTGCGCATGGGCTTTTTCCCCGGCCAGCACTTCTTTCCAGCAGATCTTCCGCCTGCCTCCGTATGCCAGCTCAACGGCCGCATCAAATACGCGTACGCTGGCCTTCCAGATATCCGGGCCGATACCATCGCCCTCGATAAAGGGGATGAGGGGGTGATCCGGCACCTGCAGTCCGCCCTCCGTCATGCTGATTGGCTGTTCTTCCATGGTCTTTGATTTGATTGCCGATTTTCCGCCGCAAAGGTAACGGATTTCCCCCGAGCGGCAGCGCCACAGCGCCCGGCTGCGGCATGGCTTGCAGGTGCAGCAAATAAGTGCTAACTTACCCCAAAAGTCAGTTTATGGAAGAACATCTTGTACGCATACTATCCGTAGCGCCGGTCACCCACAATGTCCGCTGCTTTAAGGTGGAAAAGCCGGAAGGATACCGGTTTATTCCCGGTCAGGCCACCGAAGTGTCCATCCCCAAGTCGGGCTGGAGGGAGGAAAGACGCCCTTTTACCTTTACCAGCCTCAATGAATGGGATCACCTGGAGTTTACGATCAAAATATATGATGATCACGGCGGGGTAACACAGCAGCTGGGCAAGCTCGAGTCGGGCGACGAGCTGCTGCTGCACGACGTATGGGGCGCAATACAGTACAAGGGAGAAGGTACTTTTATAGCCGGCGGAGCCGGCGTGACGCCTTTTATTGCCATTTTCCGGCAGCTGCAGCGCGATGAGAAACTGGGGAACAACCGCCTGCTTTTCTCTAACCGGACAGCAAGCGACATTATCCTGCGAGATGAGTTCGAGCGCATGCTGGGGCCGGCGTTTGTCAATACCCTTACATCTGAAAAGGCGGATGGCATGGATAACCGCCGGATCGACGAAACCTACCTTCGCGAAAATATAGCTTCCTTTGACCAGCCTTTTTATGTCTGCGGCCCGGACCAGATGGTGGAGGATGTCAAGCAGGCATTGCACCGGCTGGGAGCGGGCGCTGATATGGTGACTGTGGAGCTCTGATTTTTACGGATCGTTTACCGTCAAAAAGCCGCGGTTTACCGACGGCCGGCATACTGTAACCTGTTTGAGATTGGAGGTATGCCCCGGTTGGTGGTAGCTTTGTGGAAAATTAAACCGAAAAGAAATGGAAGAAGATATGCATAAAGAACCAGAAGCAGGCGGATCGGACCCGGCGGGGGCATCCCGGCGGGAAGAGCGGCTGCGGAGGCGGGCGGCTGCCTTTTCGGCACGGCAGCGGGAGCTTATGAATCGCCGTTACCGGTCCCACAGCGTGTGGTCCGGCATCGTGATCCTGGGGATAGGACTGGTATACCTCGCCGCTCAGCTAGGCGCTCCCATTCCTTCCTGGGTGTTTACCTGGCCGATGATTCTCATTTTGGTCGGCTTTTTTATGGGGATCAAACACCGGTTCCGGGATATTGCCTCTATCGTGCTGATGCTGATAGGTTTCGGTTTTCTGTCGGAGAATATCTGGGAGTTTACCTTTCATTTCCGGCAGCTGATATGGCCGCTTATCATTATCGTGATCGGGCTGATCATCATTATCCGGCCGAAACGGGCCTCGAACTGGCAGGAATGGGAAAAACGCCGGGGGCACGGTCCCTGGGGTCCCAAGCCATGGGCGCATACACATACGCACACACACGGTCCGAAGACGGGTCCGGAATGGGATGCGCTGAAGGAAAAATGGGAGGATGTCCGGGAAAAATGGGAAGAGAAATTTGAAGCGCGGGGACCCCATGAAAGCGTAAGGGCCGGCGAAGACCGGCTGGATACGGCTGCAGTATTCTGCGGCATACGTCGTACCGTATTTTCAAAAAACTTTAAAGGAGGGGATGCCGTTACCGTATTCGGCGGTACGGAGCTGAACCTGGCGCAGGCCGATTTCTCGGAATCGGACATCGCCGTGCTGGATGTAGTGGTCATCTTCGGTGGCCTCAAACTTACCGTACCGCCCGGATGGGAAGTGCGCAGCAACGTCATCACCATATTTGCCGGAGTGGAGGATAAACGTTATCTCAATCCCGGTGATACATCCGGAAAAAAGGTGCTGCTGATCACCGGTACGGCCCTTTTCGGAGGAATAGATATCCGTAATTAACCTGAATACGAGCATAATGCCCTATGGCTTCCCAGGCACCGTCCATAAAAGAGTTTCGCTTATTCTTTGCCATTGAATGGGTCATCTGGACGGCGGCCACGGCCATCACGCTGGCCTTATGGTACGACCAGCCCTGGCTGCTGGCGGTGAGCGACAGCGTGGTCAGCAACGGGTTGCTGGCCTTCAGCACGTTCATCATCGTAAATGTGCTGTCTTTTTACCAGCCCGGTTACGGGCGGCTGCCTTTCGCCCTTTTGCTGGTAGTGGGCATGTCCTTCCTCTGGATAAAGGTGGACTACCTGATCCTGCAAGGGCTGTATCCCCCGGAATGGGATGACATGCTGCACCAGACCCTGCCGGTGCGGTTTGCGCTCTCTGTGCTGTTTACCATGCTCTTTGCCATGGGTAACCTGCTTTGGACCCTGCTGAAGGATCAGCAGGAAAGCCGTGACCGGGAGGCCGACCTGCGGCAGATGGCCAAGGATGCGGAGCTGTATAAGCTGCGGCAGCAGCTGCAGCCTCATTTTTTATTCAACAGCCTGAACTCGATCAATGCACTCATCTGTGTTCATCCCGAGGAGGCCCGCAAGATGGTGCAGCAGCTGTCTGACTTTTTGCGGGGCACCCTCAAGCGGGAAGAAAGCCAGTTTATTCCCCTCGAGGAGGAGCTGCAGTACCTGCAGCTGTACCTGGACATTGAAAAGGTGCGTTTCGGCCACCGACTGAAAACCAGCTCCGATGTTTCCGAGGAAGCGCTGAAGGCGAAGATGCCGCCCCTGCTCCTGCAGCCGCTGATGGAAAATGCGATCAAGTTCGGACTGTACGGCACCACCGAGCAGGTAGGGATCCACCTGCGGGCCATTGTCCGTGACGGTCACCTGGTGATCGCCATCATGAATCCTTACGATCCCGATATGCAGATGCCGGAAGGTACCGGCTTCGGGCTCAAATCGGTGAAGCGGCGCCTGCATCTGCTCTTTGGTCAGGCTGCGCAGGTAGAGACCAATACAACACCCGACGCGTTTGCCGTGGTGATAAGATTTCCGTTATTTTATGAACATGACAAAAGTAATCCTGATAGATGATGAGCCGCTGGCCAGGGCGGTCATCAGGGAATACCTGCAAAACCTGCAGGATTTCGAGATTGTAGCCGAGTGCGGGGACGGCTTTGAGGCCATGAAGGCCATTGCCCGTCACCAGCCCGATCTGCTGTTCCTGGATATACAGATGCCGAAGATCAGCGGCTTTGAGCTGCTGGAGCTACTGGAGGAGCCGCCCGGTGTGATCTTCGCCACCGCATTCGACGAGTATGCCATCCGAGCCTTTGAGGCTAACGCTGTCGACTATCTGCTAAAGCCCTTTTCGCGGGAGCGGTTTGATAAGGCGGTTGAAAAATTCCGGCAGCAGGCGGCCGCCGGGAAAACGCAGGTCAAGACCCTGCTGGAAAAGATGGAGTCAGACGCCGGCCCGCAGCATCGCATTATCGTGAAGATCAACAATGTCATCAAGATCATCCCTCTTCAGGATGTGCAGTACCTCGAGGCGGCCGATGATTATGTAAAGGTGCACACCGCCGATGGTCATTTCCTGAAGAACAAGACGATGCAGTTCTTCGAGCAATCCCTGCCCCCGCAGCAGTTCGTACGGGTACACCGGTCCTATATCCTGAACATCAGCTATATCACGCGGCTGGACCCCTATGAGAAGGAGGGCTATGTGGCGGTGCTGAAAACCGGCGCACATATTCCGGTCAGCAAGACCGGTTATCCGCGGCTGAAGACGGTGCTGGGCCTGTAGAGATAAGCCTCTTTATTTTACGATCAGCACCGGCACTTTTACGGCATGTGCCACCTGGCTGGCCGTTTCTCCGTAGAGCCAGTCCTTGAATCCGCGGTGCCCGTGCCCGCCCATGACCAGCAGGTCGGCGTGTTGTTCCCGGACGATCCTGACGATGGAGCGGCTGCGGCCGTGGTGCGCCAGGAAGCCCGTTGCCCGCTGACCGCGCTCAGCCAGCAATCTGACATAGGTGTCCAGCTGCTGCCGGTCGTGCTGGGACTCATAATCGGCGCTTTCCTGTTCCATCATCCGTGCGGAAGCGCTTTCCACCACATGAATCAGCAGATAGTGCGTGCCGGCATGGCCCTGGGCCACGGCGGCGGAAATGGTTTTTTCATCATTCCGGCTGAAATCCAATGCTATGGCGATGCGGTCGTACACTGGCTGTACAAAATCCCCCAGCTGGAGATGCTCCGGGTGGATACGCGTGTCTCCCCCGGTTTTCCGTTTGGAGAGCAGCGGGTACCAGAAGGTGACCAGCAGCAAGACCAGAAAAAGTATGGCCGCGCCTGCGATAAGCAGCTTGCTGCCCCAGTGGCCGGCGGCAAACAGCTGCCCGGCCACTGTTCCGTAGACCATGCGCAGGTTCAGATAAACCAGGATGGCGGTGATCAGCCAGGCCAGGATGCGGGTCAGGGGCCGGATGGCAAACTTTCCCATAGTAGGCTTATCGCTGACAAAATGAATAAGCGGGATAATGGCAAAGCCCAGCTGCAGGCTCAGCAGCACCTGGCTGAAGATGAGCAACGACCCGACCTGCTGTTCCCCGGCGATCAGGATGGTGAGCACCGCCGGAATGATGGCCAGCAGACGGGTGATCATGCGGCGCAGCGCCGGGTTGATGCGCAGCCTGAGATAGCCTTCCATCACGATCTGACCCGCCAGGGTGCCGGTAACGGTAGAGCTTTGTCCTGCCACGATGAGGGCTACAGCAAAAAGACGGGGCGCCCAGGCGCTGCCCAGCAGCGGTTCCAGCAGTTGATGGGCATCCCCGAGCTCGGCGATACCGGTATGACCGCTTTTGTAAAATACGGCCGCCGCCAGCACGAGGATGGCGGCATTGACAAAAAAAGCGAGGTTCAATGCGATCGCGCTGTCCGCCACATTCAGCCGTATGGCCCTCCGCAGCGAGGCTTCGTCTTTTTTGATCTTGCGGGTCTGCACCAGCGCCGAATGCAAGTAGAGGTTATGCGGCATCACCGTGGCGCCGATGATGCCGATGGCGATATACAGGGCTTCCGCATCCGGGATGCTGGGCAAAAGACCCGAGATCACTTCCCCGGGCCGGGGCCGGGCCAGGAACAGCTCCACCAGGAAGCAGCATCCGATAACGGCAATAAGACTGATGATAAAGAGCTCCATCTTGCGCATCCCCAGCTTTTGGAGATACAGCAGCAGCAGGGTGTCCAGGAAGGTAATCAGCACCCCCCAGATCAGGGGCAGCCCAAACAGCAGGTTGAGCCCGATGGCCATACCCAACACTTCTGCCAGGTCGCAGGCCGCGATGGCTACCTCTGCCAGCAGATATAATATAAAATTGGTTACGGGAGGATAGGTTTCGCGGTTGGCCTGGGCCAGGTCCCGCCCCCGCACCAGGCCCAGGCGGGCGCTGAGACTTTGCAGCAGCAAGGCCATGAGGTTACTCATCAGCAGCACCCAGAGCAACGTATAGCCGTAACGGCTGCCTCCCGCCAGGTCGGTCGCCCAGTTGCCCGGGTCCATATATCCCACGCTTACCAGATAAGCCGGTCCGATAAAAGCCAGCACCCGTTTCCAACGGCTTCCGTTGACGGTGGTATCTACCGAGCCATGAATC
Source organism: Compostibacter hankyongensis (assembly GCF_039541075.1). NCBI lineage: Bacteria > Pseudomonadati > Bacteroidota > Chitinophagia > Chitinophagales > Chitinophagaceae > Compostibacter > Compostibacter hankyongensis. The sequence continues at coordinate 195,471 of NZ_BAABFN010000022.1, read as the reverse complement.
TCGTTCAGGGATAAACCCGGATGTGCGGTCTTTGTACGATGTGTATCCAAGTAAGCGGGTCAATTATTAGGCAAATCTAATAAAAAATTTTTAACTAACCATATTTTGTGGTCGGCCAGGCCCGATCAGGCGGCCGGGCGGTGTTTTTCAAAAATTAAGAAATCGTTTTCTGACTTTCCTGCCGTTTTTTGTTAACATTGCCGGGGAAAACGGGCGGCGGGAAAACATTTCGGGTCGTGTTCTTTTAACCGTTTAAATGATTCAGGTGAAACGAATAGCAGGAATACTGGCAATAGCCGTTTTATTGACCGCCTGCCGGAGCGGCGGGCAGCGCGGCGGAAAGGGGTTGCATTCTTTCAACGACCTCCAAAGCCTGTTTCCCGAGCTGGAAACTCCTTTTCAATACCCCGCGGATTCCCTGGCGGCTAAACCGCGCGTTCCCGAACTTGAGCCGGAGGATCTTTCTGCTTTTGTACCGGACAGCATGCTGAAGGAGGTGACGATAAAAAAAGTCAAAACGCATTATTATCCGCTGGGGCGCCTGCAAAGCGAAAGCCGGCAGCATTTTCTTCTGCTGAAGGCTGTTAATCCCCGTATAAGAGCGGTATACCTGTGTGTTTTTGACAAAAAAGGCCGTTTTTCGGATGCCCGGATTATCGGCCGGTCGGATCCGAAGATCAGGCAGGGCTTCCGGATAGATCAGAAATTATTGCTTTACCTGAATATCTCAAAGCCGGGCAGTGCGCGCAACCCGGGTGAGGATGTATATATGGTGAACCCGGATGGGACCTTCACCCTTATCCTTACCAACAATGCCCAGTCACTGACAGCCGACCAGATCAATCCCATCGATACGCTGCCCCGGAAGCACAAGTATTCCGCCGATTACCTTTTGGGAAAAACCGGCCTCGTTTCCATACGCGACGGCGCGGATGCCAAAAGCTTTCGTTTTTTTATATACTTTAATAAAAACGGCGACTGTAAGGGGGAGATCAGCGGTACGGGGCATTTTGTGCGGCCGGGCCTGGGTGAGTTTAAGGAGGAGGATGGTCCCTGCGGGCTTCGTTTTACCTTCTCTGCTTCGCGCGTTGGGCTGAAAGAGATCGGGGGCTGCGGCGCCTATCGCGATATCCGTTGTTTTTTTGACGGAACATTTACAAAGAAAAAATAAGCGTAAGTGTTCTATGATGAAGTCGTTACTGTTATCCATTGACCTGAGCCTGCCGCTGAAGGATCCGGTGCTGATCTTTTCGATCGTGCTGTTTATTATCCTGCTGGCCCCCATTATCCTCCGGAAATTCCGTATCCCCAGCATTATCGGGCTGATCATTGCCGGCGTGATCATCGGGCCGTATGGCCTTAATGTGCTGCGTTACGATAGCAGTATAGAGCTGTTCGGCATGGTGGGACTCCTGTACATCATGTTCCTCGCCGGGCTGGACCTGGAGATGAACGAGTTTTTAAAAAATCGCGGGCGCAGCGCGGTGTTCGGATTGTGTACCTTTATCCTTCCTTTTGGGATGGGCGTTCCCGTATGTCATTACCTTCTGCATTTCGGATGGGTACCTTCCGTACTTATCTCCAGCATGTTTGCCACGCATACGCTCGTGTCCTATCCTATTGCAAGCAGATTGGGCATTACCAAAAATCAGGTCGTCACCATTGCGGTAGGGGGGACCATCATTACGGATACCCTGGTGCTGCTCATACTGGCGGTCATCACCGGGGCGGCCAGGGGTACGCTGAACCAGGCGTTCTGGCTCAGGTTGGGGATTTCCATAGTAGTGTTTGTGCTGATCGTGTTTTTATTATTCCCCCTGATCGCCAGATGGTTTTTCAGGAACATTAAAGCGGATAACACCACTCATTATATTTTTGTCCTGGCGATGGTGTTCCTGGCTGGTATGCTGGCCAAGCTGGCTGGGGTGGAGGCTATCATCGGCGCGTTTATGGCCGGCCTGGCGCTGAACCGTCTTATCCCGCATACCTCCCCGCTGATGAACCGGATCGATTTTGTGGGCAATACGTTGTTTATTCCCTTTTTCCTGCTGAGTGTAGGGATGCGGGTAGACCTCCGGGTATTTCTCCATGGCTCCGGCATACTGGTACTGGCCGGTGTGCTCTTGGTGATTGCCTTCCTGGGGAAATGGCTGGCTGCCCTGATCGTACAGAAGATATACGGTTATAGCATGGTGCAGCGCAGATTGTTGTTCGGGCTTACCAGCTCCCGCGCCGCGGCTACCCTGGCCGTTATCCTGGTGGGTTTTGAAATGGGCATTGTCAATGAAACGATCTTAAACGGTACAGTTATCCTGATCCTGATCACCTGTCTGGTATCTTCCTTCATCACCGAAAACGCAGGCCGCAAGCTGGCCATTGTGGAAAGCCAGGCTCTTCCTGAAATGGAAGAAAGCCGGGAAAACATCCTGGTGCCGATCTCGAATCCCGAAACCATCGAGCAGCTGATGGACTTTGCCATTATGCTGAAAGACCCCCGCCAGCGCACACCGATCTATGCCCTCAGCATTGTAAAAGACGATGAGGAGGCCGGCGAGAAGGTCCTGCTGAGCAATAAGATGCTGGAAAAGGTGATCAAGCATGCCTCGGCCACCGACAGCCCGGTACAGATCATCACCCGGGTGGACCTCAATGTGGTCAGCGGTATTACCCGCGCCGCCAAGGAAGTTACGGCAACCGATCTGATCATGGGCTGGAGCTCGCGGATCAGCACCACCGACCGCTTGTTCGGCACCAAGCTGGGTAGCCTGTTGCTGAACAACTGGCAGAATATTTATGTCAGCCGCTTTCTTTATCCGCTGAACACTACCCGTAAAGTGGTGCTTATCATTCCGGGAAACGCCGAGTACGAAATAGGATTCGCTCACTGCATACGGAAGGTGGAAGCGCTTTCCAGGCAGGCAGGCGCGGACATTCTTTTGTGTACCGGTAAAAAAACGCAGGATGCCTTCATGCGCGAGCTTGGCCGGAGCAAGAATCCCGTGCAGGTGCAGTTCCGGGTATTCGACGACCTGGAAGATTTCCTGGTAATATCGAGGTCCGTAAGCCGGCATGACCTGCTGATCATCATAAGCGCCCGGAAGGGTACCCTTTCTTATCATACCTTCCTCGATAATATTCCCGTAAAGCTCAACCGCCATTTCCGCGAAAATAATTTTATCCTGATCTACCCCGAACAAAACATGGTTGAGGTAAAGGAATCCGGCCTGCAGGGCGAAGACCTTACGCTGGCGCCCATCCAGGAGCAGATCGAAAACATCAGCAAGCTGGGCAGGGCGGTGAAGAAGATGTTCCGCGGCGGTCCCCGCCAGGACAAAGAGGATCCCGGCGGCGATACAGACTCCCCATCCGCCGGATAATGTTGTATTTCACAAACCGGACAAGCATGGCAAAATCTGCTATCTTTATTCTTCTGAAAACTGAAAAAACCATGATCCGTTCTCTGCTTTTTTTCTTTGCCTTTTTCTTTTGCGCCGCGTTTTGTCAGGCCCAGCAGGTGCTGCCCCTGTATTCCGGCAGCATCCCCAATGCCCGGCCCGTTGCGGATAAACAACAGGTTACGATAAACAAGGAGCTGGATACCGTGCTTACCGAGGTATCCGTGCCTACGCTCACCGCCTATTTCCCGCCGGCGAATACGGCCAGCGGAGCGTCCGTGATCATATGTCCCGGCGGCGGCTACCATGCCCTGATGTATTCCTGGGAAGGTATCCGTATCGCCAGGGCGTTCAACAAGGTGGGGGTGGCTGCCTTTATTTTGAAGTACCGGCTGCCGAGCGATCGTACCCTGCAGGATAAGAGCATCGGTCCCCTCCAGGATGCGCAGCAGGCCATAAAAACGGTTCGTGAAAAAGCAGCGCAGTGGAAGCTGGATCCGCATCGTATCGGCATCATGGGATTCTCCGCCGGCGGCCACCTGGCCTCCTCGGCCGGCACTCATTTCGGTCACGCCTATATTGAAAATAAAAACGGCACCAGCCTGCGCCCGGATTTTATGCTGCTGATCTATCCTGTGATCAGCTTCACGGACAGCATAGGCCATGTCGGCTCCAGGGATAACCTGCTCGGCGCCCACCCCTCTCCGGAGCAGATCCGGCTTTTTTCCAATGAGCTGCAGGTGGATGCGCATACGCCGCCTACCTTCCTGGCCCATGCGGTGGATGATAAGGTGGTGCTTTCCCAGAACAGTCTTTACTTCTACGAGGCCCTGCACCACAGCGGAGTGCCCGCCGAGCTGCACCTCTATGAAAAGGGAGAGCACGGGTTCATTACCGCTCCCCCGTTTGACGAATGGTTCAACAGCTGCATATACTGGATGAAGAGCAATAAATGGATACGCTGATCGGCCGCGGATAAAGCGACGTATGCAGGTTATTTACCCAGACCGTCCAGATCGGCCTGCAGAGACAAACGCAGGGTATTGGAAAGGGGGTTTTGTTGTACGCCGCTTCCGGAAGGGACCAGATAAGAAAAATCGAGTCCGAACCGGTCATATTTCAATCCTATGCCCAGCGACAGGAACTTGCGATTGCCCTTGGTCCTGTGCTCGTTGAAATAGCCGGCCCGGATGGCGAACAGGCTATTGTACCAGTATTCCGCACCGACAGAATACATGAGCTCATGAAGCTCTTCCTTTATCCCTCCGGGGGCATCTCCGAAGGAGCTGAAAAGCGCGCCCACCGTTCCCTTTTCCCGGTAATCCGGTATATTGTTCCGGTCGGCATCCGCGGTATCCGGCGTAGGCGCCATTAATTTGTTGATGTCCAGTGTGAGGGTGATCTTGTTGCGCTCGTCAATGAGATGGGTGTAGGCCGCGCCGATCCCCAGGTTGGCCGGGAGAAAATCCTTATCGCCGGAATCCTGGGTATAGGATATTCTGGAGCCCAGGTTGGTAATGGCCGCGCCGAAGCTCCATATGCCGCCTTGTTTCCCGCCATAGCTGACATTCTTGGTATAAAAGGCGGAGATGTCTCCTGCCACAGCCGTGCCGGCCTTATAGCTGCTCCCGTCCGCTTTTCCGCCGTTGGCCAGACGGGAATGAATATACCGTAGAGCGATGCCCATCGAAAAACCATCGTCTAATTTCAGCGCATATCCTGCATCCACGGCAAATTCACGGGGATGGGAACGGGCCAGGTCCGTGCCTTCGAAATCTGTCAGCTGTATATCTCCCATATCAAAGTAGCGCAGCGAAGCCCCTATAGCCTGGCGCTCGTCCAGCTTCCGGTAGCCGCCTATGGCGGCGAGGAAAACGTCGTCTGCCATCTCCCGGAGCCAGGGGGTATACGTCACCGTAGCCCCTGCACCTTTTTCTGCAAAGGGCAGCTTAGCCAGGTTATGAAATACGGCTGTCGCATCGGCTGAAAGCGCGAGACCTGCATCGCCCATCGCCCCGCTGCGGGCGTCGGGAACAATACGCAGGAAAGGAACGGCGGTATTCACGGTATTTACCCGCCCGTCGACAGCACCGTAGGTCATCTGTGCCCGGACGGCGCCGGCAGTAACGGACAGCAGCCCGGCACTTCCCAAAAGGATGACGAATATTTTTTTCATCTGTCGGTATTTATCTTTTTTAATATCATTATTTGCTGACAATAAATTTTCCCTTGGCTACCGTTTGCCCCGACCAGGCCTTTACATAATATACGCCGCCGGCCAGCCGTGCTACTGAAAATTCGTGATAAGTGTAGCCTCCTTTTACCAGCGCATCGTGCACCACGGCCCCGCGGGTGTCTGTAACGATCAGGCGCGTTCCCTTCAGGGTGTATACCATATTGCTCCAGCTGATCCGCACCACGTCGCTGGCCGGGTTGGGGGTGATCTTCAGGGCGGGAGGCGGCATGTCTTCCGGCAACGGATTACCGGTTGGCGGCGGCAGGTTGATCGTATATACGGCAGCGTTGATTGCCGAGGGCCGCATGCCTTCTTTTTCCGCATATACCTTGAGGGTCGTGCTGGTGCTGATCTGCAGCGGAGAAAAGTAGACCGGCGATCTGAAGTCGGGATCGCTGCCATCCAGCTCGTAGTAAATGGTGGCCCCTTCCGTTGCGCAGGTGACGCCGACCTTCTGGGGAGCATCGTAGGTGCCGGCAGGGACGCTGAATTCAGGACTGGCTACCGTGCCGCTCTTCTTCAGGATCGTATAAGTGGCCGAGCTGACGGTGGAAGGCTTGGTCGAGCCTTTTTCCGCATAGGCGTAGATCGTGGTAGTGGTATCAATAAGAAGCGGATCCTTGTAGACCGGTGACTCCTGGTCCGGCTCGGATCCGTCCAGGGTATAATGGATCACCGCGTTCTTTGTATCGCTGGTGATGGCCACCTTTTGGGCGGTTTCATAAGTGCCTTCCTCCACGCTGAATTCTGGGGCTGCCACCTGCGGGTCGATCAGGGTATAGGTGGCCGAGCTGATGGTCGAAGGCGTCATCCCTTCCTTTACCGCGAAAGCCCTGACGCGAAGCGTGCTGTCAATCACTACCGGTGCGGTATATACGGGAGAACCCTCGTTGGGGTCGGTGCCGTCCAGGGTATAATGGATGACCGCCCCCTGTTCCCCGCTGGTGATTGTCACTTTCAGGGAACTGTCATAGACGCCTCCCGGAGGCGTAAACTCCGGCGCTTCCACGATAGGCAGCACTACGTTATAAGCGCTGCTCACCTCCTCGGAGGCGAACATGCCGTCGGCAAATGTTTTGGCGCGGATCTGGGTTGTCTTGTATTCATTTAAAATAATAGAATCCTTATACAGAAGCGCGTTAGTGGTGGGTGCGCTTCCGTCTGTCGTGTAGCGGATCTCGGCATTTGGGGTCGCGGTGCTGATCTTTACCACTACGCTGTCCTCGTACAGTCCTCCCGGCGGGCTTATCTGCGGCTTGCCGGCAGTTTGGGGCTCCAGGGCATACAGGTAGCGGGAAGGCACGGCCTGCCGGCCGATGCCGGGGGCCGCCCAGTCAAAGAACAGGGCATTGGCGCCGCCTCCTCCTTCATGAAACTCCCAGATGATAGGATATTTTCTCCCGGCTTCCAGGGTGATCTTACCGGAATGCTCCGAACAGCAGGTGGTCCAGTAATCGATGACCGATTGTCCGTTGATCCATATCCGGCTGCCGTCGTCGGTATTGGTATAAAACGTGTACTCGCCGGAGACCGGCGCTTCGATAAGGCCTACCCAGCGTATGGAGAAATTATCGATTATCTCCGGATGGCTTGTAAAGGGCCCGGAGGTGGTGCCCCAGTTGAATTTCACGGTAGAGTCTATTCTGACCATCAAAGGAGAAGCCGCGAAGGCATTATTGGCATCCGTATAAGTGTAATAGCTTCCGATAAGCCCATGTGTGGAGTCTCCCGGTCCGGCTGAGGCGACAGGAACTTTTAATGCAGGACTGAGCGGACGGGCCAGGCTGCTCCGGGCAGGGATATGGAACAACAGGAACGCAAAGGACAAAAGCCGTATGAGGTGCTTCATTTCAAAACAGTTTGGCGTTGAAAAGAAAGACGGGGCATGGTTTCCGATTAATGGGCGAGGTTGGTATAATCTGTGGTCCATACCCGCCCGTCCAGGTCCCACTTGGTATCTGTAATTACTTTGAGCCAGTTGAGGATCTGCCGGGCAATATCTGTCGGTTGCGGAGCCAGGGTAGCCAGGTCGCTGGACGAAGGCGGGCATACCAGATCGTTATAATCTTCCCACTGGTAAGCGCCCCGGAGGCTGAAGCTGTGCTGCAGGGGCCCGTTGTCGGTGAATTGTCCCCCGAATCCGTCGGTGCAGGGCCAGTAGCCGATAAGATAATCATTATAGGGGTGGTCCGATGACAGCTCCGTTTCACAGGCATGGGCGCTGATCGTACTGTCGGGTAACACAGCGCGCCAGATTTTGACTTCGCTCATATATACATCTGCGGGCTCGTTGACAGAGCCGGGAAGAAAGCCCATCGTTAGCGGCGTCATGGTATTGATATTGCCTTGCGCCGTGATCTCCCCTTCGTTGTTGAACACCCCGTTGGTATAGGTCCGGGCATAGCGGTGAAGAATTCCGGCTCCGTCTTTTCGGTTAAGGATAACAGCGGCGATATCATGCCAGGTGCCGTCGCTGATGTCCGCTCCCTTTACCTGTATGTTCCCTTTCCCTACCTGGCCGAAGTTGATCATCCAGTAATGTTGTTCGAGGAACATGACCCAGCCGGGTTTGCCAGGGTCAAAGGATTCCCTTTTGCCCAGGATAGAGGGGTAGGTATAGGTATAGTCCCCTTTGGGTCCCGGGTTGACTTTTACCTTGAATTCCACCGTGAAGGAAGTCGTATCTCCGAAGTTGTAATCTCCGCCGTCGTCCGGGACAACGGCGTTCACCGCGTTGGCATCGCGGTCGTGCAGCCGCACCGCCTGCCCGGCATACCGGTTGCCGGTATAAGGTTTGTCGATCATCGAAGGTTCATAAACAGGCGAGTAATAAATGGTGAATCCGTTCACGCGGGGATCGCTGAGGATGGTATGGTCGTCCTTGGCAGGGTCGACGGGGAAGGGGCCTCCGTGGTTGGCGGTGATCACGACCAGCCAATCCTCGCCGGAAAAATTCTTCCGTGCCCTTAAGGCTTCCATCAGTTTCCCGATATAGCCGTCTACCTTCAGGATAGCAGCTTTGTATTGGGGCACGGAAACGTCGTAGCCGTATCTGGCGCCGGCCTGATCCACATCCTTGAATTGCAGAAAGACCAGTCCTGCGCTATCCAGCTTCAGCTCGTTGAGGGCCGCCGCCTGCGCTGCCGCATCGTTTCCTCCGAATGTCCTGTTGACATCCGCATCCGTGATGAGCCTGTTGCCCAGATCGTTTGAGCTGCTGAAAGCCGCGATCCGGAACTCCGGTTTGCGATCCTTGATGTACCGGAAGAATACCGGATAGGTATCGAGTTTATTGCCTGAAAAGTCATTACTGAGCACCTGGTGTTTTTCCTTATGCACACCCGTAAGCAGGTCCGCCCACCCGGTAGCATCCAGGGTAAGGGTATCGGTGATGGAATACCAGGAATAGATGGCATGCTCGTTCAGCTGGAGCAAGGTGGGCGGTTTGGCATCCCGGACCGATTGGCCCCGGGCGCCGTCTACTACGATATAGAGTACTTTCGGAGTACGCGCCGCCGAGCTGGTTGTATCGGTATAATCCCTTTTTTCCAGTATCCTGTCAAAGCCTTTATTGCAGGCCAATGCTGCGAACAACAGCGCGGCAAGACCGTACAGCGCTTTCCAAACCTTGTGGTGCATATGCATAAGTGAGTATTTGGTCGTCCTGATGAAATGTGAATGGCAATGGTTGGGCGAATCTCATTCTTTGAATACCAGCCGCATGATATTGCCCATTTCCTGCTCGTCAAATTTGTAGAACCCGCCGGCGATAAGGACCTGTATTTCTCCGGAAGAGTTTCTGGTCTCCAGCATATAATTGACCACTCCCTGGAAATCTCCGGTTGTGTTATATCCTTTAGCCAGCTGACCCTTGCTGTCCAATACCATTAAGTTGCCCCGGTGTATCCCGTCATATTTTTTGAAAAATCCACTGATAATGCTGTAACCGTTGGATAGCTGCTGGGCAGAAACATAAATATCGCTGTTGCCTTTTTTGGCCGGTTTGAAAGTGGGATCCATCGTACCGTCTTTATGCAGCATCACCAGACCGCTGGAAGGGACCCCGTTGAAATGCTCGAATCCGCCGGCAAGTATAAAGCGCGCTGTGGAGGGGTTGTATTTGATCGTGGCGATAACGTCGTCCGTCCCGGTACCGACTTTGAAGGTCCTGTCCAGCGATCCGTCTTCGTTTAACCTCGCGATGTTGTTGGCATTTTCGCCGTTGTACTTCGTGAAGCGGCCGACAATGATCAGCTTGCCGTCGCTTTGCATGAAGCCGTCGGTGATGGGGCCGTTGGGGCCTTGCTTTCCGCGTTGACGCTGAAAGTCGTAGTTGAAGGAAGAGTCCAGCGCGCCGTCCGGGAAAAAGCGGACCAGGTTACGGACGGAGATGCTGTCGGTGACCAGCGAGTCGCGGGTGCCCTGGTAATTGGCTTTATTATACACAAACTGGAGATAATAATTGAAGTTCCCGATTGCGGTAATCATATTGTTCCGCACAAAGATCTTCTGGATGGTCCCGTCGGTGCCGCCGTTGAAGAGGGGGACGGTATCCCGGCTCAGCGGGGTACGCACAACGGTGGTGTCCAGGGAGCCGTTGCTGTTCAGCAGGGTGATGTTATGAATTTCTCCGCGGTGGGAGTCGAAAGAGGCAAAGGCTCCGGCGATCACCATCTTCCGGTTAGTGAGCGTGGCGATACTGTTCAGATATCCGTCGGCAGCATCTCCCGAGCGCAGGGAGCGGTCTACCTCACCGTCCCTGGAGGTCATGACAATGCGGTTCAGCGGCTTTACGGCTCCCTTGTGTTCGAAGTCGGAAAAGCTTCCCACCAATACAAGCCGGCCGTCGGGTAGCGGCAGCACATCGTTGATGGAATTGTTGGCGCCTACCTTTGCCTTGAAGCTGTTGTCTACGGCCAGCTTGCCTTGTACCCTGAAGATCGGGCCGAAAAAGATCTGGTCGCCTACCGTGATATATCCGACCCCCGTGCTGGCCGTTTCAGGTACTTTTACCTTGATGCTGCCGCTGTCCACCTGCATCACGTCTGCCGTTTCGCCGTTCAGGTAAAAATGGAGCGAGTCCTTGTAATGCGAGAGGCCTGTAGCCCGGAAGGTGACCATGGTACCGATGCCTCCCGTAGCGGGGGAAGGCAGGTCCGTACTGAGCTGGATGCCCAGGGGGGGCTTACCGCCCCCGTAAGGATCTTCGAACTGCTGTTTATCTTTCCGGCATCCCCAAATGATGCCGGTACAGGCAAAGAGCAGAAACCCTGTTTTAATCGTGCGGTTCATGCGGATCATTTTTCACCCATTAATATTTGTTTTTCTGACGGTCATCCGCCTTAGGCGGATCCCATATTAGCGTCTCCCAATAATTTGCGCTCACTGCCGGGCATCAGGGAGTTTCCTTAATACCCTGTGAAGAGATATAAGCCTGCATATCACTGACGAACTGGTCGATATCAAATCCGAAAAACAGGTGCTCGTCGCTGAGCACATGCACTGTCCCGTTATCCGTGAGGATATTGGAAGACGCTACGTATCCTACGATCCAGTTGTCGCGGGGATGGCCTGTATCCGGTATATAATCGATGGTCAGCTGCCGGTAGCCAACATATTTCACTCCGTTGTCGTCATTGTAAATGACCCCGATGTTCATGGGCTGCCCGTCCCAGGAGAGGTAGCCCTGCCCCGGGTAGGTCGGTATCAGGTCGTAATCGATCTGGGGATAATCCTTCAGCTGGTTGGCGCCGTGGAACAGGTAGAGGGTGAGGTATTTTCTCCATATGCCCTGCGGGACGTCTCCCAGTGTCCGGACCGTATCGTACCCCAGTAGGTATAGATAATTGTTAGTATTCCTGATCAGTCTTTCGACGCTGCGGTCCGTGGGCGCAAAAAAGGTAACAGAATCGTTTTTGAACACATCTTCCATGCCCGACAGCCGCACGATCAACGATACGGTATCGAAATAAAAGGGCTGGGCGTCCAGATAATCCAGCACAGAGCCTTCGAAATAGGGGTTGTGCAATCCCGAATCATGATAATAATCTTCTTCTTTCTGACAGGCAGACAGTGCCAGGGCGGCCGCCGCCACACAGCAGATCATTTTTACCTGTACCGTTTTTGAAAAACACATAGCGTACGTTTTATCTTACCCAATAATTGTTGAGCTGCATATAGGGATTCTGATTCAGCACAGAAGCATCCAGGGGCCAGGTCCAGGCCCTTGCATTAAACTGGGCCTGGGTCAGGGAATTGGCGCACCATTGCGATTGCATGACGCGTCCTGTGCGGATGAGGTCATAGTAATACTGTCCTTCGCCCATCAGCTCTTTGGCCCTTTCTGCAAAGATGGCGTCCTTCAGCGCCTGGGTATTGCCGCCATCGGTGAAGGGAAGGGCCTTGGCCCTGCTCCTGACCATGTTGAGCATCCGGATGGCCTCTTCGTTTTGCCCGATTTCGGCCAGCGCTTCTGCACGGAGCAGCAGCAGTCCGGCATACCGGAAAATGATCTGGTCTTCATCGGGGTTTACATCCTCGTTATCGCTGACCGCGTATATATTGGTGAACTTCAGGAACTGGAAGTTACCGTCATTAGAGAGCATGTCTTTGTCGAACCAGAAATCTATCCTGGCATCAGGCAGCCCTGAAGGGTACAGCTGCTGCAGGAACTCCGAATAGAAATAGCTGAAGCTGTAATGATGGGTGGATGCCGGGCGCTTGTAGGGAAAATGCAGCACCATGTCGGAGAAGGTCTGATACATAATGATCTCTCCGTAATTGGAGTTTTGCACGATCTCGAAAATACTTTCCTTGGTACGGCCTTTAAAGAGGGTATTGAAGTCTTCTATCGGCAGCAGCTCAAATTGTCCGCTTTTTACCACCTCTTCTCCCAACGCGGCCGTCCGGGTATAGTAATCTTTTGCATGGGCCTTGTCGAATCCAGCATTCCACATGTTCAGCTGCATCATCAGCGCCCTGATCGCCGCTCTGCCGGCCCGTACGCCGGTATAGGCGGGGTCGGCATATACCCAGGGAAGATCGTCCTTGACCTTATCCAGATCGGCGATGCACTTGTTGGCCACATCTACCATGGGTTCTCTTGGCAGCGGGTCCTCATGGTAGGCGTCCGTGTAATACGGCACGTCGCCCCACACCCGGATCATGATAAAATAGGCCAGGCTGCGCATAAAGACCGCTTCGGCCTGGTATTGTTTCACATCGGCGGCTGAAACGCCGGGTATTTCCCTGCGTCCTACCTCATAATAGATTATGTTGGCGGCCTGTATGGCATGGTAAAAGCCGTCCCAGGTGGTAAGGTTGTGCCAGTGAAACGTTCCTTCCATTACATCTCCGGAGGTTGAGGTGAGGAGCGTGAGGAGATCATTGGTCGAGATGTAGTCGAAATAGATCCGGGAGGTGCCCATCTCGGCGGATTTTCGCAGCATGCCGGAGCGCATATCTCCCGAAGCGGGTAGGAAGGGGCATGATCCCAGCTTGTCTCTCATCAGACCGTACATATCCCATACGGCGCTTTCCACATCTTCCTTGTTTTGGAAAAAAGCATTTCCCGAAAGGCGGTCGAGCGGTCTGACATCCAAAAATTTCTTGCAGCCGGTAAACAGCAATATCGACAGCAGGCAAATAAGGATCCGGTTCATATCGGTTCGGTTTGAGGATGGTTGTTGTTAAAATTCCACATTCAGTCCGAAAGTCCAGCTCCTGGGTATCGGATATCCGCCGGACTGATCCCGCCCGAGGGCGCTCACGTTTTCAGGGTTGGGACCGCTGTAGTTTGAAAAGGTATATACGTTGTTACAGGTCAGGTAAAAACGGATCGTATTGATCCCGGCCCGCTGGGTCAGCTTTTTGCTGAGCAGGTAGGCCAGGGTCACCGTGTTGATCTTGAAATAGGAACCATCTTCCTGGAACAAGGTCTGGTCTGCCCGGTAGGGAAGCACGCCTCCGTAACGGGCATAATCAAATGGATTGGGATAGGTGGCGACGCTGCCCGGTCCGCTCCATACGTCCACGTCGTTCAGCCCCACGATGGTCCTCGGACCCACGGTGGAGGCCGTGCCGAAGGGATCGCTCAGATAGCGCAGACGTTCTGCAAGAGTATTGTTGAGAATGTCCCGCAGGGCGGTATAGGAGGCGCTGATGTTCAGGGAAAAGTCTTTGTAGTTCAGATAAGACTGCAGCCCGCCGGTGATCAGGGGTTGTGAATTCCCGGCTGCGGTGTAGTCGTTGTTATCCATGATATAGTTTCCATCCACATCTTTCCAGTAGGGGTCTCCCTGCTGGAAATAGTCTCCTCCGTCTTTCCGGTAGCGCAAGCCGCTGGCGGGGTCTACCGGAACGTCTGCGGTCGTGGAAAATACGCCCAGGGTTTTGAAAAGGTAATTGGTCAATGCGTTCCTGCCCACGCGGTAAAGGATGCTCTGGTTTTCTGTGGCGTCCCATTCGATGAGCTGCCGGGCTCCGTTGGGCAGGTGGGTGAGGATATCCCTGTTAAAGGCGCCGTTTACCGAAATGGTCCATTGTACGGCGCTGATCTTGGGTGTCGGTCTGAATGTCAGTGTAAGCTCGTACCCGTAATCGGCCATAGCGGTTTCGTTGGAATTGATACTGTTAAAACCGGTGATATTAGAGACCGGCTTGGACCGCAGCATGTTCTTCACCTGCTTGTAATAGATATCAAAGATCACTTCGATACGGCTGTCCAAGAACCCGCCTTCAAAGCCGCCGTTCCATTGGGTGGTGGTAGTGGGCTTGAGGTAAGGATTGGGAAGCTTGTCGAAGTTGATGCCGATGCGTGGATTGTTGTTGTAGGTTCCGCGCGGATCGTACTGTCCGTATATGGAAAAAATATCACCCGAGGGTACGATGTTTTGCCCCCAGCTGCCCCGCAGGGAGCCGTAGGAAAGCCATTTGCTGTCCGTAAAGAGATTTTCCTTGCTGAAATTCCACCGCAGCCCGATGGACGGATTCTTCGAGTAAGGATCCTCGAAGCCGCTTGCCGATGATCCGTCTATCCGATAGCTGGCATCCAGTACATATTTTTGCTGGTAATTGTAGCTGAACATTCCCGAGAAGGAAGCGGTATGACCGCGGCTGTAGTTATCCAGCAGACCGCCGCCCCGGGAATAATAAGCGTCGTATCCCAGGGGGCCGCGATACTGGTCGTTGGGCGTTTTCTCCTGTTGGATAACTTGGGCCTGAAAGCCCCGGTTATAAAACTCGTTGAATGCCGTGAGGGTGAAATTGTGCTTTTCACGGATGCTGTAGAAATAAGACAGACTGTTGCGGTTGTAAAGGGTATAGTTACGATCTGAGTAGCCATATACCTGTGAAAAATCGTTGTGCGCGGCAGCGGGGGTAAAGCGGTCCTGGGTGTTGGAGCTATAATCGTAGCTCAGATTGGTGGAAGCGCTGAATCCTTTGAGGATCTGGTAGTTTACATCCAGGCTGGTGCGGGTGGTGAGCGTCTTGTTATCATCCTCCGTTTCGAGGGCAGACAGGACGCCGGCGGTGCTGAGGAAAAAGGAGGGGCCGGGCAGCAGCGAAGAGGCCTGTCCGTTGGCCGATACGCCCTTTTGCAGCAGTCCGTTTCCGCTGCCCATGTTCCTTTTGCCGATCTGCGACGAAAAGGTGGTGAAGACCCGCAATTTGGGGTTGGGCTGGTACTGCATATTGGTATTGATCGAGTAGCGGTCGAAGCCGGTGTTCTGGATGACGCCGTTCTCGTGGTAATATCCCAGGTCTACTTTGTAATTGAACTTGGGGTCCCCGCCGCTGATATTGATGTTATGCGTTTGGTTGTATGTTGTCCGGTAGAAGATGCCCTGCCAGTTGGTGGAGTTGTTATAATAAGGGTTAAGGCTGTCTGCCAGGAAAGGAGAGTTGGAGATATTGAAGATATCTTCATAGCTGCCGTTCAGCAGGATATCCTGTATTCTGACCTGTCTTTCCAGCCTTCCTCCGATGGTGGACCGCAGCTCCGGAGGAACGTTCATAAAGAAGTTGGCGGTATAGCGGACAAGGGGGGTAGGGGAGCTGCCCCGTTTGGTGGTAACCAGGATAACGCCATAGGCTCCGCGGGAACCATACAGCGCCGTAGCCTGGGCATCCTTCAATACCTCAAGGCTTTCGATATCTTCCGGTGGGATCAGCGAAAGCGGACTGACGCCTGGTCCTGAGGACTGGTAGCCGTATTCGAAATTGGCGTCTGCTTCTACCGGCACGCCGTCGATAACATATAAAGGGGAGGTCGGCGAGAGAAAGGCATCGCTGCCTGAACCTTTTACGTCGATATTGGAAAGACCGCGTATGACCACGCTGCCCCGCCCGCCGGGCGAGCCGGTGTTGTTCTGGATATTCAAGCCCGAGACCCTGCCCTGCAGCAGCTGTTCTACGTTAGAAACAGGAACATCCTGCAGCTCCTTGCCATCGACTTTGAGAGAAGAGCCGGTGGTCAGCTCCCGGGTCTTGGTCTGATAGCCCACGATCACCGCTTCCTTTAGCTTGTTTTCGTTTACGGAAAGGCGGATGGTTAAGCCGCTTTTTGCCGACCGCACTTTCATGGGGTAATCCGAAAAGCCTACGTAGTGAAAGGTAAGGGTAGATCCCTGCGTTACCTCCGCGCTGAATTTACCGGAATTATCGGTAGTGCCGACGGCTTTGGCGCTTTTTCCCGAACCTTCCATAATGCCTACGCCGATCAGGGGTTCGTTGGTTTGTCCGTCCCGGACCACGCCGCTCAGCGTGACCTTCTGCTGGGCATAGGCGGCGGAGCCGGTCAGCAGGATAGCGAGCAGCAGCAGGAAATAGCGAAAGGCGCCGCATGAAGAACCGGCCGGAGAGACGGCCTGTTTTATCGGGACAGGCTGGGAAGCGGATATCTTCAGTTTCATCTGTTAATATTTATATTTTTAACATTAACATGCTTTTGCATGATAAATGCCCGGTTTCAGATGGACGGTTATGGATGTTTTGTTTCAGCATAGTTTTTTATCCTGCATTTCATTATTCGTCCGAAAATCGCGGGTTATCGCTGTAAAAATGAAAGATGATCTCCCAGTCTCCTTTTTGGAAAATGCTAAAGGAGAAATCAATGGTCCCGGTTTGGCGGATCCCGCCAAATCCGAGCCTGTCGAAGGTGAATACTACATGCGCCTGTGATCCGTCTGTGGTGGTGAACCGTGTGGGGTATCGTACCAGCGGGATGGGATAGGCCACATCGTAGCTAACGGCATCTTTGGTGATTTTTACATTAAATCCGTGTACCACGCTGTCCCATATGGTGCGGTTGAAGTTGGAAGGAGAAATGGGCAGGGAGTCTTTGTTCAAGAATTTGAAGGTCAGCGAACTCCCGTTGCCCTTCTTATGGAAATAAACGCGTACGCTGTCGCTTTTCAGCAGCAGATCGGTGCTGTCCCCGGTAATGTTATAAATGTTGGGATGAAGGTAGATCAGACGGTAGACCGAAGAATCTTCGGTGAGATATTGTTTGGCCCGCTCTCCGGTGATCTCATCATACTCGTAGGGGCTGTACGGCTGCGCTCTTAACGGCATCAGCAAAAGATCCTTGTAGGTATTGGCTCCGCCGGAATTGGAAGCTACCACATCAAACAGGTAGCCCGAATCGGGCTGCTGCCGGAGCATGGTGCTGTCCGCGGATGACCACAGGATAAAGTCTCCGGACTTTTCACGGATCTCCCAGAGCGGGTGAGGCTCCATTGTCCGTTTGGCCTCGATTTCAGCCAGGGACTTTTCGTATCCGGTATAGGCTGCTTTCCAGGTCAGCGCCGGCACTTCCCTGGCCAGGTCGTCGGTAGGATTGCCGTTTTCCTTATAGCGGACATTGGTGATCTCGAAATGGATAGGCGTGGTGGAATTGTCTGTATTGAACACCCTTGAATAGAGCGTTGTCCTTCCCAGGATCGGCTGGTATTGGGTCTGGGTGAATACTGCCTGCGGGCTCAGGTAATCCAGGTCCCCCGGCAGCCATTTCCTGCACGAGGTTATGAGAATCCCGGAAAATACGATGGCGGACAGCAGGTACTTTATTTTTCCTGGCATGGCTTCCTGTTTTTCGGTATGGTGTTTTTACAGTATCAATGAATAGGATTGAATAGGAACCCTTTTATGTTGTAGCCCCCGGTTTCCTCGAAGAAGCGCATCTTATGTATGCCTTCGCTCAGGTAAACAGATGTTCTTATATCTGTCCAGTTGGTCCAGCCTCCTGTTTTGGGGCAGACCAGGGGGCCGGTTTCATCTTTGCCGTCAAACTCTACGTGGAAGCGGCTGCCATCGCCGGGATCGTTGGGGCTGCCTACCCGTACATCCAGATTATACACGCCGGTTTTTTTGACGTCAATGGTATACTCGATCCATTCCCCGGCATTTGTCCAGCCTACATCGTAACCGCCGCCTTCCCCGCTGAACTCTATGTCTACGCCTTCCCCGGGACGCCAGCGACCTCCGTTGTTGGACGCGTCGTTATCATGATAAGCCACTCCTTCTCCGCCCGGATCAAAATCTTCCACCGGTACAAAGCCCGGTACCGGATAAGGACGGCCCACCGGCATGATCTTGATGAACCGCAAATTGTAGTTGGCGTATTCGTAGATCATGCGGATAGTATGAAGACCGGGCTGGTCCAGACGGACGGTGGCTTCCACATCGGTATAATTCTGATATCCCCCTGTTCCCGGCACGCGCATGCTGCCGGTGATGTTGGTAAAATGTCCCGGCTTATCATCGATTTCAAGATGTAGGGCGCCGTTGTTATCGGGAGAGGCCGCACGCACAAGCACTTTATATGTTCCGGTATCCGCAACGTTTACCGAGTAATTCATCCATTCATAGGCTGCCGTCCAGCCGACATCGAAGCCTCCTTCTCCCGAATTTTCGATGTCTACCCCTTCGCCGGTACGGTATTTTCCTCCGTTGTTGGATGCATCATTGTCATGATAGGCTACCCGTTCCCCGCCAAGGTCATATTGATCCAGCCCGATGATGCCGGGCACCCAGATCGGCACGCCAGTATGGGGCTTTGAAAAGGTAGGATTGACATGACTGATCAGTGCATCAAAGCCGAAGAGGTGATCGCGTTCCAGTACATTTACAAAGCCGTTGGTCGTCTTTATATCCAGCGCTACCGTATTCACGTTGCTCCATTGACGGGTATATACCACGCCCTTGGTATCGCTGAAGGTGATAAAGGAGGGCCCGCCTTCCACATATCCCTCTGCATTGCTGTAGTTCAGCTTACCATGCATCATATAGCCGTAACGGATAGCCGGTATGTCCCTTCCATCCTGCTGGGCCATGCTGTCTCCGGAGAACTTTCCCCGGATAATATAGCGGCATACAAGGGAGTCCAGGTCGTTGAGGGGGACGTTGGCGATATATTGCAGGGGTCGATCTTGCGTCTTGCGCAGGGTATTCAGGTCCTCGAAGGCTTGCTGGAAGCTGGCATTGGTCGGGGCAAAGACGGTGTAATCGCCTTTCTTCAGACTGTCTGCAAGATTCACCCTGTCCAGGGCAAGCAGGAAGGAGTCGTAGATACCTTGCTGGCTCTTCAGAAAGTCGTAGCTGCTTCCCTCGAATTCGCGGAGGGTGTTTTTATAGTTATAGTACCCCTTATCCTTATAGCAGCTGCTGTAAAATACAGCCGACGCCAGGCAGGACAGCAGCAGGCAGGTCGACAGATGGGATCTGAGCATGGATGGTTTCTTTTAGTTATTGCCAGTAGGGGTTTTGGGTCATCTGTTTATTCTGGTTCAGGATATCATCCGAAACCGGCCAGTAGATGCCGCCTTTTTTGATGAGCTCCATAAACGCAGCGTTATGCTGTTTGATCTGGTTATAGCGGACCAGGTCGTACCAGCGCCAGCCTTCCCCCATCAACTCTTTCCTTCTTTCCCGGAAGATGGCGTCTATCAGGTCGCCTTCCCGGGCCTGGTCATAATGGGGAATTTTTCGGCTGTCCCGGATCAGGTTCAGCAGGTCTATGGCCTTGGCGCTGTTTCCCAGCACCGTCAGGTTTTCGGCCTGCAGCAGGGCAATCTCTTCCAGCCGGGTGATTACAATGGCGCTGCCGTATATCCGGAAGGAGGGGTCGGAGTTGCCGCCGCCCTGAATCACCTTGATCTTGTTGAAGATGGGGATATGGCTGCTGAAGTTGGCAAAATATCTTTCGGAGGTCGGCTCTCCGGTCAGCGTGTCGAGGCTGAAACGTTCGTCTGCCGGAAGGTTAAAGATGGACAGGATGGAATCTTTGGGCACATAGATGTCCGGTAGATTCTTATCGACGACCGGCTTGGCCAGCGTCAGCTCTTCCAGGTGTCCCGAAAAGGAAGCATCGGTATGGGCCCACAGAAAGTTGAACGCCAGCATATGATTATAGATCCTTCCTGCGAAAAAGCCGTTGCTGTTGCAGAGGTTGTCGGTGGTTACATAACTGTGCCCGCTTTTGGAATAATTGTCCAGCACAAACTGCGCATATACGGAGGCGTCCGCATATTTCCCCTGCCACGCGGCCACGTGGGCCAGTACGGCATACGCCGTTAATTTGCGGGCCAGGGCCCCGCCCCATCTGCCTGCATCTTCATTGTAATAATTACCGGCCTGTTGCGGATCATTTGAACTGTATTGATAAGGAAGGTCTGCCGCCGCTGCATTCAGCTCTTTTTCCACAAAGGCCAATACCGCCTGCTGGCTGTCGCGCGGCTTGCTTTCGAACTCTCCGTCATGAGAGGTGGTGATCAGGGGGACGTCGCCCCAGATCCGGACCATATAAAAATAGGCAAAGGCCCTCAGGAAACGGATCTGCGCGACATCTACATGCATATTCTGATCGGAATACTTGGGGTCCCTTGCTTTTACCTCCCCTACATGTTCCAGGAACATATTGGCTGCATTCACAACGGCATAAAAGCGGCGCCAGTTGGACAGGCTGTTCAGCAAAGGATAGGAGGCCCTCAGATCGCCGTTGATAATGGATTTCAAGTCCTGTCGCTGAGTCGATTTAAAGTCCCCGTCGCGCAGCTCCCCATACATCCAGTGCGCGTCGTGATCGGCGAGAGCGGCTCGCATCAGGCCGTATGTTCCGATCAGCGCGGCGCGGGTGTCTTCATGGTTGTTCCAGAAATTCTTTTCGGCGACCACATCCTGCGAGTCAATATCCAGCAGCTTTTTACATCCTGTGGTGAACAGGCCGGCCAGCAGGAGGGTAACAGGAAGCAGCTTTTTTATAAAGTTGTACATGGCCTTACTTTTTACAGGTCGAGTTTTGCCCCAAGGGTATAGGTTCTCGGAATAGGCAATCCGTATCCGGTGTCGTATCCGTTGAACCCGGCCAGCTCGGGATCGCCGCCCGAATAAGGGGTAAGGGTGAACAGGTTACTCACTGTCAGATAAACCACCAACTTATTGATGGGGGAGCTTTTGTGCCACCATTTTGTCGCCGTCAGGTCATACTGCAGGGAGATGTTCCTCAGCTTGAGGAAAGAGCCGTTCTCCAGGAACAGGTCCTGATCGGGTTGATAAGGGATAACGGTGCTCCAGGGATTATAGCGCGGGTATTTCGTTTCATCCCCCGCCTTCTGCCAGAAGGTGATCTCCTTTACAGCGTCCATATCGATCTTTCCTTCCCGGTTGGCAAAATCCATGTGATTGGACATTTCCTGGTTGAGTATTCTTCTGCCCAATGCATAATAGAATGAAAGGTTAAGGCTGAAGGGGCCGTAGAAGAAATCATTGTCGAATTCTCCGGAGACAGCGGGAAGCATATGGCCTTTCAGGACTTTATCGTGATCGTCGATGTTATAGTCCCCGTTCATATCCACCCATTTCGGGTCGCCTTTCCTGAGCGGGATGTTCCGGTAGCTCATGGGTTTGTGCGTTTCCGGATTCAGCGGCACCTCTGCGTCATCGGTATAGATGCCCTGGTTTTGTAATACCCAATACTGGTCTATTGCATGGCCCGTCTTCAGCATCTGCGTGCCGGATCCGACGATCAGTTCATCCAGACCGTCCGGCAGGGCCTGCAGCGTGTTGTTGTTGTAGTTGATGTTGACGCCCGGAATCCACTGGAAGCGGTGTCCTTCGGGGAAGACCATGGCGCGGAGGGACAGGTCCACGCCCCGGTTGCGTACCTGCAGGCCGTTCTTATAGGCCATGTTGTAGCCATATTCTGCGGCGAAAGGCACCCCGAGCAGCATATTGTGATCGGTCTTGTTATAAAGGTCGAGCACTGCGTTGAGCCGGTTGTCGAGCAAGCCGAGATCCAGGCCCACATCCAGCTGATCCGTATACGGCCATTGAAGACCGTATCCCACATATCCCAGGTTGTACGGACGGGAGAGGGCGGGGAAGGCATCATAGGAGAATTTGACGGGATTGTTGCTGAAGGAAAGATCGGAAATATACTGGGGTCCTTCCCCGAACCGGTCGTCTGTAAACAGGCGGGCCACCCTTCCCCAACTGGCGTGTATGCGGAAGGCGGAGACGGCAGCCTTGTCCTGCAGCAGCGCATTTTTCAGGTCCCATCCGGCGCTGAAGGTGGGGGAGAAGGACCACCAGTTGTCGGGCTGGGCGCTCGAAGAGCCGTCTGCCCGCAGCAGTACGGAGAAGTCCAGCCGTTCCTTATAGCGGTAGGCGAGTCTTCCATAGAAGGATAAAAGGTGATGCTGCTGCTTGTCGAGGAACATATTGATCAGCGCCCGGTCAAAAGCTTTGGAGCTGAGATATTCGGCAGTTTTGGAAGGGTCCGAATGCAGCATGTTCACCTTGATCAGGTCATTTGGGCCTTTATAAGCATAGGTATAGTTGTACTTGTTGGCATCTGCCTGGAAGACTTCCCCTGCCTCCAGGGTCAGATCATGCTTTTGCTGCCAGCTGTGGTGAAAGGTGAGGGTATTGTCAAATATGATCCGCTGGTTGTAGCCATAATAGTTGGAAACGTAATTTACGGTTTCCATCAGCGTGCTGGGATAAAAGATATCCCGCAGCCCTTCGTTGTAATCAAAGCCGAAGTTGGAGCTGAAATTAAAGTCGGAGGCAAATTTGAAGTTTAGCCGGAAGTATCCGGTGATGACGTTGCTAAGATTCTGATCAATGGACTCGTCGTATTCTTTCAGGTATTGGCTGTAATAATGTTTGTTGGGCGGCAGGGGATAGCTGAGGTCGGGAAGGTATTGGACTTCTGCGTAGCGGTCTCTGAGCGTAGTATTACGTTTGCGTTCCAGCCTTGCTGCGCTGATCATCGAGGAGATGGTCAGCCAGGTCACGGGGAGCATATTTATCTCAAACATGGCGTTATACCGGTCCAGCCGGGTATTGTCTGCCGTGTTATTGGTTTGCTGATTACCGGCGGAAAAGCGGAAGTTTGCCCGGTCTGTGCCGCTGGAGAGACTTGCGCTGGCCGCCCGCACGAAGGCGTTTTTGTAATAGAGGTCTGTCCAGTCGGATGGACCATAATAAGCATTGTTGGTTGAGTCCCGCAGGTAAAGCGGGTAGTTGAGCTTATCATCCGTGGTGGCATATTCTTCATAAAAGGGCTGGCGGAAGCTGTTTTCATAACGGCCGTTTGTCGTATAGATACGGGGACGTTGTACAAAGCCGAAATAGGTATTGAAGCTGATCTTTCGTCCGCCGATTACGGGCGCTTTGGTCTTGATCAGGATTACGCCCCCGTTGGCCGCGCGCGGTCCGTATACGGCTGCATCCGCAAAGTCTTTGAGTACGGTGATCGAGGCGATATTGTTCAGGTCGATTGCTGCGAGGATGTTGGTGGCCGGACCGATACGGTTAAAATCATATTGTTGTATGTTGAACGCAAACGGGTGATCCATGATCAGGGGGACTCCGTCCACGATCACAGTCGGCTGGGCGTCATAGATGTCCTTATGTTGGGTAAATGGAAAGGGCATGCCCCGGATGAACATGCCCATTTCGGATCCGGGCTCTCCGCTGGGTTCCTGTATATACAACCCCGCAACCTTTCCCTTAAGGGCCTGTTGGAAGCTGGAGAAGGGATAAATAGACAGCTTTTCGGGCAGTACGCCGTTCCGGATAAAAGCATGCGGATCCACATGGTTGGTATCCACCGGCGTCTTGCTTTGGACGGTATCGGTGGAGGAGGTATCGGTCCGGACTGTGGCTGATATGGCCGTGAAGCCGGCCGGAAAAGAGGAGCAGCAGATGCCCTGGTTAATACCGGCGGTCATACTGATGAGCGTAACAGCTACAGCGTTCACTATAAAACGCATAAACAGTTCGTTTTTAGGGGTAACGATCAGAAATGATAACGTTAACGCATATCCCAAAGGATCATGAGCAGACCTTTCTCTGCCGGAGAAGTCTGGTCAAATGCTTCACCCGCAGGAAGTTTTTCCTGAACAAAAAGGGTCTGCTGCGTAGCCTATAACCGGATTACGAAGGTTGTTCCGGCTGGGGAAAGAAAGACAGAAAGACAGATCGGAAAAAAAATTCCGGTAACTTGCAACGGATAGGATGAGAAGTTGGCCCGTTACCCGGATAGAGGAGTCGTTTTGTTTTCATACGTCGTAGAGATTGGCTGAGGATTAAGAATAATATAAAGATCAATACATGGTTGCCGGTTTAAGGATGAATTAACTCAAGTTATATTGAAATTTTTTTGAGTTCCTGCCGTCCGCTCATCATCTCCAATCCTCCGCTCATCATATATTAAAAATAAAGCCGCGCTTGAGAACACCGGAAAAAGACACTGGATGTCTTTATAACTTTTTGTAAATTATATATTTATGAAGCGACACACTTTCCAAGGGCTCTGGCCGTCGCTGGGAATTGCCCGGTTTTGCAATCCTTCAGGTTTGTACCTTCGGGATGACAGATCACTCCCGTGCATCACAAGATACAAACAAGTTTGATATTTCAAAACAAATTTGAAAAAAATTTCAAATTTATTTGAATGCAGCCTATAGTGCGGCGTCTTGACGCTTATATAAAATACAGGGAACTCAATCCCAACAGGTTTTCAGAAATGCTCGGTTATGCCAGTCCAGAGAAAATATATCGTTTGTTTCGCGAAGAAAATGCAAAGCCCGGTGTAGATATCCTGATTGATATATCCAACATATTTGAGGATTTGAATATGCAATGGGTGCTTACGGGAAAAGGAGAAATGCTTAAGAAAGAAGCTGTATCCTGTCCTCCCGGTCAGCAGGGAGGAGGTCCGGAAGTTCAGGAATACCTGAAATGCGAGGAGAAGGAACGGCTTATCGCTGCCCAGCAGGGCCATATCACCGCTTTGGAACGCCTCATTGAAGAAAAGGAAAAGCGTGTGCAGGAGAAAGACTTTATTATACAGGAGCTGAGAAAGAAGATTACTCCGGAAACGACGCGAGGAGGACCCTTTAAAGAAACCGGACGACGAAAGGCCGGATAAAATCGCTTAGATCCGGCATAATAAAGCAGACCATAGATATCCACGCTGCGAAATTTTTACACTTTTTATATCTTGTTGCGTTTTTGCGCCTTTCGTCCCGTACGCTTTAAAGAACGGAAGGCACGTAGAGATCTATTTAAATTCAAGCTGGTATGTATCGCTGTTTTCTGATTATAATAATAGTAATCGCCGGTTTCCGGACCGGTATAAAAGCATCGGAAAAATATTCCCGTCTGGCGGAGCCACCGCAGGTCCGGGTATACGATACCCGTTGTCAGCATATGCAGCATCCGGCGGGAGTGGAGGATGCCCATCCCTTTTTCGGCTGGAAGCTGTCGGCTGCGGCGCGGGACATACACCAGACGGCCTACCGCATCGTGGTGGCTTCCTCTCCGGAGAAGCTGGAGCAGGGGGCGGATCTATGGGATTCCGGCAAGGTACCTTCGGCCGAGAATGCTTTTGTCCGTTATGGCGGCCGGCCGCTGGAGCCTGCCAGAAAATACTACTGGAGCGTGGAAGTATGGACCGGCAATGGAGAAAGCAGCCGCAGCCCGGCAGATTATTTTATTACAGGATTATCCCGGGAAAGTGATTGGCAGACGGCCAAATGGATCGCCTTTGAACGGCTGCAGGATAGCCTGAAGGTTTTCCCCGGTGTGCACGGCAGCGGCGACGGACTGGGCAATAAAGCCCTGAAGCGCGCGGTGATCCCGTTTTTCAGAAAAGATTTCCGGTTGCGTAAACCCCTCAGCCAGGCATTTGCCTATATCTCCGGGCAAGGGCAATATGCTTTTTTTATAAACGGAGCCCGGGTGGATACCGGCTTCCTGAATCCCGCCTGGTCTGATTATACCAAGCGTTGCTATTATAATGCCTTTGAAGTCACCCGGCAGCTGAAGCAGGGCGCCAATACGCTGGGAGCCGTCGCCGGCACCGGCTTCCTGTATATCAACCGCGAACGGTACCGGAAGCTGGTCATTGCCGGCGGTTATCCGATGATCCGGATGTTCCTCGTGCTGCGGTATACAGACGGCACTGCCGATACCGTGGTTACGGATGCCAGCTGGAAGACGGCCCCCTCGCCCATTGCTTATTCCAGCATCTACGGAGGAGAGGACTATGATGCACGCCGGGAACAGCCCGGCTGGAACCGGCCCGGCTTCCGGGATGATACCTGGAAGCCGGCACTGACGGTGCCCGGTCCCGGCGGAAAGATGGAAGTGCAGCAAAGCCCGCCGGTACACATCAACCGCAGCTTTCCGCCCCTGCAACACAAAGCCTCGGGAGATACCATGCAGGTTTATGATTTCGGACAGAATGCGTCGGGGATCATCCGCCTCCGGGTGAAAGGACCCGCCGGCTACCGTGTCAGGGTCATTCCCGCCGAGCTGATCACACCGGATGGGAGACCGGACCAGGGCGCTACGGGGCATCCTTACTATTACGACTATACGTTAAAAGGCGGAGATGCTGAAACCTGGCAGCCCCTGTTCACTTATTACGGACTGCGTTATGCCGGTGTGGAGGTGCGGGATCCCGAGGGGCATATCCTGAAAGACGGAGGACCGGTGAAGATCAGCGGGCTGACCTTCCTGCATACGGAAACGGCCGTGGAGCAGACGGGGAGCTTCTCCTGCTCCAACCCCCTGTTCAACCGGATATTCGAATTGATCCGCTGGGGGATACGCAACAACCTGTCCAACGTGGCTACCGACTGCCCGCACCGGGAGAAATTGGGCTGGCTGGAAGAAACCCATCTTATCGGCAATTCGATACGCTACAACTTTGACATCCGGAATTTTTATCACAAGGTCATCGAGGATATGCAGGATGCCCAGCTGCCCAACGGCCTCGTGCCGGATATTGCGCCCGAATATGTTGTCTTTGACGACGGGTTCCGGGATTCTCCGGAATGGGGAAGCGCCTGCGTGCTGCTGCCCTGGTATGTTTACCAATGGTATGGCGATACGTCTGCCCTGCGGGAAAGCTATACCATGATGAAGCGGTATGTGGACTATCTGGAAAACAAAGCCGGGGGGAACATGCTGTCTTACGGGCTGGGGGACTGGTTCGACCTGGGCCCCAAGCCGCCTGGAGTATCGCAGCTGACACCCCTCGGCGTTACGGCTACCGCTTTTTATTTTTATGATGCCGACATTGTCGGCAAGGTAGCGGGTATACTGGGCGACAGGACGGCGGCCAGCCGGTACGGATCATTGGCCGAGCGTATACGGACGACCTTTAACAAGCAATATTTTGATCCTGCTACCGGGGTATATGCCACCGGCAGCCAGACCGCTTATGCCATCCCGCTTTACTTTGGCCTGGTTCCGGAACAGTACCGGAACAAAGTGCTGGAGAATCTGAAAGATTCGGTGGCTAAGCATCATTATGCCCTCACCGCCGGCGATATCGGCTTCCGCTACCTGATACAGGCGCTCCAGGAAGGAGGAGCCTATGAGCTGATCTATAAGATGAATAACCGCGATGACGTGCCCGGTTACGGCTATCAGCTCCGTCAGGGTGCCACTGCGTTGACGGAATCCTGGCAGGCGCTGCGGAACGTGTCCAACGACCACATGATGCTGGGCCATCTTATGGAATGGCTCTATGGGGGGCTGGCGGGAATCGGGCAGCAGCCCGGCACAACGGGATACCGGCAGCTGCTGGTTGACCCGCAGTGGGTAAAAGACATCAGCCGGGTAAAGGCCAGCTATAATTCCATAAACGGACCCATACAGGTAAGCTGGATGCGGGAGAGCGGCTCCCGCCTGCACTTGCGGGTGACGGTGCCGCCGAATACTACGGCGGCGGTAGTGCTGCCAACTGACCGGCCGGACCGGATAAAGGAAAGCGGCATGCCCCTGAGCAAAGGCATTGCCGGCATTGCAGGGGTGAGCCATACAGAAAAAACTACTATCGTAAAGACCGGTTCGGGCACATATGATTTTTCTTTCGATGAATAAATTGCTTTCCATGCGTCCGCTTTTTACCTTTCGCCGTGCCGCCCGGAAGTGGTGGCTTGCCGCAGCCCTTGTCCTCGCAGCCGTCTCGCCGGCTTTCCCTCAGGATGTGCAGATCAGCCCCAGCCTCCTGTCCGGGCAGTGGAATGCGCACTGGATATCCTGTCCCGGTATCGCGCCCCGCGACTATGGCGTATATCATTTCCGGAAAACATTGCTCCTGCCGGCAAAGCCGGGGCATTTTACGGTACATGTATCTGCGGACAACCGGTACCGGCTATATGTTAACGGTACGCCGGTAGGCCGGGGCCCGGCCCGGGGCGATCTGTACCACTGGTGCTTCGAATCCTATGATCTTGCTCCTTATCTGAAAGCCGGGAAGAATGTGATAGCCGCCCTGGTATGGAACATGGGCGTGGATGCTCCTGTAGCCCAGCTCTCGAACCAGACGGCGTTCCTGCTGCAGGGCGATACCCGCGCGGAGCAGTCGGCCAATTCGGATAATACCTGGCAGGTCTACCACGATACCGCCTACCGGTCCTGCGCTACCGACATGGGCGCATTGTTGCACAGCTATACCGCCGTTGGGGTAGGTGACGAGGTAAACGGAGCAGTCTATCCCTGGGGATGGGAGCAGCCGGGATATGATGATGCAAGCTGGCTTCCGGCGCGCGTCCTGCCCGCCATGGTGGCGATCACGGGATATGGCACCGATAATCTCTGGACCCTTGTCCCCCGAACCATCCCGCAGCCGGAAGAGCGCTTGCAGCGCCTTCAGGCAGTGCGTAGGGCCACCGTGAAGGATGCCGGGGATTTTATCCGGGGACAGTCGCGGACATTGCCTCCGCACAGCAATATCCGTATCCTGCTGGACCAGCGTTTCGAAACCAATGCTTATCCCGTGCTTAAGGTCAGCGGGGGAAAAGGGGCAAGCATCCGGCTGACCTATGCAGAAGCCCTCTTTGACGCACAGGGGCGGAAAGGCAACCGCAATGAAGTGGACGGCAAGGATATCCGGGGCCTGTATGACATCTTTTATCCGGACGGCGGCGCTCAGCGCATCTTCAGTCCGCTCTGGTTCCGCACCTACCGTTATCTGCAGCTCGATATCCGCACCGGCGGAGAGCCCCTGACCATCGATGACCTGTACGGTCTGTATACGGCCTATCCCTTTGAGCACAAGGCCACCTTCGCCAGCAGCGACAGCTCGCTGAAGGCCATCTGGGAAACGGGATGGCGTACAGCGCGGCTCTGCGCCGGGGAGACTTATTTCGACTGTCCCTACTACGAGCAGCTGCAGTATGAGGCGGATACCCGTATCCAGGCGCTGATATCCCTGTACAACGCCGGAGACGACCGGCTGATGCGCAAGGCCATCAATGATTTTTACAATTCCCGTGTACCCGAGGGGCTTACCCAGGGCCGTTATCCAAGCAGCCGTCTTCAGGTGATCCCGACCTTTTCCCTTTTTTGGGTGTCGATGCTGTACGATTACTGGATGCACCGCACCGATGATGCTTTTCTGGAAAAATACCTGGATGCGGCCGCCAGGGTGCTGAAGTGGTATGCGATGCACGTAGACAGCAGCCGGGGTATGCTGGGCCCCATGAAGTGGTGGAATTTTACGGACTGGAACAATGCCTTTTCCAACGGCGTCCCGGACGGAGCTACAGACGGTCATTCCGCGGTGATCACCCTCCAGTACGCCTATACGCTGAACCAGGCCTCGGCCCTGTTTGCCTATTTCGGCAGAAAAGAGGAGGCAGAGCGCTACCGCCGTCTGGCCGCCAGCCTGGCGCAGCATACCTACCGGCAGTGTTTTGACGCCACCCGTATGGAGATGGCCAATACGCCGGAAAAGCAGGCCTTCAGCCAGCATGCAGGCATCATGGCCGTGCTGGCGGATGCCGTTCCTGCAGATGAGCAGCAAAAGGTAATGCGCCGGATTCTGGACGACAGCACGCTGAGCCAGGCTACGTTTTATTATCGCTTTTATCTTACTCGTGCGCTGG
Organism: Compostibacter hankyongensis; assembly: GCF_039541075.1. Lineage (NCBI taxonomy): Bacteria > Pseudomonadati > Bacteroidota > Chitinophagia > Chitinophagales > Chitinophagaceae > Compostibacter > Compostibacter hankyongensis. The sequence goes on along the minus strand of NZ_BAABFN010000022.1, from coordinate 165,427 downwards.
TGAAGGCGGGTATGGGCAATCTGTATTACGGGCAGCTGAAGCCCTGGCGGGAAATGTTGAAGAATGGACTGACTACCTTTGCCGAGAATCCCGATCCTACGCGTTCCGACTGCCATGCCTGGTCTGCCAGTCCCAACTATGACTTCCTCGCCACCCTCTGCGGCATCATGCCGTCGGCGCCCGGCTTCAAAACGGTGTCTATTGCACCCGAGCCCGGATCGCTCCGGGAAATAAAGGCCAGCATGCCGCATCCTTACGGCACCCTCAGCGTGCACTTGCGGCGCTCCGGGGAACATGGCATCCATGCCGAGATTGTCCTGCCCGGACGTCTGACCGGTACCTTCCGCTGGCAGGGCAAGACGGTATCCCTCAAACCCGGAAAGCAAACGGTTGACCTGTAGCGCTGCAGTTGCCTTAAAGGGCTGAAGCCAGCACTTCCTCCGGCTCTTCTTCGGCCGTATCGAGCGGCATATCCTCCAGCTTTCCTTTTTGGAGCCGCATGAGGGAATCAAAGCGGGGCAGGTCTGCCGCGGCTACCGGCTCTGTAGGGGTAAAATGTTGTTTCAGTGCATCCACCTGCTGTCCGTTTTTCCAGAAGCGGTAACATACATGGGGACCGGTGGCCAGCCCTGTGCTGCCGACATAACCGATCACCTGACCTTGCTTTACCCGCTGGCCGGCATGCACCGCCCTCCTGCTCATATGCAGGTACTGTGTGGTGTAGGTGCTGTTGTGCCGGATTTTGACATAATTGCCGTTGAAGCGGGAATAGGTGGAGGCGATGACGGTACCATCACCCGTACTCATGATGGGTGTGCCGGTTGGCGCGGCATAATCGGTGCCCAGATGCGCCTTCCAGCGATGCTGTACCGGATGAAATCGGCGTTTGGTATAATGAGAGGTGATGCGGCTGTACTTCAGGGGCGCTTTCAGAAAAGCCTGCCGCAGGCTCTTGGCCTGCTCATTGTAATAAGCGCCCGGCTTGCCGGGGTCGGGTTGAAAATAAAAGGCATAGAACTTTTCCCCGTCATGGGAGAACACGGCCGACCTGATATTACCCAGCCCTGCCGGTCCATCGGGGACATAATTTTCTTCATATACGATCTTGAACCAGTCGCCCTCCTGAAGATGGTAAAAGTCGATGGCCCAGGCAAAGATATTGACCAGCTGCGGTACCAGCAGGGGGTTGCCGTTCAGCCGCTCGAGCGAGCTGTACATTGAGCCGCCGCTGATGGCGCCGCCGACCGACCGGACACGGGTAGTGACCGGTCTTTTTCCCGTCGTGATGCGGATGGAATCCCGGAGATCATACAGCACATAATCGACCGGGTTGGCCTGGTAAACAAAATACGCCGTCTTCGCCGAAGAATCTTTTGAGGAAAAAACAAGATAGCGGCTGCCGGCCTTCATTTTCCGGATATCAAAAACGGGCCGGGATTTCCGGCTGAGGTTATAAATGGTGGAGCGGTCCAGCCCGTAACGTTCCAGTATGCCGGACAGCAGCTCGTTGCGCTGGATAGTGCCTTCCGTGATCCGGAAGGAGTCGGCAGGCAGTCCGAAAAGGGTCTTTTTTACCGCTACCGGGGCTTTGACGGGCGGGGGAGTGGTTTTTACAGGGCGGGGAGTGTGGGAAAAGGCGAGTACCAGTGTTCCTGCAATGAGTGTGATGCCGATGGCTGCTGGGATCCAGATCAGCTTCTTATTTTGTAGGCGCATTCGGATAATTTTCAGGCGGGACGACCACTTCTTCATCTGGTAAAACGGCAAAAAGAAAGCTGTGGTATGTCCTCCCGGCTTAAATTCGGAATAAAATTACGGAGGGTCAGGGGGTGTACACTTTCTGAATAATGTACTCATCGAACCGGTTGAACTGCGCATAATCCGGCTCGTTGTTCAGGATATATTTCAGCGCTTCTTCCGCCAGTTCCCGCTCCGGGAATATTTTTTCAAATTCAATAAGATGCAAGGCGCTTTCCGTGCTGACCGGGGACCGCTTATCTGTCCTTTCCAGTCCGAATATGCAATAATGATGTTCCATGATCGAATGATAATAGTATTATTATTTTGTATTTGATTTAATAATCTGGGGCAGGGGTTACGGGGAACTAAACTACAGCAAAAAAATGAAACCGGAGATGATAATATTTTACGCAATGTCTTCAAAATATTATCTTGGGAAGCCGAAGGGGTAAAACCTCCGTTCTCTTATATCGGTTTTTATGGAAAATTTTTCATTCGGCTTCTGGGACTACGCCATCATCGGCGTGTATTTCGTGATCATCTTTGCCATCGGTTTTTATTTTGCCCGCAAGGAACGCAATACCACCGAGTATTTCCTGGCCGGCCGACACGTGGGCTGGTTTGCCGTCGGAGCCTCCCTTTTTGCTTCCAACATCTCCACCGAGCATTTTATCGGCCTTTCAGGATCGGGCTATACCTCGGGCATCGCGGTGGGCAATTTTGAATGGTCGGCATCCGTCTGCCTGTTGTTCCTGGGTTGGGTATTTGTGCCCTTTTATCTTAAGTCAGGCGTATTTACCATGCCGGAATTCCTGGAAAGACGGTTCAGCGCCTCCAGCCGCTGGTACCTGAGCACCGTATCCATCGTGGCTTATATCCTTACCAAGATATCCGTACATCTTTTTGCCGCGGGCATATTGCTGCACCTGGTGATGGGATGGGACCTGTATACCTCTTCCATCTTCCTGGTGGTGGCCACCGGTCTGTATACCATCCTGGGCGGGATGAGCGCGGTGATCTACACCGAGCTGATACAGACGTTCATCCTGCTTACGGGCGCCATTGTGCTGACCCTTATCGGGCTGCACCGGGTAGGGGGATGGCACGAGCTGGTCAGCCATGTTCCCGACGGCTATTTCAGCATGTTCAAGCCGGTAAGCGATCCTGACTTTCCCTGGACCGGCGTGATCATCGCTCCTTTTGTAGTGGGTATCTGGTATTGGTGTACCGACCAGAGCATTGTGCAGCGCGTGCTCGCGGCCAAAAACATCGATCATGCAAAGACCGGGACCATCATGGCCGGTTTTCTGAAGATACTGCCTGTTTTTATCCTGGTGCTGCCGGGGCTGATCGCCTATGCCCTGCAGCAGAAAGGGCTGCTGCTACCCGGGAAAACGCTGCATCCGAACGATGTGTATCCCGTGCTGATCAAGTACCTGTTGCCCGCCGGCTTCCGGGGACTGATCGTGGCCAGCCTGCTGGCTGCCCTGCTGGCTTCCCTGGCGGCCTGCTTCAACAGTACCTCCACCCTGATGACCATTGACGTGTACAAGAAATGGAAGCCGGAGGCTTCCGAAAGGCAGCAGGTGAACTTCGGGCGGCTGGCTACCGTGGTGCTGGTGTTCATCAGCATAGCCTGGGTGCCCCTGGTCAACAGCCTGTCTGACCAGCTGTATGTGTATCTGCAAAGCGTACAGGCCTACCTGAGCCCTCCGATCGCCTGTGTGTTCCTGCTGGGATTATTATGGCCCAAGGCGAATGCCCGGGGCGCCAGCATCGTATTGTGGACGGGCTTTGTGCTGGGGCTGCTGCGTTTTGTGCTGGAAGTGATCCACAAAACCCATCCCTTCACCGATCCTTTTATCAGGACGATGGTCACGATGAACTTCATGCATTTTGCCATACTGCTGTTCGCGTTTTCCCTGGTGCTGATGATGATCGTCAGCGTGCTGACACCAGCTCCGGCACAGGAAAAGCTCAACGGTCTGACCTTCCGGTATGCGGGACATGTAGACCTCTCCGAATCCTACAAGGTCGAAAGCGCGAGCCGGAGAAAGCGGAACATTATTGCTTCCTGCATACTGGTGATCCTGCTGCTGATCTTGTATGCCCTGTTTTTCTGAATGCTATTCTCTGTTTTGGATAGAGCTTTACAATTCGAAAGGATTGATCAGCCTAAGCTCGGGGATTTGTTTAAAATCAGCGGTATTACGCGTCAATAAACTGAGGTTATGGGTCAATGCCGTAGCGGCAATAATGGCATCGGGTGTTTTGATCTTGAATTTTTGACGAAGCGAGATGGTTTCTTGGATTATATCACTTTCCAACGGAAATATAGCGGCCTTTTCTACAAAATCAATTAATGGAACAAGCTGTTTATCTGAAGCCCCATGCCATCCCAGCAATTCTATTTGAGTGATGACAGAAATAATCGGGTCTATCGTTTCTATAAATTGAAGGCCCTTGGATGGCAAGGCATTGCCTAAAGTTGCAATGACACATTGGTGTCAATTAAAAAGTGCTGTTTTGCCATTCATTGCGGCTTTGTTCAACATGTTTTTGAAGTGTTTCTGCCATTTCAGTCGATATTGTACCGACAAAATCTGCCATCTTATATTTTTTAGCGACAGGATGGTCCTTTGCAGACTGTTTCTCAAGTTGCTTTAAATCGGAATGCTTGTTGAGCATCTTTTTCCAATCGTTTATGGGAATGACCACTGCCGTATGTTTACCGGATTGATCCGAAATATATTGTAAAGACATAGTAGTTGATTTTAATATAAAGATACAAAAAGTAAGGGGATTTGCGGTCCACTTTCCCATTTTAACATTATGAAACACCAGGAAGGGCAAATAAAAAAGGCTTCAACATCTACGTCGAAGCCTTTTGGGTGTGGGAGCTACAGGGTTCGAACCTGTGACCCTCTGTTTGTAAGACAGATGCTCTGAACCAGCTGAGCTAAGCTCCCTTTTTGTAACGGGATTGCAAAGATAAGCGCAAAATCTATTTTGCAAAAAAAAATTTCAGGGGCAGCAACCCTCAATTCCGGGAGCAGCTGACTCTTAATCAGCGGGTCCAGAGTTAGACAGCAGCTATGTTTCTCTGGAAGGCGGATGCGCTGAACCGGCCGTTTAAAGCACCCATTCCACGACCCGGTTGACCAGGTCTTCCTGGTAAGGAGCGGATACCCGGATATAATTATCCGTATACCCCTCCATCAGGCCTTCCTTGTGCTGCTCTTCAAACAGCACCGGCCGTTTTTGCCCGCGCTGCTGCGCCGTAAAATGCTGCATCTTTTTTACCGAAAGCTGGCGGAGGCGCTGGTTGCGCTCCTGTCTTACCGGAACCGGTACCACCGGGCTGATCCGCAGCGCTTCTGTATCGTTGCGCTCGCTGTAGGTAAAGACGTGCAGATAAGATACGTCCACGTCCTGCAGAAAATCAAAGGTAGCCTCAAAATCCGCTTCGGACTCTGAAGGAAAGCCCACGATCACATCAGCGCCGATACAGGCATGCGGCATAAGACGCCGGATCAGCGCTACCCGCTCTGCATACAGCTCCCGGCGGTAACGCCGGCGCATCAGCCCGAGAATGCGATCGGAGCCGCTTTGCAGCGGTATATGGAAATGGGGCATGAACTTTCCGGAACGGGCCACGAAGGCGATGATATCGTCGGTCAGCAGATTGGGCTCGATAGAGGAAATCCGGTAGCGTTCAATGCCCGGCACTTCATCCAGCGCCTGCACCAGCGCGGAGAAATTCTCATTGCTCTGCCGTCCTCCCTCATCTCCTTTTCCGAAATCGCCCAGGTTGACGCCGGTAAGCACGATCTCCTTCACCCCGCTGTGGGCGAGGGTATGGGCATGCTCCAGTACGCCGGCGATCGTATCGCTGCGGCTGTGTCCCCGGGCCAGGGGAATGGTGCAGTAGGTGCAGGGATAGTCGCAGCCGTCCTGTACCTTCAGGAAGGTGCGGGTACGGTCGTGGAGCGACCATGCCGCCCGGAAGCCCTGCAGGTCGCTGATGTCGCAGGAGCATATCCGTGCGGCGCCGCTTTTGTCCGTGGTTTTCAGATGGCGGGCCAGGTTGAACTTTTCGGCGGCGCCCAGCACCAGGTCTACTCCTTCGATGCCGGCGATCTCTCCCGGCTTGAGCTGCGCATAGCATCCCGTTACAACGATCGTGCTCTCCGGGGCCCTGCGCCGGATCCTCCGTACGATCTGCCGGCACTCCCGGTCGGCATTTTCCGTTACGGAGCAGGTGTTGATGACGTACACATCCGCTTCCGATTCAAAAGGCTTCCGGACAAAGCCCTCCTCTTCCAGCATCCTGCCCAGCGTGGAGGTCTCGGAGAAGTTGAGCTTGCAGCCCAGCGTGTGAAAAGCTACGGATCGGTTCATGGCGTATCGGCCTGCAAAGGTATCTAAAATTCTGCAGCGGAGCGTAGTCCGCCCGGCGGGCATATCCCTCATGAAAAAAAAATCCTGTAGGTTTGTTCCTTAATCCGCCCGCATGCCGTTTGCTGATGTTATACTGCCGTTAGCCCTGCCCCGGAACTATACCTATGCCGTACCGCCGGAGCTGGAGGTGCAGCCGGGCAGCCGCGTGGCGGTGCAGTTCGGAAAAAACAAAAAATATGCGGCGGTGGTGAAGCGGCTGCATGAGGAAGCGCCGGCAGAATATACGCCCAAGCCGCTGCTCTACCTGCTGGATGAGGAGCCGGTGATTAATCCTGTTCAGCTGGCTTTCTGGGAGTGGATGAGCCGTTATTATATGTGTTCGGAGGGCGAAGTGCTGAATGCAGCGCTGCCCGCTTACCTGAAGCTTTCCAGTGAGACCGTTTTCCTGTTCAATGAACTTTACGGAGATGATTTCAGCGGACTGGATGACGAGGAATACCTGGTAGCAGAAGCCCTGCATATCCGCAGGGAGCTGAAGCTGGATGAGATACAGCAGGTGCTGGGCAGAGCGCAGGTCTATCCGGTCATGAAGAGGCTGCTGGAAAAGCAGGTCTGCTATATTTATGAAGAGCTGAAGGAGGCGTACCGCCCCAAGACCGAAAAGATAGTGATGCTGCGGCCGGAATATGCCGACGAAGCGGCGCTGGCGCCGCTCTTTGACCAGCTGCAACGGGCGCCCAGGCAAATGGAATTACTGTTGGCGTATATTCATCTCCGTCATACCTCCGGTGTGGTGCGCCAGCGGGAGCTGCTGGAGAAGGCAGGCGCTTCGTCGGCCCAGCTGAAAGGCCTGGTCGAAAAGGGCGTGCTCGAAATACAGCAGCAGCCGGTGGACCGGTTGCCGCTGAATGCAGGGCCGGAGATAAAGCTTGATCTGACGTTGAATGACGAACAGGAGGACTGTCTGCAGCAGATCCACGATCATTTCCGGAAAAAGTCGGTAGTACTGTTGCATGGCGTTACCTCCAGCGGTAAGACCATGGTGTATATCCGTCTGATAGAGCAATGGCTGAGACAACATAAGCAGGTGCTGTACCTGCTGCCGGAGATCGCCCTTACTGCGCAGATCGTCCGCCGGTTGCAGCAGCATTTCGGGAACCGCATTGCCATCTATCATTCCCGCTTCAACAATAATGAACGGGTAGAGATATGGAAAAAGGTAAAGTCCGGGGAGACGAGGATCGTCCTGGGCGCCCGTTCTGCCCTGCTGCTGCCCTTCAAGGAGCTGGGACTCCTGATCCTGGATGAAGAGCACGATCCTTCTTTCAAGCAGCAGGATCCGGCGCCCCGATACCATGCCCGCGATGCCGCCATTTATTATGCTACCCTGTTTAAGGCCAGGGTGCTGCTGGGGTCGGCCACTCCTTCGGTGGAATCGTATTATCATGCCCGCCGCGGCAAATACGGGCTGGTGACCCTGCGGGAAAGATACGGCGGCGCGGCCATGCCTTCCATCGAAATTTCGGATACCCGTAAGGCGGCCTTTCATCACCAGTCTTCCGGGCATTTTACCGCACAACTGCGGGAGGCCATCGAACAGACGTTGGCAGCAGATAAGCAGGTGATCCTTTTTCAGAACCGGCGCGGCTATGCCCCTTTCATGATATGTACCACCTGCGGTTTTGTGCCCCGGTGCCGCAACTGCGATGTGTCACTGACCTATCATAAGCATCACGATAAGCTGCACTGTCATTATTGCGGGCAGCAGTATCCCCGGCCGGATGCCTGTCCTGCCTGCGGCAGCCCCACGCTCGTCACCCGCAGCTTTGGTACCGAAAAAGTAGAGGATGACCTTGTGGCCTTGTTTCCCCATGCCCGGGTGGCGCGGATGGACCTGGATTCTGTCAGGAGCAGGGAAGGTCATCATAAGCTGATCCGGCTTTTTGAAGAACGGCGTATAGACATTCTCGTGGGCACGCAGATGGTGGTGAAGGGACTGGATTTTGATCATGTGAACCTAGTAGGTATCCTGCATGCGGACAGCCTGCTCAGCTACCCGGACTTCCGGGTCCATGAGCGGGCGTTCCAGCTGATGGAGCAGGTCAGCGGTCGCGCCGGGCGCAAGGATACACCCGGGCGGGTGATCATACAGGCGGCCAACACGCAGCATCCTGTGCTGGGGTATGTGGTGCGTCACGATTACGAGGCCTTCTTTGACGTGGAAATTGCGGAGCGGGAACGGTTCGGGTATCCTCCCTTTTCCCGGCTGCTGCGGATTACGCTGAAGCACAAAAAACAGGAAGTGGTCAGGCAGGCGGCCGCCGTGCTGGCTGAAGGTCTTCCGGCGGAGCTGCAGTATTACAGGGTAGGGCCGGCGGTGCCTCCCGTCGGACGTATACGCGGCTATTATCTGATGGAAATGCTGATCAAGCTGCCGCGCACGCTGCAGCGCATGGAAAGCTATAAACAGGTGCTGCGCGCGCAATTTATACGGATGCAGTCCCTTCCGCCCTATAAATCATTACAGATCGTTCCGGATGTGGACTGCATGTAATATGGCAGGCGCACGAAACCGGATAAACAGTTATTAAAAACATGTCTACGACGATTTACGAACAATATTCCCTGAAAGCGCTGAACACATTTGGTATGGATGAGAAGGCGCGCTATTATGCTACCTTTTCGTCGGCGGAGGAGCTGCGCGGACTGCTCGATGATGCGCGTCTGCGTATGCCGGCGCCGCTGATCCTGGGCGGAGGAAGCAATATCCTGCTTACCCGGCCGGTGCAGGGCGCCGTGCTGAAGAACGAGATACGGGGCATCGAAAAAACGGGGGAAGATGCGGAATATGTTTATGTACGGGCTGGCGCGGGAGAAAACTGGCACCGGTTTGTGCAATATTGCGTGGAGCGGGGCTGGGGCGGACTGGAAAACCTTTCGCTGATCCCCGGCAATGTCGGCGCCGGTCCTATGCAGAACATCGGAGCCTATGGTACGGAGATCAGGGATGTTTTTTATACTCTTGAAGCCATGCAGCTGAAGGAAAAGAAAATAGTCTCCTTTTCAAATGCGGAATGCGGATTTGGCTACCGCGAAAGCGTATTCAAGAAACAGTACCGGCAACAGTTTGCCATCCTGAGCGTTACCTGCCGGCTGCTTAAGCAGCCCCGCTTCAACATTGCTTACGGGGCCATCCGGCAGGAGCTGGAAACCATGGGGGTGAAGGAGCTTTCCGTACGCGCGGTCAGCGAAGCGGTCATCCGTATCCGTACCGCCAAGCTGCCCGATCCGGCCAAGATCGGTAACGCGGGAAGCTTTTTCAAGAATCCTGAAGTAGCGCGCGAAAAATATGAGCAGCTGCAGAAAGATCATCCCGATATCGTGGCCTACCCGCTTCCGGAAGGAGGATACAAGCTGGCGGCAGGCTGGCTGATCGAGCAATGCGGGTGGAAGGGCTACCGGGAGGGAGATGCCGGCGTACATGCCCGGCAGGCGCTCGTATTGGTGAATTACGGCGGGGCTTCGGGTGCCGACATTTACCGTCTCTCGGAAAAGATCGCGGAGAGTGTGGCGCAGCGGTACGGGGTACAGCTGGAACGGGAAGTGAATGTGTACTAAACCATAGCCAGCACTTCCTGCCAGATTTTTTCGTTTACCGGCACTCCTTCTTTTTCACTTCTGCGCCGTGCAGCCAGGGTCCGTTCCCCGGGGTAGCGTATGCTGCCATCCGCGGAGCCCGCTTTTGTAAAATCAAGGATGTCCTCCACGAGGGAAGCATGTTCACCGGTGGAATGTATGCAAAGGAACAGCTGGGAGACCCCGCTTTCCTTACCGCTGCTTGCGATGTCCGCTACCGAACGTCCTCCGCTAAGGCTGACCAGCAGCGCATCCAGCATAAAAGAAAGACCTGCTCCCTTCCAGTATCCGGCCGGCAGCAATCGTTTGGCATCCATGACTGCCACGGGATCTTTGCTGAGTTGGCCCGCTGTATCGAAACCGCCGGCGACGGGCAGCGTTTCTCCGGCCAGTCGGTATTCCTGCAGCTTCCCGAAAGAAAATTGCGAAAGCGCCATATCCAGCACCAGGTGTCCCCGCTCCCGGGGAATGCCGATCACCAGCGGGTTGTTGCCCAGCCGCGGAGCCGTACCGCCCCAGGGGGGCATGATGGCCATGGCATTGGTGGTACAGAGGCTGATGCAGTGCTGGTCCGCCGCCTGCCAGGCATAGGTAGCGCCCCGCATCCAGTGGTTGGTATTTTTTACCACGACCATACCCATACCGCCGGTCGCAGCCAGCGCTGCTGCGCGGGCAACGGCCAGCGTGGCCGTGTACATACCCGGTGCGCGGCGCCCGTCCCATTGTTCGATCATGCCCCGGGCATCCGTCTGCTCCGGTTCTGCCTGCACATCAATAAGGCCTTCCTTAATATGGGAAATAAAAACAGGAAAGCGGTTCAGTCCGTGCGAAGGTACCCCGTCGCGACTGTTTTCGGCAAAGATGCGGGCGCAGCATTCGGCGCGGTCTTCCGGAAAAGCATGCTTCAGCAGAATCTGCTTAAAGACTGTCTTTAATTCCGGAAAAGGTATGTTATGCATATAAGGGAATTAGACCGTCTTACCGGTACTGAGAACAGATTGGATGAATAAGACAATGATAAATAAAAATTCCCATTCACGGATAAAAAGAAATAAGGACAGGACGAAATAATTAGGTGGTTTAAAAGGAAAAAATTATTTTTATGAATCTGATTGCTGCATGGCGGGCATGATGAAATAAAGAAACACAGTATTGCTGTTTTTTTATAAAGCGAACGTCATTAACCAATATCTAAATACCATTGTATATGTCTACTCATCTTTACCGGTACGGTAGTTTGCTAAATCGATTCAACATTACTGTATTGCCCTTTTCCCCGGGTGACCCTCCACCCCGGTAGGGAGATCTCATGCTCCGCTGTTTTCCGGCAGTCCTGCCATTCTCTCACAAGGAGAGGTCCGGCTGCCGGATGAAGCCGGAGCATGTCCCGGACCTGCTTTCTGTCGCTAAAATATCCCGATTCCTCAGTTCTTTCTGTTATTTCAAAACCAAAATCTATGTTAAACACGCTAAACAAGAGATGTATCGTCTTGGTGTTGCTCCTGCTGCCTGTCGCTGCCTTTGCGCAGTTCAGGGTAACCGGTACGGTAACCAGCGCGGACAACTCCGCTCCTTTGCCGGGGGTGACGATACGGGTAAAGGGTACTACCACAGGCACAGCCAGCGATGCAAGCGGCAAATATGCCCTGGAAGTACCTGACGGAAATACCGCTACGCTGGTCTTTTCGTTCACCGGCTATGAGGAAAAGGAAGTACCTGTAGCCAACCAGCACACCGTTAATCTTACGATGAGCATGTCTTCCACTCAATTGAACGAGTTTGTGGCCATCGGTTACGGTACGGTAAAGAAATCCGACGTCACCGGCGCCATCGGCACCATCAACTCGGAAAAGCTGATGGACCGGCCTTCGGTGCCCAACGTTTCGCAGGCCCTGGAAGGCAAGCTGCCCGGTGTGGATGTCAACGTCAACAGCAATGCCCCGGGGCAGGCCGCCAAGATCCGGATCCGCGGTATCGCCTCCATCAGCTCCAACCTGGATCCCCTGTTCGTGGTGGATGGGGTGGTCGGCGTGCCGCCCAACACCATCAACCCGAACGATATCGAGTCCATCCAGGTGCTGAAGGATGCTTCTTCCGAAGCCATCTATGGGGCCCGGGGTTCCAACGGTATTATTATGGTGACCACCAAACGGGGTAAGGCCGGACCGCCGACCATCTCCTATGAGGGGAATGTGAATGTAAGCACCCTGTCCCGGCACCTGAAGACGCTCAATTCGGAACAGTTTATCGATGTGTATAATGAGGCGTATAAAAATGGGCAAAAGTTTGATCCGCTGGGAGAAGTGCAAACGCCGCCCAAGGCGCTGAATCACGAGAACTTTCCGCTGCTGTTTGACGAAAACGACAACCCGCTCTACAATACCAACTGGGAATCGGAAACTTACAAACCGGCTGTCTCCACCAACCATTACCTGATCCTGCAGGGCGGAAACGATAAATCCCTGTACAGCCTTTCCCTCGGCTTTCAGGATCAGAACGGGCTCATGATCGAGTCCTGGTACAAACGCTATTCGGTGCGTTTTACGATGGACAACGACATCAATAGCTGGCTGAAGATCGGGGGCGATATAGCCTTTAACAAGGATAAGCAAAGAATGGTTTCTGATGCAAATGGCGGTCTGAATGTACCCAGGATGGTGACGGAGGAAGTGCCTATCCTGCCGGTTAAGTATCCCGACGGGATCTGGGCGGGCAACTTTGATATTGACGGTCTGGAAGGCGGGCCCAACCCGGTGGATATTGCACATAACCGTTATGGCCTGAACAATACCCAGCAGACCCTGGGAAGCGTTTATCTGTTGTTCCATCTGACCAAGGACCTGGATTTTAAGACGGACTTCGGATACGGCGTAGCTTCAAATAAATCGAATTTTTACTCTTCCATGAATCTGCAGCATTTATCGGCAGACCAGGGCGGAGTAGCTACCAGCAGTTCCGGGCAGGCCTATTACTGGCAGTCGGAGAGCTACCTGACCTGGAACAAGCAGATCAGCGAGCAGCAACGACTGACTGCCCTCTTGGGGGTTTCCTGGCTGGAGAATTATTCGGAAAGCGTCAACGCGGAAGGGCAGGATTTTGTGGACGATTTTTTCCAGTGGCATAACCTGAACGCCGGTGCGGTAAAACAAGCTATCGGCACCTCGGACGGAAAGCGGACCATGAATTCCTATTATGCCCGTCTGATGTACAATATCGCTGAAAAATACATGGTGACTGCCACCGGCCGGTACGACGGTTCTTCGGTTTTCGGGGAAAATAATAAATACGCCTTTTTCCCCTCCATCGGGGCAGCCTGGCGCATCTCCAGCGAAGACTTCCTGAAAGATAATAAAACTATCAGCGATCTGAAGCTGCGGGCCAGCTACGGCGCGGCCGGTAATCAGGAGATTGGCAATTACCGTTCCCTTGCTACCATTATTGCCGGTAATACGGTTTTAGGCGGAGAGAATCAATCTATTTTGGTTCCCGATCGTCTCGGCAATCCGGACCTGAAATGGGAAAAATCCATTCAGGCCGATGTAGGCATCGAGCTGGGCTTGTTTGAAAACCGGGTCAGCCTGGAAGCGGATTATTATAATAAGCGAACCAAGAATCTGCTGCTGCAGGCTCCTATTCCCTGGTCGGCTGGTATGGGAACCCCCTATGTCTATAAAAACGTAGGATCTGTAAGAAATGCCGGCATTGAGATCAGCCTCAGCACCACGAACATACAGACAAAGAACGTTACCTGGACCACCGATTTTGCCTTTGCCTCCAACAAGAATACCATCCTGAAGCTGAATGAGGGCAATGCGGATATCTTCCCCGGACCCAACTTCCTGGGTGAGACCAATGTGCTGCGGGTAGGCTATCCGATCGGTTCCTTTTACGGCATGACCCGCCTGGGCACCTACGGCTCCGATGAGGCCGCAGAAGCCGATGAGCACGGTTTGAAGCCCGGTGACCGGAAATATATTTACAATGAGGATGGCAGCCCGTACTACAGCATCATCGGGCGCGCCTATCCCAAATGGACGGGTGTATTCAGCACCAAGCTCACGGTGAAGAACTGGGACCTGTCCGCCAACATCCGGTTTGTACAGGGGGTGAATACAGCCGCTACCTTCAAGCACTCTTCCGAAGACCGGCAGACCATCGCCAATAGCCTGACCACGGTGCTGGATGGCTGGACGGAAGATCACCAGAACACCATGATCTCCCAGGTCCGGAACTACAAGTTTGCACAGGATTCGCATTTCGATACCTGGTGGGTGGAGGACGGCTCCTTTATCCGGGGACAGAACTTTGTGCTGGGCTATACCTTCCCGGAGAGCACCCTGTCTAAGATGAAGATGTCCAAGCTGCGCTTTTATGTGAGCGTGGACAACCTGTTCATCATTACCAAGTACACCGGATACGACCCGGAAGTGGATACTTATATGACCGGTTATGGAGACAGCCCTGCTTTTTCACAGAACCTGGATTTCTTCCCTTATCCCCGTCCCCGCGTATGGACGCTGGGGGCATCGGTTAAGTTTTAAAGCGTGTCGTGCTGTTGTCCGGAATGCAAGATTTCCGGTTTGTTGATCAATTGAAAAAGACAAAATATCTACAGATGAAAAAGATACCATATCTCATCATAGCCGCGGCGCTGCTCCTTGGAAGCTCCTGTAAGAAGTTCCTCGAGGAAGAGCCCACCGGCTTTATTACCCCCAATACGCCCCTGTCCAGCGAGAAGGTGGCAAGAGCCCTGGCGAACGGCCCCTACAGCAGCATGCAGGGCTTTCTGGCCGGTCAGCCTTCCTCCTACGGTGGCAATACCTGGAACCTGATGGAATTCATGACCGGGAAATCCAACAGCGATCTGGGTCAAACCGGCTTTGTGAATTTTCAGACACTTACTTACAATTCAACTTCCTTTTATTTTGATACCTGGTGGCAGCAGATGTACCTGGGTATCGGAAAATGTAACCTGGCCCTGCAGAAAATACCAGATATAACTGCTCCGGGTTTGACGGACGAGGCAAAGACCAATATGCTGGCCGAAGTACATGCCCTGCGGGCATTGTATTATTTCTTCCTGGTGCGGATGTATGGGGCCGTGCCAAAAGTTACTGAGTTGCCCAAAGACCTGAATGGCCTGAACCTGCCCCGCACCCCGGCCAAGGCCATTTACGACAGCATCATCATTCCAGACTTGCTCACAGCGGAAAAATCCACCCTCCCCTGGCGGGATGAAGGAGGACGTATCTCCATGGGGGCTGTGAAGTCCATCCTCGCGGATGTATACCTCACCTATGCGGGGGCGGCGATCAAAGGGGGTAACCAGTACTATGCCGAGTCGGCCAAGCGCTCCCTGGAGGTCATCCAGAAAGGGGGATATACGCTGTTCCCGGAGTATACCGATATGATCAAACCGGCGAACAAAAACAAGGGAGAATTTATACTGCAGGTGCAATATGCGGCCAGTGTACCTTCTGTTAATCCGCTTACTCCGTTGAATGTCCCCAACTATTCGGGTATCTCTGCGTACGCGGATGAGTATGGCTCGGTATTTCCCACGGATCAGTTCATCAATTCATTCCCTGCCGGAGACAAGCGTGTGGCAGAAAAGCAGTTCTTCTATACCAGTTATAAAAAGAAAGGTTCCTCGGAGATTATCACTTTCAAACACCATTATATCTACAAGTGGTTTGATGTAAATGCAATAACGGAAACTGCCAAGTCCGATCTGAACTATACCTTGTACCGGCTGGCGGATGTGATGCTGATGTACGCAGAAGCTTCCAACCGGGCCGGAGGCGGTCCCAATGCGAATGCTATCAAGTACGTCAACCAGATCAGGGCCCGGGCAAAGCTGGCGCCTATTGTTGCAATGGGCGAGACCGCCTTTGAGCATGAGGTATGGCTGGAGCGCTATTTTGAACTTTGTTTTGAGAACAAGATGTGGTTCGACATGGTCCGCACCCGCAAGGTGCATAACGATGTGACGGGCAACTGGGATGACTTTGTCGGCCATAAGACCGTCTGGGGAAAGGCCTTCCAGGAAAAGAACCTGCTTTTCCCGATACCCAAGCATGAATCGGATATTAACCCGAATCTGCTGCCCAATAACCCGGGGTTTTAAAGGGGATAATATTTTTATGGCAAAGCGGTCTCGCCTCGGCGGGACCGCTTTTGTATGTAAAGAAGTCTGCTTGCCGGATATCTTTCTGTATCCGTGGCTGTATTTCCTATTTAGCGGAATCCCTTACATTTGCCGCATAGGGTTTATTTCTATGGAGCAACCATTATCGGCACTTTCGTTTGACAATACGGAGGATGCTTTTGCCTATAAAACGGACAAGGCACTTCGTAAAGCCGGCTGGATATTTTCAGCCATGCACTATCCCTGGCTGGTAAAGGCAGGATCCCGGTTTATACGTATGGCGTTGAAAGCCGGTCTGCCTGTGACCGGTCTGATACGGGAAACCCTCTTTGCCCAGTTCTGCGGCGGGGAATCTCTTGAGGGAGCCGGCCGTACCGCAGGAAAGCTCGGACAGTTTGGCGTGGGGGCGGCGCTGGACTACGGCGTGGAAGCGGCTGAGGGGGAAGAAAATTATGATCGCGCCGTACCCGAATTCATCCGGGCCATCCACTACGCATCGGGGCAACCCAATATTCCCTTTATCAGCATTAAGATTACCGGATTTTCTCGCTTTGGATTGCTGGAGAAGAAGCACAGCGGCGCTGCGCTCTCCGTAGCAGAGCAGCAGGAATGGGAACGCATACGTAAACGCATATACGCTGTTTGTAAAGCGGCTGCCTCAAAAAAGACGGGCGTGCTGATCGATGCGGAAGAAAGCTGGATACAGCAAGCAGTGGATGAGCTGGCGGATGAAATGATGTCCACCTTTAACCAGCTGGAACCTATAGTATACAATACCTTCCAGCTCTATCGTCACGACCGGCTTTCCTTTCTGGAGGAATCGTTTGAAAAAAGCCGTCATGCCGGTTATATCCTGGGCGCCAAGCTGGTGCGGGGCGCTTACCTCGAAAAAGAGCGAAAGCGGGCGGCTGCGCTCGGCTATCCGTCTCCCATACAGCCGGACAAAGCCGCTACCGACCGGGATTATAACCAGGCGGTCCGGTTTTGTATCGGACATCTCGAAGGGCTTTCCCTTTTTATGGGTACGCACAATGAGGAAAGCTGCCTGCTGGGCGTTGCGCAGATGCAGGAGAAGGGATTGCCGGCCAGCCATCCGCATGTGCATTTTTCACAGCTTTATGGTATGAGCGACAACATCACCTTCAACCTGGCTAAGGCCGGCTTCCGGGTTTCCAAATACCTGCCCTACGGACCGGTTAAAGAGGTGTTGCCCTATCTCATACGGCGGGCCCAGGAGAATACTTCCATTGCCGGGCAGACCGGCAGGGAGCTCGGCCTTATCCGGAAGGAGATCCGGCGGCGGAAAGCGTCAATAGTCAGTAGTCAATGATTTCGGACTCCTGATTTGGGGTTTGCGGTTGGCCCTATGCCGGTTTCCTACGGTATGATGGATGTGAACAGATATGTGGCAAATATCACGAGCAATACAATGCCGTAAAGCAGGTTTGTTTTGCCGGTGATCAACGACAGCATCACCGTAAAAATAGAAAGCAGCAACAAAACGGTCGATCCTGTATTGATGCCCAGTAAGATGGTCGAGCCGCCGAATACAGAATATATGCCAACAGCCGGAATGGTCAACCCGGTGCTGGCCAGCGCAGACCCGAGCGCAAGGTTCACGCTGGTCTGAAGGCGGTTAGCCCTGGCGGCATTGAATGCGGCAATGCCTTCCGGAAGCAATATGATCATGGCGATGATAATGCCGACCAGCGACTGGGGCGCCCCTATTTTAGTCACCCCCGCTTCAATGGCAGGGGATAAGGCTTTCGCCATCAATACCACTGCTCCCAGGCAGATCAGTAACAAGATCAGGCTTACAAGGGTTGTCCGGTTATTGGGCAGGGCCGCATGATCATCCGCTGTATGGCCGGAGGGCAGAAAGTAATCCCTGTGACGGACAGACTGTACGAAGATAAACCCTGCATAAAGGACAATGCATATAATGGAAATGAAGATGAGCTGCGCTTCATGATACACCGGTCCGGGTGTGCTCTGGGTGTAATTGGGGAAAACCATCGTCAGCACCAGGATGGAAGATAACGCAACCAATGCAGATGTGGCAGAATGCTGGGTGATGGATTGCTCATGAAATTTTATCCCTCCGGTTAAAAGGCAAAGACCGACAATGCCGTTTAAGATGATCATATTGGCGGCAAAAATAGTATCCCTGGCCAGGCTGATGCTCTGTTCCCCTCCGGACGACATTAAGGTTATAATCAACGACAGCTCAATAATGGTAACGGCCAGCGCAAGGATTAAGGTGCCGAAGGGTTCCCCTACGCGGTGGGCGATTACTTCCGCCAGATGTACGGCCGCCAGTACAGCGGTGATCAATACTATGGACAGGACGATAACGAATAAAATACCGGAAAACGACCCTTTAAGGAGGATGAGTAGCCATGCAATAATGGGAGTAAGAATGATCCAGTAAGGAAGGGAGAGGTTTTTCATCCCTACTAAATTAATTCTTTTCCCTGAGGATGACAATTTTTCCGGTACGGATCAGAGATGATTGAGGGAGGTAGCTCACTTCTTCTTGTAGCTGAGCTTCACCGGCACCACACCATCGCGCAGCATGCCTATTCTCCGGGCTGCTTTTTTAGAAAGGTCGATGATACGCCCGTTTACGTAAGGGCCGCGGTCGTTGATCCGCACCTTTACCGTACGCCCGTTTTTCAGGTTGGTGACTTTTACCTTCGTGCCGAAGGGAATGGTAAGACTGGCTGCCGTACGTTTATGCTGCCGGAAAATTTCCCCGTTGGCCGTCCGCCGTCCTTTGAACATATCCGCATAATAGGAGGCATCTCCCCGCTGCACGATACGGGGACTGCAGGCCGTGCCCAGGCAGAGCATTCCCGACGCCAGGAAAAACCAGCGGAACGGCGAGCGAATTGATTTATTGTCAGCATAGGTACGCATGGCATGCCTTTACCGCCAAAAGTATGCCGAATCCGGCAGACTTCGACCGGCATTCGCCTTCAGTTCGTAACTTCACCGCCGTAAATGACGAATATCATATCATGAAGCACAGCTCCGGCCTTATTTTGTTTTGGATCATGGCGGGCCTTTTTGTAGCGGGTATTGCCGGTTGCAAACGGACGGCAGAAAATTCTGTAACGCATTTTTATATTGTCCGGCATGCGGAACGTTATCCCGGCTTTGAGGGAAGTCTCACCTGGTACGGACGCCTGCGGGCAGGCGATCTGATGCGAAAGCTGCAGGATTCCGGCATCGGGAAGATCTATGTGACCCCTTTTGTCCGTACCGTGCAGACCGCGGATTCGCTGCGGCTGCTGCAGCGGATCGATACGGCATGTTACCTTGCCGATACCAGCGGCCGGGATCTGCTGCGCAGCCTGACGGTGCATAAGGATTACGGAAAGCGCATTCTCATCGTCGGCCATGCCAATACGCTTCCCGGCATCCTCCGCAGCCTGGGCGTGAAAGAGCCGCTGCCCGCCTTCCCCGATACGGTTTACAATCGCCTATTTGAGGTGGTCAATGATCACGGAAAGGTAAGTCTGCGGAGTTCATCGTATGGGCGTCCTTCGTTGCCGCCGGCCCCCGCTCCCTAAAAGGGTCAAAGGTGAAAGGTCAAAGGCGAAGGGCATCAATGATTTGGTAATTTGATGATGTGCTGATTTATTTCGTGCATAATGATCTTTAGTGGTCTCAATGAACGCTCTGCGTTTGATGATTACCTCAAACCGGAAACCAGAAACCTCAAACCAACAAATTCAAATCAGCAATGGGAAATCTTCAGTGCAGCATACCGCGCATGATCATGGCGGCGATACTGCAATAGATCACGATACCGACCACGTCCACCAGCGTGGCCACGAAGGGAGCGGAAGAGGTGGCCGGATCCGCCTTGAACTTCTTCAGCACGATGGGCAGCATGGAGCCGATAAGGCTGCCCCAGAGGATCACCCCGATGAGGGAAAAAAATATGGTCAGGCCCATCAGTATCCAGTGAGGGCCGTAGTCATGAATATGCAGCTCCTGCCACAGCAGCACCCGGATGAATCCGATAGCCCCCAGCCCCATCCCCAGCAGTAAACCGGAAATCAGCTCCCGTCGCATCACCCGCCACCAGTCGGCCAGCCCGACTTCTCCCAGGGCCATGGCCTGGATGATCAGGGTGGAAGCCTGGGAGCCGCTGTTGCCCCCGCTGGACATGATCAGGGGGATGAACAGGATCAGATCGGCGACGGACAGAAAGATGCCCGTTTCCTGGTAATGCTGCATGGCCGTTGTGGTGAGCATCTCACTGAGAAAAAGGATGATCAGCACGCTGGCTCGCTTCCTTACCAGCCGGGACAGGGCGATATCCAGATATGGCTCGTCGAGGGCCTCGGTACCCCCGATCTTCTGGATATCCTCGGTGTATTCCTCGTTGGCCAGCCACAGCACGTCGTCGATGGTGACGATGCCCAGCAGGATATCCTGCTCATCCGTCACCGGCAGGGCGACCCGGTTTTCTTTCCGGAATACATTGATGGCTTCCTCCTGGCTGTCGCTGACGCTAAAGGCCGTAAAGCGGCCGTCCATCAGCGCGCTGATCTGCGTGGCGGGATCTACCAGCAGGATCTCGCGGATCCGGATATCGTCCATCAGCTTGCCGTATTCATCCACGATGTAAATAACATCGATCGTTTCGCTGTCCTTGCCATGCTCCCGGATATGGTCCAGCACCTGCCGTACCGTCCAGCCCGGCTCCACGTCCAGGTAATCCGGCGTCATCAGCCGGCCCACGCTGTCTTCCGGATAGCCCAGCAGGGAAAGGGCTATCTTCCGCTCTTCCGCATTCATGAGCTTCAGCAGCTCTTTTACTACGGGGCTGGGCAGTTCGCTCAGCAGGGCGGTCCGGTCGTCCGGCGGCAATTCGTTGATCAGCTCCGCTACCTTATGGCCGGGGAGCGATTTGATAATACGTTCCTGGGTGGGAAAATCGAGGATCTTGAAAGCGCTGACGGCGCGCTTGACGGAAAGATTGGAAATAATAAGGTTCTCATACTGCGGATACTCGTCAATCAGTTCCGCAATATCCATGATCAGTTGTTCATCGAGCAGCTCCTGCAGGCCGGCAGAGCTGCCTTCCTCCGCCAGGGGGAGGAATATCTCTGTCAGCATTTCGTTTTCCATCGTCCATCGCTGAAAATAACTTAAGGTGGCGGCAATATATGCCAAAAGCGCCGCAATTTACTTTAACTTGCAGAAACGAACAAAACTTTTGTGTTTCCGCGATCCCCCTCTTTATGATACCCAGATACAGTTTATTACCTTTGCCCGTATTACCCCAGCGCAAACTATAGCATATGAAAATAAAACCTTACCTCTATGTCCGGGAAAGCAAAGGAAAAGGACGGGGTGTTTTTACAAAAGAAGCGATCAACAAGGGTATCCTTATCGAAGAGGCCCCCGTGCTGGTGCTGAGCGACAAGGACACGGTAAAGGCGCTTAAAACGCATCTGTATAACTATCTTTTTGACTGGTCGGGCAAGCACCGCTCCTGCGTGGCCCTCGGGTGGGCGTCGCTATACAACCATTCTTATACGCCCAACTGTGCGGGAGAATTTGATTTTAAAAAGAAAGTGATGAAGATAAAGACCATCCGGAAGATAGAGAAAGGGGAGGAGCTGTTCATCAACTATAACGGGGCGGCTGAGGACGAAAGCCCGCTCTGGTTCAAGGTGAAAAAGCAGCGCTGAGCATGACCCGGATCGGGCTTTTGTCGGACACGCACGGATATCTTCATCCCGGGATATTTTCCCATTTCGGAGCAGTAGATGAGATATGGCATGCCGGCGATATCGGAGGAGGCGTGGCGCTGGCAGACCAGCTGGAAGCTTTTAAACCTTTCCGTGCCGTATACGGCAATATAGACGGTGCGGAGATCCGTATCCGTTATCCGGAGGATCTGCGCTTTACCCTGGAGGGGGTGGCGGTCTGGATGACCCATATCGGCGGTTATCCCGGACGCTATGCCCCCCGCGTGAAACCCCTCATCCATGCCCGGCCCCCGCAGCTGTTCATCAGCGGGCATTCCCATATCCTGAAAGTAATGCCCGATAAAAAGCTGAATCTGCTGCATCTCAATCCAGGCGCCTGCGGCCTGCAGGGCTGGCATAAGGTACAGACCCTCCTGCGTTTTGCCCTGGATAAGGGACGCGTGGAGCAGCTGGAAGTAATCGAACTGCCACGGCTATGACGGAAGAGAAATTTAACATGTTCCGCAACAGGCTGCAGAAGGTGGCCCGGCATATCAACCGCCAGGCCGGCCGTCAGCAGATCAGCTGTTACCGCATCTACGATCACGATCTTCCTGAATTTCCCTTTTGTATAGACCGGTATGGCCAGGCCCTGTATGTGGCCGAGTACCGGCGCCGGCATGCGCTGGATGAAACGGAATATGAGACCTGGCTGGAAGGCAGCCTGGACATCATCTCGGAAGTGCTGGGAGTGCCACGGGAGATGATTTTCCTGAAGGAGCGGCGCCGTAAGGAAGGCCGCGAAGGCCAGTACCAGAAAACCGCTGCGGCGCATCATGATTTTGTGGTGGAGGAGGCCGGGCTGCGGTTCAGGGTCAACCTCAGCGATTATCTGGATACCGGTCTTTTTCCGGATCACCGTATTACCCGGGCTATGGTCCGGGAGGAAGCGGCCGGGAAAAAGATGCTGAACCTCTTCTGCTATACGGGTGCCTTTTCGGTATATGCCGCCGCGGGGGGAGCGGCAGAGGTCACTTCGGTGGACCTGTCCAATACCTACCTGCGCTGGGCGGAAGATAACATGCAGCTCAACGGACTGCTGGATCCCCGCCGGCATCATTTTATCCGGGCAGATGTCAAGCAATATCTGGCCTCCCTGCGCCCCGGCATGTTTGACCTGGCGGTCATGGACCCACCTACCTTCAGCAACAGCAAATCCATGAAGGACTTCCTCGATATCCAGCGCGATCATGTTACCCTGCTCAACCAGGTCCTCCGCGCCATGCGTCCCGGCGGAGTGCTTTACTTCAGCACCAACTCCCGGAAGTTCCAGCTGGACGCCCTGCAAATCCGGGCCAGGGCCATCCGGGATATTACGGCCGCTACCACGCCCTTTGACTTCCGGAAGAAGCTCTTTCGCTGGTGCTACCGTCTGGAAGCATAAAAAAAGTCCCGTCCTGCCTGTGGTGCATTGTGCCGGTACGGCACACGCTGAGGCGGAACGGGACCCGTTGTCTTTTCTGCTTGCGGAAAGCTTATCCGGCAAATTGTTTCCGGATAAGATTCAGCGCGCTGCCGGCCTTGAACCATTCGATCTGCTGCGCATTATAAGTATGGTTGGCCTGGAAAGTATCGCTGCTGCCGTCCTTATGATGCAGGACTACGGTGAGCGGTTTGCCGGGTGCGAATGCCGTCAGTCCCGTTATATCGATGATATCGTCTTCCTGTACTTTTTCGTAATCGTTCTTATCGGCAAAGGTGATTCCCAGCATACCCTGCTTTTTCAGGTTGGTTTCGTGTATACGGGCAAAGGATTTTACCAGGATAACGCGTACGCCTAAATGACGGGGTTCCATAGCGGCATGTTCGCGGCTGGAGCCTTCGCCGTAATTTTCATCGCCCACCACTACGCTGCCGATGCCGGCGGCCTTGTAGGCACGCTGTACCTTGGGCACTTCACCGTATTCCCCGGTAAGGACATTCTTCACGCTGTTGGTCTGGTCGTTATAGGCATTTACCGCACCGATGAGCAGGTTGTTGGAGATGTTGTCCAGGTGACCCCGGTATTTCAGCCAAGGTCCGGCCATGGAGATATGGTCGGTCGTGCATTTTCCTTTGGCCTTGATCAGTAGCCGGAGATCTTTCAGGTCGTTCCCGTCCCAGGCAGGGAATGGCTCCAGCAGCTGCAGCCGCTCTGAGTCCGGGGATACGATCACCTCTACATGGCTGCCATCCTTGGCAGGGGCGACATACCCGGGGTCTTCCACGGCAAAGCCGCGTGCGGGCAGCTCTTCGCCCCGCGGTTCGTCGAGCATCACCTGCTCGCCCTTTTCATTCGTGAGGGTGTCCTTCAGCGGGTTGAAGGAGAGCCGGCCGGCCAGGGCAAAGGCGGTGACGATCTCGGGGGAGGCCACAAAGGCATGGGTGGAGGCCAGCCCGTCATTGCGTTTGGCGAAGTTCCGGTTAAAGGAGGTGACAATGGTATTTTTCCGGGAAGGGTCGTCGATATGACGGGCCCATTGCCCGATGCAGGGGCCGCAAGCGTTGGCGAGCACTATCCCGCCGATGCTGTCGAAGTTGGCCAGCAGGCCGTCGCGGTCCACGGTATAGCGTACCTGCTCCGAGCCCGGGGTAATGGTAAATTCGCTTTTGGCCTTCAGCCCTTTTTCCTCCGCCTGCCGGGCTACGGATGCTGCCCGGGTGATGTCTTCATAGGAAGAGTTGGTACAGGAACCGATAAGGGCTACCTCCACCTCGTCCGGCCAGCCATTGGCTTCCACGGCTTCTTTCATCTTGGAAACGGGCCAGGCCAGGTCCGGGGTAAAAGGACCGTTTACATGCGGTTCCAGCTCGCTCAGGTTGATCTCGATTACCTGGTCGTAGTATTTTTCAGGTGCTGCATATACTTCGGCATCCGGACGGAGGTGCTCGCGGATCTGGTCTGCCAGGGCGGCTACTTCCTCGCGGCCGGTGGCTTTGAGATAGGCGGCCATCTTATCGTCATAGCCGAAGATGGAACAGGTGGCGCCGATCTCGGCTCCCATATTGCAGATGGTACCCTTTCCGGTGGCGCTGAGGCTATCCGCCCCTTCGCCGAAATATTCCACGATGGCTCCGGTACCGCCTTTTACGGTCAGGATACCGGCCACTTTCAGGATGATGTCTTTGGGAGAGGTCCACCCGCTCATCCTGCCGGTCAGCTTCACCCCGATCAGCTTGGGCATCTTGAGCTCCCAGGGGAGGCCGGCCATAACGTCCACTGCATCCGCACCACCCACGCCGATGGCGACCATACCCAGACCGCCGGCATTGGGGGTATGGGAATCGGTACCGATCATCATACCGCCGGGGAAGGCATAGTTTTCCAGCACTACCTGGTGAATGATACCGGCTCCGGGCTTCCAGAAGCCGATGCCGTACTTGTTGGATATGGAGCCGAGAAAATCGTAGACTTCCCGGTTGACCGAGAGCGCTTTTTCCAGATCGGCATCTGCGCCGGTCTGGGCCTGTATGAGGTGATCGCAGTGTACGGTGGAGGGCACGGCTACCTTGTCCCTCCCGCAGGTCTTGAACTGGAGCAGCGCCATCTGGGCCGTAGCGTCCTGCATGGCCACACGGTCCGGACGAAACTCTACATAGTCTTCCCCGCGCCTGAACGCATGGGAGGTATGATTGAATAAATGAGCATACAGGATCTTTTCGGACAGGGTAAGCGGCTTCCCTGTCAGCTTACGCGTTTCACCCACCTGACCGGGTAATGCGGCGTAAACCTTTTTAATCATTTCAATATCAAAAACCATGGAAAAATGAAAATTAACAGTTAAAAATGCTGATACAAAGGTATAAAAAATAAGGTGTTTTATCCCGCGCTTTCCCGACAGGCGGCAGTAACCTGTCCGGCAGCCCGCGGAAGGCTGCGGCGTGGCTGCTCTGCCGGGCATGAATTTTGATAAAAAAGGAAAAAACCATAATTTCGGGTCATGAACCGCTTTAAGGACTTTATGGAATGGCAGGCCTTCGGCGTGTGCGCTGCCATCGGCGAAAAGATGGGAATAGCTACTTCCCGTATCCGCATGTGGTTTATTTATATTTCCTTCCTGACCATGGGCTCTCCCCTTATCGTATATATGGTGCTGGCTTTCTGGATGAATCTTAAGAGATACATCGCATACGCCCAGCGCAATCCCCTCCGGTGGTTATAATAACCGTATTTCAAAAACCTGTTTTATCTTTGCGCCGCGCTGATTTCCGGCGCGCGGACGAGCGGCCCGGAAGGGCGCGCAGGCCGTGTTTCACCCTATCTTGAAAAAGAACAATCAACACCGCATGAAACGAGTAGTTGTAACAGGAACAGGAGCGCTTACCCCCATCGGGAACAGCGCCGCCGACTTCTGGAAATCGCTGGTAAAAGGTGTGAGCGGAGCCGCTTCCATCACCAAGTTTGACGCTTCCCGGTTCAAAACACGCTTTGCCTGTGAGCTGAAGGATTTTGATCCTCTGCAGGTTATTCCCAAAAGCGAGGCCAGGAAGTACGACCTGTTCACCCAGTATGCGCTGATCAGCGTCGCGGAAGCCGTTGAGCACGCCGGAATAGATTTCGACACGCTGAACCGCAACCGTATCGGCGTTATATGGGGTTCCGGCAACGGCGGCATCCAGACCTTCCAGGAGCAGGTGAGCGAATTCGCCCGGGGCGACGGCACTCCCCGCTTTAACCCTTTCTTTATTCCCAAAATGATCGCCGACATTGCCTCGGGGGTGATCTCCATCCGGTATAACCTGCGGGGAATTAATTTTACTACCGTATCTGCCTGCGCTTCTTCCAACAGCGCCATTATCGACGCTTTTAACTATATCCGTTGGGGTAAGGCCGATATGATCATCACGGGCGGCTCGGAAGCTCCCATCAACGAAACCAGCATCGGCGGTTTTAACGCCGCCAGGGCCCTTTCTACAAACAATGAAGATCCGGCCGGCGCTTCGCGTCCCTTTGATGTGGGGCGCGACGGCTTTGTCATGGGCGAAGGAGCCGGCGCCCTTATCCTCGAAGAATATGAGCATGCGCGGAAACGCAATGCCACCATACTGGCCGAAGTGGCCGGTGGCGGTATGGCTGCCGATGCCTACCATCTTACCGGTACACACCCGGAAGGAGAGGGAGCCTATCTTGGCATGATGGCTGCGCTGGAAGATGCCGGTCTGCAACCGACGGACATCGACTATATCAATGCGCACGCTACCTCTACCCTGGTGGGCGACAATACCGAGCTCACCGCCATAGAGCGGCTGTTCGGGGAACGCCCTGCCGTGCATATCAGCGGTACCAAGTCCATGACCGGTCACCTGCTGGGCGCCGCCGGCGCCATAGAGGCCATTGCCTGTATCGGCGCCCTGCAGGAAGATACTATCCCGCCCACTATCAATACCCGGGAGGTGACGCCGGAGTTTGCCGGTTTCAATCTTACGTTGGGAAGCGCGGTCCAGACACCGGTGCGCTGCGCCATGAGCAATACGTTCGGGTTTGGCGGGCATATCGCCACTACGATTTTCAAAAAGGCGGACCGTAACGGCAAATAACCGGTTACGGCGGCGGACGCAATACCGGCTTCTCCGGGCTTATGATACGGCCTTTTTGCCGAGGATCCTTTTCAACCAGTCTGTTTTTTCGTCCTCCAGGTATCCGTATCCGTAACCGCCGTATCCATAGCCGCCGTACCCGTTATATTTGGCATGGATGTCGTTTACCACCAGGTAGACATTCTTTAACTTGCCGGAATCCCTTAGCTCATTTAAATGTTTTAACTGTAGTTTGTGGGTTCGCCCGATCCGGGCCACATATAAGGTAATATCGGTGAATTTTTCGATGATCAGGGCATCGGATACCAATCCTGCCGGGGGACTGTCAATAATGATATAATCAAAATTCTCCTTGAGTTTGTCGATCAATATCCCGAGTTTCTCATTCAGCAGCAGTTCAGCGGGATTCGGAGGGATGGGTCCTGATGAAATTACAAAGCAGTTCTTGTTAAAGGAGGATGGCCGGATAATTGACCATATATCATCATGATCCCCGCCGGCTATATAATTGCTGTATCCGTAATGATTATTCATGCCCAGATAGGATGATAACTTTGGCTTACGAAGATCCAGCTCGATCATTACCACCTTTTTCCCGCTTATGGCGAGCGTGTTGGCAAGATTGGCACTGAGAAAGGATTTTCCTTCCTCTCCCATGCTGGAGGTGAACAGGATAACTTTCTGGACTGCGTCATTTCTGATCAGGAATTGGAGATTCGTTCTCAGGTTCCGGAAATGCTCTGAGATGGCGGAACGGGTTTTTTCGTGAACCACAATGTTTTCTCCGTAATGGTTATGGCTGATCTCCCCGACAACAGGGATATCCGTTACCTGCTCAATATCGGCTTTGTTCCGGAGCTTTACATGCAAGGCTTCTCTCAGCTGCAGACCGATAATAGGGATAATGCAACCTGCCAGGACTGCGAAGGCGTAGATGATCTTTTTTTGGGGTTTGAACGGATAACGGTCGCTTTTTGCATTGTCGATGATTCTTGCATTGGATAATGTAGAGGTTTTACTGATCGCCGTTTCTTCCTTTTTCTGCAGCAGAAAAAGATAGAGTTGTTGCTTTACATTTTGCTGACGGGAGTAATCAATAAATATCCTTTCTTTTGCCGG
The DNA here is from genome assembly GCF_039541075.1 of Compostibacter hankyongensis. NCBI lineage: Bacteria > Pseudomonadati > Bacteroidota > Chitinophagia > Chitinophagales > Chitinophagaceae > Compostibacter > Compostibacter hankyongensis. The sequence continues at coordinate 137,095 of NZ_BAABFN010000022.1, read as the reverse complement.
AACGTTCCGGAGCTTGCGTTCCAGGCCTGCAAAGTTATCCCCGATCCGGTTTTTTGCTATGATAAGCCCGTTTTTATAGGCAGACAATCCTTTCAGCAGATTTTTCCGGGCATTGCTGATCTGCAGGTCGAGGTTCTCCAGGGCGGGATTATGGCTTGTCAGGGAAAGCGACAGCCTGTCTTTTTCCAGCAAAAGCGTATTATACTGGTTTACTGCGGTGGAAAAGGAGGGGTCCGGAACAATTAATGAGGTAGGGACAGTCTGTTCATTTCCCGGCTTGCTGAGATAACGCTCCAGGTCTTCCGTAACTGAGATCTGTATTTCCTGCTCGTTCAGTTTATCAAAATAACTGCTGGCGTTTCCTATCAGCGTTTTTGATTGTTCTTCTATATCCGCCAGGTCGTTTCTTGATTTGTAGCGTTCCAGCTCTTTTTCAACGTTTTGCAGTTCATTGCTGACCATGGAAAGGCGGTCGTCTATAAAAGCCAGCGTGCTGTTTGCCGTTTTTACCTTATTCTGCAGGTTTGCATCCAGATAGCAGTCTATAATCTTTTGCAGGACAGCTTCTCCCTTTTCCTGGTCCGGATAATCCAATACCAGATCTATTGTTGTCGCCTGTTTGTCTGAAAGGGAAGCTTCAAAATTGTCGGAGAGTTCTTCTACGGCTTGTTCTGCGGGCGTTACAATCACCAGGTAATTGTCGGACGCTTCGTCAGCCGTGATCTGTCTGGGCTTGAATACAAGCGTATATTCTTTCAGCCTGACGGAGTCCATCCAGTCCGTAGTTATATCAATATTTTCTTCCTCGTTGACAAGGTGCAGCTTCCTGTTTTTTAAGATATTGACTTTATATTCCGAGGTTTGCGTGACCGGGCCCTTATACCGGATACCGGTTTCAAAAGGCGCTTGCCCGTACAGCTCGAGTGTGGCCAGTCCGTTTTTCCGGTAAGTCGTTATGTTCAGGTGCATATCGTTGACGACCTCTGTCATGAGGCTGCGGGAGTTCAGTACCTGGACTTCATTATTGGCATTGGGTGCGAAAGATCCGAGGTCTGTAAGTTGGTTGTCTGCCAGAAATCCGAGGCTTCCGGAGAGCCGGTCCGGCTGGTCTTCTACCAACATCTTTCCCGTTATCTGCCAGACGGGGCTGGCATATTTCAGGTATAGAAAGGCTCCCAGGATAAAGATCGCGATACTGGCAAGTATAACCGGCCAGCCGGAAAGTATTCTCCTGAAAATGAGACTGAAATCGATATCATCCGGTGAGCGGACATTCCGTTTGGTCCGGCTGGTTTTATAGCTGTATGTCGTCATAGGGATAGCAGATAAGTCTATTTTAACAAAACGATCAGTACCGATGCGATAGAAGTAAGCAGGCTGATATTCCTGACCCAGGCGACATCTGTATTGGCCACCTTGGATCGTGTTGGCTGAACATAAAGTATGTCATTTTGCTTCAGATAATAATAGGGAGAAGATATCAGGCTGCTGTTGCTCAGGTTCAGACGTACGGCTTCGGTTTTGCCGTTTTTTTCTTTTCTCAGCAGTAAAACATTTTTCCGTTTTCCGTACAGGGTAAGGTCGCCGGCATATCCAATGGCGTCGAAAACAGAAACCCTTTCATTGGGTATGATGTAGGAGGAGGGGCGGTTGACTTCTCCCAGCACGGTAACCCGGAAGTTGGCAAAGCGGATGGTTACGCTGGGATTTTTGAAAAACTCCTCTGCTTTATGACGTACGACCTCACGGGCCTGATCTGTGGTGAGGCCGCTTAACCTCACCTTACCCAGCACGGGAAGCTCGACAAAGCCTTCCCTGTTTACCAGGTATCCGCTGATCAGTTGCTGGGTGATGCTGTTGCTTGTGCTCTGACCATTGGCGGGGTTGGGCAGGTTGCCGCTGTTAATAACGGCTGTAGCATCCGGATCGACGGTATTCACATTGATAACGAGGATATCGTCGGGGCCGATGACAGGTTCCTTAAAAGGAGCTTCCTGCAGTTCTACTACATGGATAGAATCCCGTAGGTTATGGAAGTAGGTAACTTTTTGAGTAGAGGAGCAGGAGAGCAGTTCCAGGCAGGAGACAATACCGGCGCTGAACAGGAGAGTAGTCGCACTGAATATCCTTATATGCATGATCCTGAGGGGTTAATGATGATCTGAGCGCAGCAATCCCAATACAAATTACTATAAATAATATGTAATAATTAAAAATTAATTTAATGTTATATCCTGTTGTTGAAAATGAGAAAAATATGTTTAAAAATTATTGTTAAAATGGATGATTTTATGAGTTTTGTTTTACAAAGATAGCAATTATTATCTATTTTCTAAAATGGATCGAGAAATCATTTTTAAATTAAACTATTTTATATCTGATAATATTTGTTGATTTTAGTTTGAAAAATCCGTATTTTTGTATTGATATTAATAGATAGAATATTTATTAATATTATTGAAAAGCACAAAAGCATTCCTCAAAGCCAGGACTTATGAAGATTCTTGTTACCGGATGCGCAGGATTTATCGGGTTTCACCTGGTGCAGGCCCTTCTTCACCGGGGCGAAACGGTGGTGGGTATTGATAATATTAATGATTATTATGATATCAATTTGAAATATGACCGGCTGGAAGCCTTGGGTATCGGCCGGGAGCATATTTACTGGTATAAGATCGTTGAAGCGGATAAAAGCGGTTTTCGTTTCTGCCGGATCAATCTCGAAGATCGGCGGCAGCTTCTCCGCATATGTGAAAAAGAAGGTTTTGATGTAATTGTACATCTGGCAGCTCAGGCCGGAGTGCGGTATTCCATTCAGCATCCGGACACTTATATACAGTCCAATCTGGTGGGGTTCCTGAATATTCTGGAGGTATGCCGTGAGATCAAAGTCCGCCATCTGGTATATGCAAGCTCCTCCAGCGTATACGGGCTCAATGAATGTATGCCTTTTTCAGTACGGCATAATGTGGATCATCCCGTATCGCTTTATGGCGCAAGCAAGAAAAGTAACGAGCTAATGGCCCACGCTTACAGCCATTTGTTTGGGATACCTACTTCGGGGCTTCGTTTTTTTACCGTGTACGGGCCTTGGGGACGTCCGGATATGGCCTATTTCCTGTTTGCGGAAGCCATAACGAAAGGCGAGCCCATAAAGGTATTTAACCATGGTGAAATGAAACGTGATTTTACTTATGTAGATGATATCATTCGGGGACTCATCTGTGTAATGGACGAGCCGGCCGGAAAAAATGCGGCATGGTCGGGGCAAAAACCCGATCCCTCTTCATCTTCTGCCCCTTACAGGATCTATAATATCGGTAACCATACGCCGGTCAGGCTGCTCGATTTCATAGCAACGCTTGAACAGCAGCTGGGTAAGGATGCCCGTAAAGAATTTGTGGATATGCAGAGCGGGGACGTCCCTGCCACCTGGGCGGATGTGGACGACCTGATCGAAAATTTTGATTACCGGCCCGAAACGCCGGTAGCGGAAGGGCTGAGCCACTTTGTCGGTTGGTATAAGTCGTATTACAAGATCTCTTAATGCAAAATCGATCTGCTATGGATTCCGGACTTATGAACGTTGCCGCAGACACAAACATCATGAAGGTTTCCAAAAGGAAGCTGGTGGGAACCGTACAGGTGAGTGGGGCCAAGAACAGCGCGCTCCGGCTCCTCGCCGCTTCTCTTTTAACCGATGAGCCTGTAGAGCTTTATAATTTCCCCAATGGCCTGCTGGACGTCCAGGTCCATCTGGAGATGCTGATGCTGCTCGGAAAGGCCGTGCTGCCTGCAGACCGTTATGTAAAGATCACCGAAGATAATTACCGTATCTCAACTTTTCTGGATTGGCCGGGTCGTTCGATCCGGAATACCCTCCTGATTTTAGGCGCGCTGACAACCCGCCACGGAGAAGGGCGGGTGCCGCTGCCCGGCGGATGCAAGCTGGGTGAACGGAAATATGATCTTCATGTTATGCTGCTGGAAAGAATGGGGGCGGAGGTCTGGGAAGAAGGGAACTTTTTATGCGCGAGGGCGAAATCCGGCCGGTTGCAGGCAAACGATATCCATTTGCCGATCCGGTCTACCGGCGCCACCGAGAACAGCATCATTGCCGGCAGCCTGGCCCGGGGGACCACAACGGTATGGAATCCGCATGTCCGCCCCGAGATCCTTGACCTCATCAGGATGTTGAATAAAATGGGTGCCCGTATTACCGTGCACGGCCAGAAATGTATTGTCATACATGGTGTGGAACGACTCGGCGGTGTAAGGCACAGCGTTATCGCCGACAATATGGAAGCGCTCACCTGGGCCATAGGCTCCGTGATCACCGACGGGGATATCGAAATTCAGAATTTTCCTTTTGAAGATCTGATGGTGCCGATGACCTTTCTGAAGGAGAGCGGTATGAAGGTTTTCCGGGGAAGGGATTCCCTGATCGTCAAGGGCGGCGCTCCCTATCCTGTGGAGATCAGCACCGGATCTTATCCGGGTATTAATTCTGATATGCAGCCGCTTTTTGCGGTATATGGCGCCCAGTCCTCCGGGGAGTCAAAGATCGTCGACCTCCGTTTTCCCGGCAGGTACGGTTACGCCGGTGAGCTGGCCAAGATGGGAATGGACTGTTTTATCGACAATGATCTGCTGATCATCCGCGGGGGAAAGCCGCTTACGGGAACCCGTGTAAAAGCGTTGGACCTGAGGGCGGGCATTGCTCTGTTCATGGCCGGGCTGACAGCCGAAGGCGAAACCCTGATCGAGGATGCCTGGCAGATAGAGCGGGGATACGAATACCTGGAAAAGAAACTGGAAAACCTGGGTTGAATGGAAAATATCGGCTTAAAGGAAACGGTGGGGGCGATAAGGTCCGATCTCAAAAAACACGGAGCAAATTCCTTTTGGGCTTCTTTTCGGACCTACTGTTTCAATCCGTCTTTCCGGTTGATATTGAACTACCGGATCGGCAGGTTTTACATACAGAAGCGGAGTCCCGTATTCAAACTGTTGGTCAGATATTATGCTTATAAGCAGGTCGTCAGGAGGAGCTGCCAGATCTCATACCGGGCCGATATCGGTCAACGCGTTTTCTTCCCGCATCCCCTGGTTATCGTGATAGGCGAGTACGTAAAGATAGGCGATGATGTGAGCATCTGGCACGGCGTTACCCTGGGCAGCCACGGAAGGAAGGAGATGAACTGCGAGTATCCGGTCATTCTTAACAGGGTCAGGCTATATGCCGGCAGCAAAGTACTGGGCGCGGTGAGGGTCGGAAATGATGCGGTAATAGGGGCTTCTGCAGTGGTCAATATTGATGTGCCCGATGCGTCAGTCGCGGTCGGAATTCCGGCAAGAATACTTTGATCATGAAAAGATTCATACAGGATTTTATCAAGGTGATGTTCAGCAAGGCCGGCGTCATTCTCTTTAACCTGGGTAATGCTGTGGTCGTCGCCCGGGGGCTGGGTCCGGATGCCAACGGGCTGATCGCCGTGCTGGTAGTGTACCCTACCCTGTTTATGACGGTGGGTTCTCTGGGGATCAGCCAGGCGACGACCTATTATGTGGGGAAGGACATGTATGGCCTGGGTGATGTCAAACGTGCCATAGTGCAGTTGTGGATACTTTCCACGGTGTTTTGCCTGGCGGCCTGTTTTATCCTGGTCAGGTACTTCAGCGACGGGGGAGAGAACCTTGTGCAGGTGATGCTGGCCATAGCTCCCGTTCCTTTTTGTCTTTTCAATACTTATAGCTCCGGCATCTTCCTGGGCAAAAAGCAGATCGGGCTGTTCAACCGGATTGAATGGCTGCCGCCTCTTTTTGTATTCCTGCTGAATATTCTTTTTGTATACGGCCTGAAACTGGGAATTACAGGCGCACTGACGGGCCTTGCCGCCGGACCGTTCATCATGACCCTCGTTTTATTGTTAAAGAACGATTTTATCCGTTTTTTTTCCTGGAAAGTTAATTATGTTATAGCCAGATCGATCCTTTCATTGGGGATTGTCTATGCAGTGGCCCTGCTGATCGTCAACCTGAATTACCGGGTAGACGTCGTTATTATGGATAAGCTGAGCACGAAGTATCAGTTAGGGATCTATTCCAAGGGGGCGGCTTTAACCGAATATTTATGGCAGATCCCGATGTTGTTCAGCGCACTGATCTTTTCCCGCAGCGCAGGATCAAAGGATCCGATGCAGTTTTCGCGGCAAATTGCCCGTCTGCTCCGGATGGCCATTATCGCTATCGGAGCGGCGTCGGTTGTTCTGATGGTTTTTTCCGCCAAGATCATTGTTTTGCTGTTTGGGGACGCTTATGCAGAAAGCAGTTCCGTATTACGTGTGCTGGCGCCCGGGGTACTGTTGCTCACCGTTTTTAAAATTCTGAATATGGACCTGGCGGGCAGGGGAAAGCCGTGGATTTCCGTTAAAGCCATGCTTCCCGCTTTGGTTGTAAATGTTATTTTAAATCTTATGCTGGTGCCCGGTTACGGGGCCTATGGCGCTGCGCTGGCTTCTACGGTCAGCTACGGACTGGCCGCCGTGCTGTTCATCGGGCTTTATGCCAGGGAAGTTCAGCTTCCTGTAAGGAAGATATTGGAGTTTTCCCTGGCTGATTTTCATTTTATGTTTAATCTGACACGTGGATCCAAACTGTTAAAAAATGCGGGTTTTAGACAGACTTGACCTGACGGCATATAACTCCTACGGGGTTTGCGCCGTATGTGCAAAAGCATTCTTTCCTGACAGCGAAGCGGATATCAGGGAACTTTACAGAAGCCGGCCCGATGTTCCGAAAGTGCTTTTGGGGAGCGGACATAACGTCATATTGTCCAGGCAGTTCTATGAGCAGGATTTTGTCATCTTCTCCGGCAATTTCGATTCGGTTGAGATTGGAGGCGATACCATTGTTTCGGAAGCAGGCGCCTTGATGGAAGATCTGAGCATCGTGGCGATGAACAAATCATTGTCCGGCCTGGAAATTTTCTATGATATACCGAGCTCTTTGGGCGGCGCGGTGGTCATGAATGCAGGCGCGGGCGGGGAAGAGATCAAAGATCTGCTGCTTGCTGTAAGGTATTATGATACTCTGAGCGATGAATTTAAGGAAATAGCCAGGGAAGAGATGGATTTTGAATACCGGAACAGCTTCTTTCAGCGGAATCCTCAGATGATCGTTTTGAAGGCAATGCTCCGGCTGATTCCGGGAAACAAGCAAGATATCCTCGAAAAGATGAACCGGATAAAAGCGCAGCGTTCGGCAAAACAGCCCAAAGAATTTCCCAATGCGGGAAGCGTGTTCAAGCGGCCGCCCGGCCGGTATGTCGGACCCATGATAGAGGAACTGGGTTTAAAAGGGTTCTCTTTGGGCGGGGCGAGGGTATCGGAAAAGCATGGCGGGTTTGTCGTGAATTTCAACAGGGCCTGCGGAGCGGATATCGTAAATCTGATTACAGAAATAAGGGCCAGGGTCCGGGAACGGTATAATGTGGAGCTGGAAATAGAGCAAAGGATTATTTAATGTAATAGCATATGGTCTATAAGCCCAGGGTATCCGTGATATGTGGATATTATAATAAAGAGGATGAGGTTGACCGGTCTGTCGGGTCGGTCCTGAACCAGTCTTTTCAGGATTTTGAATTCATCGTCTTTGACGACTGTTCAACCGACGCAACATTTGACAGGTTGACAAAATACGGGGCCGACAGCAGGGTCAGGTTAGTCAGATATGAAAAAAATATTGGCTTTGTCAAAGGTATGATCCGGGCGTTGTCTGTTGCTGCAGGGGATTATATTGCCATTCATGGCGCTGGGGATATCTCGCTGGAAAACCGGCTGGAAAGACAGGTTGCCATGCTCGATGAGCATCATGATGCCGTAGCAGCGAGCAGCTTTCATGTGAACATTGATCCCAAAAACGGAAAACGTGAATTGGCCAGGCTGCCGGAAACGCTTGTAATGACCGATTTCCTGAAGATAAACCCGATCTCCCACGGAGGGGTAATGTTCCGGCGGGATGCATACCTGTCCTGCGGGGGATACAGCGAAAGCTTTGTCTATTCGCAGGACCTTGACCTGTGGCTGCGAATGTCGCGGCTCGGTTGCATAAAAGTGGTCCAGGAGCTGTTGTATGAGCGGATCGTCCAGTTTGACGGAGTATCCTTTAAGCCGGATAAATTCGTAAGGCAGGTAAGATATGCTTATCTGGCGAGGAAAATGGTGGGTTATTCTCCGGAACGCCGGAGAATGGTTGAGGATCAATTGAGGGAGTCAGGCATTGATGCGGTAGTGTCTTTAAAATCTGGATATATGCAGAATCTGTTGTTCAAACGGTTTCTGGTCCTGTTCATGAAAAATGAACTTACCGAAACGCACATATTTATAGATGTGGCTGAAGGTATTTACATGAAGTTTTATCTGATGTTGTCTCTTTTGTATAATGTAAAATTGCTTAGATCATGCGCCAACCTGCTTTACCGCCTGCCGGCCTTCCGGTCCTGATGACGATGGGAAGAAAGGGGATGCTGTAAGGTATAAAAAGAGAATATGTTTTTAAGTTACCTTATCCAGGATTTTAGCGCGAACCGCGATAATATCAAGGGTCGGATCGTACTGTTTCTTTTTCGCCTGGGTCAGGTTATCTACAGAAACAGGGTGACAAGGATAATTTTTTTCCCTTATCTGATTTTTTACCGGCTGATGATAGAATGGTTTCTTGGAATGGAGATCCCGTGGAAGATCGAAGCGGGTAAGGGACTGCGGGTCTATCACGGGCAGGCGCTGGTTATAAACCCGGGCACTGTTATCGGGGCTAACTGTACCTTAAGACAGAGCACCACCATCGGGAATAAGCAATCCGCCAACGGAGCCTTCGGGGAAGGGAAAAGCCCGGTAATAGGGAATAATGTGGATGTCGGATCGAATGTCTGTATCATCGGGGATATAATAGTCGGGAACAATGTTGTTATAGGAGCCGGAACGATCGTCGTAAAAGACGTTCCGGACGATAGCGTGATTGTCGGTAACCCGGCCAGAATAGTCAGACCGCGGACTGATAAATTGGATCAAAGCATATGAAATTGCTATTCCTGTGCAATATGAAAAAATATTCCGGCGGTGAGCTGGTGATGGAGCGATTGATATTGAACCTCGATAGCAAATCGTATCAAAGCATCATTGCGCTGCCGGAAGGGGAGTTTTCTGCCAGATGTATCGTGAATAATATTCCGGTGCTGATTAACAATAATATTCCCAGGTTAAACCGGGGCGAAGGAAAGATTAATTACCTGGTATATCTGCTGAAACTTTTTAAAGGGATACTGGAAATATCGGGTTATGTCAAAAGAAATGGTTTCGATATTATCATTGCCAACAGCTTTGGTGTATCCCTTCATGCGGGATTGATCGGATTGCTCACGGGCAGGAAGGTTTTATGGATCCATCATCACCCCGTGTTTCAGAAAGAGGGTATAAATGCAAGCATTGCGCGTTTCGCTTCAAGGCTCTCTCATTCCGTTGTTTGTGTTTCAAATGCCTTGAAGCGATCATTAATTGATATCCGCATACCTGAGCAAAAAATCCGTGTCATTTATAACGGACTTGACCTCGATAGCTTTAGACCGCTTAAAAACGACGTTGTAAATGAAAAGATAACGATTTCAATTGTCGGTATTATTTCAAAATGGAAAGGACATCAATATCTTTTTAATGCGGTACATCTGATGTCCCGTGATATCAAAAACAGAATTTTGATCGATGTGGTGGGAGGTTTTATCCATAACTCGCCAAACGATCTGAAGTACAAGCATGAATTGGATGATTTTCTTGCCCGGTATAATCTTCAGAAGATAGTCCGTTTTGTGGGATACAAGCATGATATGAAACCCTATTACGGAACCAAGGTTGATGTTCTGGTCAACTGCTCCCAGGAACCGGAACCGCTCGGAACCACGATTTATGAAGCAATGTCCTTTGAAAAGATCGTGATCGTAACCGATCTCGGCGGGAATGTTGAGATTGTCAGCCATTTAATTGACGGCTTTATTGTAGACCACAGATCTCCTTTGAGCCTGGCGCAATGCCTGACGCATGTTGTAAATAACTATCGGACTGCAGAAATAGAAGGGATCAGAAAAAATGCACGAAAGAAGGTAACGACCCTTTTTGATATAAAAACCAGCGTGAAATCATATATGAAAGTTTTTGATGAGATTGTATCATGAATGAACTGATCAATAAGAGGAACCCTTCCGGAATCAACAGGCTGCTGATTCACGGACTGTATATTTCTGCATTGTTGTATAATATTCATCGTTATATATTCAAGTATAATAGTTCGGCAACATCTCCTACCTATACCAATACCCCTAATGCATGGAAAGCCGGAAAGTATCTGATCATACTGCTTGTCCTGTCTTTCTTTTATATGAATAAGCGGGCCTATAAGATTCATCAGCCGGTCAGGGAACTGATTATTCATTCTTTTCTGTTATGGAGCCTGGTAGTGAATGTTATATGGATTCTCGATTTTGGGACCCCTGTCTGGGAGGAGCTTGAATACCTGCTATGGGGTATCGCATTGCTTCCGGTATTTTACCTGGGAGACGATCTGAAGGAGTTTATCACGGATTTTCTTTCCAGGAACTTTTCCGTTATAGCTTATTTCACCATTGTTACCGACTTTTTTGTGATTGCGAATTACCATTTGACAGGTCGGCTGACCGCTTTGAGCTATGAAGGAAGTTTGATCCGCTTTGGCGGTTTGTGGGATGATCCCAATGGGTTTGGCCTGTTTTGTAATTTCCTGGTCTATATCGCTTTGGATAAGAGAAAGTGGCTGATGGCCGCCCTGCTGGCAATTTGCGTGTTTTATACGGTGTCATTCAGCGCCTATTTGATATTTTTTATTGTTATCTTACTATGGGGGTTGAAGGGCTTCCGGATAAACAATTATTTCCTTTATTTTTCCCTGGCAGCGGGAACCGGGATATGTCTGATATTTGCACTTTACTGGCCGGATATATACGCTTTTTATGTGACTACTGTTCAGCAAAAGCAGGGGTCCATTGATTCGCATACTTCTGTTAAGCTGGAATTTTTACTTTTCCCGTATCTGAATAAGAAATTTTTTTTCCACGAAACATGGTATATTTCGTATCTGTATAATTATTCCCCGTTTTCCTATCTCTTTTTATTCCTGATACTCTGCTTTGTCATTTATCTGTTCAGTAAGCCTTACAAAGCATATACCGAGATATATTTATTGTTGTTCATGCTGGAAATGATCTTTATTCCCATGCTGTCGGTCTTCCCCCTTAATATGCTTTTCTTTTTATTTCTATATAGTACTTACGGGATCAGGTATAAGAAAAAGGAAGGAGGATAGGGACATGCACAGATGCTTTTATATTTATTGTTTAATGATGCTGTGCAGTTTCAGATTGTATGGACAGGCCCCTGCTTACCGGTTAATATCCGGATCAGATAACGGGTTGAAAAATAACGGCATCTTTAATAATACCGCCTTGTTTAACAAGCTGGTTAACCAATCTGCTAACGTTGAAATAGTCCTGGACAGCGGTACTTATCTTTTGGATTCGCTGGTGATCAGCCGGCATAATATTATCCTGGATGGCAACGGATCCGTCCTGACCACCGGCAAGTCCGGCGCATCTCCGTTTCTCATTCTTATAAAAGGGAGAAATGTAACGTTCAGGAACTTTAATATGGTGTTTGCTGATCCAAGAAGGGGCGATGGGATCAGGATTTATGATACAAAGGACGTTTTAATAGAACATTGCAGGATAAGCGGTTATACGGGGAAAGGGATTGACATAGTTTATTCAGGGAATGTTCATGTCGATAAGTGTAATGTGGCATCTTGCCTGCACGGCATTCAGTTTTGGGGAGGAGATGCCGGGAAAGCGCCCGCCCCTTCTTCCGGCGTCAGCGGGATCAGGATAACCGGTAACGAAGTGAAAAACATCCGGAAGGGCGGGATATGGGGCAGTTTGGGAAGGGATGTTGAAATAACCGGTAACCATGTTTCTAATTGCGGGGATGTCGGAATCGATCTTGAGAGATGTGATAGCTCTGTCATAAAATACAATAACATTTCCGGCTGTAAGAATGGTTGCATAACGTTCTTTTATGGATGCCGCACAGTCGTGGTACAGGACAACGTGATACAGCAACAAGGCGTCAGGGGGCCGGGGATTAAATTTTACGGATCTGCATCCTTGCATAACAATATAGAATTGTCGGCCAACAGGATAAGCGGCGATCATATGTCGGCCATTGCCTTTGATGCGCGATCTGCAAATCGTATAAGGATTCTGAACAATACCATAGCAGGTAGGTTTTCCGGAGCCGTTAAGGCAATAGATTGTAATGATATCGTTATTCAGTCCAATATCGTCAAGCTGGTCAACAGCAGTATAGCGATCGATAATGAGGGAGGGTCCCGCTGGCGTATATCGGGAAATGAGCTGTTGAATACTGCTGAAAAGATGAATCCGGCATCAGGTCAGATAAATATAGGCATCAGAAATTACTGGAGATCGGCCGTCTTCAACAATTCGGAAAACACGGTGAGTGATAACAAGATCTCCGGATTTACCGCCTCCGTCCTGGAGGACAGCTGGGGAAATATGAGTGCTTCGAGCAACAGGTATTATGGCAACGTATTGGAGAGCTTTTATGATAATCTGAGAAAGAAAAGTGATGCCCGGATCGGTGAGCGTAATGAGATCAGACGTTCATCAGGGAAAAGATATGACCAGAGCAAAATAATAAAAATGCAGAATGGATCCAGTTTTAAGAATTATAAGTAAAACCCCGCAATCAGGGGGTGTCGTGGCTTTGGGCCTGAAGATGTTTTATTGTCATCCGTCAGGCGATGGTTCAGGAAAAACAGGGGTTGTAATGGGTAGGAGAACTTATTTCTAAAAAAAGAAAATCTGTTTAAGCATGAGCGGTCTTTTTTTTGATGTTAGGATGATCAATGATTCGGGGATAGGCACTTATATCAGAAATATCCTTCCGCCGGTTTCCGGTATTGCCGATACAACGGTTCTTGGCCGGAACAGAGACGGTTGTTTTCGCAATTTGATGTATAGGGATTTTGATTACCCCGTTTATTCGGTCCGGGAGCAGCTTGCCTACTACAGGCTCCGGAAAGACCTGAAGGCGGGTTTTATTTTGTTTTCGCCTCATTACAATATTCCTGTATATCCGCTTTCCTGTAAACGGGTGGTCACGATCCATGATGTCTATCATTTGGCTTTTCTGGACGATCTGAGTGTTGGGCAGAAGGTATATGCAAAGTTTATGATCAGGAGGGCAATAGCGAAGAGCGATAAAATTATCACGGTATCTGATTTTTCCAAAAAAGAGATCATCCGGTATTGTAATGATTGCGATCCGGAAAAGATATCTGTTATCAGGAATGGCATCAGGCAGCGATCAAAGATAGAAAACTTGGATGAAATAAGGTTCCGGTACGGACTGCCGGAGAAATATCTTTTGTTTGTCGGGAATGTCAAACCGCATAAAAATCTGAAGCGGTTTTTAAAAGCTTATCTTTTGCTGGATAACAGTATAAAGGATAAATATAAGATTGTTGTTGTCGGAAAAAAAAGCGGTTTTATAACAGGTGACCCCTTATTACATAAGCAGGTAGCGGAAGACAGGGTTTTGAGCTCCAATATTATCTTTACCGGTTTTGTCGCTGAGGAGGATATGGATACTATTTATGGCCATGCTTCCCTGTTTGTTTTCCCATCGCTGTATGAAGGATTCGGTTTTCCGCCATTGGAGGCCATGGTGAATGGCTGTCCTGTCGTCGTTTCCGATACAGCCAGTTTGCCGGAGGTCTGCGGTGAGGCAGCGTTGTACTTTAATCCCTATGATGTATATGATATCCGGGACAAGATCGACAGGGTTTTAAAAGATCATGATTTGCGTGAGAAATTGATTGAAAAAGGCAGGGACCGGGTTAGAAAGTTTACCTGGGAAGCATCTTCCCGAAAGCATGTCGAGTTACTTCGGTCTTTGATCCGGGATGAGGTTTGATCAGGTTATCTGCTTCCTCCTTTGGTAAATTATGGTGTTATATTATTTAAAACGGGTTTTTATGCGTATCGCAATTGTTCAGGATGAGCTGGTTCGTAAGGGAGGGGCCGAGCAGGTCGTACTGGGTTTTCATCGTGCCTTCCCTGAGGCGCCTATTTTTACGCTCTGTTACAACCGGAAAAAGACCTATCCGGAGTTTGAGTCCTGTGATATCCGCACAAGCTGGCTGGGCAGGGTTGTTAAAAATGAAAAGAGCCTGAAGCGGCTTTTTTACCCTTTTGCCATCTGGGCCATGCGTGCTATAAATCTAAAGGGATATGATGTGATATTGCAGTCTACTACCCATTGCGCCAAGTATGTGCGGCCCGATCCCCAGGCGCTGGTCATTACCTATTGTCATACGCCATTCCGTTTGGCCTGGCGTCCTGAATCGTATAAGGAGATTGACGGCGCCAATCCCGTTATGTCCAGACTGTACAGCATGGTCATCCGCAGGCTGCGGAAGATTGACAGGAAGGCAGCTCGTCGGACGGACTGGTTTATTACCAATTCGAGGGAGGTAGTCCCGCGGATCTACGCGGCTTATTTTCCCCGGGGAAAGGTAACGGTGATCAATCCTGGTGTAAAATGTGCAAACTTTTATCCTTCCGGTTTGGACGGCGGTTATTTCCTGGTGGTATCCCGACTTGAACCTTATAAAAAAGTTGACCTGGTTGTGGAAGCCTTTAACCGGTTGCCTGGTGAAAAACTGATCATTGTAGGAAGTGGGTCGAGGGAGGCTGGTCTGAAAAAGAAAGCCGGGAAAAACATAACTTTTGTCAGCGGCCTGAGCGCCGCCGAGCTGGCAGAGGTCTACGCGGGATGTAAAGCTTTGATTTTTCCGCAATTGGAAGATTATGGCATTACCCCGCTTGAGGCCAATGCATCGGGTAAGCCTGTGATCGCCTATGGGAGAGGAGGGGTGCTGGACACGATGATTCCGTACCAGGATGACATAAGACCCGCTACCGCTTTATTTTTTAACCGACAGACGGTTTCTGCATTGAAAGCGGCTGTTGTTCGCTTTGGGCATCTCCGGTTCGATACTTCATTTATCCGGGCACATGCTGAAAAATTTGATGAATCAGAATTTATAATAAAAATTCATAATTTTATTTCAAATACTTACAAATCAAACTGTTATATTTTTACTTGTAAACATTAAAAAAATATAAATCTTTTGTTTTTACACGTTGTTAGTATAAAAATCGATAATTTTAACAAAAAAACAATAATGGTAATATTATTTAATATTATTGAAATACGCTTAAAATTATTGCTTTTTATTTTCTCCATGCCCCTCTTCTGCGAATCGAAAGCCGGCCGTTTTTAAAGGCCAAATCATAGTTGACTGATCTTGATTTATTGATATTGCCTGTTGCCCTGTTTTAACAAATGCGCTGACTTATGGTCTATCGCTATTCAATCATGTTCCGCGTAGTCAATCGTATTGTGGACTATGCTTTGTTGAACCTGTCCATGGTGTTTGCCTATCTGACCCTGGACAAGTCTGACGTTTTCTGGCTTTATAACAGGACTTATCTCCCCGTAGTCCTGTTTGTAAACCTGTTATGGTTCCTGTCCAGCACCATATGCAGGCAATACTCCCAGGTGCTGCGTAAGGATTCCATCAAGATCGTTCAGGCCGTAATCAGATCCTATGTCCTTTTTGCCGGCTTTATAGTGCTCTTTATTATGCTGGTGCCCGCCCTGCTTCCTCATTATATCACCAAGACGTTTCTGATTTATTCGCTGTCCTATTTTGGCTTTTCCCTGGGAATCTGGAAGTTTATATTCCTGGTCATCCGTAAAATCAGATATGATATTCTCCACGATTTCAGAAAGGTGATCATTGCCGGTACAGGCCTGGCAGCAAAGGACCTTTACGAGTATTTTAAACGTAATCCTTACAGGGGTTATCAGATTATCGGTTTTTTTGATTATGATGCGGGTGAGACGATTGAGAAAGAACTGTATAAAGGCAGTATCAGGGAATGTATTCCTTATGTCACCCGTAACGAGGTAGATGAGATATTCTGCACGCTTCCGAGTGATAAGAATGAAGATATCCGTCAATTGATGATGGCGGCCGACCGCCATCTGGTAAGATTTAAGTTTATACCGGATTACAATACCTATGTAAAAAGGGCAGTACATCTGGAAAGCATGGGGGAAATACCTGTGATGTCCGTCAGGGTGGAACCGCTGGAGGGAATAATCAACCGGATCATAAAGCGCACTTTTGATATCGTGTTTTCACTTTGGGTCATTGTGTTTGTGCTGAGCTGGCTGTTCCCGATACTGGCTATCCTGATCAAGCTGGAATCCCGTGGTGCCGTATTGTTTATTCAGCTGCGTTCGGGACGGAACAACCATTCTTTCCGGTGTTTCAAGTTCAGGAGCATGCGGCAGAATGTGGATGCCGACCTGAAGCAGGCCACCCGGGATGACCCCCGGATCACGAGGCTGGGCGCTTTCATGCGTAAGACCAGCCTGGACGAATTGCCGCAGTTCTTCAACGTATTGAGCGGAAAAATGTCGGTTGTGGGACCCCGCCCGCATATGCTGAAACATACCGAGGAATATTCCCGACTGATCGATCAGTTTATGGTAAGACATTTCCTCAAACCGGGTATTACGGGCTGGGCGCAGATCAATGGGTTGCGCGGAGAAACCAAAACATCCGATGATATGCTGAAACGGGTGGAGGCTGATGTCTGGTACCTGGAAAACTGGTCATTCCTGCTTGACCTGAAAATCATATGCTATACTTTCTTGAACGTATTTAAAAAGGATCAAAATGCATTTTAGGGGTTCCCGGTCCGGGAGATTTATTAATACTAAAAAACACATACATGAAAGCAATCGTAGTAGGTACAGGTTATGTCGGACTGGTTACAGGGGCATGCCTGGCGGATACGGGTGTCCACGTGTCCTGTATTGACATTGACGAACGGAAGATCAATATGCTGAAGGGAGAAAGGCTTCCGATATATGAGACGGGCCTGGAGGAGATTGTCCGGCGGAATATGAAGAAAGGCCGCCTGGAATTCGGCACCTCCCTGGCCGAATTCCTACAGGGGGCGGAGGTCATTTTTATCGCCGTGGGTACGCCCCCGGATGAGGACGGCAGCGCCAATCTGCGTCATGTGCTGGCTGTGGCTACGGCTATCGGGGAAGCTTTGCAGGATTATGCCGTCGTGGTTACCAAAAGCACTGTTCCCGTAGGCACTTCGGCTAAGGTAAAAGCGTTCATAGCCGCGGCCATGGATAAAAGGGGGAGAAAGATATCGTTTGATGTAGCCTCCAATCCGGAATTCCTGAAAGAAGGCGCCGCCGTACAGGATTTTCTGAGCCCGGACCGCATTGTGATCGGAACAGACAGCATGCGGGCCCGGAACGTCCTGGACCAGCTTTATAAGCCTTTTCAGCTCAACCGCTACCGCATCATCCATATGGATATTGCTTCGGCGGAAATGACCAAATATGCGGCCAATGCCATGCTGGCCGCCCGCATTAGCTTCATGAACGATATGGCTAACCTGTGCGAGTTTGTGGATGCGGATATCAATCAGGTAAGGAACGGCATCGGCGCCGATCCGCGTATCGGAAGCAAGTTCCTTTATCCGGGAGTTGGTTACGGGGGATCATGCTTTCCAAAAGACGTGAAAGCCCTGATCCATACGGGAAAATACTACGGCCACAGGCTTCGCCTGCTGGAAGCGGTGGAAGCCATTAATGAAGATCAGAAGCAGGTCCTGTTCAAAAAGCTCCTCTATTTTCTGGATAACGATTTGGAAGGGAAGCAGATCGCCATATGGGGACTGGCTTTCAAGCCGAATACCGATGATATGCGGGAGGCTCCCGCCTTAACTATAATAGAGGCGTTGATAAAAGCAGGCGCCGGGGTGAGGGCTTATGATCCGATGGCCACAGGTGAGGCGCGTAAGCAGATTGCTGCAGATGTTATTTATGCTCAAAATGAATATGAAGCGGTGGATGGTGCCGATGCCCTGATGCTGCTTACGGAGTGGCCGGAGTTCCGGTTACCGGACTGGAAGCGCGTAAAAAGGCTGATGCAGCTTCCCCTCGTGCTGGATGGGCGGAATATATACAACCCGCAGCAGCTGAGAAGCCTGGGTTTTGTATATCATGGTATCGGAACAAAAAACGGAACACTTGCGGCGCTTGAAAAGTCATTGTACGCCGGAGCTTAAAAAGCCCCCTCAGCGGGTTTTTATCTGCCTGCTTATTTTCCGGATGGCCTGCATCTCTACCGGATCCAGCTGATCGAATAGCCGGCGCCGGTGCAGGTCAAACGACCGGTGCGGCATGCCGTCGGGATCGCCTCCCTGATCGCCGTTGTGAAAGCACCATCCCGCTGCACCTGCCGCCAGAGCGCCCTGCAGATCGGTAACATAGTCCGTTACCCCGGGCTGCCAGCGGGTATAGCCCCGGCGGAACGGTTCCTGGTAATTTACCGGTACCACCCGCCCGAGCGCTTTCATCATGGCCAGATATTCCCGGGTTTTTGATGCGGTTTGGGCAGCCGAGGCTGCATTCCGTGGCCGGTGGGGACAGATGAAGTCGACCCGGGCGATGCGCAGATACCGGTTCAGATCTTCCCGGCTGATATCGTTGCCGGCGGATGCTGTAACGAGCAGCCGGGGATAGCGGTCCTTTACCATCCTGCACAATTGTTCCAGCTCTTCAAAGCTTACAAACCGCTTGTCTCTGATATCGCGTTCATTGGCCAGGTCTATATACCAGTTTTGATAAGGCTTCAGGGCGGTTACGAGCGTTGCCACCGCATGTCTGTATGTCTTCTGATCCTTTATGCCATCGCCGTGCGAAAGGGTGACATCCACGATAATGCCTTTGCGATCGCACCGTTTTATGATCCATTCCAGCTTGTTCATCAATATCGCTCTCGCATTGCCCTGATGGTCTATGGCGCTTATATTGCTATCCGATCCTGGCCAGTTGGCCCAGATGCGTATCCAGTTAAAGCCATACTTTTTTATGTCTGCAAGGTCCTGCCGGATGAATTTTTCGGGCGCTCCCAGCCCAGCGTAGTAACTGATGCCGTATAAGAATACGGGATCGCCGTTTATGGTGAACTGTGAGCCGCGTATGCCCAGTCTGGTTTTGGCGGCGGGCAAATGATGGCCGGATTTTGTGCCGGCCTGCCCGTAAGCTTCATAAGCTGCAAGTAAATATATGCAGATGATGGCCGGAGTAATAATATACGCAGCAGTTTTGCAGGATCGTATCGGGTGAGACCTTCCCGGGTTCGTTTTTTTATTGCAGGAGGCAGAAACCGACGTGCGGTTCAATATGGGATTACCGGACCGGATGCGTATCATCGGATGAAGTGGCATTGAGGAGCTTATTCATATATTTGTTTGGCAAGTTATGAAAATTCGAACGGATGAAAACAATACTTATCTTAGAGGAACTGGCCTGCTTCGCCCTGGCGGTATTGGCCTTTTATCTGCAATGCAGCCTGGCCTGGTGGTGGTTCCCGGCGCTTATTCTTGCGCCCGATATCAGTATGTTAGGCTACCTTGCAGGGAATAAAACCGGCGCCTGTGTCTATAACTTCTTTCATCATAAGGGAACGGCGATTGCCTTATATCTTGCCGGATGGTACACCGGTCATCAGTGGTTGCTGTTTTGCGGGATACTCCTCTTTGCCCATTCCTCAATGGACAGGATATTCGGATACGGACTGAAGTATGCAACCGGATTTAGCGATACGCATCTGGGGAAAATAGGACGAAAGCCTGTATAAACATAAAACCTGCCGGCTGGCAGGTTTTATGAAAAAAGGGGGTGTCCCCGCAGAGACTCGAACTCTGGACCCGCTGATTAAGAGTCAGCTGCTCTACCAACTGAGCTACAGAGACAAAAAGAAATCCCGCAAAGCGAAATCCGGTTTGGAAACCGGGAGGCAAAGATACGAATCCTGGCCAAATATGATAATCGAATTTGAAAAATATATGACAGCTGCCGGGAAACGGTAGAAAAGATTGTTTACGGCGAAGACGTGATATTGCCGGATTTAGTGCTATCTTTGTCAGCTGTAAATTCAGTATGATTGTGAACAGGCATGTCGTGAAAAAGGGATTATCCCTGCTGCTGCTGGTGGTATTTTTCTATAGTACCACTCCTGCAGCTTTTCTGCATGCCGTGTTCGCCAACCACAAAGATACCCGCGAACATTATACCGTTGATGGAAGCGGTCATATCAGTCCTGTACATATACACTGCCCGTTCCTGCACTTCAGTACCACGCCTTTTGTTTCTCCGGAAGGTATTCTTCTGAGCACCGCACAGGTGATACAGGAGACGCTGGTACAGCCCATAGCGACGTGCACCTTTGTCTTGTATTCTCCCTTTCCCGCCCTGCGGGCGCCCCCTGCCCGCCTCGTAGGGTAAAGTCCGGACAGGATATCCCTTTAGCTTCTTTCGGAAGGCGCAATGTGTCCTGCATTGTTGTGCCGGTTTCTTCATGACCTAAAGCAGTATCAGTGACGTTGAAAACGATCGCCCTGGCGATGGGTATATGCTATGCCCGTTTCGCCTGCGGCCAGTGTATCCATACGTTTGCCTTGTCGGGAAAGGTGTCTGATCCCGACGGCCGTCCCATTGCCGGAGCTGTTGTCGGGATAGCCGCGCTGGGAAAAGGTACCGTCGCTGATCAGCAGGGCGTTTACCACATGACCGGTCTCTGTCCGGGCAACTATACCGTCACCTGTGAAAAAGTGGGTTTTCGTAAGGTCTCTGTCCGGCTGACCCTGGATAGCAACAGCCGTCATGTCTGGGTGTTGACGACGGATACCACGGAGCTAAAGGAGGTGTTGATCGCGGGAGACCGGAGACGTATGCTGAGTACCGTAACCCGTGAAGTGCTGGAATCTTCTTTGAAATTCGGTTCCCGTGCCCAGCCCTTAGGAGAATCCCTGAAGGCGATCCCGGGGCTGAATAGCGTCCAGATGGGTCCTTCCCTGTCCAAGCCGGTCATTCAAGGCCTGTACGGCAATCGTATCCTTATCCTGAACAACGGAGTGCGGCAGGAAGGACAGCAATGGGGGGAGGATCATGCGCCAGAATTAGATCCCTTTGTAGCCGGCAAGATCTCCGTGATAAAGGGCGCTGCCGGAATAAGATATGGTCCGGATGCCATCGCGGGGGTAGTGCTGCTGGAGCCGGCGGCCCTGCCTGCTACGCCTGGAATCGGCGGATCCGTCAACCTTACCGGTGCTTCCAACGGGCGGATGGGTGTGGGTTCGGCTACTCTTGAAGGGGCCTTGGGGCACCGGCTCAGCGGATGGGCCTGGCGGGTGCAGGGTACCCTCAAAAGGGCCGGTAACTTCAGGACGCCCCATTATTACCTCGGCAATACGGGATTGGGCGAAAGCGACTTTTCCGCCTCGGTAGGGTACCGGAAAAACCGTTTCGACATACAGCTCTTTTACAGCCACTACGGGACGAAGATCGGTATCTTCGATGGATCGCATGTGGGGAATATTGAAGACCTCTATGCGGCCTTCAAACGTTCCAGGCCGCTCACCCCTTCGGTGTTTTCCTATAAGATCAGGCGGAGCTACCAGTCGGTGCGTCACGACCTGTTTAAAGCATCCGCCCATTATCAGTTCGGGAACGGGGGAAAGGTGGAAGCCGATTTTGCCCGGCAGGGGGATCTTCGTCAGGAATACGATGTGGATCTTCCGTATTCAGACGATCCGGCTGTGCTGAATATGCCGCAGCTGCGCTTCCGGCTGACCACCCATACGCTGAATGTGGCCTATATCGAACCGGAAAGGAATCATTTCTCCGGCAGTATCGGTCTCAGCGGGATGACGCAGGGCAATGTGTTCCGTGGTATCCGTTATCTCATACCCAATTTCAGGAATTATACCGGAGGGGCGTTTGCCATAGAACAGTATAACCGTAACCGGTTGACACTGGAAGGCGGATTGCGTTACGATTACCTCTGGCTGAGGGTCTACCAGCGGGATCAGGCTTCGCTGGCTCTTTATCACAGCACTTTCGATTACAGCAACCTGACCGGAACGCTGGGATTCAGATACCGGCTGGGTGAACGCTTTTCCATCAACGGGAATTTCGGTATTGCCTGGCGTGCGCCGAGCATCAACGAGCTCTATATCCGGGGTGTTCATTTCAGCGCTGCCAGCTATGAGATCGGGGATTCCGCACTCGTTTCCGAACGTTCCTATAATACTACCGCCGGGCTGAAATACCGGTCGGAGAAGTTTCAGGCCGGACTGGATCTGTACGACAACGAGATAAATCATTTTATCTATGCCCAACCCCTGCTGCAACCGGTTACCATCATCAGCGGCACCTACCCGGCATTCAGATATACCCAGGCCGATGTGCGACTGCGGGGCGCCGACCTGAATGCATCATACCGGTTCCTTCCCCACTTTGACCTGGCATCAAAGATCTCGTTTGTGAGGGGGTATAATAAGTCCATTCATGATGATCTGATCTATATGCCTGCGGACCGTTTTGACCATACGCTTTCTTATCGGCGGAAGAAGCTGGGAAGACTGCAGGATGTAAGGCTGTCCCTGCAGAACGTTACGGTATCCCGGCAGACGCGGGTACCCCCCAACAGCGACTATGTGCCGCCTCCTCCGGGGTATTCGCTATTCAATGCCGACGTCGGCTTCCGGCTACCGTACCGGAAACAGGGGGTGGATATGGACTTCGCGGTGAGGAACCTGACCAATGTGGCGTACCGGGAATACCTGAACGGGTTCCGTTACTATGCCGACGAGCCGGGGATCAATTTTATAGTAAGCGCCAGGCTTAAATTTTAATCTAAACTGTCATCTGTAAATTTTAAATCCAAGTATATGAAAAAAGCAATCAGTCTGACCGGCATTGCCATGATGGTATTGCTGTGGAATGCCTGCAACAAGGATGAAGAGGCGGTGGCTCCTCCCGTACCGGGAAACGAGTTCCTTACCACGGTTGAATTGAAGGTCACCAATGAAAACGATCCGTCGGATACGCAGACCGCGTCCTGGAAGGACATGAACCCGGACGACGATACGCCGCCGGATGTCAGTGCTGCGAAGCTAACGCTCAAACCCAATGCAAAGTACAAGGCGGAAGTGTTATTCTGGGACGATACACAGAGTCCGCGCGGAGACGTCACCGAAGAAATCAAGGAACGGGAAAACTATCATCTGGTCTGCTTTACCGTAAGCTCAGGGCTGAATCTGACGGTAAAAAGAACAGATCATGATACCAATACGCCCGCGCTGGAAGTGGGACTGGAAGACGAATTCACCACGGGAGCAACGGGCGCGGGAAAGCTGAATGTACAGCTGCGGCACCAGCCTAATGTCAAAGACGGCACCTGTGAGCCGGGCTCTACGGATGCCGACGTGAACTATGATATCACTATTCAATAATCCGAACCTTAAAACATTTTAATGATGAAGCATATTTTTAGTTCAATAAGCCTGCTGTTGCTGCTGACCGTATCCCTGTCATCCTTTGCGCAGGACAAAAAGCCGGTAAAAAGCTATATCGGCATTACAGGAGGTGTCAGCGCCCCTTCCGGCAATTTTGTCAAAGGGGATTATGACAATGATAAGTCCGGTTTTGCCGGTACCGGGGCAGCCATAGGTCTGACGGGGGTTTATTATTTCAAATCGGGATTCGGCATCGGCGGCCTGGCTACCTATAACGGATACGGATTTAAAGGGGCGCAGCAGCTGGCCGACGGTTATAAGGAAGCCTTTGATGTTGACAGCTCCACCGTAAAGGTAGACGGCAGTAATCATACCCTGAACATCCTGGTGGGGCCTTATTACGCTTTCCCTTTGGGTAAAAAGCTTTCGCTTGACCTGCGGGTGCTCGGCGGGCTGGTCAATGCCAGCCTGGCGGGGAACAAGGTATATCTGGAGGACAATACCGACGCTACCTTCGGGCAGAAAAAATCCACGGCCTCAGCCTTTGGCTTTCAGGCGGGTGCCGGGCTCCGTTATGCTATCGCTCCCCATCTGGCCTTGCTGCTGAATGTGGATTACTTCAGTTCCAAACCGGATTTTAAGGTCAGCAACGAGAACCGTCCGGTTAACGCAGGTCGCCTGATTACCCGCTACCACGAAAGCATCAGCGGCATAAACGGCAACCTGGGCGTGGCCTATCAGTTTTAACGCCGCCTTTTTTCAGATTTCCTTTTGATGGCGGGGAAAGGCCTCCGGGGCAGGATGGATTCCTGTCTCTGGGGCCTTTTTGCTTTTAATCCTATCTTTGTACCCGTGCGTTTTCCGGAAAAATACAGGATAGGGAAGAAAGCGGCAGCGATAGGTGTGCTGGCTGTTTTCTTTTTTGCCATCCTTCCGCATGATTTTATACATGATTTTGCCGGACACCGGGACACGGTAGACCATTACAATACAGGTCTTAGCTGGAGCAGACACCATATCCACTGCGACTTTCTGAAGATTATCATCGCGCCTTATCTACCCGGAGCGCCGCAGGTATTGCCGGCCGGATATGCCAGCTATGCCGTACCCGTCTTTGCGCTGGCGCTGTCTGACATGACGGGGGCGGCTCTTGTTTCCCTGTTGCGCGGCCCCCCTCCGGCGCTGACCTGAGCCATAAAACGGTCCGGCGGCTCCGTAGCATGAACTATGTCTTGTCCGCCGGACGATCTTCACACCATTTTATTTTATCCCGGACAGGAAACCGTTTTTGCCGCCATGGAGGGATAATCCTACAGACGGCGAGATGTTATCATATAAACGTTTTTCCCGCAATACCCACACATGAAAAAAATCATATTTTATATCATCCTGACTGTCCTGTTGGGGCCGGC
Source organism: Compostibacter hankyongensis (assembly GCF_039541075.1). Taxonomy (NCBI): domain Bacteria; kingdom Pseudomonadati; phylum Bacteroidota; class Chitinophagia; order Chitinophagales; family Chitinophagaceae; genus Compostibacter; species Compostibacter hankyongensis. The sequence continues at coordinate 112,114 of NZ_BAABFN010000022.1, read as the reverse complement.
CATGGTTTCCCGTGCTGCCACGCGGGAAGAAGACAAAAACCTGCTCACCGGCACCGTTACGGATGCGAAAAGCCACCAGCCCCTGGCAGGGGCTTCCGTATATTTTCCCGATCTGAAGACGGGCACCATTACCGGCAGCGACGGCCATTTCAGCATCAAGAATCTTCCGGCGGGAAGCTTCCTGGTACAGGTGCAGTATATCGGCTATGGGTCGGTGAGCGCTATGGTTACGATCAAAGGGGCGGTAACGCATGACTTTCAGCTTTCCCCCGCCGTGCTCGAACAGAGCGAAGTGGTCGTCACCGGCAGCAGCGCGGCTACCGAGGCCCGGAAAAGTCCTACCCCCATCAGCGTGATCAGCATGCAGCAGATCCGGCGCCGGGCCTATACCAACATCATTGACGCGGTCGCCAAGCAGCCGGGCATCAGCCAGGTATCTACCGGGCCGGCGATATCCAAACCGGTGATCCGCGGATTGGGGTACAACCGGGTGGTGGTGATCAACGACGGCATCCGGCAGGAAGGCCAGCAATGGGGCGATGAGCACGGTATCGAAGTAGATGATTACAATGTCAGCAAGATCGAGATACTCAAGGGGCCGGCTTCGCTGATGTATGGCTCGGATGCTCTGGCGGGCGTGGTCAACATCATTTCCAACCTGCCGGTGCCGGAGGGCACGGTAAGGGGCAATCTCACCGGCGCCTGGCAAAGCAACAGCGGGCTGTGGGGAGTGCATGGCAACCTGGCGGGCAACCTCAACGGCTTTAACTGGAACGCTTATGGTACCCGTCAGCAGTCGCACGACTACCGGAACAAATACGACGGTTATGTGTTCAATTCCCGCTTCAACGAAACCAACTTCGGAGGCTATGTAGGGCTGAACAAAAGCTGGGGCTATTCCCATCTGCAGTTCGCCTCGTTTAACGAGAACCTGGGGCTGGTGGAAGGCGAAAGGGACGACGATGGGCATTTTGTAAAGCCGGTGCCGGACGGGGAAGAAGTACCTACCCACGGTGATTTTACTTCGTACCAGCCGGACATTCCGCGTCAGCGTATCGTACACAACAAGGCGGTACTGGATAACAACTTTTACCTGGGCGGCAGCAGCCGGCTGGCCCTTATCCTGGGCTTCCAGCAGAACCTCCGCAAGGAGTACGGGGAGGTGGAAACGCCGGATGTGCCGGGATTGTCGCTGCGGCTCAATACTTTTAATTATGATGCAAAATATTTTCTTCCCGCCCTGGGTCGCTGGCAGACCAGCATTGGCGTGAACGGCATGGCGCAGCATAACATTAACGAGGGTATGGAATTCCTCATCCCCGATTACCACTTATTTGACATCGGCGCTTTTGCGTATGTAAAACGGGATTTTGACCGTCTGTCGCTTAGCGGTGGGCTGCGTTTTGATAACCGCCACATCCAAACGGATGCGCTCAGGCTGGATGAGGACGGAAAGCCGGCCGGCGCCGGAGAGGGTGAAGAGAAATTCAGCGCTGTCCGCCGCAACTTCTCCAATGTTTCGGCCAGCGCAGGGCTCAGCTATGCAGCCGGTTCTGCAGTGACGCTGAAGGTCAATATTGCCCGGGGCTTCCGTGCGCCGAATGCCGCCGAGCTGTCGGCCAACGGCGTGCACGAAGGCACTATCCGGTATGAGTACGGTAATACGGCGCTTCACCCTGAGGTCAGCACCGAAGGCGATCTCGGACTGGAATGGAACAGCACGCATGTGTCGTTAAATGCAGGCGTATTTTACAACGACATCCGTAATTATATTTTCTCCCGAAAGCTGACCGGCGCCGGCGGGGAGGATTCCATACCCGTCAATGATAACGAGGAGGGCTATGCCGCCTTTCAGTACCAGCAGACCCATGCGCATCTCTATGGCGGGGAGCTGACCCTGGATATCCATCCGCATCCGCTGGACTGGCTGCATTTTGAAAATTCCCTTTCCTATGTGCGCGGCACCATTGCCGGCGGTACGGATTCCACCGGTAACCTGCCCATGATGCCGGCCACCCGCTGGGTCAGCGAGCTACGCGGGGATTTCCTTAAAAAGGGGAAAGGGATCCGGAACCTGTATGTGAAGATAGAGCTGGACCGTTATTTCCGGCAGAACGAGATCTTCAGCGCCTACCGCACGGAAACGGTTACGCCGGGCTATTCGCTCCTGAATGCCGGGATAGGTGCAGACATTGTCAACCATAAGGGCCGTACCCTGTTCAGTCTGAACCTCTCCGCAGATAACCTGGCGGATGTGGCCTACCAGAATCACCTGAGCCGTCTCAAATATGCCGATGAAAATCCGGTTACCGGACGCACGGGCGTTTTTGATATGGGACGCAACTTCAGCGTGAAGGTAAATGTGCCGCTGAATTTTAAGTAAGGTCGTTTCCAGATATTCTCTTGATCCTAAGCAGCCGGGAGGGCTTTTCAGGAGGCAGGAGACGTTTTGTCCGACCGGGGAAGCTGCTCGGTTTCCGGATCGTAGCGTACAAAAAAATACAGGTACATCACGCGGGAGAACCGGATCAGCCAGGGCATGGCAACCAGGAGGATCAGCGCGTTGACCAGCAGCCACCAGTAAATGCTGTTGTCCCCGACGGATATGCCAAAGATCAGCCAGTACCAGGCCAGGTTGAAGACGGAAAGCGCGACGGTAAGCCCGTAGCTTACGTATCCGGTGCCATACCAGAACCCTACCTCCAGCTCATAGCGCTGTCCGCATTCCGGACAGTGCTTGGGCATGGAGAACATCTTCCTGAGGTGGTAGGGGTTGGGGTCGGTAAACATGTTGCCCCGGCGACAGCGGGGGCATTTATAGGTGAAGAGGCTTGCCAGCAGACTGCGGGATTTCATCCGTTTGAAATTTGCGCAAAGTTAATGTTTTATTTGACCCGACGGGCTTAGACGGCAATGCCGTCGGCGGCGGGTGCGGGATCGGATTTCCGCTCTCCGATCTGCTGCCGCCACATGGCGTAATAAAGGCCTTTTTCGCGGACCAGCTCACTGTGGGTGCCCGTTTCCACGATATCGCCCCTTTCCAGCACGTAGATGCGATCCGCATGCATGATGGTGGAGAGGCGGTGGGCAATGAGCACGGTGATCTGTTTTCTCCGGGATGATATTTTTTTGATGGTATCCGTAATGGCTTCTTCCGTAATGGAATCCAGCGAAGAGGTGGCCTCATCGAAGATGAGCAGCCTCGGATCGCGCAGCAGGGCGCGGGCAATAGAAAGGCGCTGCCTTTCGCCCCCGGATATTTTCATACCGCCTTCCCCGATCACCGTATGGATACCCTTTTCCGCCCTGGAGAGGATATACTGGCATGAGGCATCGTTCAGCGCCGCGAGGATCTGTTCGTTCGTGGCATCGGGCCGCACAAAGACCAGGTTCTCCCGGATGGTGCCGGCAAACAGCTGTGTATCCTGCGTTACATATCCGATCTGTCTGCGGAGCGCATCGAAGTCGATGTCCCGGCTGCTGATGCGGTTGTACAAGATGCGGCCTTCGCCGGGATGGTACAGGCCCACCAGCAATTTGGCCAGCGTGGTCTTGCCGGACCCGGAGGGCCCTACCAGGGCGATCGTTTCCCCCGCTTCTGCAGTAAAACTTATTTTATTCAGCGCTTTGTGCTGGGCGGTAAGATGCCGGAAGCTGACCTGCTCAAAGGAAAGCCGGGTGATATCGCCGAAAGACCGCGGCTGCAGGGGCTTCGATTCTTTGGGCTTTTTCATGAGGGTGTCGAAATTCTGCAGCGAGGCTTCTGCTTCGCGGTAGGACATGATGATGTTTCCGAGTTCCTGCAGGGGGTTAAAGATGAAAAAAGAAAAGAATTGCAGGGTCATCATCTGGCCTACCTGCAGCACATCCCGGAAGATCAGCCATAGCAGGGTGAACATGATGCACTGGCGGAGGAAGTTTACAAAGGTCCCCTGGATGAAGCTCAGGCTGCGGATGCGTTTTACCTTGGTCAGCTCGAGGCCCAGTATCTTGTAGGTGTTTTTATTCAGCCGGTCGATCTCCTGGTCGGTCAGCCCCAGGCTTTTGACCAGCTCGATGTTGCGCAGCGATTCGGTGGTGGCGCCGGCCAACGCCGTGGTTTCGTTGACGATATGCCGTTGTATGATCTTTATCTTTTTACTCAGCCAGCTGGTCAGCCAGGCCAGGAAAAAGCTGCCGGTAAAAAACAGGGCCACGATGCGCCAGTCCAGCCGGAGCGAGTAGATGGTTACAAATACGATTCCTATAGCAGCGGTAAACAGGACGTTGACGAAGGAGGTAATGAATTTTTCACAGTCGGCCCTGGCCTTGGTCAGGATGGAAAGCGTTTCCCCGCTGCGCTGATCTTCAAAATCCTGGTAAGGCAGCTGCATGGAATGCCGCAGTCCGTCGGTAAACAGCTTTGCCCCGAATTTCTGGATGATGACATTGACAAAATAGTCCTGGAAGGCCTTGGCAATACGGGAAACCATGGCTACGCCGATGGCGGCTCCCAGCCAGAGCAGCACGCCCCGGGTAAAATCGCCGTCAGGACGCGGGATCTTCCGGATCACTTTTCCGGCGGCATCGGTGATCCATTTTTCGTGCGGATGCGTGGCATACTGGTCGATGATCTTCCCCAGGATAACGGGATCCAGCAGGGAAAAAGTCTGGTTTATGGCTGCCAGTATAAGGGCCAGCAGGATCAGCCATTTGAAATTTTTCAGATAAGCGAGCAGTATCCGCATAATGCCGGCAAAGTTACGTTAAAAATACACAGCGGATATTTTCCGGGGCGGCTACAGACCCCAGTTGTCCCGGTCCAGGCTTCGGTACTGGATGGCCTCGGCAATGTGTTCCGCCAGGATGGTTTCCTGGGCGTCCAGATCGGCGATGGTACGGGCTACCTTCAGAATGCGGTCGTAAGCGCGGGCGGAGAGCTGCAGCCGCTCCATCGCTTTTTTTAGCAGATTTTGCGGTACGGGGCTGAGCCGGCAAACCTCCTTCAGCAGCCGGGCAGACATGTGGGCGTTGCTGTGCAGCCCCGGGTGTTCCCTGAACCGCGCTGTCTGGATGTGCCGGGCACGGATCACCCGTTCCCTTATCGCCGCGCTGTTTTCCGCGGCAGGCTCCGCGGAGAGCTCGGAAAAAGGTACCGGGGTCACCTCCACATGCAGATCGATACGATCCAGCAGGGGACCGGAAATTCTGTGCAGGTATTTTTGCACCGCGCCGGGGGGACAGGAGCACGCTTTTTCGGGATGGTTGAAATAGCCGCAGGGGCAGGGGTTCATCGAGGCCACCAGCATAAAGCTGGCCGGGAACTCCACTGCTACTTTTGCCCGGGATACGGACACCCGCCGCTCCTCCATGGGCTGCCGCATCACCTCCAGCACGCTGCGTTTGAATTCCGGAAGCTCGTCCAGGAAGAGCACGCCATTGTGCGCCAGGGATATTTCGCCGGGCTGCGGGATACCGCCGCCGCCGACCAGGGCCACGTCGCTGATGGTGTGGTGCGGCGACCGGAAGGGACGCCGGTAGACGAGGGTGGCATTTTCCGGCAGCCTGCCCGCCACCGAATGTATCTTGGTGGTTTCGAGGGCCTCCTGTAGGGAAAGGGGAGGGAGAATGCCCGGCAGCCGTTTGGCCAGCATGGTCTTGCCTGCGCCCGGAGGGCCGATCAGGATCACGTTATGTCCGCCGGCCGCCGCTACTTCCAGGGCGCGTTTGATGTTTCGCTGCCCCCGGACGTCGCTGAAATCAGGCCCGGCTTCGCGCTGCGCTTCAAAAAACTCATCGCGTGTATGCACCACCGTTGGCTGCAGGGCATCCTGATCTTTGAAATAAGCCAGTATATCGCGGATATGGGATATGCCGAATACGGGAAGGTCGTTGATGATGGCCGCCTCGCGGGCGTTGGCCCGGGGGATAAACAGGGCGCGGAAGCCTTCTTTCCTGGCTTGCAGCGCAATGGGCAGCGCCCCTTTGATCGGCAGCACATCGCCGTTGAGGGAGAGCTCTCCCATGATGATATACCGGTCCAGTTCGGGAGCGGTGATCTGACCCGTAGCGCTGAGCATGCCGATGGCGATGGGGAGATCATAGGCCGTGCCGGCTTTTCGCAGGTCTGCAGGCGCCAGGTTAACGATCATTTTCCTGCGGGGCATCGAGAAGCCGTTGTTCCGGATGGCCGCCTCGATGCGCTGCAGGCTTTCCTTTACCGCATTGTCGGGGAGCCCTACGATGAAATAACGAAACCCGTCGCCGATGTTTACCTCTATGCTGATGGTGCGTGCATCAACTCCATAAACAGCGCTGCCGAAGGTTTTCACCAGCATGAGAGAGAGGATTGTTGATCCGGCTAAGATAACAAAAAATAAGGGAAGGCTCAGCCGATGCGGTCCAGCAGCTCAAGGACCTTTTCCCGTTTCAGGATAAGAAAGCCGAGCCGGTCGTTTGAAATGCCATCTTTCAGCTGATAGCTGAAGGAAGGAACTTCGTCTGTTACGGATGTCTCAAAATAATTAAAGCGGATATTGTGGTATTGCTGCAGGTCCGCCGCTATTTCATAAAGATGGGTGGAAAGCACGAAAAAGCTGTTGCGCATCTTCAAAAGACCTTCGATCACCTTCACGGAGCATATTTTGGCATCGCGGAAGTTGGTGCCTTTGAACAGCTCATCGATCAGGATCAGCCAGTGCCGGCCGTCGTTGATCTTCAGGATCGTTTTTTTGATCCGTTGCACCTCGTTGAAAAAATAGCTTTCTCCCAGCACTACGTTATCTTCTACCTGGATGGTGCTGAGCAGCCCGTCCATCCAGGTAAGCTGCAGCTCTTCCGCGGGCACCCCCATGCCGATGTGGGCCAGGAAGGCGGAGATGCCTATGGCCTTGATAAAGGTGCTCTTGCCGGACATGTTGGCCCCGGTCAGGAATAAAAAGTTGGTTTCCGGATCCATGCTGACCTCATAGGAAACCGGATGTTTCAGCAGGATATGGTACAGTGCCCTGGCGCGGAAGAAAGGATGGTCATCTGTGGCGAAGCGGGGGAACGAAAGTCCGAAATGCTTTACGGCGGCCGCCATGGAGTAGTAGGCATCCAGCTGGTAATACAGCGCGATCAGGGCGGTCACCGACCGTTGCTGGTGCCTCAGCTGGTAGCCGAAATACAGTACGCGGGAGAAGGAAAGCCTTTCCTGCGGGTCGTACTGGCTCATCTCCTTTATCACCGGCTTGGCCAGCATATCCTCCACCTGCGTAAACAGCTTCCGCAGCAGCGGAGGGGTATTTGCCTGCCGGTACAGCCCCATCAGCTGGCTGAGCCCCTGAAAAAAGCTGATAAAATGCGAAAGCGAATAGCGGACCAGGGAATAATCCCCTGCATACATGATACGGTAATAGAGATTCTGAGGGGAGAGAGCGGCATTCTGGGCGGGGGGTATGGGCTCGCTGCCGGCGTCAAAGAACTTTTCCATCACCATCATGGTGCCGTTGGTGATGCTGTCAGGCCACTGCTCGATACCGGCAAGGATATACTTTACCGTATCCTGCGTGCCGGATACCGCTGCGATGTCGGCGAGGGGATGGGTAAAAAAAAACTTCAGCTGCTCTTTGCCGCCAACGGTACGGGTGAAGTTGAGCCGGTGGAAGACGGAATAAGTTTCCTCTTTATTGAAAACGGAAAGGTCTTCTAAGGTGGTTTTATCTATTTCCATGGCGCCTGTAATTACCTTTGGTGAAAACACGATTGCCGCTTCCCCGCTCCGGCAGTGCGCCCTCGGCGTTTTTAAAGGAAAGCCAGCCGCTTACCCTTTTTAGATTCATCAAAGCCGTTTTTTCCATATACCGGATACCCGTTTACAAAGGTGGTATGGATGGCCGCAGGAAAATCATGGCCTTCAAAGGGACTCCATTTGCATTTGTAGTACAGGTTTTCCGGTGTTACGGAAGTGGAGCCGCCCAGGTCTGCCAGCACCAGGTCCGCATAATAACCCTCACGGATATATCCGCGGTCGCGTATTTTGAAGCAGACGGCCGGGGCATGACACATCTTTTCCACCACCTTCTCCAGGGGGATGCTGCCTTTTTTTACATATTCAAGCATGAGCAGCAGGCCGTGTTGTACCAGGGGCAGGCCCGCGGGTGCGGAAGGGTAGGGCTGCTGTTTTTCTTCGGCGGTATGGGGGGCATGGTCCGTGGCGATCACATCCAGCCGGTCGTCCAGCAGGGCTTCCCAGAGCTTCTCGCGGTGCCGGGGGGCCTTGATGGCGGGATTACACTTGATCCGGTTGCCCAGGGCGGCATAGTCATCTGACGTAAAATGGAGATGATGCACGCATACTTCAGCGGTGATCCGTTTATCGGCCAGGGGCAGCATGTTGCCGAAGAGCTGCAGCTCTTCGGCCGTCGTAATATGCAGGATATGCAGGCGGGTATCGAATTTCTTGGCCAGCTGCACGGCCAGGAAAGAGGACTCAAAACAAGCCGCTTCATCCCGGATGAGGGGGTGATCTGCCGCAGTCAGACGCTCTTCTCCTTTTTCTGCCGTTATCCGTTGGAGATTATTGCGGATGATCTGTTCGTTTTCGCAATGGGTGGCGATAAGCAGCTCCGTCTCCGAAAAGATCTTCTCCAGCGTAAGCAGGTTATCGACCAGCATGTTGCCCGTGGAAGACCCCATGAACACCTTTACGCCGCATACAGAGCGCTTTTTGGCATTGGTTTTGATGACCTCTTCCGCGTTGTCGTTGGATACGCCCATGAAGAAGGAATAGTTGGCCAGCGAGGTGGCCGCGCCGATGTCGTATTTTTCTTCCAGCAGGGCTTGTGTAAGCGCCGGCGGCCGGGTATTGGGCATCTCCATGAAGCTGGTGACGCCTCCGGCCACTGCAGCGCGCGCTTCGCTGTAGATACAGGCCTTGTGGGTGAGCCCCGGTTCGCGGAAATGTACCTGGTCGTCAATGACCCCCGGAAGCAGGTAAAGGCCCTCCGCGTTGATCTCTTCGAAGCTGCCCGGTGGATTGAGCTGCGGGCCTGTGCGGACGATGCGTTCCTCCTCGATGAGCACATCTCCGGGCATAATGTTACCTTCGTTGACAATAAATGCGTTTTTTATAAGATATCTTTGCATGCAGTAAAAATAAGAAAACCCCGGCAACCGGCCGTATTATCGTTGCCGCCGTTGCTTTCCGTTTTAGATTTAAATTCAAAATATGGCATTTCTACGATGGGGTATTACCCTGTTTGCATTGCTGCTGACCGTTACCGCCTTCGGACAGTCTACCGACATCCCTTTCGGCAGCAAGGATTATCCGGTGCTGGACCGGCTGGAGATCAAATCCGGCCTTTTTCCGGAGCAATTCAGCAGCGGCATCAAGCCCATATCCCGCCGTGCGGCCGTGGCCTATGCGCTGGCGGTAGACAGTCTGGCCGCAAAGGATCCCTCCATCATCAGCAGCGTAGAACATCCTTACTGGGTTACCACCGGCCTTTCGGAAATAGACCGTTATAACCTGAGGAAGCTCCTGGCTGATAACGGCGAATGGGCGCCCGATTCGCTGAGCTTTGAGCCCAGCCGTGTGCCCTGGGTGAAAACATTTTACAAGAACAAGACCAACCTTTACGAAGTAAATGTTCCCGACTTTTATCTTGCGGTGAATCCCCTGCTGCTGCTGCAGATCGGCAAGGAAAGCAATAACGATGAAGCCCTGTATATCAATACCCGGGGTCTTGAGGTACGCGGGCGTATCGCCGATAAGGTGGGCTTTTACGCCATGCTGTCGGAAAACCAGGAACGGCCTCCCTTTTTTATGCAGGACCGGATTGATAAATGGCAGGCTGTGCCGGGTATCGGCTACTATAAAAATATAAAGAACCGTTCGGGCGGTTATGATTACTTCAATGCCGCAGGCTATGTCAGCTTCGGTGTGACGAAATACATAGACGTGCAGTTCGGGTATGGCAATAATTTTATCGGGGATGGTTACCGCAGCCTGCTGCTGAGCACCAACGCGGCCAATTACCTTTACCTGAAGCTGCATACCCGTATCTGGAAGCTCGACTATGAAAATATTTTTGCCGAGCTGATATCCCAGTATCCGCGTGGCGAAGGCGATTTCCTGCGGCCCAAGAAGTACATGGCCATGCACCACCTGGGTGTAAACCTTACCCGCTGGCTGAACGTAGGGGCTTTTGAAAGTGTGGTGTTTTCCCGGAAAGATCATTTTGAGTTCCAGTACCTGAACCCGATTATCTTCTACCGGGCCATAGAGCAGATGGTGGGCAGCCCGGATAAGGTTATCGTGGGGCTGGATGCCAAGGCCAACGTAGCGCACCACTTCCAGTTTTATTCCCAGTTTTTCCTGAACGAGCTGAAGGTGAAGGAATTCTTTGGTAACCGGGGCTGGTGGGGCAACAAGTGGGGACTGCAGCTGGGCGGCAAATATGTGGACGCCTTCAATGTGCCTAACCTCGATCTGCAGGGTGAGGTCAACGTCGTACGCCCGTACACGTATACCCACGGGGACTCCGTAGCCAACTACACCCATTACAACCAGCCGCTGGCGCATCCCTGGGGAGCCAATTTCGCCGAATTTATCGGCATAGTCCGCTACCAGCCCGTAAAGAAGCTGTATCTCGAAGCCAGGGGTATCTATGGGGATCAGGGGCTGGATTACCCGGGCACCAACTACGGAAGCAATATCTTTATGGACTACAAAACCCGGGAAAAGGAGTATGGCAATACGATAGGGCAAGGGCTGAAGTCACGCACCCTGAATGTGCTGCTGCTGGCTTCTTACGAAGTAAGGGATAATCTTTTTGTGGACCTTTCTTTCCAGACCCGGAAAACGGGGGGCGCATATAAAACCTATTATCCTGAAGAAGGGAAGCGGAGCGAGACCAACTTCTTCAGCGCCGCGCTGCGGTGGAACCTCGGCCGGCGGATATATGACTATTAAGCCGGGTGCGGAATGATCAGCAGGCAGCGTTTAGCCTTCCAGGTGGATGGAAAAAACGATGATGCGGGAAATCAGCCGTTCGATGATATTGGAATAAGGATTTTCCGGCTCCCGGATCTGGATATTGCTGAAGCCATTGCTGAGCTTGATCTCCGGGGAGAAGATAAAATGGGGGAAATAAAATTCGAACCCCAGTCCTGCCTCATACCCGTAATCGAGCTTGTTGGCCTTGACGATATCATATTCCCGGCGTGCCTGCGTATTGGCAGCCAGGTCGTAATCAAACTTAAGTCCTCCTATTACATAAAAACGGAAGTTCCCGATCCGGTCGGATTTCAGCTTTAGCTGCAGCGGAAAGCTAAGGAGGATAGAAGGAATGTTTTTATCCTCTACCAGCGAATCCGTTTTAAAGAGATAATGCAGGCCCTTGTCGGCAAAGACGAGGTTGGGGTTGAAGCGCAGGTCCAGCTTTTTGTTGATCCGCATATTGCCCAGCAGGCCCAGGTTAAAGCCCTGGCTGTGCAGGGGCTCCACCAGCAGCACGCTGTCGTCATGAATAAATTTGTCGGCATGCTCCAGCTTGTAATAGGATTGGTTGTATCCCAGGGTGATCCCGAAATAATAAGGCTGGTCGTCGTGATTGGCCAGGTTCAGGTAATCGCTTTGGGCATGCAGCGCCCCGGCGGAACCCAGCAGCAGGAGTGCGGGGATCAGTTTACGGCATAATAGACCGAGCATATGCCGAAGGTGAGAGGCGTACATGTTGCGTTGCTGTAACCCGTTTTTTTCAGGATGCCGATCATTTCGGCGCCCTGTGGAAAGGCGGCTACCGATTCGGGCAGATAAGCATAGGCTTCCCTGCTCCTGGCCACCCATTTGCCGATATTCGGTGTTATAAAACGAAAATACAGGTTAAATAATTGTTTTACCGGGAAAATTGACGGTTTCGAGAATTCCAGGATCACGGCCTTGCCCCCCGGCTTCAGCACGCGCCGCATCTCGGAAAGGCCTTGTTCGAGGTGCTCGAAGTTCCGCACGCCGAAGGCGGCGGTCACCGCGTCGAAGGCGGCATCGGGGAAGGGCAGCGCTTCGCTGTCGCCCTGCTGCAGGTGAACGGCATCTTCCATTCCCTGCTCCCGGATCTTTTTCCGTCCCAGCTCCAGCATGCCTTCGGAAATATCCACGCCCGTTACTTTTTCGGGCTGCAGCATCTGCCGGATCAGGATGGCCAGGTCGCCGGTGCCGGTGGCCACGTCCAGCACCTGCCGGGGATGGTCTTCCCGGAGCATCCGGATGGCCTTTTTCCTCCAGGTGCGGTCGATCCCCAGCGAAAGAAAATGATTCATGAAGTCGTACCGGAACGCAATCCGGTTAAACATCTGGGCAATCTGTTCCTTCTTGCTTAAATTTGACTCCCGGTACGGGACCGTTTGCTGCGCTGTTTCCTCTGGCATAGGCCGCAAAGATAGGGAATAGTTGCTCAGCAGTACGGACCGGCACTTCGAAGCCATTATGATCATTCAGAGCGCAACCTATATCATCAGTAATACGGACTGGCGGAAATCCCCCCCGCCGGATAAGCCGGAATATGCTTTTATCGGCCGTTCCAACGTCGGGAAATCCACGCTGATCAATATGCTGACAGACCGGACCCGACTGGCCAAGGTGAGCGGTACTCCCGGGAAGACGCAGACCATCAATCATTTCCTGATCAACGAGGCCTGGTACCTCGTGGATCTGCCGGGTTACGGCTTCGCCAAGGTGGCGCGGCAGCAGCGGGAGCAGTGGAGCAAGATGAGCGGGGAGTACCTGCGCAACCGTTCCAACCTGGGTTGTGTGTTTGTGCTGCTGGACAGCCGTCTTACGCCGCAGGAGGCCGATCTGTCGTTCATCAGGCAGCTGGGGGAATGGGAAGTTCCGTTCAGCCTGGTGTTCACCAAATCGGATAAAAATACCCAGCTGGTTACCTCGCGGAATGTAAAAGCTTTTCTGAATAAGCTAAAGGAAGACTGGGAATTCCTGCCGCCGCATTTTGTCACCTCGGCGGTAAAGCGCAGCGGCCGGGAAGCGCTTCTGGAATATATCGGGGAGCTCAATATCCGTTTCGGGGCTATTGCCAGGGGGAGCTGAAAAGGGGAGACAGGTTTACCGTTGTGCGGTAGCGGCACAACCCAAGGGAAGATAGCGGCGGGAGCAGCGGCTCAGTTCACCATTTTATCGGCGCAGCAGCTGCTGGCAAAAGCATCGGGTTTGGCCTTGAAGGCAAAGCCCATACCGAGGATGTATCCCATCGCTTCCCGAAGGGCCTCGTTGCTTTTGAAATGGGGATTGGTGTTGATGTCGGCATGCACCTCCATATCCACATCATATTCCGTAAAGAGATCGCACAGCTCGTAAGCCGTTTCGATGCTCCTGGCCACCTCCACCAGCATCCGTTCCTTGATGCTGAATTGCTGCAGCGTTTTTTCGTTGTGGATAAACATAAACCCGCCGTGCTTTTCCCGCAGGAATACGATAACGGTAGCAAATTCTGTTTCGGCTCCTTTGACCTGTGAGTCGGTGCCGATGCAGACTTTCAGATGGTAGCCCTTGCCCGTTTCGCGGACAATGGCCCGTCTGACTTCTTCTTTTATGGGCAGCCGCAGCTGCTCACCATTGAATCTTCTCCAGTTCATCTGTTAATTGTTTTTTAATGATCAGATGGTATAATGGATAAAAAATTATCCTAATGTACGAAGAAAAGGAATACGAAACTTGTTATGGCTTTGTTAAGCGAGGGAATCAGTATTGCCCGGTGCTGAGCAGTACCAGGGTGCAGGCTTCCATGGTCTGTATGCCGGCTTTGCGGGCGCGGGCGGCGAAGCCGGGGTTTTCGGCTCCGGGGTTGAAGATGATCCTTTGGGGACGGAGGTCCAGGATAGCCGTTTCGTAGGGTTGCTGATTGGCAGCGTTGAGATATAACGTTACCGTATGTACGTTTTTTCCGGAAGGAAAGGTGGTTTGCAGCGATATATCCGCTACTTCTCCCAACCGTTTACCCACCGCAATGACAGGGATGCCTTTTGCCCGCAGATTCCTCACCGCCAGGTAGCTGTAGCGCTGTGGGTTGGGGGAAGCTCCCAGTACGAGCGTGGTTTTTGCGGTCAGGTCGGTTTCCATCGTTAAAAGTTGGCTATACAAGCATGGTCACGGGATTCTCCAGGTAGACCTTAAGGGTCTGCAGGAAGCGGGCGCCTACGGCTCCGTCTACCACGCGGTGGTCGCAGCTCATGGTGAGCTTCATGATATTGGCGGTTTTGAAAACGCCTTTGTCTGCCACTACGGTTTCCTTAATAGCCCCTACGGCCAGGATGCAGGAATCCGGCGGGTTGATGATGGCGGTAAACTCTTCGATGCCCATCATACCCAGGTTGGAGATGGTAAAGGTATTGCCGCTGTAATCCTCGGGCTGCAGCTTTTTGTTGCGTACTTTTTCGTATAGCGCCTGGGCGGTTGCAGCGATCTGGCTGAGGCCCAGCTGATCGGCAAAGCGGATCACGGGAACGATCAGCCCTTCTTCTACGGCAACGGCAGAGCCGATATGGATATGTTTGTTCTGGCGGATAAAATCGCCCATCCAGCTGCTGTTGACATAGGGATGCTGGCGCAGCGCCATGGCGGCGGCCTTGATGGTCATATCGTTGAACGATATCTTTACCGGCGATACTTCGTTCATGGCCTTGCGGGCGGCTATCGCATTGTCCATGTTCACCTCGATGGTGAGATAAAAATGGGGAGCGTTGAACTTGCTTTCGCCGAGGCGCCGGGCGATGGTTCTGCGCATCTGGCTCAGCGGGATATCGGTATGACCTTCCTGCCCGGACGCGACAGGAGCCGCGGCAGCGGGAGCGCCCTGCTGCGCGGAAGCTGCCCCCGGTGTAAACTGATCCACATCCCTTTTGATGATACGGCCGCCGTCGCCGGTGCCCTGTACCTGGGAGAGGTCTATATTTTTTTCTTCGGCCAGCTTCCGGGCCAGGGGCGAAGCCTTCATGCGTCCGTCGGTATCTTTTCCTGCGGCGGGCGCAGCTGCTGGAGCCGCGCTTTTTTGAGCAGCCGCCGGTGTGGCTGTTTCTTCAGCGGCCTTTTTCCCGGCGTCTTCAGCGCCGGACCCCTCTGCTTTTCCGGCGTCTTCGTTTCCTCCTCCCTGGCTGCTTTCCGCATCCAGGATAGGTTGTATGTCGGTGCCCTTTTTGCCGACGATGGCAATGATGTCGTTGACCTTGGCCGCTTCCCCGGCTTTTACGCCGATATGGAGAAGGGTACCGTCTGCATATCCTACTACCTCCATGGTAGCCTTATCCGTTTCCACCTCGGCCAGCACGTCGTCGGAGCTGACCTGGTCGCCCTCATTTTTCAGCCAGGACACGATCTTCCCTTCCTTCATGGTGTCGCTGAGCAGGGGCATGCGCACTACCGTTACCTCCTTCATGGCTGCTTTCAGGGCGGCATCGTCCTTTTTCGGGGCTGCCGCTTTCTCTTCCGGCTTTTCCTCAGCGGCTTCCGTTTGTTCTTCCGGAGCTTTCTTTTCCTCTTTTCCCTTTCCGGAATCTTCTCCGCTCTGCGCTTCTGCCTTGGGAGCGGGAGCGTCTCCGCCTTCTTTTTCGAGCAGGGACTTGTAATCTTCTCCTTTTTTGCCGACTACGGCGATGACCTCGTTGACCTTGGCGGCTTCTCCTTTTTGGGGCCCTATATATAACAAGGTGCCTTCCACATAGGGCACTACTTCCATGGTAGCCTTATCTGTTTCCACTTCCGCGATAACATCATCGGCCTTTACGGCGTCGCCTACATTTTTGTGCCATGCTGCGATTACCCCTTCTTTCATGGTGTCACTCAGCAGGGGCATACGGATAACTTCTGCCATAGTCTGTCGGAAAAATTTGCTTCAAAAGTAGTGAAAAAAAACGGTTGTCAGTAATCCAGCTCCAGGTTTAATTTGTCCTTCAGCTCGCCGATAAGGGGGTATTTTTCGACCATCCGCTGGTATTGTTCGCGGGCGGATAAAACGGGAGCGATGTCTTTCGGAGGGGCGAGGGCCTCGTTTACCCGGAGGGTGATCACGAGGGCGGGATTGCGGAACGCCTGTTTCAGAAAATCCGCCAGCTCCATCTTGTCCTCTTCGATAAAATGCCTTTGCAGGTCGTTGCGGCATAGAATGCAGATCTCTGCATCCCCGGTTATTTCGGGCCGGGCCAGCTCGAGATGGGTCAGCAGCTGCAGCTTTTCCGCTTTGCGCTGCTGTTCGATATAAGCTACCCATTGCGGCAGGAAGGCGGCTTCAGAAAGGGGGATGGCCTCCATTTCCGGGCCGGCAGCGGCAGCCTGTGCGCCGAGTTTTTTTCGCAGGGTTTTGAGGTCGGACAGGCGCGGTTTTGCGGCAGCTCCGTTTCCGGCGGATGCCGGGGCAGCCGCCTGCTTTTCCACGGGTGGCAAAGGCGCGGCCGGTTCCCGAACGGTTTTTTGGGGGGAGGCGGCCGGTGTAACGGCCGGCTTTTTCACGGGCACCTCGGGTTCTTCCGCCAGGGTGAGGGTGGCGCTTTCGGCAGTGGCATAAGCTGCCGGCGCCTTTTTCCCGGGCCGTAAAGCAATGGGCTGGGGAAATGGCGCGCGCAGCTTGCGGGCGACAGCCGGTTCAGTTACTTTTTTTTTTGATACCGCCCCGCTTTCTTCGCTGACCAGCTGAACGGCCTGCTGGAGATACCCCATTTTTATGAGGGTCATCTCCACCTGGAGCCGTTTGTTGTTGGCCGTTTTGTACTGGATAGCGGCCTCGTTGAGCAGGTTCAGGGCAGACACCAGCAGACCCGCGGAGGCGGCTGCCGCGGCATCGCGGTAGCGCGTTCTGAGGTTGTCGGAAACCTCGAGCAGGCGGGCGGTTCGCTGATCCTTGCAGACCAGCACATCGCGGACAAAGGCCGAAAGCCCTTCGAGGAAGCTGTCTGCTTCAAAGCCCTTTTGCAGCACCTCGTCCAGCAGCAGCAGGGCCTGGGCGGCATCCTGGGCGAGCACCGCATCCATGACCCGGAAGAAATAATCGTAGTCCAGGATATTGAGATGCTCCAGGGTATTGGCATAGGTGACCTCCCCGTTGGTAAAGCTGACGATCTTGTCCAGTATGCTCAGCGCATCGCGCATACAGCCCTCGCTTTTCTGGGCAATGATGTGCAGGGCATCGGCGTCGGCGGTGATGTGCTCCCGGCTGCAGATGTCCTGCATGTGTCCCATAGCGTCCTGTATGGTAATGCGGCGAAAATCAAAGATCTGACACCGGCTGAGGATGGTGGGCAGTATCTTGTGCTTTTCGGTAGTGGCGAGGATGAAGATGGCGTAGGGGGGCGGCTCCTCCAGCGTTTTGAGGAAGGCATTAAAAGCCGAAGCGCTCAGCATGTGCACTTCGTCGATGATATAGGTCTTGTATTTACCGGCCTGGGGGGCAAAGCGCACCTGCTCCACCAGGGTACGGATATCGTCTACCGAGTTATTGGATGCCGCATCCAGCTCGTGTATATTAAAGGAGTTGCCCTGGTTGAAAGACCGGCAGGAATCGCATTCGTTGCAGGCTTCCCCGGAGGCAGTGATGTTTTCGCAGTTGATGGTTTTGGCCAGGATGCGGGCGCATGAGGTTTTGCCTACGCCGCGGGGACCGCAGAAGAGAAAAGCATGGGCCAGCTGGTTGTTCTTGATGGCATTTCTGAGCGTGGTGGTGATGTGTTCCTGTCCCACTACGCTGTCGAAGGTCTGGGGACGGTATTTCCGGGCCGATACAATAAAATGCTCCATAACAATTGCTCCAGTGTCCGCTAAGGTAGGAAATGTTGATGAATGATTTGATGATGTGCTGATTTGATGATGTGTTGATTGTTTCATCATCAAATCAGCACATCATCAAATCGACCTTATACCATCGGATGCCGTTTGAACGGTTTGCTGCGGTCGAACAGATAGCGGTATGTCACCAGCCTGCGGCTGCGGTAAGTGCCCAGGTTTTCGGCGATATTGATCATCTTGGGATTGAAGTCGCCGATCCATTGCATTTCAAAATCCTCGTAAGCCGTATGCTGCTGCATCATGTTGGCCCCTTCCACGATCATAAAGGCATCCACACCCGTACCCTGGAACTCGGGGACGATACCGAAAACCAGGCCTACATATCTTTTGCTTTTACGGGTGGCTTTGAGGTACAGGAATTTCAGTTTGGCCAAAAGGTTGAACTTGCCGTGGAGAAACTTGAACCACTGGTTCAGATCCGGCAGGTTCAGCCAGCAGCCGATGGGCTGTTCCTTATGATAGATGAACCATACCAGCCGTTCGTCGATAACCGGCTTCATCTGGCGGAACATCTGTACGGCCTGCCGGGGCTCCAGGTTTTTGCCGCCCTGGTGGCTGGCCCATGCCTTGTTATAGATGGTGCTGAAATCGAGGGCGTATTTGTCCAGCTCTTTTTTGCTGATCATCCTTGCGCTGAAGTCAGGGTCCTGCGCAAAGCGGGCATGCCTTTCGTAAAATTTATCCTGCAGACGGTTCCGGACCTTTAGTGCGAAACATATCTGGTTGAAGAACGGCCGGAACCCATACTCTTCGAAAAGTGTCTGGTAGTAGGGCTGGTTGTAGTTCATACAATAGAGCGGCTCGTGAAAGCCTTCCACCAGCAGTCCCCACCAGTTGAGGCGCTCCCCGAAGTTGATCGGCCCGTCCATGGCTTCCATGCCCTGTTCCTGCAGCCAGGCTTTGGCCTGGTCGAACAGCAGCGCGGCGGCATCGGGGCTGTTGATACATTCAAAAAAGCCGATGCCCCCCGTCGGTTGCTCATCGCCTTTGTTCCGGTATTTTTTGTTGATAAAGGCGGCAATGCGGCCGGCCAGCCGGCCTTCTTCGTCCTTTAATATCCAGCGGGCACAAGAGCCCTGCCGGAAGAGTTTGTTTTTTCCGGGATCAAAAACGGCCTCAACATCCTTATCCAGCGGTTGTATCCACCCGGGGTCATCCTTGTTGATCACTGCGGCTGTTTCCAGAAAGGCTTTGGCCGTAGCTGCATCGGTTACCGGTGTCAATTCCATGCGCAAAAGTGGTCGTTTCCAGCAAAAATAACAGTTATTTATCAGCTCCTGTCAGGCGTCAGGCGATGGCTTCCCGGGTGAGTTCGTTGTTTACCGTACGCCAGATACCCAGCGGGTTACCGTTCTTCAGCTCATCGGGTAAAGCCCCGTCGGGGAAGTTCTGGAGACAGAGGGGGCGGGCGAAGCGTTTGATGCCGTCGGCGCCCACCGCGGTAAAGCGGCTGTCTGTGGTGGCCGGGTAAGGTCCGCCGTGGTGCATGGCCAGCGCCACCTCTACGCCGGTGGGTACCCCGTTTATGATGAGCCGGCCGCAGTGTTCGCGTACCTCGTTCAGCAGATCGGCATGGGTGTGGAGATCTTCTTCAGTAGCCATGAGCGTATGGGTGAGCTGACCTTCGAGGCGGCGGGCGACCTCCAGCATCTGGGCGGCGTCCCGGCACTGGATGACGAGTGAGTAGGGGCCGAATACTTCCTGGTGCAGCACGGGATTTTGCAAAAAGGCGTCTCCGGGTGCGGTGGCCAGCGTAGCCGCTCCCTCGTGTTCCGAGGCGGTATGGGCGGATACGGCCACCATTTTTACATCCAGCTGCGCCAGCGCGGTGCTCCGGTGGTTGTGGAAGGCGCGGGCGATACCGGCATGCAGCATGGGGGCCGGGGTGGTCTCCCGTATGGTCTTGCCCAGCAGCTCGGTAAAGCGGTTAAGGGTTTCTCCTTTGATGCCGATCAGCAGCCCCGGGTTGGTACAGAACTGTCCCACCCCTTGGGTGATGGAGGCGGCATACTGGGCGGCAACGGTTTCGGCGTCTTTTTCCAGCTTGCCCGGCAGCAGGAATACGGGGTTGATGCTGCCCATTTCGGCGAATACGGGAATGGGTTCCTTTCTTTTGGCGGCAAGATCAAAAAGAGCTTTCCCGCCGGCCTGCGAGCCGGTGAAGCCCACCGCTTTGGTATGGGGGTGGTTGACCAGCATTTCACCTACTTCAAATCCAGCGCCGTGTATATGGTTAAAGATACCCGGGGGCATATGGGTGGCCTCGGCCGCTTGCAGGATAGCGCCGGCTACCAGCTCCGAGGTATGGGCATGCGCGGGATGCGCCTTTACGATCACCGGGCAGCCGGCGGCCAGGGCGCAGGCGGTGTCTCCGCCTGCGGTGGAATAGGCGAACGGGAAATTGCTGGCGCCGAATACCACTACGGGGCCCAGCGGTACCAGCATCTTCCGCAGATCGGGTTTTGGGGCGGGAGTACGGTCGGGAACCGCCGTATCGATCCGGGCCTCCAGCCACTCGCCCTTTTCGGCAGCGGCGGCATAGCTTCTCAGCTGGAAGACGGTCCTGCCCAGCTCTCCGGCAAGCCGCTCCCGCGGCAGACTGGTTTCCTCCATAGCTACCGGCACTACGGTTTCTTTCAGCGCCTCGAGCGCTTCGGCGATAGCCCGCATAAAATCCGCACGTTGTTTCAGGGAAAAGTTGCGGTATACCTGGAATGCGCTCCAGGCTGTCTCCATGGCACGCGTTATCTCTTCTTGTGTGGCGTCGTTATAAGTCATTGCTGTCGTTTATAAAGTGATGTCAGATACTTTCAAAAATAGAAAAATCCTTGTAACCTTTGCAGTGTGCCTGCATTTTAAAACTGTAAAGTTATGCGATTCCGGAAATACATCTTCCCCCTGCTGGCCCTTGCCGCCCTTGCCGTGCTGCTGACGATGTACCGCCGGCAGCAGGTGGCGTACCGCAAAACGCTTGCCGTCAACCGCAGCCTGGTGCAGCAGGTCAATACGCTGCAGCAAAGGGAAAAGCAGCTTTCGGCGGCCATGCAGCAGATATCCGGACGGCGCGATGAGCGTGAGTTTGAGCCGGCCGCTTTCGTGGACCGGAAAAAATACTTTCGCATGAATTGGAAGAATTATATCCATGTTTCCCTGAATAACTATAAGACCGGCCTGCTGGGCGGCATACATCATATAGCGGTGGTCGTGGCCAATGACACGGAATATCCCCTCGACAACGTGCGGGTAAAGCTTTCCTACCAACGTGCCGGCGGGGAAGTCTTTAAAACGGAGCTGGTCACGGTTCAGCATATTCCTGCGAAGCAGCGGCAGACCCTGCCTGCCCCGGAAAGCCGCAAAGGGATGAAGGTGAGCCTGTCCCTGCTGGGGATCACCAGCCAGCCCATGAATTTCTGCTGGTCGCCGGGCAAGCCGGTACGGCCAGGGGAAGCGGATCCGTACCGCTGCGCGCCGGAGTGAGCCGCTCAGGCGGGCCGGGGCTGCGGATCCCCCAGGGCCAGGAACATACCCTGCAATTCATAAATCATCTTGTCTGCCTGCGCCTGCAGAAAAAGATAGTCCTGCAGCAGCCCGTCCTGCTCGCCGGCGCCGGAAAGTGCCTGTATGCGTTCGCCGAAGGCGTTGATCACCGGCATGAAGGAAGGCGGCGGTCCCGGGGATGTTCCCTTTTCTGCGGCTGCTGCCAGCTGGCCCATGGCCGGCAGGGCCAGGGCGGTAAACCGGCTCAGCTCGGGTGCGGCAGCCGCGGCATCGGAGTAAGATGCACGTCCCGCGATAGCGTTGATCTGCCGGGTAAGTCTGACATTATAGCTGGTGAGGGCGTAGGCCTGTTCCAGCTTATGCCTTTTATGGGCGGGTTCGGCCATCATGCGTTGCAGCGAAGCATACGCGTTGCTGTTGGCCCCTTCGGCCTTTCTCCGGTAACGGGTCAGCATCCCCTGTTTGTCGGGGGCGGCCTGTTCCAGCAGGCGGGCCAGCCGTTCCAGGTAGGCCTGGTTGGCGCGGATGGCCTGGGTGATCAGCGCCGGAAAGCGTGTCCGCTCCCAGAGGGGCCAGAAGGCATAGCCGGCGGCGAGGGCCAGCAGGCAGCCCGCCAGCGTGTTCGCCAGCCGGTAAATGGTGGTGGAGAGGCTGACGGGTGCGGCGATCTCAAGGGTGGTTACCAGCATGATGGTGACAAAAAAAACGGCTACTGCGTAGTTCTTCCGTACAAAATAGACCAGGAAAAAACAGCTCAGCGCTGCCAGGGTCAGGACGGCCCACAGCGGCAGCTGTACCAGCAGAAGCAGGCTTCCGGCGATAATGCCGGTAACTGTGCCGGTTATACGTTGCCCTGCTTTTTTGAAGGTGGCCCCGAACTCGGGCTGCAGCACGATCATCACCGTCATGGCGATCCAGTAGCCGCGGACGATGTGAAAGCCCTTGTACAGGGCAATGCCGATGGCGACGGCCAGGCCGAGCCGGAGCGAGAAGCGGAAGATAAAGGAGCGGGGATTCCACTCATCTTTAAAGGAGGGGACGCCCTGTAGTATGGCGATGCCGCTGAAGAGATTGCGGAAGGAGATGGTGGAGAGAAAAGCGCTGCGGGGAGCGGTATTGAGCAGCCGGATGCTTTCCTGCAGCTGCTCCAGGGCCTCCGAAAAGGCGCTTTCCAGGTTGCGCAGGGTGAGCGTTTCTGCGGGCGACAGGGTCTGCTCTTCCATGTTTTTGCCGAGCAGGTGCAGGGAGCGGGTGGCCCGTTCCACCCGCAAGGCGGCCATGGCGCGGTCTTCCGCCCTGTTGCTGATGATAGCCAGGGCCACGCGCTGTGTGGCGTGGCTGAAAGCGTTGAGGATATTGGTAATGAGGGAGGAAGGTACGGGTACCTTTAACCGGTAGACGGTTTCCAGATTGGTTCTTACGGCGGCCAGCGAGGCGCCGAGCAGGGAAGCCGTTTTGCGGAGCTCGGCCAGCCGGGCAAACACCTCGTTGTCCTTCCCCGGCCGCAGGGCCTGCTTTCGGCTGATGATGGCCATGGAATGGGTGATGGCATCCCGCAGGGCGATCTCTTTTTCTTCGATCTTCGCCGGGCGGGCATAATCGGGATGTCCCGCATCGGGATCGTCCTGGCCGAGGACGTCCAGCAGGTCCGCCACCGCTTTCCAGGTGAGGGCCACCGAGCGGCGCAGCGGGCTGAGGGGCACCATCGGCCAGGTGATCAGGATAAGGGCCAGCGCCCAGGCGCCTCCCCGCAGCACCAGGCTGCTCCGGTACAGCGCTTCGGCCGGATGACCGGGATGCTCCAGGGAAAACAGGAAGAGCAGCAGCCCGGCCAGCACCACCCCCGGACCATGGTCGCCGGTATTCCGGAGAAAGCCGCCCAGCACGGCCAGCAAGCCCATGCCAAGCACCGACCAGACGAAATAGCTGCCCGCCCAGGTGCCCAGGAAGGTACAGACGGCGGCGATCAGCGTGGAAACCACCAGCACGGCGATCCGGCGCGGGTAGGTGCCCCGGTAGTCGACCATGGCCAGCAGCTCGGCGCCCAGGGCGATCCACACGCTTTCCGCCGTCCGCCCCGTGGCGATCCCCCAGATGAAAGGGATGATCAGCGAAAGGGTGACGCGGAACGCCTTACCGATTACCGGCTCAAAGTACTCGTTGAGGATGACATTCCGGATAGGACTGGTGAGGGTAGAGGGGTTCATGCAAGCTCCGTACAACAAAATAACAACATAGGATTTACTTCTCAAAAAATCCCGTTGTTTTTACCCCTTTTTCCTATTACCTTTGCGCAAAATTTCGCGGGGACGGCCCCGGCTGTCCGTTACGACACTTATATTATTTTCATTCATATCAAACTTGTTAAACCTTTCCCCGTATGCCAAACGTAGGAAAAATCAAGCAGATCATCGGTCCTGTTGTGGACGTTCACTTCGACCAGGATAATCATCTGCCGGAGATATTCAACGCCCTTGAAGTAACCCGTGAGAATGGACAAAAGGTGATCTTTGAGGTACAGCAGCACCTCGGGGAGGACAGCGTACGTTGCGTGGCCATGGATTCCACCGACGGGTTGGTTCGCGGCGCTACGGTAACCGACCGGGGAGAACCGATCAAGATGCCTACGGGCGACCAGATAAAGGGCCGTCTTTTTAATGTGGTTGGCGATACCATCGACGGGCTGCAGCCGCTTCCGGTGGAAGGCGGTTATTCGATCCATCGCAAAGCCCCTGCATTCGAAGACCTGGCTACCGGTTCCGAAGTGTTGTATACGGGTATCAAGGTGATCGATCTTATCGAGCCTTATGCCAAGGGCGGGAAGATCGGTCTGTTCGGGGGAGCCGGCGTAGGTAAAACGGTGCTGATCCAGGAGCTGATCAATAACATCGCCAAGGCCTATTCCGGTCTGTCGGTATTTGCCGGCGTGGGCGAACGTACCCGTGAGGGAAATGACCTGATGCGTGAAATGATCGAAGCAGGCATTATCAAATATGGTGATAAATTTATCCATTCCATGGAAGAAGGCGGATGGGACCTTTCCTCCGTTGACCTGGAGGAGCTGAAGGATTCCAAGGCCACCTTCGTATTCGGGCAGATGAATGAGCCCCCCGGAGCGCGTGCGCGGGTAGCCCTCAGCGGGCTTACCGTAGCGGAATATTTCCGGGACGGCGACGGCTCAGCCACCGGCGGCCGCGATATCCTGTTCTTCGTGGACAATATCTTCCGCTTTACCCAGGCGGGCTCCGAGGTATCGGCCCTGCTGGGGCGCATGCCCTCCGCCGTAGGTTACCAGCCGACGCTGGCCACCGAGATGGGCCTCATGCAGGAACGCATCACCTCTACCAAGAACGGCTCTATCACTTCCGTGCAGGCGGTATACGTGCCGGCGGATGACCTTACCGATCCCGCGCCGGCTACCACCTTTGCCCACCTGGATGCCACTACGGTGCTGAGCCGCAAGATCGCCGACCTGGGTATTTACCCGGCCGTGGATCCGCTGGACTCCACTTCCCGCATCCTGAGCCCCATGGTGGTGGGAGACGCCCATTATAACTGCGCACAGCGGGTAAAACAAATCCTGCAGCGATATAAGGAACTTCAGGATATCATCGCCATCCTGGGTCTGGACGAGCTGAGCGATGAGGACAAGCAGGTGGTAAACCGGGCGCGGAAGGTGCAGCGCTTCCTGTCGCAGCCCTTCCATGTGGCCGAGCAGTTTACCGGCCTGAAAGGGGTGCTGGTACCGATCGAAGAGACCATCCGCGGATTCAACATGATCATGGACGGGGAGGTGGACGAATATCCCGAAGCCGCCTTCAACCTGGTCGGCACCATCGACGACGCTATCGAGAAAGGCAAGAAGCTGCTGGAACAGGCAGCCAAAAGTTAACCGGAAAAATCGGCAAGATGCAGCTTGAAATATTAACACCCGAACGCAGGGTTTTTTCCGGCAAAGTGTATGGTCTCCGTCTCCCGGGGATCGACGGCAGCTTTGAGGTGCTGGAAAAGCATGCTCCCCTGGTGGCCGCCCTGGCCCCCGGGCGTATGAAGGTGCTGAATGATAAGCAGAACTTTTCTTTTTATACCATCCAGGGAGGATTTATAGAGGTGCTGGACAACCAGGCCACCGTACTGGTGGAAGGCGCCATCCCGGCAGAAAAATAACCTGCTCTCCTTAATTCAGCGACGGATCCACAGGATATCCGGCCATGGGAGCATATTCGCCCCCCAGGTCCCGCAGCGATTGCTGCCAGATCCGGCCGGCCTCCCGCAGGAATACCAGCTCCGGCGCTCCTTCCGATACGATCCAGGTATGCTCCTGCAGCTCTTTTTCGAGCTGCCCTTCGCTCCAGCCCGCATATCCGCTGAAGAAACGCAGTCCCGCAACGTCGATCAGGCCCAGTTCCAGCAGCTCCGTGAGCCGCTCAAAATCGCCGCCCCAGAAAACACCGGGCAGTATTTCCAGCCCCCCTTCCAAAAGACCGGGAAAGCGATGAATGAAATGAAGGGTGTCCTGGCTTACCGGTCCTCCGGTGTATACCGGTATCCCCTCCGGTACGGTTCCCGGCGCACAGGCATCCAGCGTATAGGCGGAAGGGCGGTTAATCACAAAGCCCAGACTGCCTTCGTCTCGATGCTCGCAAAGCAGGATCACCGTACGGGCGAAGTTGGGGTCTTTCAGAAAAGGGTCCGCAATCAGCAAGCGTCCTGCAGCAGGTGTTTCCATAGTCGGTAGTCGTGGATTCTTAAGTCTAACGTTTACGTCTAAGTCTGAGGTCCTCCGCCCCGGGTATATAAACTTCAGACCTCAGACTTTAAATCTTAAACACTAATATAACAAAAAAGGGAGCCTTTTGCTCCCTTTACATCAACCAAAATCTAAATCGTCTCGGAAGAGTCCGTGCGACTTATTGTATGAAAAATCTTTATACTTTTAATGCCTGTCGCAGCTTTTTGTTGGTCACCGATAACGCCGGAAATCCTGCCGCTAATCTGCCGGAAATGTCCCGCTTGTAAATCACCATAAAAGTAAGCGGAAGAAACGGAATTTCCGTTAAGATAAAGTTAAATTAAATTTTATATGGTATATCCGGTGATTTTCAATGATGAACGTCGGTTAATTTTGTGTCAATGAAGAAGATATTTCCCTGGATCGTTTTGCTGATCACCTTGTCGCTGATCGGGATTATCACCATACAGGTAAGTTGGATACGGAATGCGGTGATCATGAAGCGGGAGCAATTTGACAACCGGATGCTGCAGCTGCTGGACAATACCCAGGCCGAGCTGGTGCAGAAGCGCTCGATGAACGGGGGGGAGATGCAGCCGGGGTTGGGCGGAAAGCGCTCGCTGTGGTTCAACAGGAACGGCACGGATCTGCTGTCCGGGCAGGACATCAGCTTCTGGTTCACCACCACGGAAGTCAAAAATATCATCCAGCGCAATATGAAGGCCCAGGGTCTCGATGTGCCGTTTGAATTTGCCATCGCCCGGATGCGGCCCATGGCTCCGATGGTCAATGAGATGTATTCCAGCACGGATGTTTTCAAGCAGATGCCCGATACGGTGCATTACCAGATGTTTTATACCACCCTTGCGGACAACAGCGTGATGAATTCGCTGCTCCCCGCCAATAATGAGATGCTGTTCATCACCGTTCCGGCCAACAACCGGGCGTTTGTGCTCCGGTCCATGAGCTGGATCATTTCCGGAGCGGTGTTGTTCACCCTGATCCTGATTGCCGCCTTTTCCCTGACCGTTTATACCATGCTGCGGCAGAAAAAGCTGTCGGAGATCAAATCGGATTTTATCAATAACATGACCCATGAGTTCAAAACGCCGCTGGCCACCATTTCGCTGGCGGTGGACGCCATCGGCAACGAAAAGGTGCTGGGCACAAAAGAGAAGGTCCGGTATTTTACCGATATCATCAAGGAAGAGAATAAACGGATGAACAAGCAGGTGGAAACCATCCTGCAGTCGGCCGTGCTGGAGAAACAGGAGATCCGGCTGAACCGCCAGGAAGTGGATGTGCACGAGATCATCCGCAAGAGCGTGGAGAACCTGGAGCTGCAGCTGCAACAGAAAAACGGCAGCATCAGCACAGACCTGCATGCCACGCATACACGTCTGCTGGCCGACGAGGTACATTTCTCCAATGCCATATCCAACCTGCTGGACAATGCCCTTAAATATTCCAAAGAGCATCCCGAAATCAGGATCAGCACGCACAATACCCGCAAAGGCATCGCTATCACGGTAACGGATAATGGCATCGGCATGAGCAAGGAAACGGTGGCCCGTATCTTTGAGAAATTCTATCGCGCGCATACCGGCAACCTGCATAATGTAAAAGGCTTTGGTCTCGGCCTGGCGTATGTAAAGGCCATTGTGGAAGCCCACCAGGGGAAAATCCGCGTAGAAAGCGCGTTGGGGAAGGGCAGCCGCTTTGAGCTGGAATTCCCGGTTCCCGCCTCCCGGCCCGGGGTTTAAGGTCTAAGGTTCAAGGTCTAAAGTCTAACGTCTAAGGTTCCATTCCAGGCAATCAACTTTAAACTTTAGATGTTAGACCGGAAATCAGAAACCTCAAACCAGAAACTTCAAATCAGAAACCGGAAACCGCTTCCTCCGCCAGCCGGCAATAGTCCGGTCTCACAGTCAGCTCATAGGGCAGCCCCAGCTTCAAGGCGTAGTTCTCATGCTGGTGACCCGCTGGGAAGCCGAAGCAAACCGGAAAATCAAATTCCTTTACCTTATCCAGGATGATCTGCTGTACTGTCTGTCCGAAGGGACCCTCGTCATCCTCCTTCAGCCGGGTAAAACCGCCGATCAGCAACCCTGCCAGGAAGGACAGCCGGCCCGAACGCCTGAGGGTATACAGCATGCTGTCGATATGATAGAATTTTTCAGCCACATCTTCGAGGAACAGGATTTTTCCGTCCGTATCCATGGCCGAAGGAGAACCTGCTAAGGCGGCCAGCAGGGACAGGTTGCCGCCCACGAGTATGCCGCGGGCCGTACCCTGGCGGTTGGCGGCATCGGGCGGGATCTCGTACGACAGCCGGTCGCCCCGCAGCGCACGGCGGAGGCTGAAGGCAGAGGCATCCCGGGTATCGGATTTCAGGTCGATGCACATCTCTGCATGCAGGGTGGGGATATGCAGCTGCGCCTGGATATGGGCGTGCAGCACGGTGATATCGCTGTAGCCGGTCAGCCATTTGGGATGAAGATAAAAACGGTTGAAGTCAAGCCGGTCAATGATGCGCAATGTGCCGTATCCGCCCCGGGCGCAGACGATGGCCCTGATCTCCGGATCGTCCAGCATCTGCTGCAGATCGGCTGCCCGCGTTGCATCGGTGCCGGCAAACTGGTAAAACCGGGTTTGCAGGGTGCTGCCGGTGCGGACCCGGTATCCCCAGCGTTCGAGCGCGGCGATGGCCGGACCGGCGTCTTCCAGTGAAAAATAGCTGCCCGGCGAAGTGATGCCGATGGTATCTCCGGGTTTAAGATAAGGCGGGATGATGGTCATGATATGGCGCCGGTTGGGTTTCTTCCTTCAGAAAGCACGGTTCTCCCGTATGCAGGGTATAGGGTACGCCCAGCTTCAGGGTATAATTCTCCGGCTGGTGCCCCGCAGGAAAGCCAAAGGCTACGGGAAAGGCATATTCCTTGACTTTATCCAGGATGATCTCATAGGCGGTCTGACCAAAGGGCGTATCCGTCTCCTGACTGGCCGTAAAGCTGCCCAGCAGCAGGCCGGAGAGCTTTTCCAGCCATCCCGCCCTTTTCAGGTTCATCATCATCCTGTCGATATTATACAGGTATTCGCCTACATCTTCTATCAGCAGGATCTTGCGTGCCATGTCCGGCGCGGCTGCCGTGCCGGAGAGGTTGGTCAGCAGGGAGAGGTTGCCCCCGATGAGCATGCCCCGGCAGGTGCCCTGCCGGTTCAGCGGATGCGCGGGAAAATGGTAATGGATATCGCCGCCCCTCCAGACCTGGCGCAGGCTTTCCACATAAGGGTCCTGTACCGTAAGGGATGTGATGCCGCTACACATCATGGAGTGGAGGGTGGGAATTCCCAGACGGGCATGTACATGCAGGTGCAGTGTCGTGATATCGCTGTATCCGCAGAGCCATTTCGGATATTGGCAGAAACGGGAAAAGTCCAGCTGATCGATGATCCTTACCATACCATAGCCGCCGCGTCCGAAGAGAATGGCCCTGATCTCCGGATCATCCAGCATCTCCTGCAATTCCCCGCGGCGCACCTCGTCGGGAGCGGAGAAATTATGGTAATGCATACCCGCCGTATTCCCGATCCGTACCCGGTACCCCCAGGAGCTGAGCACGCCTGCGGCAAACTCGGCTACGGGCCTGTCCATCTTGCTGGCCGGGCAGGTGATCCCGATCAGGTCGCCCGGCTGCAGATAAGCAGGTATGTTCATCATTATGAGGGCGTTTGATTACCTTTGCAAAACGGCTAAGTTACCATAAACGGATCAATAACCATACAATGAAGCAATTTAAGCGGTACCTGGTAACGGCAGCGCTGCCTTATGCCAACGGACCTGTGCATATCGGCCATCTTGCCGGCTGTTACCTCCCTGCGGATATTTATGTGCGTTACCTGCGTTCCCGGAAAAGAGCGGTGCAGTTTGTAGGCGGCACCGACGAACATGGCGTGCCCATTACCATCAAAGCCATGCAGGAAAATATTACCCCCCGGGATATCGTCGATAAATATTATGCCCTGATCAGTGAAAGCTTTTCCGAAATGGGCATTTCCTTCGATATTTTTTCGCGTACTTCAAAGCCGGTGCACCATGAAACCGCCGCCGGCTTTTTCAAAAAGATGTATGACGACGGTCTGTTTGAAGAAAAGGAAACCGAGCAGTACTACGACGAAGTGAAGCAGGTGTTTCTGGCAGACCGCTATATCATCGGCACCTGCCCCAACTGCGGCAACGAAAAGGCCTATGGCGACCAGTGCGAACGCTGCGGCAGCTCCCTCAGCCCCGATGAGCTCATCAACCCCCGTTCCGCACTGAGCGATGCGGTGCCGGTAAAACGGAAGACAAAGCACTGGTATCTTCCCCTGCAGCAATATGAACCCTGGCTCAAGGAATGGCTGCTGGAAGGACATCAGGAATGGAAGAATAACGTATACGGACAGTGTAAAAGCTGGCTGGACCACGGCCTGCAAAGCCGCGCCATGACGCGCGACAGCAACTGGGGAGTGAAAGTGCCGCTCCCGGATGCCGAAGGAAAGGTGCTGTACGTCTGGTTTGATGCCCCCATCGGGTATATTTCCGCGACCAAGGAGCTGCTGCCCGACAGCTGGGAGACCTACTGGAAGCAGGACGATACCAAGCTGGTGCATTTTATCGGGAAGGACAATATTGTTTTTCACTGCATTATCTTCCCGGCCATGTTAAAGGCGCACGGCGGATACGTGCTGCCCGAAAACGTGCCGGCG
The DNA here is from genome assembly GCF_039541075.1 of Compostibacter hankyongensis. Lineage (NCBI taxonomy): Bacteria > Pseudomonadati > Bacteroidota > Chitinophagia > Chitinophagales > Chitinophagaceae > Compostibacter > Compostibacter hankyongensis. Next base: position 81,329 of record NZ_BAABFN010000022.1, on the reverse strand, counting down.
AACGAGTTCCTGAACATAGAAGGGGAGAAGGTGTCCACCTCCCGCAACTGGGCGGTATGGGTGCATGATTATGTAAAGGATTTTCCCGGTCAGCAGGATGTGCTGCGCTATGTGCTCTGTGCCAATGCGCCGGAAAACAAAGACAACGACTTTACCTGGAAGGATTTCCAGGATCGCAATAACAATGAGCTGGTGGCGATCTTTGGGAATTTCATCAACCGGACGCTGGTGCTCATGCACAAGCTGTGCAACGGGAAAGTGCCTCCCTTCCATGCCGACATCGCCGATGAAGCGGACAGGCAGATCGGTCTTTTCCTGCAAAAGCAAAAGGAGAAGATCAAGGATGCGCTGGAACATTTCCGTTTCCGCGATGCGCTGGGAGAGGTGATGAATATTGCGCGGGAAGGCAACCGCTATATGCAGGAAAAAGCCCCCTGGCTGCTGGCGAAGACGCCGGAACTGCAGACGCAGCACCAGCAGCAGATCGATAACTGCATCCATGTTTGTCTTCAGCTTACCGCCAACCTCGGTATTCTGATCAATCCTTTTCTGCCGTATACGGCAAAGAAGATATGTCATATGCTGAAGGTGGTGGATCGTATGCTCGAATGGGAGAATGCCGGCAGCATGAAGCTGGTGAAGACGGGATACAGCCTGCGCGCGCCGGAACTGCTGTTCCGGAAGATAGCCGATGAGGAGATTGCGCTGCAGCTGGAAAAGCTGAGATCAGGCGCTGCCCTGTCTGCTCCGGCCCAACCGGGGAAAACGCCTGCGCAAGCCCCTCCTGCGAACGCGGGACCGGTGCCTGCCGCCAAACCCGAGATCACCTATGAGGACTTTGCCAAGCTGGACCTCCGCGCGGGGATCATCACGGAAGCGGCAAAGGTGGAGAAGGCCGACAAGCTGCTGCGTCTGACGGTAGACCTCGGCGCCGAGCAGCGTACAGTCGTTTCCGGTATTGCACAGCATTATGCGCCGGAGGATATCATCGGCCGGCGGGTCACGCTGGTGGCGAACCTGGCCCCCAGGAAGATGCGCGGCATCACCTCCCAGGGCATGATACTGATGGCCGAAGAGGCCGGCAGCGGCCGTCTTGTGTTTGTAGGCGCCGGAGAGGATGTGCCCCCCGGCAGCGGGGTGAGCTGAGTGCGGCCCCTTTTGCGACAGGCTGTTCCGGAGCGATACCAATATGTTATGGGCGGAGCTTATCTATACGAATCAAAACAGGAGCTGGTTATCCGTTCGGTATTTGTCTTCTATGGCGATGCGGCCGATCAGGCGCTGGCCACCCGGCTGGCGGAAGAAACCGGGCAGATGTGGAATGCGCCCGGGGCGCTGATAAAGGCGAAGGGCCGGCTTTTTGCCGTCCGGTTCGAGATCAGCGGCCTGTACCGGGCCGACCTCTCCTTCGATGAGATACACGGCAATACCGACCCGCATTATAATTTTTTCCGTGTTGAGGAATTCAGCCGATCCGATATCTCCTTTGTGGATGAGATCGGATGCAACACCGGCTATTTCAAGCGGGATAATCTCCTGGACCAGACCACTACCATTGCCCATGAATACGGTCATACCCTGGGTCTGCGCCATCCGGAGATACTGGATATCCGGGGCAAAGGGCAGCCCGGTATCATGTATCCCCGCGGCACCTGGGTAGATGCCCCGTATCAGTGGGACCCCCAGGCCGAGCCCGGTAAGCCGGGGGGCACGCTTAACCCGGCCTGCCGCAGGGTGCTGCCGGAAGATATCGGGCAGCTGTTCCTCGACAGGCTGCATTTTGACACTTCCGGTAAAGCCGTAGTGGGTGACTTTACCAATCTTTACCATAAGCGGCACTGACCGGGCGCAGCAATAATAGCTATTTATTCATCCCATTCCCGGCGGCATCTGTGAAATTCGTGGTAACTTTAGCGCGTTCAAAAAAGGTCAGCCCGGATGATGGAACAACGACCGGTAATTTTAGTTACCAACGACGATGATATTACAGCTCCCGGCATCCATGCCCTCGTGGAGGCGGTAAAGCCATTGGGGAAGGTGGTGGTGGTGGCTCCGGATCGGCCGCAGTCCGGGAAGGGACACGCCATTACGCTGGGGGTGCCGCTGCGCCTGGATCAGGTGGATCTTTTCGGGGATATCGAAGCTTATCAATGTTCGGGGACCCCGGTGGATTGTGTGAAGCTGGCGCGGGACAAGATCCTCCACGGGCCGCCAGACCTCTGCGTCAGCGGCATCAACCACGGCGCCAACCATTCCATCAACGTCATTTATTCGGGCACCATGAGTGCGGCCATGGAAGCGGCTATCGAAGGTATCCCCTCGGTAGGTTTTTCGCTGCTCGATTACCGCTTTGATGCTGACTTTTCGCTGGCTGGGCAGGTGGCGCGCAACCTGTCCCGCTACCTGCTGGAAAAACCGTTGCCCTATGGCACCCTGTTAAATGTAAATGTGCCAATAATCCCTGCCGCAGCGGTGAAAGGCATCCGGCTCTGTCGGCAGGCGAATGCCAAATGGGTGGAGGAATTTGATGAGCGGACCGACCCGCAGGGGAAAAAATACTACTGGCTGACGGGAGAGTTTGAGAACCTGGACGAAGGTGAGGATACCGATGTCTGGGCGCTGGAGCACGGCTATGTTTCGGTAGTACCCGTACGGTTCGACCTGACGCATTACGAACTTAAACAACAGATCGCAAAAGACTGGCCGTTTTGAAATTCCTGAAGAGAGATCAGACCGGACTCGGGCTGGTGCTGGGTTTGCTGGCACCGATAGTGGGCTTTTTTATTTTTTACCTGCTGCGCTTTCTTCCGAATGGCGCATCGCTGGCCAGCTATCTTCAGCTTTTCTCCAATCACCAGTTCCTGATACCCAAGGTAATGAGCCTGAGCCTGCTGTTCAACGCCATCATCTTTTTCCTGTATACCCAGAACCATAAGGACCAGACAGCCCGCGGCATCCTGATTGCCACGCTGGTATATGCCATCGTCATTATTATCTATAAATTGTAAAGTACAGGGCGCTGCGGCGGATAATGTCTGCCTTGCTACCCTCTGAGCATATGCGATATTATATCATAGCCGGTGAAGCTTCGGGCGATCTGCATGGCAGCAACCTGATCCGTGCCTTGCACCGGCAGGATACCGCCACAGAGGTTCGTTGCTGGGGGGGCGATCTTATGCAGGAGGCAGGGGCGGTGCTTGTCAAGCATTACCGCGATCTGGCCTTTATGGGTTTTGCGGAGGTGGCCATGCACTTGCGCACCATCTTCCGGAATCTGGACTTTTGCAAGAAGGATATCCTGGCCTTTCGTCCCGATGCGCTGGTGCTCATCGACTATCCCGGTTTTAACCTTCGCATTGCGCAATGGGCGCATGAGCAGGGGCTGCGGGTGATCTTTTACATTTCCCCCCAGGTATGGGCCTGGAAAGAAAGCCGGGTGAAGCTGATCCGGGAGTGCGTGGATAAGATGCTGGTGATCCTTCCGTTCGAAAAGGCCTTTTATGAGAAATGGGATTATCCCGTGGAATATGTGGGCCACCCGCTTGTAGAGGTGGTCAGAGAAGCGCAGCGCCGCCCTGCGCCGGAATCCCTGGCCGACAAGCCTGTCGTGGCCCTGCTGCCCGGCAGCCGCAGGCAGGAAGTGCGCAAAAAGCTGCCGGTGATGCTGAAGATGGCCGCCGCTTTCCCGGACTATGCCTTTGTGATCGCCCAGGCCCCGAGCCTGGAAGATGAGTTCTTACAACCTTTCCTGCAGGGGTATGATAATGTACGGTGTGTAAAGGGCCGCACCTACGACCTGCTGCGCCAGGCCCGGGCAGCTTTGGTGACCTCCGGCACCGCCACCCTGGAAACAGCCTTGTTTGGCGTACCCGAAGTAGTTTGCTATAAAGGCAGCCCGGTATCGTATTTCCTGGCCCGCCGCCTGATCCGGGTAAAATACATCTCGCTGGTGAACCTCATTATGGACCGGGAAGTAGTGAAGGAGCTGATACAGTATGAGCTGACGCCTGCCAACCTGCAAAAAGAGCTCAACGCCCTGCTTAAGGATGAAGATCACATCCGCAGGCTGAAGGAGGATTATCATCAGCTATGGGATCGTCTGGGTGCCGGGCATGCCTCGGAAGCCGCAGCCGCAGCCATTCTCCGCTATCTCAGTGAATCAGGTGCCGGATCAGCCGTACCAGCAGGATGATGACGCATATCAGGAAGAGCAGAATGGATATCCGGTTCATGCCGTGCATCAGCTTTACATAGGTGGTCTTGGGGGCATTCGGGTCCTGTTTCTTCAGGAAGAGGTAACGCAGCACTTGATCCCATATCTTTTTCATGATCCCGGAAGGTTTGGATATCGTCCGTAAAGATACGATGATCTGCCGCAAGGGGGCGCTCTTCCCGCTATATCCGGGTCAATTTCCGCTGCACTTTGTTTTTTCAGCAAAACCGCTATCTTTGCACTGCTTTTTGAAAGGCATGGGGGTTTAGCTCAGCTGGCTAGAGCGTTTGCATGGCATGCAAAAGGTCACCGGTTCGACTCCGGTAACCTCCACTTAACCGGAAAATCAATCGATTTTCCGGTTTTTTATAAATCAGTAACCCTTTTGATTTCATCTCCAAGTGCTTACGAGCAAAAAATCCCATCATAAAAGTAATTCGATAAATTATATATCGATCCCATTATTTCGTAATGTCATTATTGATTAGAATTGCTGCTCAGTAAATTGATTCTTATTCATTCGTTGGCAGGAAACTTCTTTCTCCAAGAGCCTGGATGACTCCCCGTAATAAATAACTATTGTCAAACCGTATGACATACTTCCGAGTGCCCGCTTTCTCCGGCATCAACATCTTTTTTTCGATCAGTTTTCGCAATTGCCGGGAGACCTCTGCGCTTGCTTTGCGAGGTAATAAGTCCTTTACATTCGCAGCTTGGATAAGCTGCTTTTCTGCTACCCGACGAAGCAATTTTGCTTCCAGTTCTGTAATGTGTCGGCGTTCCAGGGAGTAGTCAATGGCTGGAACCAGGATATGCCGCCGTAAAAAATCATAATTCAGCAGGCGGTCAATTTTTTCTATTTCTTCTTTCAAGCCCTTTAGCACATAGGTGCACCAATTTAAAATCCCTTCGGAGGTTCCGCTATCGGCTTCAGACAGGTGTTTATAATAGTCGTTACGGTTACTGCAGAAAACAGCGGTTGGATTTAGTATTCGACCGATATCGACATTAAAGCCTGACTTAATCAACATGGCGTAAGTAAACAGACGGACTGTCCGGCCATTTCCGTTACCGAACGGGTGTATCCAAACAAAGCGGTGATGAGCGATAGCGACTTTTAATAGATCGTATTTCGGACTGTCAGATCGGTTAATAAATTCCATCAGTTCTTCCATATATTCCGCTATAAGGAATGCATCAGGTGGTATGTGGGTTGATTTGTTGATCTTTACCGCATGTTTTCTATACTCGCCCGGAAGAGCATCTCCCTCTCCAGCCGGTGGTGCAGCCAATCCATCGACGACCATTTTATGCATTTCGCTAAGGAAAGCTCGGTTAATCGGGAACTCTTTAATGTGCTCGTCAATAAAATCCATTGCTTTCTCAATGTTCTGGATTTCCCGGATGCTGGGTGGTATAGAACGATGTTCGTCAAGCTTAGTCTCAATGTATTCGGCAATTGTGGTATTATTCCCCTCGATTCTGGCAGATCCGATACTTTCCAGAGTGTGGAAAATATGTTTCAACTGAAAGAATACGCGGGGATGGGTCGATCCCCGCAACGGTTTTTTCCGCAGGTGATCCAATTCAATGATCAAATCAGTTAATGGAGAGCCGAAAGAGGGTTCCGTCAATTGTAGCGGAAAAGGAGTAAATCGGGCTTCTTTCATGAGCGTTTGTTTTGCATTTTGCACAAGCATTTTGCTCGTGCAGCATTTTCTGATCAAATGACCAACAATTAACAATGCTATATCAAAAGTAGTTAATTTTCAGTAAATTGAAAGAATTGATATAAAAAAACAATTAACACTATCCCGAAATCAGATTTGATTTTGTCGTTGAAACAGCGTCTTTTCGGTTCTAAACCCGGGACTTACCAAGTCCAGCATTTGCTTACCGGCGCTTATGGCTTTTCTGCTCCTCCAGCCTGAACTGAAGTGGAAGGGAGTACTGAACAGTTACCGGCTCGCCGTCCTGTATGCCGGGTTTCCAGGTGGGCATCTTTTTAACTACCCTGATGGCTTCCCTGTCGAGATCGATGTTTACACCCTCTCCGATTTTCACATTTGAGATGCTTCCGGTACGGGTGACAATAAAAATGACGACGACGCGTCCCTGGACATTCTTTTTTCTGGCCCGTTCAGGGTATTTAAGTTCCCTTCGGAGGAAGTTCATCATCGCATTTTCCCCGCCCGGGAACTCGGGCATCCGGAGAAATTCCGTATGCGGAACCGTTTTTCCGTCGGCATTAAAACATTTTCCCCTGACGAACTTGCCGTTAAAGAAGGAGTCCACCCTTTTTGGATGGCCGTTTTCCCAAAAGGTGCGGACCGCGCCGTTGATATCCCTGTTCCGGTAACTGACCGACTGTTTTAGCTGGCCGTTTGCATAATATTTTCGTTGTTCGCCATTAAGGGTCCTTTTTTTGTAATCCGAAAAAAAGCTCTCCGACCTGATCTTTCCTGATTTGTAATAGGTCTTTTCAATGGCCCTGCTCGCATCATGGGGATCATGCCAGACTACTTCATAGTAGTCGGCCGTCTGTAAAAAGGTTGTTTGATTCCCCGCCTTATTGTAATAGGTAGTATCCTGTCCTGCAGCATGCAGTGCAGGCAGAAACAGGATGAGGGCAAGCCATTTTTTTCTCAGCATGCTTGTCGTTTTTCGGATGAAGCAGGATCAGCGTGCGCTTGTCAGCGAAGGATCCAGTTCATGGCTCATTTCATCCACAAATGTTCTGGCCATGTTATCGATATTGTGATTATACAGCGCAATATGGTTTCCCGTGGCGGTTTTCCAGGACTGGAACATTTTTATCGGGGTGTTGGTTTCGCTATCCGGTATGGCTATCCTGCCCCTTTTTACCACTTGGTTATCCTGCAGCAGCTTATAGGATACCACCATGTCTTTCAGCTCCGGCTGTATATATACTGTTTCCAGGGAAATGTAGTACAGTAACCCCACTATCCTTGTTTTGTCATTCAGTGCAAAAGCATGGGGCATTTGTTCTATGGAGAGCTCCAGCTGTTTTCCCTGTAGCGAGGGAATCAGCTTTCCTTTGGCCTGGGTATATACCATATTCTTAAAACGACGGACGGGAATTTCTGTATTCAAAATGCAGGTGTTCTTATAATCAACTTTCCAGTAAACGAGTAGTGGCAACATACGGGTTGATGTATGACTGGAGGAAACTTGCCCTGATCCGGCCGGAAGGGAAGAGGTTATCATAATAGAGCTGTCCTTTAGTTTTCGCTCGGCCGGCAGATGGTTCCCGTACTGTTTGCCTACAAGGCGGTCCATTTTTTTTGCGGTGATACAGCCGCACAGCAAAACGGCCGGCACGATCAGAAAAAGCCATCCTGTAAAAGACCGGAAGGTCTTTCTGGTGAAAGGGTATTGGTGTTTCATCGGAATGAAAATTGATTCGTTATGAAGTGGAATATGCAGTGTTAATCACCCGGCAGATACCGGCGTTCGTCGTCACGGCAGCGCATGACGGCAGGATATGCGCCTGGTTTTTACCATCCCTTGGGTAGGGACCGGTATACAGGAACAGGCCGGAGGGGTTATCCGGAAAAGTTGAGGGAGATGGCAGCGATAAAGAGACCGTTAAAAATTGCCCGGTGCGGGTGAATGCGGGGTAGAAACTGTTGCATACAGCAGGATTTAGGTTAATGCGGTTAAAGCTTTTCGCCCATGAAATATAGGGCGGTTTTTTGTTCTTTCAAAATTATTTTCCGGTCCTCCCCGGATTTACCGGGGTGTTGCAGCCTATCTGCCGCCGCTGATATCGATAAACGTCCCCGCCCCGTATTACTTACCGGCCTTCGGCTGCGCTGCCACCGGCATGGTTAATATCCTTTACCTCCATGATCTGTTTATCGCCGCCGTTGATAAGGCAATGGATCATAGCCTGCCCCACCTGCCGGAGCGTGCCGGCGCTGTTGGGGAAGACGGCTTTCAGGATGGGATACATCCACCCGGCATAGCGATATAGCTTTAGTACATTTCTTTGTCCCGGTGTCGGTTTCATCAACCCGGGACGGAAGCAGTACACCTTTTTAAAAGACATCTTTAGCAGGGCGTTTTCGGTTTTTCCCTTTACACGTGCCCACATCAGCCTTCCCTTTTCGCTGCTGTCCGTTCCGCTGCCGCTGACATAGATAAAAGCCATATCCCGTTGCGGCAACACTCCTGCAAAATGCGTGGTGAGGTCATAGGTGAGCCGGCTGTATTCGGCTTCTTTCATCCCGATGCTGCTTACGCCTGTGCAGAAAAAACAGCCATCGTATCCCTGCAGATTTTCGTCGCCCTTTTTCAGGTTTAAGAAATCAGATACCAGGTATTCCTTCAGCTTGGGGTGCGATCTTCCCGTCGGCTTCCTGCTGACGCTCAATACCCCGGCTATACGGGGATCTGCCAGACACGCCATCATTACTCCTTCGCCGACCATGCCGGTTGTTCCGGTTATGATTACCTTATAGGCCATATACAGGTTATGTCATAAAAATACTTAATTATCGGCAACCTTTATTCCCTTCCGGCGGTAACCCGATCTTTTGCATGATGGTAGTTTCCGATGGCTGGTATTAACTCACCTGCCTTGCCAAGCCCGAACCTGGGCATGTTGTTGTAAACACTTTCGCAGTTCCCTTTCGGAATGAGATAGGTTTCATGCCAGATTCCGACATCTCCATTGCTTTTGATGCGCCGGTTGAAATCCTGCCAGGCCGGAAAGTGCTGGGCGTCTTTGTTCCTTGCATAAGCTTCCAGCTTTTCAAATGATTCCCAATACTGCACCATAATGGTAGTCCGGCCAAACCATGTTTCTGCATGGATAAGTCCCATATCCTTATTGATCATTAGTTCTTTGATCATCCTGGGCATCGCCGCCGCTACCGGTATCCATTTATGAAACTTCCAAAACTTATTAACCCGCATTCCGATCAGGAACACGACAAAAGGTTTGTCCATTTTTGCCGTCATTCGTTGCTTGATAATCATAAATATCTATTTTGAAGCAAAATCATTGCATGCAAGAAATAATGGTTGTCCGTTAATAGTAGTTGTAATTTTATCAAAACTAATCTACGATAAAATTCAATAGTAAAATAATCAATGGTATCAGGTCTCAAGGGATATCCGATGTTAAATATGAAAGAATACAGCAAGCGTCTTTGTCAAAAGATCCTGTTCTATGCAGTAATGGTGAACAGCCCCTTGATGTTGCGGGGCCAAAGTGTTCCGACCCGCCATGTACTGACCCGTCCTGTGATCGAGGGCTCATGGTGGCAGATTGCCGGTAACCCTGACCTCGGGAGATATACTTCTGAAAAGCAACAACCGGTCGATTTTGGTATCTGGCAGGCTGCCGACGGCACCTGGCAACTTTGGTCCTGTATCAGGAATACCCGCTGCGGAGGGCATACGCGTCTTTTTTATCATTGGGAAGGTAAAGACCTCACGGACAAGGACTGGGAACCCAGGGGTATAGCCATGGAAGCGGATACGACTGTGGGAGAAGCCGCAGGAGGGTTACAGGCCCCTTTCGTATTCCGGACCAGGGATACCTTTTATATGGTTTACGGCGACTGGAACAACATATGTCTTGCCAGCAGCGCCGACGGCAAGAAATTTACCCGCGTGCTGAATGCAAAAGGGCGGTCAGACCTGTTTTCAGGCCCTTATGGTAATACCAGGGATCCGATGGTCATGTATGACAGTGGGTTGTATTATTGCTATTATACCGGGCATACCGCTCCGGACGGAACGGTAACAGAAAATGGCAAAGCCGTCCATAAAACATACAAGTCGGCCGATTTCTGCCGCGTCTCTGCCGATTTAAAGCATTGGAGCGCACCGGTTATGGTAGCGGCAGGCGGAGCGGCCGATCAGAAGACCGACTGGTTCGGAGGAGGCGCGGAATGCCCGTTCGTGGTCAAAAAGGATGGGGCTTATTATCTTTTCAGAAACCAGGTCTATGGTAAAAACAATCTGAATACCCAATATGCGTCTGAAGATCCGCGCAATTTCGGGATAGGTAACGACAGCTCCGGTATCGGAACATTGCCGGTAGCTGCTCCTGAGATCGTGTTTTCCGGAGGGGCCTATTATATCGTTGCATTGAACCCTTCGCTGGATGGGATCCGTGTGGCTAAACTCAAATGGGAGCCTGTTGAATAGCCCGGATGCGGGGATCCATGTGTTTGGTCAAGTTCTTTTGTCTGTGGATTGCTGTCCCGAATGAAGCTTTGCCGCAAGGTACGCGTCGGCATGATCGGTCTTGATCTCCACCCACATGGGCAGATGATCGGACATCTGGTAGGTGCGCCAATAGGTTTTGTAATAACGGGTTTTCTCGGCAGCTGTTCTTTTTCTTCCTTTTGAGGTGGTTAGATAAGCCGATCCCATCTCATCTGCATAGCTATGCTCATCCTTTAGGGTAAATATATACTGGTAATAGTCGAAGACGCCTGCTTTGCCGGTAGGTACAAAGCGCCGGGGCTTTACTTTAAAAGCGATCTGGTCATAGAACTTGTTCTTCGGTACATTGGATCCGGGTAAGGATCTCAGCGCATCCGGTATGACGAATCCTGCGGTTTTAATAGCCTGATAGGTCTGGTCTTCAGGACTGTATATGTTGAAGTCGCCAAGCAGGACAAGATTATTGGACCATTCATATTGGTCCGACGCTTTCTTTGCGATGGCGTGCGCTATTTCTTCTATTTCCTTCAGTCGATCAGGATCGTTGGCGGCAGCGCTGCCATAGAGGATGTGTACGGTGGTGAGTATGAAGGTGGTCCATCCGGCTTTGAAACCACAGAGATAGGGCGTTCTGGCAAGCTGCCTGACAGGCTCATAAATAACCTGGCCTGTATGGGGATCTTTTGTCTGAAAGGGGGGCAGCACCATCTCCCCCGCCAATCCTCCAAAACGTACCTTTTGGGTATCGAATAAAAAGGCCAGCCGCTCGCCGTTGCCTTGCGTGCCTGCTGTGACATCGGTAAAAATGTATTTCCAGCGGCTGCCCAGGATGGTGTTCAATGCCTTCAGGGCCGATAGATCTTCTTTTACCTCCTGGATCGCAATGATATCAAAGCGGGAAATGATCTCGGCAATATAATAATAAGCCTCCGCTGTCCTGCCGCCATACTTATGGGTGCCAAATTCCCTGATATTCCAGGTAGCGATCAGGAGATTGGCTTCCAGTTTTTCCGGGATCTGTGCTTTGAGCTTTTCCCTCAGGAGAAGGAGGTTCCGGATGGTACGTTTGCCTTCTGCTGATCGAGGATTGATATTTTGATAAAAAGGCATGCCTGGGATAGCGCAAATCTACCTCCGCATTATTGTATTAATGCTATTTTAAAATGAAATCTGCGTTAATTTTCAGATTGCCTGCGATAATGTGCCTGTCGTATCTCTTTTTCGAAACCCTGATAAACAGATCAATCCGGGTTATTAACGAGCAGCCGGTTTATCAACATCTTTGACCCGGGCCGGTCCTGTCTGATTTATACCCGATAGCTTAATAATTTGATAAACTTATTTTCCCAGATGAAGACGTAACTTTGGGAAATAACCTGAAACTCAGACCTTAAGATGAAGATATCCGCCCTTCTGCTGTCTGTATGCCTGGTGTCCCAGGTTTACGGACAAACCCTGCAAGAATTGGATCGCAAGCGGTTAAGGCTGCCCAACGGATGGAGCCTGACCAGTGTCGGAAAGCAATTGACGCTGGGAGATCTGCCCCTGAATCTGGTGGTGAGCCACAATAAAAAAATGCTGGCGGTGACCAACAACGGACAAAGTACGCAGTCTATAGAATTATTTGATGTAAAAAGCGAACGCCGGCTCGACAGCGTAGCCATTCCCAAATCCTGGTACGGCCTGGCTTTTGACGACCGTGATCAATACCTTTATGCGTCCGGAGGGAACGATAACTGGATCGTAAGGTATAAGATCGACCGGGGCAGGCTGGTTGAGAACGATAAATATGTGCTGGGAAAGCCCTGGCCCAACCCTGTTTCTCCGGGAGGGCTGGCCGTAGACGGAAAGGGCGGATATCTGTACACGGTAGGAGTATATGACAGCTGTCTGTATGTGATGAGCCTGCAACGCAAAAATATCCTGCACAAGATCCATCTCTCCGGTGTGCCGTATACCTGTCTTTTGTCCGGTGATAAAAAGCGTTTGTATGTCAGCCTCTGGGGCGGGCAGAAGGTGCTGGTTTATAATACCGGCACTGCCCGGATTACCGGACAGATACCGGTAGGCAGCCACCCGAATGAAATGTGCCTGTCAAAGGACGGACGTTATCTTTATGTGGCCAATGCCGATGATAATTCCATATCTGTCATTAGCACAGCGGCAAGCAAGGTCGTAGAGACGCTCAATGCGGCTTTGTATCCCAATGCGCCTTCCGGTTCTACCAGCAACGGCGTGGCGCTGAGTGACGATGGTAAAACACTGTATATTGCCAATGCCGACAATAATTGCCTGGCTTTGTTTGATGTTTCCGTTCCGGAGAAAAGCCGTTCGCTCGGTTTCATCCCGGTAGGCTGGTACCCGACCAGTGTGAAAATCATCGGCCGGGATATTTACGTAACCAATGGCAAAGGGCTCAGCTCCCTGGCCAATCCTTACGGCCCGAATCCGGTCAACACTGCGCAAAACGTAATCTATCAGGAAGGGGATACCACGCCGCATAAGATACCGGTGCAATATATTGCCGGTATGTTTAAAGGAACGCTCAGCATCATTAAAGCGCCGTCTGAAGAGCAGCTCGGGATATATTCCCGGGCGGTTTATCAAAACACCCCGTACAGCAAGGAGAAGGAGCTGGTGACACAGGGCCAGCCGGGGAATCCCATTCCTTTTAAGGTAGGCGCGGCTTCACCGATCAAGCATGTATTTTATATCATCAAGGAAAACAGGACCTACGACCAGGTGCTGGGTGATGTAAAAGAAGGTAACGGTGACCCGAGTCTCGTTTTGTTCGGCAAAAAGATCACTCCCAACCAGCATAAGCTGGTGCAGGAATTTGTCCTGCTGGATAATTTTTATGTTGATGCGGAAGTGAGCATGGACGGACACAACTGGAGCATGGGCGCTTATGCCAATGACTACCTGGAAAAGACCTGGCCCACCAGCTATGGCGGACGGGGCGGCTATTATTCAGGCGAAGGTGAGATGGAAATGGGAAATAATAAAAACGGTTTTATCTGGAACAATTGTGCCCGTAACCACGTGAGCTACCGCACCTATGGTGAGTTTATGGGAGATGAGAAGCCCAATATCCCTGCCTTGGTTGGCCATCAGGCCCCTTACAGAAGCTGGGACCTGAATTTCCGGGATACGGCCCGCTTCTCCCAATGGAAAAAAGATTTTGATTCTCTGGTTGCCCGGAATGCCGTTCCCGGACTTTGCACCATACGTTTCGGAAACGATCATACCCAGGGGCTCCGGAAGGGGGCGCCGACACCCTTTGCCCAGGTTGCTGATAATGATCTGGCCGTCGGCTTGTTTATCGATTATTTAAGTAAAAGCCCAGTATGGAAAAGCAGCGTTGTGTTTATCCTGGAAGATGATGCACAGAATGGCCCCGATCATGTGGATGCGCACCGCAGCCCGTTGTATGTGGCCGGTCCCTATGTAAAAAGACACCACGTGGATCATACGATGTATTCTACTTCCGGGGTTTTGCGTACCATAGAGCTTATTCTGGGACTGCCTCCCATGTCGCAGTATGATGCCGCCGCCACACCGCTCTGGCAAAGCTTTACAGCGGATGCTGATTTGTCTCCTTTTGACCATGTGCCGGCTCAGGTAGACCTGGATGACGTTAACCGGCAGGAGAGCAGGGTGGCCAGGCTGAGCGCAGCCATGAATTTTTCCAAAGAAGATGCCGTGCCGGATAACTTGTTTAACGAGGTGTTGTGGCAGGGCATCAAAGGGATTGCCGCGCCGGCGCCGAAGCGGGCGGCCTTTGTAAAGGCGGGCCTCGTTCATGAAGATGATGATGACTGACGATCTTCAGGCTTCCGTTCATAATTTGATAACATATCTGCCACTCATATTTCATATAGTTTTACGGCCGGTTTTAAGCGAGCTGCATTTTACATTCAGGGATGGGCAGGACGGGCGTGGCTGTTTACTTACAGGGGAGATGTCAGCACCTGTAGCGCGGAGACGATGCATGCATTAATACCTGTAGTATGATAAAGAAAATTGCCTTTTTGTTTGTAGGATGGATGGGCATGGCCTCCATGCTGTATGCCCAGGATCTCGCCAGGCTGGAGCAGCATCGTGTGCATCTCCCCAATGGCTGGGCCCTTACACCGGCCGGTACCAGTCTCCCCCTGGGCGATCTCCCCCTGAACATTGCCGTCAGCAGCACCCGCCGCTATGCAGCGGTCACCAACAACGGGCAGAGCACCCAGACCATCCAGCTGATCGATGTGCAGCGCGACCGGCAGCTGGATCAGGTCGTGATACCTAAATCCTGGTGCGGCATCGCTTTCAGCGCAGACGAAAAATACCTGTATGCCTCCGGCGGAAACGACAACTGGATTCTCCGGTATGCTATCCGTAATAATAAGCTGACCGTCACCGATACCATTAAGCTGGGCGTACCCTGGCCCGAAGGAGCCGTATCCCCGGCAGGCATTGCCCTTGACGACAGCCGTGGCCTCCTCTACGTGGTTACCAAAGAAGACAACAGCCTGTATGTGGTTGACCTGCGTTCGCATCGTATCCTGCACAAGCTGTCCCTTTCCGGTGAGGGCTATACCTGTTTGCTTTCGCCTGATAAGTCGGCTTTATACGTGAGCGTCTGGGGCGGGAAAAAAGTGATGCTGTACAATACCCGGACCAATGTTTTTTCCGACAGCATAGCTGTGGGAGATCATCCCAATGATCTTTGCCTTTCCGGTGACGGCCGCTACCTGTATGTGTCCAACGCCAATGACAACAGCGTTTCGGTGATCGATACCCGTAGCCGCAAGGTGCTTGAGACCCTGAACGCGGCGCTGTATCCCACCCGGCTGAGCGGCTCTACCAGCAACGGGGTGGCGCTTAGCGACGACGGCAAAACGCTGTACATTGCCAATGCGGATAATAACTGTCTTGCCGTATTTGACGTCAGCCGCCCGGGCGCCAGCGTGTCCCGGGGCTTTATCCCAACCGGCTGGTACCCGACCTGTGTACGGGTGATCGGTAAAAAGCTGTATGTGGCCAATGGAAAAGGATTTTCCTCCTTCCCCAATCCGCAGGGGCCAAACCCTACGGATAAAAAGGAGAAGGTGATCGCCCATGAGGGAGACAGTGCACAACCCAAAGCGGTTCAGTACATCGGAGGCGGCCTGCTGATGGGCAGCCTGAGCATTATTCCCCTCCCGACTGAAAAGCAGCTGGCGGTGTACTCTCAGGCCGTTTATCACAATACGCCTTACAATCAAAAAGAAGAGTCGGAAGCCTCCGGAGCGCCCGGCAATCCTGTTCCCCGCCGGGTAGGCGACCCGTCGCCTATCAAGCATGTATTTTATGTGATCAAGGAAAACCGTACTTATGACCAGGTACTTGGCGATATGAAAGAAGGGAACGGAGATACGAGCCTTGTTTTATTCGGTGAAAGAATTACGCCCAATCAGCACGCCATTGCCCGGCAGTTTGTATTGCTGGATAACTTCTACGTGGAAGGCGAGGTGAGCGCAGACGGGCACAACTGGAGCATGGGCGCCTATGCGACAGACTTTATGGAAAAAAACTGGCCGACCAGCTACGGGCGCAGAGGTAAGGGTGCTTCCGGACCTACCGCGCTGAATAAGGAATACATCTGGGACCAGGCCAGCCGGTCGGGAGTGAGCTTCCGTACCTACGGAGAATTTGCCTCCGGAAAAAATGTCCGTATACCCGTATTGAAAGGGCATTATGTAAGGCACTACCCCGCATTCAACCTGCATATTGCCGATACCACCCGGTACCGTATCTGGGAAAAGGATTTTGATTCCCTGGTCGCGGCGCACGCCCTTCCGCAGCTGATGACGGTATATTTTCCCAATGATCATACGGAAGGTGTGAAAGCCGGAAGGCCTACTCCTTTTGCCCATGTAGCCGACAATGATCTGGCTATCGGCATGTTCCTCGAGCACATCAGTAAAAGTCCCGTATGGAAGGAGTCGGTTGTTTTTGTACTGGAAGATGACGCCCAGAACGGACCGGACCATGTGGATGCCCACCGCTCACCGGCTTACATCGCCGGAGGCTATGTCAAAAGGCATTTTGTGGATCATACCCTGTATTCCACCTCCTCCATTATCCGTACCATAGAGCTGATCCTGGGAATGCCCCCCATGACCCAGTATGATGCGGCGGCTACCCCCATGTGGCGGAGCTTTGCGGCTCATGTGGATACAACAGACTTTAACAGCCTTCCCGCCAATGTTGATCTGAAAGAAACAAGTCCGGGAGGTACCCCCCTCGCCCGGATGTCCGCTGACCTGGACTTCTCCCGCGAGGACGTGATACCCGACCAGATCATGAACAACATTACCTGGAAGGCCGTAAAGGGCCAGGATGCCGTGATGCCCATGCCGGTCAGGGCTGCTTTTGTCCGTCCGGTAAAGGATACCGACGATGACGATGATGATTAATGTCTTACAGTATAAACTTATACCCTGTTGTTATGCAAAAAAGCGTATTGTATGCCTCTTGTTTCTTCCTGCTGATCGCAGGTGCATGTAATAAATCAGATACCGACGTGAAGATCACCGACCCTGATCCGGTACAGGGCAGCTTTATTGCAGAAGGGGATACCCTGAACACTAAAAATGGTTCGGACGGCCGTTCCATCAAAGGAACGCTCAAGGCTGGGGGGACCTACTATCTCTACAGCGATTACGGAGATGCTGTGGTCAATACCGGGGATACCCTCGTCATACAAAGCGGGGTGAAGGTATATTTTGCAGGTCCCTCCGCCGGACCGACGGCCATCGGTACCCAGGATCATGCCCCGGGGCTGGTCGTTAACGGCACCCTGCTGGTGCTGGGCACCCAGGATAAGCCTGTGGTGTTCACTGTAGAGGATCCTGCGCTTCGTTCGGATCCTGCCAAAGATCCGCAGTCGCCCGATAAAGACCCCGCGTTTAAGGGGTACTGGGGCGGCATCCAGGGTGGAGTGAACTCCGGGGATATTATTATCAAATGGGCGCGGCTCGAATACCTGGGCGGCCTTGCGCCGTCTTCCGATCCTGCACGACCCAACAAAGCCCGTTACGGAATATTTATTCAAAATCCCAAGGCCAGCTTCGTTCTTGAGGATTCCTGGCTTTATGGATCTTTCGATGATATGGTGCGGCTTGCCGGCTGTAAATATGAGGTGATGCGTAATACCTTTGAAAAAGTTGGATACCAGGCCGGTGAATGTGTGAACGTCAAAAGCGGAAGCACCGGCGATATTGCCTATAATCTTGTTGTGGGCGGCACCGGTAATGCCTTTAAATCGGCTAATGCCGGCGGGCTTTCTCCCCAGAGCAATATGGTGATGTATAATAACACGATTGTCAGCACCGGCTACCGGCAGGCCAAGGTAGGGGAAGGCGGCTCCCTGGATTTTGAGAACGGCGGCCGCGGCGTCAGCTATAATAACCTGCTGGTGAACTGCGCCTTTGGCCTGGCCATTATGGGGGGCGGGGGAAGCGTGCCGGCGGCAGACACCGCTAATATAAAATACGGCTATACCTTCAACTACGGGGACAATACGGATATTACCTCCCAGTTTCTGCCGGCGGGCTATATTACGATGAAGCAGCCTTCGGATATCAACGGCGGGAATAACACCCAGCCGGGGGCCAATAACCCGCTGTTTGTCAACTACCCTCTGCCCGTAAAACAAGGATTTGATTTTATCAGCAATGATTTTGTCGGCGCCTATGATTTCCATCTGCAGGCCGGATCCCCGGCTAACGGAGCAGGATATACGGACTTCGAACCCCTCGGTGTGGTAAAAACAGATCCTGTCTACGGCGTTACGGAAATTACACCGCCGGGTGCCGACATTGGCGCTTTTCAGCAGGATCATTCCGGGAACCAGCATTGATGAAATGGGTCTGGGCAGGCATTGTTGCGGGACTAATGGCCGTGGCGGGCGGTAAAGCTGCCCGTGGAGAAACTGTGCAGGGCTTTATTACAGATGTGCAGCATGGAATGCCGGTCAGCGGGGTATCCGTGTCCGTTCCCGCGCTCGGACTGTTTACCCGCAGTGACGAGACCGGACATTTTTATCTGGAGAAAATTCCCCCCGGCCGGTATTATATTCTTTTCAGGGCCATTGGCTACCGTACGGATAGTATATCCTTTTCCGTGACCGGCAGCCAGCCGGTCATTTTGCTACAGATAAGGCTGCATCCGACACCTATCCTGTTGCATACCCTGACGGTAAGCGGCAGCCCGGATATCCAGGCCTCTCCGGGAAATATGCTGGACGGAAACGCCGTACCCCTGAAGCAGGTGATTACCCGGCGGTCCATTGAGCAGTCTGCCGATATCACGCTGGCGGACATCGCAGGACGGTCCGCAGGCGTCTCCCTGCTGGGGGATAAGACCGCGACGTCGGTTAAGGCCGTTATCCGGGGTATGGACTCCAGGTACAGCTATATCTCGGTCAATGGCATGGCGCTCCCCAGCCCGGACGACCGGAGCCGTTATCTTTCGCTGGATCTGTTTCCCTCCGGCATTATCGATCATCTGGAGATTTACAAAACCCTTACCCCCGACATGGCAGGCAATGCCATCGGCGGCATAATCAATATTGTGACCCGGCCGGTTCCGGACAGCGCGCAATTGGCTGTAAATCTGGCTACGGGCTACCCTCAGCTGTTTTTCCAACGACGGTCGCTGACTTTTGATGACAAGGTGATCCGGAAGCGGTCGCCCTATGAGCAATACGGTCCGGAACATTATGCTACGGGTGCAGATTTTACCAAAGACAATCTTTCTTTCCATGCGGCGCACCCCGCTCCGGACATGCAGGCCGGCGTCAGTATGGCCGACCGTTTCCTGCACCGGAAGCTGGGTGTATTGGTAGCGGGCAGCCTGCAGCTTTTTCATTACGGATCCGATGGCTTTTTGCTTTTACAAAACAGCGAGCCGCAGCTGAAAAATGTTCCCGGTATCACCGATTTTATCAGCCGGCAGTATGATGTCGCCAGTAACCATAAAAGCCTTTACGCTGCACTGGATTATAACATCAATGAGCAGAATTGCCTCTATCTGCACCAGCTCTATATCAGCAAGGACGACAGGGAAAGCCGGAGCAGCGTTGACACCAGCCTTTCCGAAGGGCGCAGCGGGCCGGGAACAGGCAGAATTGCCCTGATGCAGCGATCGAGGCTGCACCGCCAGTCCATAGAGCATCTTAACCTGCAGGGCCGTCACCGGCTGAGCCAACAGCTTTCGCTGGACTGGTCCGGGGTTTATTCAGAAGCAAGCGGCAGCTATCCGGACTGGGCAGAGCTGTCTGCAAATACCGGTCGTATCCTCGGAGCCGGCGGGATAATACGGCAAACTCCCGAACTGCTGGCGCCCCTGGAGCGGACCTGGCTGCATAACCGGGAAACCGAAGCAGATTTTTATGCCAACATGCATTACAGACCGGCTTTTTTTAAGCAAAAGCTTGAGCTGTCCGCCGGTACCCTGCTGCAACGCCGGCACCGGGATAATTTTTATAACAATTATGTTTTTACGCCTGCGATCACCAATGGCAACGGCCAGCCTTTTCAAGGTATCTATGCGGCCGTATGGCTGAATAACAACGGTCCGCAAAACCCGCTGGGAACCGTGAATACGCCCGGTACTTATACCGCCGGGGAAGATATCTCCGCTTATTACATAAGGGCTTTCCTGCAGGCCGGTAATATATCCGTCACCGCGGGTGTGCGGAAAGAAGGGACGGTTCAGACGGTCCGCTCAGCGGCGGATGCAGGCCCTTTTGACCGCGATGTCGATATCCGGTACCGCGACTGGCTCCCGTCGCTGCATCTCCGGTATGCGGTGGATAAAAAGCAAGGTCTCCGGCTCTCCTATTACCGCGCCATCAGCCGTCCTTCTTTGTATAGCCTTACCTTTTTCAACATGGATTATGACGACTATAACGAGGCCGGGAATCCTTTTCTGAAAAGAAGCACGGCAGATAATTTCGATCTTCGCTATGAGCGGTCTGATCCCGGCTTGCTGGATGAGCTGCAGGTGACCGCTTTTTATAAACATATCCGGGACCCCTTTGAAAAAACGCTTCTGAATACCGGCGAGATACTTTACCCCATCCCCCAGAACGGGCAGCCTTATACGCCCGTTTCCAAGTTGACCGAGCAGCTGCGCAATTACGGCGCGGCCCATAATTACGGGCTCGAGATTGCGCTGGTCAAACACTGGGGCGGCCTGGAGATCAATGCGAATTATACCTTCACTTCTTCGCATATTGTACAAACCAAAAAATACAAACAGCGGTCTGATCCTGCCGATCCGGCCTCGGACATCATTACCGTGACGCGGCAGGAGGAGCGGCCGCTGCAGGGGCAATCCAGACATCTGGCGGGTCTCATTCTGGCCTATCATTTTCGGCCCTATGACTTCACGGTCCAGCTTACCGGTACCTATACAGGAACCAGGATAGCAGAGATATCCGGCTGGTACGGACTGGATAACTGGCAAAAAGGCTATGCCATGCTCGACCTTTCCTTTGAAAAAAACATCGGTAATCGATGGCGGATTTTTGCCAAGGCAACCAATCTGCTCAACAGCGGCGACCGTACCTTTATGAAAGGAAAAATGCCGGACCTTCCCCGCCAGACCGGAAGAGGCGATATACTCGTTTCCAGATCATATAACGGCTCCGGTTATATGCTGGGTGTACAATACCGGTTGAAATGATCATCTACTATGGAGAAGAGTATCTTCTTTCGCCTACTTGCTGCCGCCACATAGCATAGTATAGTCCCTTCCGTAACAAGAGCTCGGCATGGGATCCTGTTTCCGAGATCTTTCCTTTTTCAAGCACATAGATAAGGTCTGCATGCATGATCGTCGACAGCCGGTGGGCAATCAGGATAGTGATCTGTTTCCTGCTGAGGGATACGTCCCGCATGGTATTCGTAATATCGTCTTCGGTGAGCGAATCCAGCGCCGATGTGGCCTCGTCAAAGATGAGAAGCCTGGGATCCCGGAGCAACGCCCGCGCGATAGAGATACGCTGCTTTTCGCCTCCGGATAATTTCATGCCGCCTTCTCCGAGCATGGTGTCTATACCTTTTTCCGATCTGGCCAGCAGGGAGGTGCAGGCGGCTCTGTCCAGCGCTTCGGCAATGGCCATGTCCGTAGCGTCCGGCTTTACAAACAGCAGATTTTCTTTTATCGTGCCAGCATACAGCTGGGTGTCCTGGGTAACAAAGCCGATCTGCCGGCGCAACGCGTTGTAACGGATTTCGGAAGCGGAAATGCCGTTGAACAGAATATTTCCCCCAACGGGCCGGTACAGTCCTACCAGGAGCTTGACGAGGGTGGATTTCCCTGAGCCGGATGGGCCCACGAAGGCAATGGTCTCTCCCAGCCTGACTTCGAAAGATATGCCGTCTATCGCATTCATGACGGAGGTTTTATGCCGGAATACCACGTCCTCAAAACAAATGCTTTCCAGCGGGCCGATCTTTACGGGGTTTTCCGGTCGCTGCTCCACCGGTCGCTGCATGAGCTGGTCGAAGTTAAAGACGGAGGCCTCCACCTCCCGGTAATTCAGGATGATATTCCCCAGGTCCTGCAAGGGGCCGAAGATGGCCGTGGAAATGAACTGCATGGCGATGAGCTCTCCTGTGCTCAATACCTCGTGGAAGATCAGCCAGAGCAGGATGAACAGGATGGATTGCTTCAGCAGGTTAAGCGCCGTTCCCTGCAGGAAGGAAAGCGTACGCACCCGCCTGGTCTTGCTCATTTCCAGATCATAGATATGTCGGGTCTGCACCTTCAGCCGCCGTATTTCGGAAAAAGTAAGCCCCAGGCTTTTTACAAGCTCAATATTGCGCAGCGACTCGGTGATCACACCGGACATCTGATAGGTTTCCCGGTTGATGGCCCGCTGCACCGTCTTGATCTTCTTGCTCAGCAGCCCGGTAAGCGATCCCAGTACCGCTATGCCGATAACGAAGACGGGCACCAGCATCCAGTTTTTGGTGAGCGAATACCACACCAGAAAACCCACCCCTACCAGGGAGGAAAAGAGTATATTGATGAGGGAATTCACAAATCTTTCCGTATCGGTTTTTACCTTCTGCAGCAGGGAAAGCGTTTCCCCGCTGCGCTGATCTTCGAACTCCTGGAAAGACAGGCGAAGCGTTTGTTTCAATCCGTCGTTAAAGATCTGAAGGCCGAACCGCTGAACTGCCTGGCGGATGAAGTAATCCTGGAAGGACCGGGCTATCCGGGCGGCGACGGCAATGCCGATGGCTATCGCCAGCCAGTACAAGACGCCGCTTACGCGCTCCTGCTGGGTAAGTCCTGCAGGATTCGTTGCATAATTGTCTATGATCTTTCCGAAAATGACGGGGTCTGTCAGGTTCAGCAGCTGTGCTATCCCGGCCAGCGCAAGGGCCAGCAGGATCAATCCTCTTTGCGGCCTGAAATATCGTAAGAGTATACCCATGTGCAACAGAAAATAGCGATAATATACGACAAATTCCAGTACGGGTAAGATAATACAATGCAGTATTCCTTACAGGCGCCTTCTGCAATGACTATGGTCATTAACTTAAAAAAAATATGATCTTTTGGCGAAAGTTTTTAACTTGGCCGCATCATGGATACAAGAAGGGAATTTCTCAAGAAAACCGCCCTGCTGACTGGTGCAGCGGGACTTTCCGGTATATTGCCCGCTTCCATACAACGCGCAATGGCTATCAATCCGCCTGAGGGAAGCACTTATCTGGATGCGGAGCATGTGGTGATCCTCATGCAGGAGAACCGTTCTTTTGATCATTGCTTTGGTACCCTGCGGGGCGTGCGCGGATTTAACGATCCGCGGGCCATTACGCTTCCCGATAAAAACCTTGTGTGGATGCAGACCAACGACGCGGGCGAAACTTATCTGCCTTTCCGGTTTGACATTCGTAATACAAAGGCCACCTGGATGGGCTCGGTGCCCCATAGCCGCTCCAGCCAGGTAGATGCCAACAACCAGGGAAAGTACGACCGCTGGCTGCAGTCCAAGCGCGTCCGCAATAAGAAGTTTGCTGAAATGCCGCTGACCCTGGGTTATTATACCCGCGAGGACATTCCCTTTTATTATGCCATGGCGGATGCTTTCACCGTTTGCGATCAGAACTTCTGCTCCGCGATGACTTCTACCCGGCCCAACCGTCTTTTTTTCTGGACCGGCACCATCCGGCCGGAACAGAATGGGGATGCGAAGGCTTATATCCGGAATGAAGACGAAAGCTTTGGCACCGAACACTGGATGACCTTCCCCGAAAGGCTGGAAGAGAACGGTATCTCCTGGAAGTTTTACCAGAACGATATAGACTGCGGCGGCGGGTTTGACCGGGGGCAACGCGCCTGGCTCGCCAACTTCGGCTGTAATCCGCTGGAGTGGTTTGCCAACTTTAATGTAAAGTTTTCTCCGCGTTACATCCAAAGCCTGCAAAAGCAGACGGTTGATCTGCCCGCAGAAATAAAGGCATTGCAGGACAAGCTCCGGTCGCTTTCCGCTACCGACCAGGCCTTCGGCAAAATACAGACTGCCATCCGGAAAAAGCAGGAAGTGCTGGACAAGGCCCGGCAGGAGCTGGTACAATGGAGTCGCGAAAATTATGACAAGCTGTCCCGGAAAGAAAAGAATCTCTATGAGAACGCTTTTTCCACCAATGCCGGCGATCCCGATTATCATAGCCTGACCACGCTTAACTATGAGGAGAACGGCGAAAAACGGCAGCTGGATGTTCCCAAGGGAGATGTGCTGTATCAGTTCCGGAAGGACGTCGAGAGCGGAAAGCTTCCCACCGTATCCTGGCTGGCCGGTGCGCAGAACTTTTCGGACCATCCCAGCGCGCCATGGTACGGCTCGCTGTATTTGTCTGAAATACTGGATATCCTCACCAAGAATCCCGAGGTATGGAAGAAGACCATATTTATCGTGACCTTCGACGAAAACGACGGTTATTTTGATCACGTGCCTCCCTTTGTGGCGCCGGATCCCGATAATCCCGCCAGCGGCAAATGCTCTCCCGGTCTTGATACCCGGGTAGAGTATATCCGGCGCGCCAGCGAGCTGAGCCGCGGCGTGGCCAAAAACGAGGCAAGGGAAGGGCCGGTAGGGCTGGGCTTTCGCGTACCCCTGCTCATTGCTTCCCCCTGGAGCCGGGGTGGTAAGGTATGCTCGCAGGTTTTTGACCATACCTCCACGCTGCAGTTCCTGGAAGACTTTCTGGGCCGTAAGCTCGGCAAGCCCGTCAGGGAAACCAATATCAGTGCCTGGCGGCGTGCCATAACGGGCGACCTGTCCTCTGTATTTAAAGCAGATAAGGACCGGGGCCGGGAGCAGCTTCCCTTCCTGGAAAAGGATCCTTTTTATGAAAAGATATACAACGCGAAATTTAAAAAGACGCCGAACGATTTCCGACCCCTGTCCAAAGAAGAGATCGATGGTATCAACAACAGTCCTTCCGCTTCTGCGCTGATGCCCCGGCAGGAGAAAGGGGTGCGCCCGGCCTGCGCGCTGCCTTACCAGCTCTATGTCAGCGGGCAGCTGGGCGAAGGCGGAAAGCGGTTTGAGCTCACTATGGAGGCCCGCGATGAATTCTTTGGAAAGCGGTCCGCGGGTTCACCGTTCAACGTTTACTTCCCGGGAAAATACAACACCGGAAAAGGCGTTTTTGAAAATACCGGCAGCCGCTCCTATGCCGTGAGTGCGGGCGACAGGCTGACGGACAGTTGGGAGGTGGCGGCGTTCGAAAACGGCATTTACCATGTGCGGGTCTACGGCCCCAACGGCTTCTTCCGGGAGTTCAGCGGCCGGCAGGAAGATCCGCAGATCCGTATCGCCTGCGAATACGAGCGCCGGAAGAATGCGGACAGCAAGCCCAGTGGAAACCTGGTTCTGCAGGTGACCAACCTGCACCCTTCCCGTTCTTATGAGGTAGTGATCACCGACCATGGCTATAAAACCGGGAACCTCCGGAAATCCCTTGCCGCCGGCGGGGGAGGAGCGCTGCTCCTGCCCCTGAACCTGGAAAAAAGCTTTGGCTGGTATGATTTCAGCCTCAGGGTGCCGGGTTTCGATGAATTCGAGAGGCGGTTTGCCGGCCATGTGGAGACCGGGGAAGACAGCTATACCGATCCGGCGATGGGAAATGCATAAGCAACAGTATACTTTACGATATAAACAACCTTCTTACCATGAAAATGAATTACTCCCTGCTTGCATCCTCCATGATGCTCATTATGGCTACATCCTGCGGAACGGCAGACAAAAAGGATGCCGGCAGCTTTGACAAACAGGCTCACCGTGGTGGACGGGGACTGATGCCGGAGAATACGATCGCTTCTGAAAAGAATGCTATCGATTACGACTGTACGCTGGAAATGGACCTGTATATGTCCCGGGACAAGCAGATCGTGGTTTCGCATGATCCCTATTTCAACGCCGATTTCTGCCTGACGCCCCAGGGAGATACCATGAGCAAAAAGGACGGGCGGAGCCGCCTGCTTTATAATATGCCCTATGACAGCATTGCCAGATACGATGTGGGCTCCAAGCCTTATCCGGCCTTTCCCCGGCAGCAGAAGATGCATGTGGCCAGGCCGCTGCTGAGCGTGCTGATCGATTCCGTGGAAGCCTATGCCGCGGAGAAACATCATGTCAACCATTACAACATCGAGCTGAAGACAAGTCCGAAGAGCGACGGAAAGAATTATTCCAGCCTGGAAGAATATGTTGACCTGGCCTTGGGTATCATCATCGAAAAAGGCATTGCGCCCCGCACGATGATCCAGTCCTTTGACGTACGCGCGCTGAGGATAGTGCATCAGAAATACCCCCAGGTGAAAACTTCTTTTCTTGTAGGGAATAAGGATAAAAAGACGGCCGACGGTTATATTGCAGCGCTGGGCTTTAAGCCGGATATATTCAGTCCCGAGTTCTCGATCGTTACTCCCGAGCTGGTCAAGGCTTTTCATGAAAAAGACGTGCTGGTCATCCCCTGGACGCCCAATACGCTCGAGGAGATCCGGCAGCTCAAATCCATGGGGGTGGATGGCCTGATCACTGATTATCCGGACCTCTATGCCCAGCTGTAGCACGGTCATCCCGTTTTCCTGACCGGCGCTGCGATTTGGATTTTTTCTTAATTTTAGAAGAATCTAAACGATAGCATCATGTCTGGAAAAAATAAGCATAATAATTTCTTTGACCGTTTCTCTGCCGCCGTGACCCGGATAGCGGGCAGCTCTACCGCATTTATTACGGCCCTTGCCCTTATTATTGTATGGGCCGCTATGGGGCCGCTCTTTCACTTTTCAGATACCTGGCAGCTGGTGATCAATACGGGTACTACCATCATCACCTTCCTGATGGTATTCGTGATCCAGCAGACGCAGAACAAGGACACCATGGCCCTGCAGCTGAAGCTGAACGAGCTGATCGCCACCAGTAAAACGGGGAGCAATCGGCTCATAGATGTGGAAGACCTGACGGAGGACGAGCTGAAGCTGCTGAAGGAGTTTTATGTGAAGCTGTCCGAAAAGGCCAAAAAAGAGAACGACCTGAGGACCAGCCATTCCATAGAGGAAGAAAAGCCCGATAAGGACGTTCCGGAAGAAGACGGGGATAAGAAGGCCTGAATAAAAATGCTTCGTTTACAGGTCGGAATAATCGGCCGGATGGAGGAAGAAGATGTTTGCTTTTGACACGTTGTGCTGGTATTCCGGCATGGCCGAGAGCTTCTTCCATTCCGGGTCGCTGAAAAATGCCTTCCAGTGCTTCTCTCTGTCCTCCATATTGTTGAAGGAGGTCATGTACATCAGATTGGGCATGTGGCTGCCCGATATTACTTCCGTATAAAAGATGCCGTTGAAGTTAAGGCGTTTAAAGAGGCCGATCTCATTCCCTACGGTAAACATCTTTATCTTGCTGGCATGGTATTGTTCCGTGGGGCCTTCATAGCTGCGCAGTTCATATATCCGTTCCTGCATGGGAGCGGAAAGCTCCGGTTTTACGGGTTGCGGCGGGCCGGGGAAAGCCTCTAAGATTATCGATTCCATGCGTTCATAAGGCGCATGGTCATAGGCGGCATTCAGATAATCGCTGCCGGCGGACAGGTACGTCTTGTCCTGCAGCAGGGTCCTGTTCAGCTGTACCAGATCGTCCAGCGTATGAAACGGGATCAGCACGTACATCCGGGGACCCGAAGTATCTGTTTCCAGGGAGCGGAATACGCCTACCTGCTTTATCCCTGCTTTGTGGAGGGCGGGCACATACGCCGTCTTCAGGAAATGATCCACCCGCTCCTGCTGTGCCTGGTCTTTCAGACGGTATACCTTCAGCTGGTAAAAAAGCTTCTGCTGTGCATATATATGCGATGACATCAGGAGGCAGCAGACCATAAAAAGATAAAAAAGCCTTCCGGGTATTTTGCGCAGGATGGAGCTCTTCATGTCGGTTCGTTTTGCCCTGTAATATACGGCATAAAAATTTTATGGGAACTGATTTTTAAGATTTCCGCCTGTTGCTTCGAAGCCGTTACTTATAATTTGATAAAGATATTTAAAATACCTACTTTAGAGTCGCTTTAACCAATTTAACCGTGTATGAATAAATATGCTACCCTCTGCCTCTTACTGGTTCTCACCGTTATTTCAGCCCATGCCCAGGACGGGGATTTCCCCGGAGATGACGCAACCTATGCCGAGCTGGAAATGCCGTCCTACAAGAAGGATACAACCGCGAATGCCGTTGTCCTGAACGAATTCGGCAGGACCCATATCGTTAACGACCAGGACAACGGACTGATCCACGAATACCATGTCCGGATAAAGATCTTCAATGAAAAAGGGGTGGATGCCGCCACCTTTGTGATCCCCATCCGTAAATCGGAAAAGAATGGGGATCAGGAAGAGGTGCATGGTATCTATGGCACTACTTTCAACCTGGTGGGCGGGCAGCGGAAGGCTACCATGCTCAGCCAAAAAAGAGTTTACACCGAGAACAAAAACCGGTATTACGACCAGGTAAAGTTTACCATGCCCGATGTGCATCCGGGCAGCGTCATCGATGTGAGCTATATTTTTACCTCTCCGTATGTATATAATTATAAGCCCTGGGAGTTCCAGTCGGATATCCCCAAGATCCGGAGCGAATACTGGGCGCAGATCCCGGCCAACTTTGTGTACAACATTACGCTGCAGGGCTTTTACAAGCTGACGCGGAACGAATCTTCCCGCGTTTCGGACTGCTTGATATCCTATGGCGGGGGCAAGGCGGACTGTTCCCTGCTCAAGCTTGGCATGGACAGCGTTCCCGCCTTTGTGGAAGAGGATTATATGACCGCCCGCAGCAACTTCCTTTCCGCCGTTCATTTCGAATTGTCGGAAGTCCATTCCTTTAACGGGCATGTGGATAAGATTACCAAAAAATGGTCCGATGTGGATGATGAACTGAAAAACGAGGATGATTTCGGGAAACAGTTAAAGAGGTCCGGCGGATTGTTTGAAGGATGGCTCGATTCGATAAAAAATGCAAAGACAGAGGATGTGGCCAAGGCAAGGTGGATCTACGATTTTATAAAACATTGGTATAAATGGGACGGCTATACCGGCATGTTTACGGAGAACGGACTCAAAAAAGCTTTCGAACGACACGGCGGCGATGTGGCCGATATCAATCTCTCGCTGGTAGCGGCCTTACGTTATGCCGGGCTGCAGGCAGACCCTGTTACCCTCTCGACCCGGGAAAACGGGTTGCCGAGCATACTCTTTCCGGTCATCACTGATTTTAATTGGGTGGTCGTGCGTTTGAAAACCGGGGAGGATACCTATCTGCTGGATGCCTCCGATCCTTATCTGCCCTTTGGCATGATCCCGCTGAGATGCCTGAATGACAAAGGACGGTGTTTTCCGCAGGACGGCCCCTCGGAATGGATCGATCTTAAACCTGCCACCGGCTTCCGGCAGATGACCTATGTAAACCTGGAGATGAGCCCGGACACCGGTAAGATCAGCGGAACCATTACCCTGCAGTACGACGGATATAAGGCCGTGGACAAGCGTAGGACGCTGGCTTCGTTTTCCTCACAGGACGAATACCTGGAGAAGGTCAGCGGGAAGCTGCCCGGTTTCAGGATAACCGGATATCATGCGGAAAACCTGAAAGACCTGCACAAGCCGCTGACCGAAACCTTCTCGGTGGAGATGGATTCCGCGGTAAGCATGGAGGGTGACCGCCTGGTGCTGCATCCCTTTGTGATGCCGGAGTTCCGGCAGAATCCGTTTAAATCGCCGGAGCGGAAATATCCCGTGGATTTCGGCGCTACGGAGGATATCCGGACGTTCTTCACCTTTAAATTCCCTGCCGGCTACCGGATCGTATCCCTCCCGGAAAAGACCAGTCTTATGTTAGCCGGAAACGGCGCCAGCTATCAGCTGGAAAGCGACGGTCTCAGCAACCAGGCCATTGTCCGCAGCATATTGATGCAGCACAAACCGCTTTACAGCTCCGATGAATATTTCTCGCTTAAAGAGCTGTACAACAGGATCCTCCAGGCGGAAGGATCGGATGTTATCCTCGCAAAAAATCAAAAATGAACCTGTCGTTATCGCGCTGTATTGCGTTGCTGATCCCGTTGCTCCTGCTGTTGTCTTCCGGCCGCAGCTATGCACAGGAGGGAGGGCAGCTGGATGCCGGAAGTATCCCCCCGGCCCTGAAGGCTTTTGCGGACGCCGTCGTCCGTGAGGCTTCCCTCACCGTGGAAATAAAAGACGAAAACGAAACCTGGATAACGCAGCGCCGGGTCATCACCATCCTGAAGGAACAGGGAAAGGAGATGGGATATATCGGCATCCAATACCGGAAAAAAGAGCCGATAAAAAACCTGACCGCTTCCATATACAACGCCGAGGGAGAGCTGATTCACAAGTTCAAGACATCAGAGTTTGAAGATGTAAGCGTTGCGGACGGCTTTTCGCTCTTTGACGATCTGCGTGGAAAGACGCTGGCTCCCGGAAGTAACCATTATCCCTATACGATTGTTTACGAATACCAGCAGAAAAAGAAGCAGTCCTTTACCTTGCCGGGCTGGTACCCGATACCCGATGCGCATGTTGCCGTCGAAAAAAGCTCTTATACGCTTGTTGCTCCCGAAAGCCTGCCGGTGCGGTTCAAGATGCTGAACCTGAAAGCCGCGCAGCGCGAGTTTACGGAGAAGGGTGAACATCACTACGTGTGGGAAGTGACAGGCCTGTCCGCCGTCAGGACCGAACCCTACAGTCCGCCGGACAGAAAATACCTGCCCATGCTTTGGGCGGAGCCCGTACAGTTTTCGTATTACGGCATAAAGGGAACGATCCGCAACTGGCAGGAATATGGCCGTTGGGTATCCATTCATCTGCTGCAGGGAAGGGATGAGCTGCCTGAGCAGACGGTGCAGAAAGTCCGGGAGATGACGAATGATCTTCCCTCTACCGAAGAGAAAGTAAGAAAGCTGTATGCCTATATGCAGTCCAAGTGCCGGTACGTTAGTGTGCAGATGGGTATAGGGGGCATGCAGCCGATGCGCGCGGAAGAAGTGGACCGCCTGGGATATGGCGATTGCAAGGGACTGGTCAACTATATGAAGGCTTTGCTGGCTGCAGCAGACATACCCGCTTATTATACCGAGATAAAGTCGGGAGATGAGAAGCAGGACTATCTTGAAGATTTTGCCAGCCCGGTTCAGGGCGATCATATCATCCTTTGTGTGCCGTCGGGGAAGGATTCGATATGGCTGGAATGTACAGACCGGAATGAACCTTTCGGATTTCTCGGGTATTTTACCGACGACCGTTATGGTCTTCTCTGCAGCGAATCGGGCGGCGTGCTGGTCCATACCCCAACCTATGCCGATACGTTGAACAGACGGCAGTATGCCGCCAGCTTTGCGCTGGACAGCAGCTGTGCCCTATCCGGAAAGGTCAGCGCTTTGCTTACCGGCCTGTGTTACGAGGATCGCGATTTTCAGGATCACCTGGGACAACAGGATGCCGAAAAACAGCTGAGGCAGATGTATGATTTTCCCAACGGCATCATCAGCGGATACGGCATAGCGCGTGAAAAAACTTCCCGGCCGCTTGCAAAGGAGCAATTCGACATCCGCTGCGACCGGTATGCGACGGTTAGCGGAGACAGGATGTATCTGCCCCTGAACAGTGTGAACAGGCTGGGTGGTGTGCCGGACAGGGTATATCACCGTACCCGGAAAGTTTATATCGCACGCGGCTTTACGGAAACCGATACCCTGATATATGCCCTTCCCGCACATTATCATCCCGAGCTGGTTCCGGCGGATATCGATGTTAAAAACGCCTTTGGCGAGTATCATGCCAGCTGCCGGATAGCGGATGGCCGGATCACCTACTGCAGGAATTTTGCACTCCGCGGAGGTACTTATCCCAGCGAGAGCTACGAGAGCCTGCGGGGCTTCATGCAGCAGGTCTATAACGGCGACCGGGAGAAGCTGATCTTGCAAAAGGAATGAAGATGAGGACAACGGAGCGCCGGCCGCTTCAGAGAAGATGATGAGCAATCGCCAGCCGGATCAGCGCAGCGGTATTGTTCACCCCCAGCTTCATCAGCAGGTTCTTCCGATGACTGTCTACCGTCAGCGGGCTGATGAAGAGCTGTGCGGCGATCTGGTTGTTGGTGAATCCTTCTGCGATCAGCTGCAGCACTTCCTTTTCTCTTTTGGTCAGCGCAGGCAGCACCCCCGCTGTCAGGGCTGCAGAAGGCTGTAATACATGTTCCATTTCCAGGCTCAGGTAGAGTTTTCCCTGCAAGACCGTCCGGATGGCGCCGGCTATCTCTTCTGCCGAGGCGCTTTTGATGAGGTAGCCCGACGCTCCGTTCCCGATCATGCGGGAGATATAGCTGCGCTCGCTGAAAGTGCTGATGCCGAGTATTTTTATGCCGGGAAATTCCCGGTGTATCTTTTTACAAAGATCGATACCGCTGACATCCGGAAGATTGATGTCCAGCAACAACACATCGACCGTATGTTTTTTCAGCAGCGGCATGGTTTCAAAGGCGCTTCCCGCAGTGCCGGCCACTGTAATATCTTCCAGCTGCCCCAGCAGGGTCCGCAAGCCGGCGACCACCATAGGGTGGTCATCTACGATAAAAACCTGGATGGACATATCGCTTGGTTATCATGAAAAATGCCGCATCGTAAAGAGCGGTTATCCGCAAGTGCCGTCAACCGTTACCGAGGTGCCCTCTCCGGGCGCGGACCGGATATCCACCGTACCGTCCAGGTATTCCGCCCGAGCCCTGACATTGGCCAGGCCCGCTCCTCCCTGTCCGGATATGCCCTCCGTATCAAAACCTTTTCCGTTGTCTTCGACAGTAAGGCTGAAACGGTTCTCTTTTCGCATGAACTGTATGAGCACCTTGTCAGCTTCGGCATGCCTGATCACGTTGTTGAGCAGCTCCTGGATAATGCGGTACAGTACGATTTCGGTATTTTGTTCCATACGCTCTTCGAGACCATAGGTCTGAAGGCGGACGGTGATCTTTCCCGACAGGTTCAGGTTTTCACAGTAGTTTTCCAGGGCTTCCTTTAACCCGAATTTGATCAGGGCTTCCGGCATCATGTTGTGCGATACCCGGCGCAGCTCCGTGATCGACCGGTCCAGCTGATCGATGATATGGTTCACCGACCGGGCATGCTGCTCTGATAAAAATACATTTCCTTTCATGGTTGACAAAGCTAATTTTACTCCTGACAGCAGACCGCCCACGCCGTCATGCAGATCGCGGGCCAGGCGGCTTCTTTCTTCTTCCTGCCCTTTCAGTACGGATTGGGCAGCTACCAGCTGCCGTTCTTTTTCCAGCTCGGCAATCTGTTGCGTATGCAATGCCTCCTCCTGCCTGAGCAGGCGGTGCTTGTTTTTAAAGTTCTTATAAACAAGCGTCCCGATCAGCAGCAGCAGCGCGCAGCCGGCGATGAGGGCAATGTTCAGCATGCCTTTCCGGTGAAGGGCGGCTTGTTGCAGCTGTTTGTCTTTTTGCAGGGTGATGATCCGGAGCTGCTTTTTCCCGGCCTGGTACTTGTTCTCTATTTCGTTGATTTTTTCCTGGGTTTCCGTTTCGTTGAGGCTGTCGCTGAGCCGGATATATTGCCGGTAATAATCAACAGCCGCTTTATTGCGGTGCTGCTGACTTTTCACTTCGGCCAGATTCTTCAGCGTGCGCGCTTCACGGTGTTTATCACCGGTAGCGCGGGTAAGGATCAGGGCTTTCTCCAGATAGGCGCCGGCAGCGGCGTAATCCTTTTTTTCCGGGTCCGCGCTGATGAGTCCCATCTGCAGCAGGGCGCTGACCTGGCCGTAAATATCCCCGGCCTGCTCCGCATAGCGGAACGCTTGCTCGTAAGCGCGCACCGCCCCGTTCAGATCACCTTGCTTATCGTAGAAGCTGCCCCGGGTGCCGTACAACTGACAGAGCAGGGTGGGGGAATTTAATTTCAGAGCGATCGCCTTTGTACGGTTAAGATAGGCTTCTGCCGCTTTAAAATCCTTTACCGAGATCAGGTTGCCCGCTACAGCCAGCGCGGAGAAGGCTGCGGCGACCGGCTTGGTTTTGTCCTGCTCCAGCTCGGCCAGGCTTTTTTGAGAATAGCCGAGCGCTTTATTGTACTGCCGCAGCTGCCGGTATACGTTGGCTATGGCCGCATAAGTATTCCCGATGGCATTGTGATCCTCCGGAGCATACCGGTTGAGCGTGTCGATCACCTGCAGGTAAATACGGATGCCGGTGGTAAAATCTCCCCGGTCTACGCGCACATCGCCGATTTCGGACGTTACGGTTAAAACGGCTAACCGTGCCTCGAGGGAGGTGTCTTTTTTAAAAAGGGCGATACCCTGCCGGTAATAATAGAGCGCGCTGTCATAATCATCTTTATAGTAGTAAACCGTGCCGGTATAGGCCATGGCGGTCCCCATATCCATATACCGGCTGCTTTTTCGGGCCAGCTGATAGGCGGTGGTAAGATATGACCTGGCTTCATCGCCGTTGTAGTAGGCGCGTTTATCTCCCAGTGTCAGGAGGATGCCGATCCGGGCGGTGTCCGGCAGCGGCTTTGTCAGCTCTTGTATAAGGCTGTCTGTATACTTGTCCTGCCCGTGCAGCTGCGTCAGGAAACCGGAAAGCAGGCAGAAAAGGAGGAAAGCATGTAGCGGTTGTCGCATAGCGGTAGATAGCCGTTGCCGGTCTTTCTGATAAAATTCATCAAAAAAAACCAACCCCGCAAGCGCTTCCCTAAAAATCCCCTTTTCAGGGGAGATGCAGAAATCCTGCTTTTACAGGATTGACCGGCATGCGCAGGTAGCGGACATTTGTACCTGCAACTTCCACAAATCATATGCTCATGAAAAAAACACTCCGTCTTTCTGTAAGCCTTCTCCTGCTCGGGCTCTTGCTTGGCCTCCGTCAGCATGCAGATGCCCAGCTTTGGAAACGCATCAAAAATGAAGTAAAAGACCGCGTCGAAAGGCAGGCGGTAAATACTTCCGGAAATGCCGCCGATGCCGCGGTCGACAAGGTTAAAAAAGGAGCTGCCGAAGCTGTAAAAGGAGAAGAAGCCCAGGCTCCGCAGACGCAGCGTGATGCTCCGCCTCCGGCGTCTGCCCGTGAGGATGCCGCCGCGCCTTCCGTCGCTCCGGCTCCCATGGCAGATTATCACAACTATGATTTTGTACCGGGCGACCGGATCATCTTCCAGCCCGATCTGAGCAGCGAGCCCGACGGAGAGCTGCCTGCGCGGTTTACGCTCGACAAAGGCAATGCTGAAATCCAAAGTTACGAAGGGCAGAAGCTGTTGCACATGGCAGCCGGTACCCGCGGAATGGTGTCCCCGCTCATGAACAGCAGCAGCTACCTGCCGGAGCAGTTTACCGTGGAGTTCGACATGATGTACGAAAATCCGGACGATAATTATTTCCGGTATGTCAACAGCTTTGCCGTCGAATTTCGCGACAGCATCGATAAGCATTCCGGTAATCATCCCTTATACGGGTTTTATATCCAAAGCGCATCGGGGGGGATCTGAGGAAGTCCGGGAACGGCGGAGATAAAGTTTCCGGAAGCCGTTACCCGGTCTCTGTATACGCGCGGCAGGTGGCACCATATCGCCGTGTATGTTCGAAAAAACATAGGGAAAGTCTATATCGATCAATATCGCGTAGCAGCGTCCAATACCCTGCCGGCGGGAGCCGGTCATCTCGCGATCCTGGGTGATCCGCATTATGGCTTTAAGATAAAGAATATGCGTATAGCCGCCGGGGGAGACGATAAGTACAACAAAATTGTTACCGACGGAAAATTCATTACCCACGGAATATTGTTTGACGTCAACAGCTCGGTCATCAAACCGGAATCCATGGGCACGCTCAACGAAATAGCACGGCTGATGAAGGATCACGGCGATCTGAAATTCGAGATTGACGGGCATACAGACAGCGACGGTGATGATGCGGCCAACATGAAGCTGTCCCTTGAAAGGGCATGCGCTGTGAAAACCGCGCTTGCAGGGATGGGGATAGCGGGCAGCCGTCTCAGTACAAAGGGGCTGGGAGAGACCAAGCCCATAGATAAAAACAATACCGCCGAAGGTAAAGCCAACAACAGGCGTGTTGAATTCATCAAGCTGTAAAAAACCGGACACTTTATTTTTTCTATTGCCTATCAATCCTCAGCTATGAAACGATTTATCCATCTGTCTTTCTTTTTTCTGCTCCTCGCTGCCGTATGTGTACAGTGCAGCAAGGACAACGATGAACACCCTTCCGTTCCTCCGTCTGACACGGGCGGGGCTGCTCTTTCTTACAATAGGCAGGATACCGCCATTACCCTGCAGGACGGCAGGATTACATTAAATATACCGGCCGGCGCCATGATGTCCGGCACCCGCGTGGAGCTAAGTACTTCCGACGCCCGGTTTGCAGACAGCGCTGCGCTGCTGCATCAGTTCCGCCTGCTGCCGGAAGGTACCCGTTTTAGAAAACCGGTATGGCTTACCTTCCATTATGACAGCGCCTGGCTGAAAGGCAACGCTCCCTGGAATATCGGGGTAGCCTTCCGTTACGACAAAGACGGGAAGTGGTATGCGCCCATCAACGGGGTGGTGGATACGGTAAAGCATACGCTTGCCGTACCCATTACCCACTTCAGTCATTGGAGCGTCTACACCTGTTTTCACCTGACCCTGCGGTACCA
Organism: Compostibacter hankyongensis; assembly: GCF_039541075.1. Lineage (NCBI taxonomy): Bacteria > Pseudomonadati > Bacteroidota > Chitinophagia > Chitinophagales > Chitinophagaceae > Compostibacter > Compostibacter hankyongensis. Next base: position 44,619 of record NZ_BAABFN010000022.1, on the reverse strand, counting down.
GGGTCAGCATTCGACAGATAACGCGCGGACCGTTCATATGCCGACGGAAGCTGTTGCCAGCCTGACGTGCATTATGCGGGCGCCGCCTTCTACGATAAAAAAGGATAATGCAGACGACGGCGACATTGCGCTGCTGGCGCCCCTGGTGGCCGATCCCGTAACCGCTGCCGACAATGTAGACCTGAGCGGCTGTGCGGACTGTAACCTGCTGGCGCCGCTGGTACCGCCTCCGGCCACCCCGGAAGAAGAGCAGCAGCATGCGCTGAAACCCGACTTCTGGTTTGTAAACGGCGTCGCGAACGGAAATACGCAGACCGGCACCATCACCGGAAGCCAATCCTTTTCCTATCATGCTCCCTCGAAGGTGCCCGGCCAAAATCCGGTGGCCATTACCGCCGGCATACAAACCCTGAAACATGGCCGTATCTATCTTGTACAGGATGTGAGCATCATGGGCAGCAAATGGCGGCTGAATATCAAAACCACCGGAACGGCCACTTCAAGCGAGGGTATCCAGATTGTAACATCCTTTAACAACAATGTTTTCTTTCATCTGGATGCCGGGCAGAAAGTAATCTATGACCGGGAGACCCACGACGTTTATAAGATCGATTACCTGCATGTGCCTGACGGTACTTTCTCCATGGTAACAACGGCTTACCGCAACATCACCATAACGGGAGGCAGCTATAACCCGGAGACGAATGAGCTGACCTGTATATTGAAATCGGCGCTGGTAGACGGTACCTGGACGGCAACGGCCTGTGACGAGAGCGGATGTCAGACCAACACGGTGGATCATCCCCTTGTTTCGGTTGAACCTCCCTCGGAGCAACCTCTAAGCCTGCAGGCGCAGTCTTCTTTTAGCCGGGTATACGATACCACTTTTACGGCCGACGGGGGACGGTTCCGGTATCAAAAGGTCTTTACCCTGACCAGCCTGCCCTGAGGATGCCTGTATATCCGTTTTGCAGGGAACAAACGACATCAAGAAAAACAACCATCATGCTTATCCGAAAAGAAACCATACTGAAGAGCAGCCGCGCGCTTGGCCTTGCTGCGGGCCTGACGGTGCTGGTAACAGCAGCCCAGGCGCAATTCCTGAAAAAGTTGAAAAACACCGTTAAGGAGGTGGCCGGCACGGCGTTGTCCGGAGATGCGGCCGGGGGAGATGCCGCGCAACCCGGGCCGGGCAGCGATATCCCGCAGGGCGGAAAACTATCGGTATCCGGTCTTGAGCAGCAAGGTGTAACGGTAGTACATGCCGGCAGCGCCGCCTTCCTGAAGGGAGAATATTTTATAGAAGATCATTCCGGCGTAGCGGTCCGGGATACGATGATCACGGCCACCGTCGTCGTGGGAGTGATGACCAAAGCCGAAAGCCTCAGCGAGGCGGGCATGGGTTCGGAAAAGGATGCGGCTTATATTTTTGAGAATGGTAAAAAAAGTCAGGAGACCACTGTGGGCGGACTGGACAAAGCGTTGGTCGATGCCAGCCGGCGCTATGACTATCCGTGGACCGTTGAGCTGTCGCCGGGAAACGATAAAGAGTACGATCGCTATGTAAGCGGAGATGCGGCGGGAAGTCTCCGGATTTCCATTCATTTTAACGGGAAAACATACGGGCCTTATATGGCGGTCAACAAGCTGTATGTCGATAAGACCCGGTCAAAATTCTATGCCATTGTGCTGCCTGATGCGGAGAATGCATCCAGGATGAATTACCTGCTCGTTTCCGGGCAGGGTAAATCCCGGAGCATAGGACTGGCCAGCGACATACTGTTTAACCGCGACCTGGATCACCCCTGTCTGCTGCTTCCGGCGGGATACGAGGAGATGGCTGCGCTTTCCAAAATCACCGATGATACCCAAAGAGAGCAGCTCCAGCAGCAAATGACCCGGCAGATGATGGAGCATTCCGGGGAAGGGAGTACGGTTTTTGAGAACGGAAAGATGCTGAAGGATATTCCGATCAACGATCCCTGGCTGGACCTGAGCGGGAACAACCTCTTTTCCATAATGGTGGAAAGCGGTTCCAATAAGCAGCCGGCCGGTCTTTATCTCAACGGCAAAAAGATCAGTGACGAGGCGCCCAGTCCCGGGCAGGGTTGGTGTAATGCGGCAGCCTCGGCCTGGGCTTTTCTGGGTGGCGGCGCCGGTCAGGGCAACTATCTTATCTTTAGCGACGGCACCGACATAAAAAGCCCGCTTCATCCCCGGCAGCTTGTTGTCAACGGCAGGAGCTATATGACCTGGTTCATGTATGACCGCGGAAAATCGGATGAGATCCTGCTGTGCAGCAAACCGCTGTAGCAGGACTATGCGAATGGCAATAAGAGCCCGGGTATACGCCGGTCCTTGCACCTCCCGGCCGCGTCAGAGGTTTATAGCCGCGGGCCTACCGGGTTGCTGTCAGGCTTTTCCAGTCTGATCCGTAATAGGCTTTGTTCAAAGCTTTCAGCAGGGTGCGGTCTCCCTTTCGCATAAAAAGATCTTCCAGGTCTTTGTAGATATAAAACTGCAGCCAGTACCCGTTGTGGTACTTTTCCTGCACGGAGTATGCGCTCAGGAGCTTGGCGTACCAGGCCGTGTTCAGCCCGTACTGTTTGGCCGCCTTTACGGCAGCCTGGGCATTTTGCCAAAGCTGTTCTGCAGTTTTTTTCTGCAGATTGGTATAATCACGGTAGCTGAAACGGGAAACGTCGATCAGCTCGCAGCGATCGTCTATACCCAGGGATTTGAGGTCTACCGTCTGTTCAAAAGTAGTGTCTCCGTCGAGGTCGTAACGTATCTTGTCAAAAAAACCGTTGTTGTCGCTATCCTCGTATTTGACGGTGGCGAATGTTTTGGGTTCCGTTTTTATGATGCGCCGGTCCCATCCCTGGTAGGCGGCGGCCTCCTGGTCTATTCTCCAGCAGCCCCACTCCGCGCCGTAGAGATGCATCCTGCCGTCGAAGCGGCTGATATAAAGCTGTCCTTTTCCGGAATTATCCAGGTCCCATTCGCCCCGGTCGCCGGCAGGGTCGGACTGGGGATTGTTGTCGATACCGCCTTTGCGGGTGCCGGTCTTAAAGGGATCCAGCGGGTCCAGGAATTCCACCCTTTCCCAGCGGTGACAGTCGTCGTCTTCGTCGTAGACGAAATAAACCTGGTCCCATTTCCCGCGGTTGAAGATGAGGGGCAGGGCATGCTCGTGGTCGGCGTAGATCAGCTGGTCAAGATGACGGAACCGGGGATCCAGGAAAAAGGAGTCGGCGGCGGCAAGTCCCCCCATATTTTTAAAGGTATGCACCTGATCGCGGTAGTCGAATCCTTCCCCGCGGAAGCCCAGCGTAAAGTCAAAATCGAATTCATCGCCGGTGCCGTTGTCGTTGTCCAGGTCTACGGCGATGGATACCCAGTTTACCTTACCCGACAGGCGCATGGTCTCCGGGTTGGTCTGCTGCTTCGGGTCGTTGAAGTAGCCGGGCGGGTCTACCAGCCGTACGGCCATTTCAGAGAGGCCGTCTTTATCCGGGTCATAGAAGAGAAAAGGATTTTCCCAGTTGAGCCGGAGATCGGCTATCCTGTTCGTGGCGGCATGCACTTTCATGAACATGCTTTGTCCGCTGTAGTCCGGGAAGAAATCAGAAGTGCCGCTGTGCTCCCATGATTCCAGGCGGAAAGTATTCCAGTCCACGTAATTGAAAACCTGATCATGATCGGTGTCCAGCACCCACATGTAATGCCCGTTGGGCCATGCCTTGGGCGTCTTTGAAGACGGATAATCCGCAATGACCTGCATGTCGGCCAGCTGGTCTCCGTCCGTATCGGACCAGTCGATGACCAGGTCCCCGAACGAACCGTATTTTCCGTCTTTGTTCCGGTCTATCAGCAGGCAGTCGCTGTCGGTATCCCCTTCCCAATCGCCTTCCTTCATATCATCGTCGTCGTCCACCCACAGGACGGGGATACTGTCTTTTGTCATGGATTTCAGGATATCGGGATCGCCATCTCCGTCCAGATCGATATAGACGGGCTTATACCCGGCCGGCGGCAGGGGAAGCCGGAAGGGTACGATCTTCAGATCGCTGTTCCAGTATTGGTTTCCGGTGGTTTTGTCCGACGACCGGGAAGGGGACTGGGCTGCCGCGAAGGAGGCGGACAGTCCGGCCAGGAGGGTGAAAAGTAAGCGTTGTTTCATTCGGGCTGATTATGATTCAGGCCGGCCTTTGTGTGCAAAGACCGGCATGCCGCTGTACGGCGGCATGAAAAAAAGGCCAATATAAGCGATTCCGGTTAAATTTTTCCGGGACATTCCGGGCGGGGGTGGAAACAGGTTGTCCCGCGAGGATCGGCGAAGATTTCTCCGGATGGATCAGCGAAGATTATCCCGGAAGGCGCGAAGGGTCCTCTCCCAGGCCAGCGTAGCGGCCTGCTTATTGTAACGCGTAGGGGCGGTATCGTTATGAAAAGCATGTTGTGCGCCTTCATAGACGTACAGCTCGTAGTGCACGCCTGCTGCTTTCAGGGCGGCTTCATAAGCCGGTATGCCCGCGTCGATACGTTTGTCCAGTCCTCCGTAATGAAGCTGCATCACGGCCTTGATACGGGGTACGTCGGCGGCATCCGGCTGCATGCCGTAATAGGGGACGGCCACCTTCAGCAGGGGATCGTGCACGGCCAGCTGGTTGGCTACGCCGCCGCCCCAGCAGAAACCCACACAGCCGGTCTTGCCGTTGGATTCCGGCCGTTTCCGCAGGTAGCCGAGCCCGTTCATGAAGTTCCGGATGTTTTGCTGCGCGTTTAGCTTTCCGAACATCTCCCTCGCCTGGTCTTCGTTTGAGGGGGTGCCGCCGAGCGGGGACAGGGCATCCGGGGCCAGTGCGAGGTAACCGGCTTTGGCCACCCTCCGGGCGACATCGCGGATATGAGGATTGAGTCCGCGGTTCTCATGGATCACCGCCACGCCGCCGTATTTACCCGCGGCTTTGGGCCGGGCGAAATAGGCTTTCATCGTGGTCTGATCGCCGGCATAGGTGATTTCTTCCGTCAGGATGTCGGGATCGCTCTCGGTAATGGTGGCGGCGGAGGTATACTGCACTTCCAGCAGGGGCAGGATAGCGGTGGCGGCTACCATGCTGCCGGTGAGCTTGACGAGGCGGCTGATAAATTCGTGGCGCTTCAGCGGCTTATGGGTATACTCGTCGAACAGATCGATGATACGCTGGTCCATGGGAAAACGCTTTTTTTAAAGATACGGATTTTCCCTGATCCTCCCGATTTTCAGGAACCGGGGCTTCCGGTTACCTGTATTAGCATGCTGATTTCATTTTTAGTCAATGCCATGATATTATTTCAATTACCTGGTGCCCCGAATGTCTCCATAGCGCTCAGGATACTTGTTAAACATCATGGCTACAAATCCGCAGTCCGCTATCACTTTCAGATCATTTTTACGTGCATAGTCGACTACCGCCTCCACCAATTTTTTACCATAGCCGTTGTGGCGTTGTGAAAGATCAACGCCAGTGTGCCCCGCTCTCAATATACCGGGAGAAATATCAATCATCATTCTGCCCACTTCACGATCATCAATTTTGAGTGAAAAAAAGGTAATTCCGTTATCGCCTTCGTGTATGTCAATTGTTTCCATAATCGTGCTTTTTGCTATTGTTTTAATTTGTCATGGTACAAATCCCTGAACTTTGACAGTTTGGGATTAATGACCGCCTGGCAATATCCAGCTTCCTGATTTTGATTGTAGTAGTCCTGATGATAATTTTCAGCTTTATAAAAATGTTCGAACATTTGCAGCTGAGTAACGATCATGTCCGAATATGACTTCTGCGCTTCGTCAATAACCCGCATGGCCGTCTGTTTCTCCTCTTCGTTTCTGTAAAAGATTATGCTCCGGTATTGGGAGCCGCTATCTGCCCCCTGTCTGTCAACAGTCGTGGGATTATGGGTGCTTAAATGTATTTTCAGTAAATCCTCAAAGGAAATTTCTTCGGGCTTGTAAGTAATTTCGACTATTTCGGCATGTCCGGTTGTACCGCTGCAAACTTCCCTGTAGGTAGGGTTAATAACCGTGCCTCCGCTATAGCCGCTTTCAACCTTTATTACGCCCCTCAGTCGCTGAAAGATAGCTTCAGTACACCAGAAGCAGCCTCCGCCAAAGTCTATTTTCTTTTCGCTGACAGCTACTTTTTTCAACGAAAGCGCGTTGATGCAATAGCGAAGTCCGCTGGGCATGGGGCCGTCCTGAAAGACGTGACCCAGGTGCGCATCGCAAGTATTGCAGCGCGCTTCTATTCGCTGCATGCCGAGGGAGCGGTCTTTGTGATAGGCAACCGCATTTTCTTTTATCGGTTGGGTGAAGGATGGCCAGCCCGTTCCGCTTTCGAATTTTTCTTCCGCATCAAAAAGCGCCGTATCACAACAAACACAAACATATCTGCCCGGCGCAAAATAGGAACAGAGTTCCGAGCTAAAGGCCCGCTCTGTTCCTTTAAGTCGTGTAATCTTGAACTGCTCTTCTGTAAGAAGTGCTTTCCACTCTTCCGGCGTTTTTTCCACTCTTTTATCGGGAGCGGGAGTACCGTTATTTGCAAATTTTATGATATCAAGCCATCTTAACATGAGCGTATTTTCCTTAAGTAAAAAAATTGATTCGATCGTAAACCCTTTGTCGTTGAAAACAAAGGAATCGTTATCCTTTGAAGTACCGTTCTTCTACAACCTGGCCGTTTTCCCATAATGACCGGATTATCTCATGCAGATAGATATTGCTTCCGTCCTTCATATCGAGATCTAAAATGTATTCCGAGAAGGAGGCGTTATCATCAGAAGCAGATCGGAGCAGCTCAATTTTTTTCACCTTTTGAATGGAGCTCACAAAGTCGGTTAGTTTTTTTAGGGCCGCTTGTTTTCCCTCCGTTACCGAGCCGTCATATTCGATGGTCTTGATATTCGGTGCGAAGTATTTTTCGGCCGCGTCGGTAAGCTGACCTTTTGATACCAATTCATTCATGGCGTTTACGAGTTCCTGAAGATGCTTTTCCATTTTTTGTTTTTTTTTTGAATGTGAATAATGTGTGTGCCGGATTTATGACTAAAGGCTTGCTTGTCCTTGCGCGTGAGCGTGCTATGCCGGACGGCGCCGGTATGTTGCGCCCTTATTGCAGATGGAATGGGTTACGCTGCGATTTCTGCCCGTTCGTTCAATGGCGGGCAGGGATGCTCCGGGTAGCTATAGCCGCTTGATTTCGCCGGTTCCTCAGGGGCGGATGCGGATGATCGTTTTTCCCTTGACCCGCTTGGCCGGATTGAAGGCGGCAACGGCGTCATCGAGGGTAGAGACGTTGCCGATGTTTGTCCGCAGCCGTCCGTCCCGTGCCCGCCGCACAATCTCACCCAGTTGGTCGCGATCGGGTACGACGATGAAGTCAACCGTCCGGCCGTCAGCAGGCCGCGCCTCGGTAGGGCCGGTGATGGTGACCAGCGTTCCTCCGGCCCGGATCATGCCTGCAGACCGCTTTGCGATGTCTCCGCCGAGGACATCGAAAACCAGATCGACACTGCCGACATCTTCCAGGGTGTCGTTGTCGAGGTCTACAAACTCCTGCGCGCCGAAGTCAAGCGCTGTCTGACGGCCGCCGGCGCGCCCGGTACCGATAACATACGCTCCGGCTTCACGTGCGAGCTGGGTTGCCATCGAGCCGACCACCCCGGCCGCACCGTGCACAAGCACACGCTGTCCCGCCTGAAGGCGGCCGTGCTCGAACAGCCCCTGCCACGCGGTCAGGCCCGGCATCACGAGGGCTGCGCCCATCGTGAAGTCAACATCGCCCGGCAGCGGCGCGAGGTTGCGTGTCTCGACGACCGTATACTCCGCCAGCGTCCCGTCGCGATACCAGTCTGTGAGGCCGAATACCCGCTGTCCTACCGACAACCCTGTTGTTCCATAGCCGAGGGCGATAACCACTCCGGCCAGCTCGTGTCCGGGAATAGACGGCGTCCGGTCACGGTCGAGCCGATCGGTCCAGGTAGAGGGCCATGTGAGCTCATCCCCGGTGAAACCCGACGCATGAACCTGGACGACGACATCGCCATAGCCTACGCCGGAGAGATTGTCGAGTCCCGCTGCATGTGGCTCAGGCCGTTCCACCAACTTCATCCCGGCTGTTCCTGCCGCCTGGTCCGTTACTACGATCGCCTTCATAACAGACCTCCCTGTTTGTTCATCATCCATCTCCTTAATGGAGCGATGCGGTCGTACACTGTTGTGCTCCATCCTGTTTTCAGCATGATCTTAATATTGAAAGTTGTACAATGACTTTTTAATAGCCGTATAAAACTAACCTTTAATTTGGTTACCTTGAGGGTCCAATTTCAAAAAATACAGGGGTCCAGTTATGATAAAAAAGATTCTTGAGGTTTCATTCAAAAAAGACGGGCAGCATAGTCCTTTATACCTGCAATTGGAATCGGAAATCATACAGCTGATTTGCCGCGGCATCCTGAAGCCGGGCCAGGCGCTGCCGTCTTCACGCGAACTGGCGCAAAGCCTGCAGCTCAATCGTAAAACGGTGGTGGCGACCTACGAGGAGTTGGATGCGCAGGGCTGGGTAGAAACCAAGGATAGAAGCGGCGTGTATGTTTCCAGTCATCTGCCGGATACTTCGGCTCGTACCATTGAGGAAAATAGCAAAAAGTTAAGGCGCAGCCGGCAACCTGCTTATCCGTTGATCAAGCAACGCGCTTCTGATGGCGGTATCCTAACAGATCCGGATAGGAGCGTCAATGACCTGAAAGTACCTCCGCCGCTGTATAAAATCGATGACGGCTTTCCTGATCCCAGAATTGCCCCGATTGATCAGCTGGTGCGGGAATACAGAAGATTTGGGAAGGGCCGGTCATCAAGCCAATTTCTTATGTATGGCCCGGAGCAGGGTTCCTATCGTCTCCGGGTCGAACTGGCTAAATTTCTAAACCGGACCAGAGGGATGCAGGTCACAGAAAAAGAGATACTGATCACCAAAGGAACGCAGATGGCCATTTATTTAACTGCGCAGCTGCTCATACGTCCCGGGGATACTGTATGCGTCCCGGAACCAGGCTATATGGATGCGAATCAAACCTTTAAGCTGGCAGGAGCAAATCTGGTATTCGTCCCGGTAGATAAAGACGGTATGGATGTAGACCGGATTGAGCGGTTGTGTAAAAAGAAGGTGCCTAAGATGGTCTACATTATCCCGCATCATCACCGGCCTACCACGGTTACCCTCTGTGCAGAGCGGCGCATGCGCCTAATGGACCTGGCCCGCCAGTACGGATTTGCATTGCTTGAAGATGATTATGATTTTGATTATCACTTTACCAGCAGTCCTCTTTTGCCTTTGGCAAGTCTGGATATGGGCAGGCATATTATTTATGTGGGTTCCTTTTGCAAAAGCATTGCACCCGGCATCCGGATCGGGTTTATGGTGGCTCCTGAAGTGGTCATAAACGAAGCCGCTGCCCTTCGTAAATTGATTGACCGGCAAGGCGAACAGCTGCTGGAAGAAGCGACCGCCGAGCTGTTAAGCACCGGTGATATTGCCCGGCACATCAAAAAGTCGCACAAGGTTTATCAGGACCGGTTGGAAAATACCTGCCGGTTGCTTCGGGAGCAGCTGGGAGAATATTTAACGTTTGACCGGCCGAACGGTGGATTGGCCATCTGGGCAACCTACAGAAAGAATATAAGCGCCAGCGCCGTTGCCCTGAATGCAGGAAAGCTGGGATTAAAGATCAGCGATGGTAGTAATTATTTTTTTCAACCGAATGTTTCTACGCCACGTGACTTCATACGCATAGGTTACTGTTCTTTAGATGAAACGGAAATGGCCGGCGCCATTCATATATGGAAACAGGCCCTGGCTCCGTTTGCGGCAAGATGACAGGAGAAATCGCGGAAGGCGCGGTCAGTTGCCCCGTTTATTGACCTCCGTTCGCTTTCAGATCATTGCGGCAGTTGTCGTCAAGAGGAGGAATATTCCCGGAAATAATGACGCCCAGTATGTCTGTGGTTTCAGCAGCATAATACATCAGGCAATTCTGGTTGTTGCAGTGATGGATATGTTCCCGGTCTTCATGGTCGGCTTGCATGTCGGAGCCGGTATTCACCAGGCCAAGGAGGTGCCCGGATTCATGCTCCAGTACCGTAGCCATAAGCTTGGTCCGGCTTACCTGTCCGACGTTTCCGGAATGAGTGGCAATGGTTTTTCCGAACAGGCATATAGAAGTGTTCCGGTAGGCAATGCCCAATACATCCGGATCGGTATATCCGCCATCCGTATAAATCAGCGAGACATCCAGCTCATTATCGTGCGTATAGGACTTGCGGTATTTTTTTTCTATGCTTATGATGTCATTCAGGGAAAGCTCTTCTTTTCCCGATGCGGGCAGTTGGGTCTGTGTGATACGGATCCCGCCCGGTTTATGTACCAGGCTGCTTAGGAATTCTTTCCACTGTTCGATAGCGGCTCCGTCCGGCGCGTATCCTTTCATATAAAGCACTTCGATATTCAGGGTGGTAAACCTGTCCGCTGTGAGCAGGTCATGGGCAGATTTTCCGGGAGCCTGTTGACTGTAATTTTCCCCCTTGGAATCCCCGGCTGAGCTATCGTCCTTTTTGCTGCAGGAGCAGATCAGGCATAAAAGGGCGAAGGCGGTAAAGAGATTGTTTCTGCTGGCTTTGTCCATGGTTATATCTGTAATGATCCTGCTAAAGATATAAAAATTCTGTTTCAGCATCTCTGCCGTCAACAGCGTCCGCCGCGCAGCCGGGAAATGCCTGCGTCTGACCCCGGAGGGCAACGGCATATCCTGCTGTGCGGCGGATAAAAGCTGTGCTGATTCGGTTTACCGGGTGGGACGGGCCGTGGAGTCCGTGCCGGGATAAGCGGCGGGCGGTCCCTGCCGGTGTTCCGGGAAACCGTCATGCCGCCAGTGCCGTTCGGCGGGATAGCCGCGGTGGCACCAGCCGTACCCGTTGCCCCTGATCCCGCGCATGACAAAGATGTTCATGCCGATGTAGATCAGGATCACGAGGATCGTGGCCACCCGGGTGATGGTCCTGAGCGCCGGTTTTTTGGAAAAGGAACCGAATACATAACCGATGATGAATACCATGCAGGCAATAAACAATACCCGCAGGATGATCAATAATACGAATGCCATGACGTTTGATTTTTGAAGTGAATAAATGCGTTACAGATTACTATCCATGTTATCCATGAAATCGCTGGTGCGGTCCACGCCGAAGCTGGTGAAGAAGCCGATGAAATAATACCGCCGGGCAGGCGGCGTAACGGGGATCTTATTAAGTCCGTTGCTGCTGTAGTTATACCCGAACACCTGGCGGGTGCCCAGCAGGTTATTGGCGCCGAGGGCTACCCCGGAGAAGGCGGGCTGTTTCCATTTTTTGAACATATTGAACAGGTAAGCGATATGCAGGTTAACTACATTGTAAGCGCGGGTATGGCCCTCGTCGCGGACCCGGGCCGGCCCCTCCGGCTGTTCCGCTATGTCGTAGTACGGACGTCCCGCAGCGAAAGCATAGGATACATTCACGCTGGTGCTGATGCCGGGAAAGAATTTCTTGACCGCCAGCGTTGCGGTGTGCGGCGATGTAAAAGCCGGGCGCAACGTATACGGATAGTCGAGAAAATCCCTTTTGGTATCCAGGTAGGTATAGGAAACCCAGTAATCCAGATCGGGTATCGTCTTTTTATCGCGCCAGAACAATTCTATACCTTTGGCATACCCCTTCCCGTTATTGTCATATGCCGGATCGGTCTTTACCAGGTCATGATATTGCTTGTAATAAGCTTCGATCCTGAAGAAGCGGTTATCGGCCTTTCGGGTGAAATTGATCACGTAGTGATCGGCCCGGGAGAAGTCCAGCCGCCGGTTGGCGAACAGGTAGACATTATCCGGTTTCTGGTAGAACATGCCATAAGCGGCGTTGAACTGCGCGCCGTCGCTGATCCGGTAAGCCAGGCTGAGCCGGGGCGACCAGGTAGTGCGTCCGAGCAGGGAGGAATATTCCATCCGCAGGCCGGCGCGTGCGGAAATATGGGAGCTGAGCTGGAGATTGCCCTCTGCAAAAACGGCTGAAAGATGATCGGTAAGCGCAGACAGGGAATCGTTGTGTGTGAACCGGTCCCGCGTATAGAAATGTTCCGCACCGAAATCGATTGACTGGTTGCGTCCGAACATATGCGTCAGGACCAACCGCCCCTGGGCAAAGACGGAGCGTGTCAGAAAATCGCTGTTCTTGTAGCGGTACGGATCATGAGAAAGAAATACCTGTTGGTTATCCCGGTCCAGGAGCCGGGTATTGACCTCATCCCGGTTATCGTCGTAGGCCAGGCCGGCGCTGATCTTCCAGCTGTCGCCCAGGAGCTGCCGGTAATTGACATGAGCATACAGGTTGCGGCTTTTCGATGTGTAAGCCGATTTCAGGGAAAGGCTGTCGACATCAGGATTGCGCAGGGCGGTATGGCCGTGATCCCAGCTTACATACAGCTTCAGCATTCCCGTCTTGCCGATTTTTCTTCCCAGGTTGGCATTACCGTTGTAATATTCCGGGCCATAGAAATAGTCCGGCTCCTGGGGTACGATCCGGTTATAGAGATGCTGGTTGTTATAACTTCCGCTGATGCCGTAGCTGCCTTTTTTGTCCCCGGTGATCTTCTGGAACCCCGCACTGAGGTTACCGGGCAGGAATGCGCTGAAGTCGGCCGACGATCTGTCGGGAAGATCTACACTGTTGAGGATGAGCGCGCTGCTCATGGCCTCCCCGTACAGTGCGGAATAACCGCCGGAGCTGAACAGGATACCCTGGAAAAGAAAGGGGTCTACGCGGGCAGGCTGGGGCAGGCCCGGTATCGACGGGTAGTTCGGAAAAGGCATCAGCATGCCGTCTATGAACTGCTTGGTTTCTTCTCCGGTGCCGCCGCGGACAAAAAGCCCGGCCTGTTCCCCGATCTGCTGCGCACCCGGTAGGGAACGCAGCGCCGTGGCCAGGTCGTTGTTGCTGCCCGCTACGGTAACCGCATCCATCGGGGTCAGCGAGGCGCCTTTCGCCTTGTCGCTGGCCTCAAAGCTTCCCGCGCTGATCACCACGCCCTGCAGCTCCTGCCGGCGTGGCTGCAGAACGATCTGCATAGTGATGTCTTTTCCCTGCAGGTTGACGGGCTGTGTATAGGTATTGAATCCGATGGAGGAAACCACCAGGGTCTGCTCTCCCGAAGCGGAAGCGGAAAAGCTGAAACGACCCAGGCTGTCGGTAGTGGTGCCCTCGTCTGTACCGCGGATCTTCAGGCTGGCAAAGGGGACAGCCTGCTGTGCGCGGTTTTTTACCATGCCGGAGAGGATGATCTTATCGTGACCGGTTAAGTTCTGCCCCTTTGCGGAAGGAGACAAAAGCAAGATTAGGAGAAAAAGTGCCGGAAGTAGGATGATCGGTTTCATGATTGCTGTTTTTGTCATTTTTGATTGCTATGACAAAACTATCTTCAGAAACAGCGCAAAAAACGGAGAATAGAGGAGCGGGGCAGGTGTTGCGATGAACCGGGGATATCCGTCTATTTTATCTTCCGGTCAGCTTGTCCAGTGCAGCTTTATAGGATTCGCTCAGCGGCAGCTCGGTATCGCCGATATAAACCAGATCGCGTTTGATGGTGGTGATCTTGTCTGCCGCCACGATATAGGATTTATGTACGCGGATGAAACTGCCGGGCGGCAGCTTTTCTTCCATAGCCTTCAGGCTCATGCGGGTGATAACCGGTTTCCGGTTGCCCGTGAGATGGATTTTGATATAGTCTTTTAACCCTTCGATATACCGTATATCGTCCACGACTATCTTAACCAGCGTGTACTCAACGTTGACGAAGAAATGGCCGGGCTTCTCCCCGGCGGCGGGCGCAGCTGCCTGCTGCAGCCGGTGCCGTTCATAAGCCTTGTTACAGGCCTGCAGGAACCGCTCGAAGGATACGGGCTTCAGCAGGTAATCCACGGCATTGAGATTAAAGGCTTCGAGCGCATATTGTTCGTAGGCGGTGACGAGTATGGTCATGGGCGGGTGCGGGAGGGAGCGGAGGAACGACAACCCGTCCAACCTGGGCATCTGTATGTCAAGAAAGATCAGGTCTATCTTTTCCTGCTGCAGCACGGCGGCAGCCTCCATCACGTTTCGGCAGGATTTTACCAGCTCCAGGAAGGGAACCTGCCGGATATTGTCCTCCAGCAGCTCCAGCACCAGCTTTTCGTCGTCTATGGCGATACAGCGCATCATTGCAGTTGCAGGGTCAGGTGGACATGAAAGGTATCATTTTCCTGCGAGATGGCCAACCGGTGTCGCTGTGGATAGAGCAGGAGCAGCCGCGATTTTACGTTGGCCAGCCCGATGCCGGAGGAAGCGTCCTTGGGGCCGTTGTCGGCCGGGTTGAATTTGTTTTCCACACGGAAGCTGAGCTGTCCTTCCTGCGCATTCAGCGCTATCCCGATACGCGGATCCTTTATCCAGCCCACCCCGTGCTTGAAGGCGTTTTCCACGAAGGGGATCAGGAGCATGGGTTCTATCCGGTAGCGGTCTGCATCAGCAGGAAGTTCGATGGCGACGCGGATGTCCACATCATGACCGAACCTGAGCTGCTGCAGGGCGATATAGCTTTTGAGATAACCCGCTTCTTTTTCGAGGGATACCTTTTTATCATCCGAATCATAAAGCATATAGCGCATCAGGTCGGAGAGCATGATCAGGGAGGGTTCCAGCCGGTCGGATTTTTTCCGGGCCAGGGATACCAGATTGGCCAGCACATTGAACAGGAAGTGCGGGCTCACCTGGGAACGGAGAAATTTCAGTTGCATGGCCAGCTGTTCGGACTGTTTTTCCTTCTGTGCTTTTTCCGCGTTGATTCTGTTGGCGGCAAAGCGATAGACCGTGCCGGCCAGCAGGGCAAAGAATGTGGGGGCAAAGATGAACCGGGCGTTTACGCCGTAAAGCGGTATCTCAGGATACCAGGTTTGCAGCAGGGTCGCTTTCAACGCGTTCCCAGCGATAACGAGCAGGATAAAACAGAGCAGATACAGCCACCATCTTCTTTTGTTGCACAGCCGGGGATAAAAGAAAAAAGCATTGCTGTAAAACAGCCCTGCATGCAGCAGGACGGTCAGCAGGAAAAACGGGGCGGGCAGCGTTGTAATAGTATCGTAGGACTCGCCGGGTGTACGGAGCAGCCAGGGCAATAGGAGCAAGGCGCTCCAGATCAGGATATGGAGCGCAAGGGTGATTTGCCGGTGGGAAATTTTAAAGACGGTCATATCGTATAAAGATCGCAAATTTAACGGCAGCCGGGGAGGATAAGAAAAGATAGAGACGAAGCCCCCGTTTTTAGCGATCAACAGGACAGATGTGGCGAATTGTGTACATTCGTGAATGTTTAATGCGATGGTATGTATGCGGTTGTAGATATAGAAACTACCGGGGGGAATGCGACGGCAGCCGGTATTACGGAGGTAGCCGTGGTCTTGCACGACGGCGCCCGTGTGGTGCGCACCTGGGAGACGCTGGTCAACCCGCGGCAGCCGGTGCCGCCCTATATACAGGCCCTTACCGGCATCACGCCCGCTTTGCTGGCGGATGCGCCGGTATTTGAGGCCATAGCTGCCGAGCTCTTCGGGCTGCTGAAGGGGAACATCTTCGTGGCCCATAATGTCAACTTCGACTATTCTTTTCTGAAACACCAGCTGGCAAAGAGCGGGTTTACGCTGGAGGCGCCGAAGCTCTGTACCGTAAGGCTGAGCCGGAAGGTATGGCCGGGACTGCCCTCTTACAGCCTGGGTCGTCTTTGCCGGCAGCTGGGCGTTGCCCTGGAGCACCGGCACCGTGCGGGCGGCGATGCCGCCGCTACGGCTGAGCTGCTGACCCTGCTGATCCGCGACGACCGCGAAGGACATCTTCAGCAGCATCTCAAGAAGAATTCTCCCGAACGTTTTCTGCCGATGCACCTGCCGGAGGAACAGCTGGAAACATTGCCGCAAAGTCCGGGTGTGTATTATTTCCACGACCGGCAGGATAAGGTGATCTATGTGGGCAAAGCGCGCAACCTGAGCCGGCGGGTGAGGAGTCATTTTGCCAACAACAACCCGGGCCGGCAGCGCCAGGAGTTTTTGCGCCGGATACACCGCATTTCCTTTGAGGTCTGCGCCACCGAGCTGGCGGCGCTGGTGCGGGAGTCGGTGGAGATCCGGCAGCGCTGGCCGGAATATAACCGGGCGCAGAAGCGGCCGGAACAGGTATTCGGGCTGTATGCTTTCGAGGATCAGCAGGGCTATCTCCGGCTGGCCATCGAAAAGCGGAGGCGGCAGCTGCAGCCGCTGGAGACCTTTTCGCTGCTGATCGAAGGGCAGACCTGTCTGCGTCGACTGGTCCGTGAGTTTGGTCTTTGTACACGCCTTTGCTTTTTGCAGCGACGTAGCGGCGCGTGCACCGCGGTAGCGGAAGGAAGCTGCCGGGGCGCCTGTACCGGCCTGGAAGCGCCGCATGACTATAACCGCCGGGTGGAGGCCGCCATGGCTTCGCTTCGGCAGGAACAACCTTCGTTTGTGATTGCCCTGCCCGGTCCGGGTGCCGGTAAGCAAAGCTGCATGCTGGTAGAGCGGGGCCTGTTTTACGGCATGGGAGAGGTGGAGGCGGGATCCTTCCCGGAGGCCATAGAAGACTGGAAGGCCCGGCTGACGCCTTATCCCGGTAACGACTACATCCGTCAGCTGCTGCTGCGGTATGCACAGGCTCATCCCGCTGAAGTGCGGATGTTGGGAGCGCTTCCTCCTGCTTCGTAACTTTGCCTTCCTCATGAACCATGCATCTGATCACGGACCCCTGCTGCCGGAAGCTTTTCTGGATGGGCTCGAAGGGTTGCCCGGCTTCGACCGCAGTGCATTTGTCGCTGCTCACCAGTCGGCGCGGCGGGTGACCTCGCTGCGGGTCAATCCTGCCAAGCTTCCGCCGGGGGCGGATGCCGCCGGCCTTATCCCGGGAGATCTCATCAGCGGAAAGGTGCCGTGGTGTGAGCATGGGTTTTATCTTTCCGGACGGCCCGCCTTTGTCGACGATCCCCTCTGGCATGCGGGAGCTTATTATGTACAGGAGGCCTCTTCCATGTTTGCAGGCTATGCCCTGCAGCAGCTGCAGTCCGGAGGACGGCCGCTGACGGCGCTGGACCTCTGTGCCGCCCCGGGCGGAAAGTCCACCCACCTCAGCAGCGTGCTGCCTGCGGGGAGCGTGCTGGTCTCCAACGAGGTAATCCGTTCGCGCAGCGGCATCCTGCTGGAGAACCTGGTCCGCTGGGGCAGTCCGGACCTGATCGTTACCCAGAACGACCCGCAGGATTTTTCCGGCCTGGGCGAGCTGTTTGACGTTGTGCTGGTAGATGCGCCCTGCTCCGGCTCCGGTCTTTTCCGGCGCGATCCGGCAGCGGTGGCGGAATGGTCGCCCGGACATGTAACCCATTGCAGCCTGCGGCAGCGCCGCATCCTGGCCGATGTGCTGCCGGCGCTAAAAGAAGGAGGTTTTTTAATTTACTCTACCTGTTCCTACTCCCGGGAGGAGGACGAGGATATTGCGGATTGGCTCTCGGAAGAGCTGGGGTTAACGGGTGTGTCGTTGCCGGTGCCGCCGGAATGGGGGATCACGGCGGCTGTCTCCCCGCGCTGCAGCCTTCCGGTTTTCCGGTTTTACCCGGACAAGGTGGAGGGGGAAGGACTTTTTCTTTGCGTGATGCAGAAAAAGGGGGCGGGAGGAAAAACGCCCGCGGACGGTGCTTTCAGAAAACAACGGGAGCGGCGTCCCCGCGTTCCGGAGCAGCTGCTGCCGGCATGGCTGGAGGCGCCGTCGGGGGAGTGGCTGCCGGCTTTGGAGCAGGATGAGCTGTGGGCGGTGCCCAAAGCGGTAGGACAGTGTCGCGATCGCATGGGCGGACTGCGTATCCGCCAGGCCGGCATCCATATGGGCAAATGGCTGGGAGGGCGGCTGTTGCCGGCCCATGCGCTGGCGCTGAGTACCCGGGTACGGCAGGGTTTGCCGGCCGTACCATTGGATACGGAACAGGCGTTGAAATATCTGCGCAAGGAAGACGCCGGGCTGGAAAACGTTCCCGCCGGCTGGGTGCTGGCCCGTTATAAAGGAATGAACCTGGGCTGGATGAAAGGATTGGGCGGCCGGGTCAACAATTACTATCCGAAGCAATGGCGGATCAGGAAACGGTAAAGGGGATCGGAAAGCGGCAGCAGCCGTTATTCAGGAGTTGGCGATCAGGTCGTAATATTCATCATCCTCGTTCTTACCGCCGAAGCCTTTGCCTACGGTGGTGTGACTGTCTACAAACTCAATCCGCGCTATCCATTTCACCATTTTATACCCGAGCTGATTTTCGACCCGTAACCGCAAAGGGGCCCCGTACAGTTCGGGCAAAGGCCGGTAATTCATTTCCCAGGCGAGGATCGAAGCAGGCTTAAGACAGTTGTCCAGCGTATGGGTATCGTAATACGTGCCGCCGTACAATCCTTCCCCGAAGGAATAGAACACCAGCGTGGTCACTGACGGGTACGGCTGTACGAGATCGATCAGGGTTTTAAGCGGCAATCCTCCCCATTCGGCTACGCCTGACCAACCCTGTATACAATGGTGCATGGTGATCTGTTGCTCCTTGCCCATGGCCTTTAGCTCGGAAAGGGGTAACTCGACGGGGTTCTTTACCAGTCCGCTTATTTTCAGCTTATAGTCGCTGAACCCGTTTGCGGCCAGCGCCTGCCATTCGGAGGAGCCGGGTATTTTCCCGTTTGCCCAGAATTTCGGGGAGATATCCTTCTTTTTATAGTAGATGCGGGGCTTGAACCTGTTGATGGACAGCCGCCAGAGGGATTCGTTGACAAAAGCTTCGGCACGCTGTAAGGAGCGGGGTCTTTTCCAGGACAGCCAGTGGGCGGCAAATCCGAAAAACAGGGTAAACAGCAAAATGGCCGCACCCACCCAGAGGCCCGTCGGCTCCGAGGCGCTGTCGGTGCCCGTGACGATATGGTTCATGTTACGGCCCAGTCCCGTTGCTGCCACCATCGCCACATGAATGAGGATAAAACCGGTATAGGCCAGCATGACCAGAAAATGCACCGAACGGGCTCCCTGTCTGTTCCCGAAGAGCCGGGGTATCCAGTGAAAACGGTTTTCGATGGCAGGCGACATGGCCATGCCGCTGACCATGGCAAGCGGCGCCAGCAGGAACACTACTGCAAAGTAAGATAGCTGCTGTAAGGCATTGTAGTGATAAAAGCCGTTAGGCTCCGCCGGCATATGAAAGGTGGCGTAATGCACAAAAACGCGCCATGCGTCGGGAAGGATGTGCCAGGAGGCGGGTACCAGGCGTTTCCACTGGTTGGTCGTAAAAAGCAGGGTAATAAATACCGCTCCGTTTAAAAGGAAAAAGGGCACCGTTAAAAAGTGCCAGCAGCGCGCCAGCCCCACGGAATGACGATAACCCGGCAGGCCGATCCAAGGGCTGATATAACGGGCATCTTCTTTGGCCGTCCATATTTTATCTTCGGGTACTTTCAGGGGCGTAAAGCGGATCCATTCGGAACCGGGCAGGCAGCCGTTGTTCCAGTAGAGGCGGGGATGATCCATCAGGATGGACAGCCCGCTGCGGATGATGAGCACGAGGAAAAAGAAATTGACCCAGTGGCTCAGCCGCAGCCAGTACGGAAACCCGGCGGGGCCGCCCGCCGGCACAGGCGGCAGGGAAGCGGAAGGGTCCTCCGGTAGGCCGAGGGTGAGGTATTGTATCCAGGCTGCTCCCACGGTGACCAGCAGCAGGGCCAGGATCGCCAGCCAGACCTGCGGTTTTAGTCCGATAAACATCCGCCTGTCCGGCGGAAAGTGTACGGCCTTTTCGGCTTCGCTAAATCGGGTAAACATGAAGATGGATTGCCTTTCCGGAATTATGCTAAAGCTTGTATTATGTTAAAATGTTTAATTCTTCAATCCGGTTAAAATGTTTTTTGTTTAAGGTAGCGAGAGGCAGGTTATGGGTGATGGCAGTGGCGGCAATAAACAAGTCTGCTATATCTATTTGTTTCCTCTTTCGTTTTAGGCTGGAATTTATTTTCACTGCCGTATCAACGGCTGCTTCATCAAAAGGAATAACTTCAATCCTTAGTAAATGTTATTCCAGAAATCCAATTGGCTTTGAGTGGCTCCGCTATAAATTTCATACTTGGTGATTGTTGAAACGGCAAACTCATATCCTTGGCGCAACAGTTCAATCCAAACTGAATTGGTCTTATCCGTTTTACGATAAAAATCTATCAGAACGGAGGTATCAACCAGGATCATTTGGACCGCCATTGGTTAATTGCTCTTCGGTTGTTCTCAATGATTTCAAGCTGCTTTTTTGTAGCAATGGGGCCGTTTAGTAGCAGAGCTTCCAAATCGGTCTGGCTTTTTTTATCCTTTGCTTCTTTTTCAATTTCAACCTTGAGTTTTCTCAATTGTTTTTCCGGTAATGTCCTGACGATCTTGATCAACTGATCAAATTCTATGTCTATATGAACTTGCATAGAAGATAACTTTACCTAAAGGTAGCCATTTCCGGGGAAATGGGGAGGACGGCGGAGGACCGGAGCTTATGTCGCGCCGGTTGCTCAAAGTCCGGCCAGTACCCTTTCCAGGTCTTCCGGCGTGTCAATAGCAACGTTTTCATGCTCGGTGAGGGCGAGCTGTATAGCGTAGCCATGTTCCATCCAGCGGAGCTGCTCCAGCTTTTCGGCATGCTCCAGCCGGCCGGGCGACAGCTGCGCCAGTTGCGCGAGCACCGGCGCGCGGTAGGCATACATGCCGATATGTTTGTAAAAAACATGCTGTTCCAGCCAGCTTTCCTGTGGTGTATCCCGGAGATAGGGGATAGGGCTCCGCGAAAAATAAAGCGCCCGCAGCTGTTCGTCAAAAACCACTTTGGGGATATGCGGGCTGCGGAGCGTCTGCAGGTCCGTGATCTTTTTGACCAGCGAGGCGATCTGTGTGCCGGGCCGGTCAAAGCAGGAGAGCACCGCGCTGAGGTGCGCTGCGGCAATAAAAGGCTCGTCGCCCTGTACGTTGATGACGATATCGGGAGATGTCCCAAGCAGGGAAACGGCCTCGGCGCAACGTTCGGTGCCGCTTCCGTGATGCCGGGAGGTCATAACCGCCTCCCCCCCGAAAGACCGTACATGGCCGAAGATGCGGGCGTCATCGGTGGCGACCAGCACCTGCGCCAAGTCTGGCACGGTTTTCACACCCTCGTATACGCGGCGGATCATGCTCTTGCCGCGGATATCGATCAGGGGCTTCCCGGGAAAACGGGTGGAAGCATAACGAGCAGGAATAACGGCGACAACCCGCATAATGAAAAATTTGAATATAAAGCTGCAAAATTAAGACATAAATTTGCCGTTAAAGCATAACAACCCATAAATTTTGTCTGTGATGAAGAAATGGCTCACCGGATGTTTTCTGCTGTTGTTGATGGCCGGTACGGCACGTGCGCAGGATACCCTGCTGGTGTCGGGTGTTTCCCCCGACCTTTATATTTATTACGTGGTGAAGCCGGGGGAATCCTTATCCACTGTGGGGAAAAAATTCGGGGCGAGCGCTGCGGCGGTCAGCCGTCTGAATGGCGCGGGGGTAAAATCAGGCTTGAAAGCCTTCCAGGTGATCAAGGTGCCCCTGTCCTCCGCGGCTTATGTCCATAGCGATGCCGCTGCCGTTGCGGGGATGCGTCCCCTCTATCATAAAATATTACCGGGTGAAACCCTTTTCGGGATCAGCAAGACACACAATAACGTGCCGGTAGGCGGTCTGCGCCGGTGGAATCACCTGCAAGGAGATAAGATCGCAGCGGGGAAATACCTTATCGTCGGGTGGTTGAAAACCGGGGAAGCTCCGGGGCAGGACGTTCCGGCCGGGAATACGCCCGCCCTGGCTGCGGCGGACAGCGCCGGAGACGATACGCCTGACCAAAGCGCTTCAACAGTTGCGGTGGCGGCAGCGGACAGCGAAAATGCCGAAGATACCGGAGATGCAGGGGCGACCGCTGCGGCGCAGACGCAGCCTGCCGGGGGAGGACAGGCCGCCCCGCAAGCGGCTCCTACTCCCGAGGGAGGAAGCTTCCTGAACGAGGTCATTGCTTCCGAACATCAGCGGCGGAAGGCGGCGGCGCCGGAGCAGGCCAATGAGGCCCCGGCGGCAGAAGCCGCCCGCCCGCCGGAGAGTGACAGCAGGCCGGCAGCCGTAGCTGTGGCGCCTGCGCCTGCTGCTGCCTCCGCTCCTGTAGCCGGAGCCGGAACGGAAGCGGCGCCGGTAACCGCCCCGGCAGTTGCAGATACGCCCGGAGCCGCCGTTCAGGCCCCCCGGCCCGCGCCTGCTCCTGCCGTCCCCGCAGGCCGGAAGGATACGGCAAAGACGCCGCCTGCCGCAAAGACCTCCGGCGACTTTTCAAAGATGCTCTCCGGAGTCACCTCCCGGAGAGCGCCTGCCGGAACGCCGGCCCCCGTATCCGCGGCCAGGCCTGCCGCCCCGCCGCCGGCGAGACAGGATGATACCGGTGCAGCCACTGCCCTTCCCGCACCGGCCGGAGCACCGGCTCCGGCGGGTGCGGTTCCTACGGCTCCCGTTTCCACCGGAACGCCGGCCGGGGAGATAAATCCTGCCGCCGCCTTGGAGGGAGACAGCGCCGCGGAAGCCGACAGCACTACGGAGGACGACAGCACTGCGCTCATTCCCGAATCGGCCGCCAGTCCTTATGAATCGGAATATATGGACCAGACGGCCAACGAATCTGCCCTCCGGACCGAAAAGGGGGCTGCGGCCTGGTTCAAGAGCAACGCCGTACCCGGCTCGGGACGCTATTTCGCCCTGCATAACCGTGCGCCGCGGGGTACCATCATCCGCGTTACCAATCCCGTAAACGGGAAGTTTGTCTATGTAAAGGTGCTGGACGCCATTCCGAAGCTGGGAGAGAATAACAACCTCATCATCAAGATCAGCGATGCGGCCATGCAAGAGCTGGGCACTACCCGTCCCCGTTTCTGGTGCGAGCTGAAATACAAGAAATAAACGGATTCCGGGCAGGCTCTCTCAGCAGATGCTGGATAAGGAGGGAAGGACCGGAGAAGCGTTCAGCGCTTAACGCTGGGTAGGGTGGGCGGTAGCCAGCACCACCTTGGCGCCGAGCTCATGAGCGATCTGCATTACCTCCACAAGATGCTCGATGGCCACGCTGCGGTCGGCGTTCACCACGATGGTGCCGCCTTCGGCATCCTGGGCCAGCTTGGGGAGCAGGGCTTCCTTCAGCCCGGCGAGCGGCACCGCATTGGTGCCTACATAAAAGATATTGTCCTTATCGATGGTGACCACTACCGTTTGCTTGGCCTTGGTATTGCTCTGGGCCTTGGGCAGCATCACCTTGATCACGTTCGGGTTGGCCAGGGTGGCCACGATGAGGAAAAACATCACCAGGATGAACAGGATATCGTTCAATGCACCGCTTTCAACATGCGCCTGTGGCCGTATTTTGCTTCGTAGGTTCATGAGCGTTGTTCTTCTCTTTCTCTTTAGCGGGTCGGTTCCTGCAGGATATCGATAAATTCCGCGGAAGCCGCTTCCATTTTGTATACCAGCTTGTCGATCTGCGCACTCAGGTAATGATGTCCGATATAGGCCAGGATGCCGATGACCAGACCGGTGGCGGAGGTGATCATTTTCACATAGATACCGCCGGCGATGGTACCCAAGGTGATATCGGAGGTAATGGCGATGTCGAAGAACAGCTGGATCATCCCGGCAATGGTGCCGAGGAACCCGAACATGGGTGCGATGGCGGCGATCATGGACAGGATGATCAGGTTTTTTTCCACGTGATAGACCTGCAGCTTACCGGTATTTTCCATCGCCTTTTCGATATTGTCGATAGGCTTCCCGATCCGCTGTAATCCTTTTTCGATCATACGGGCAGCCGGATTGTCGGTATTTTTGGCGAGGGAACGGGCCGACTGCACATTTCCGCTGGTGATATGGTCGCGGATCATAAACATAAAGTTATTGTCGATCCGGCCGGCCTTTTTGATGGCGATAAACCGTTCAAAAAAGAAGTAGATGGCAATGAGCAGCAGGACGGCCAGGGGAATCATCAGCACGCCCCCCTTCACCAGCAGGCTGAACAGGTTGATATGTTCATCTGCGCCGGCTACCGGGGTTCCTATCTGGTTCAGGCTGTCTGCCGCCTGCAGGACGGTATCCTGTATCTGCAAGAAAAATCCGGACATTATCACTGTTTTTTTACCGGGTCAAACGTACATGAAAATTTTTTATCTGCATAAAAACCCGCTGAAAAAAAATTTACCCCGCAAAAGAGCATTTCTGCCCCTTCATTTTTCCCTCCGGAGAAAAGGCCGGGGGAAAGGGTTGTTCTGCAGCGTTAAAACATATTCGAAATCTTTTCGATGGATGCTGTATAAATCGTAAGGAAAACCAGCTTCCCTTTGATGTTTTGTAAAATGCAGAATAGTGCGTTAAATATATGTTAAATCAACCCGGTTTATATAATAAAAATTATTAAATCAGCGTATTGTTACCTAAATTAGTAGGGTTGAACTATTTGGAAGAAATGCAAAATTGCACGAACTTTGCAGGACTTTTTCGGCCTCCCCTACCACCTCATGTAAACAATGCGGCAGTCAACCAAACCTGGAACCGAAACGTTAATAGTACGTGTAAATTGCCTGTAAAGGATGATTTATATCACAAACGATAAAAACAAAGGCCGCCGGCTTTGGCCTTCCGGCTTATCAGATACACCTAAAACCAAACTATCATTATGAGGCAGCTTAAAATTGCCACCCAGATTACCAACCGTGACTCCCAGGCCGTAGAAAAATACCTGCAGGAAATATCCAAGATATCGCTGCTGACCCCGGAAGAGGAAACCCTGCTGGCCCAGCGTATCAAAATGGGAGACCAGCAGGCGCTGGAACGCCTGGTGACCGGCAACCTGCGCTTTGTGGTTTCCGTAGCCAAGCAATACCAGCACCAGGGCCTGTCTCTCAGCGATCTCATCAACGAAGGCAACCTCGGCCTGATCAAGGCCGCCCAGCGCTTTGACGAAACCAAGGGCTTTAAGTTCATCTCCTATGCCGTATGGTGGATCCGTCAGTCGATCCTGCAGGCGCTTGCCGAGCAGGGCCGCCTGGTACGCCTGCCCCAGAATAAAATCGGCACCTATAACAAAGCCAATAAGGCCTATATGGCCTTCGAACAGGAGAACGAACGGGAGCCTTCTACCGAAGAGCTGGCCGAAATGCTGGAAATGAGCGAATCCGAGATCAACAACATCTTCAGCAGCAACACCCGCCATATGAGCCTCGACGCCCCCGTGCACGAAGCCGAGGACGTAGCCATGGGCGACTTGCTGGAGGGCGGCGCCATCACCGACGACGATGTGATGAAAGATTCGCTCCGGGAAGAAATCCGCCGTGTACTGAAATCGCTGAGCCCCCGCGAATCCGAAATCGTCAACGCCTATTTCGGGCTGGACGGCGAAAACGGCGTTTCCATCGAACAGATCGGTCAGAAATACGATCTTACCAAGGAACGCATCCGGCAGATCAAGGAAAGGGCCATCAAGCGGTTGCAGAAAGCCCGCTACAGCAGCTCGCTGAAATCCTATCTGGGATAAGCAACGGCAAAAAAAGAAGAATATGCACGCACCGGCCCCGAAAAGGCCGGTGTTTTTGCAGATATCCCTTCGGCCCGCCCTTGCTCCCCATATATGTATATTATAAATGATAACCCTTAATTTTGCAGCCGGTATGCAAAAGTGGCTTGTGATCAGCTGTGGTATCCTGGTGTTCTTCGCATCGTGTGAAAAGGATATTGATATCCCCCTCCATGAAACGCAGCCGGAGCTGGTGGTGGAAGGCAGCATCGAAAACGGCCGCCCACCCATAGTGATCCTTACGCACAGTCTGTCCTTCTTCGACGGGCTGGACAGTCAGCAGCTGGCATCCTCCTTTGTACACGATGCAACGGTGGAGGTAACGGACGGGCAGCAACGTACGGTATCGCTGAAGGAATACAGCCTGGATACCACCAACGGGAACAAGGTGTATTTCTATTCCATCGATACCACAGACCGGCAGCCGCTGCTGGGGATCAGAGGCGGAAGCTATCGTCTGCATATCCGTACCGGGGGGCAGACCTATGAGGCTACGACCGATATACCGGAGCAGGGCATATACCTGGATTCGCTGTGGTGGCAACCGGTGGTGGTGGTAAAACCAGAGGATACCGACCGGGTATACCTTACGGGAAGGCTGGTTGACCCTCCTCACCGCGGGGATGCGGTCCGGTATTTTACCCGCAGGAACAACGAGCCGTTCTATGCGCCTTCGATATCGGTGGCAGACGACCAGGTCACCAACGGCAGCGTCTTTGATATCGCGTTTGACCAGGGCCGCCCGAAGGACGACCCTTCCGATGACGATGAGCCGGGTTATTTCCGGCTGGGAGACACGGTGACGGTAAAGTTCTGTGCCATCGACCGCGCTACCTATGATTTCTGGCGCACCTGGGAATATGCCTACGGGAATAACGGCAATCCGTTTTCCGCTCCGGTGAAGATACTGGGAAATATCAAAGGGGCAGCCGGGTATTGGGGTGGTTATGCCGCCCAGTACAAAACGATCATTATTCCGAAGGAGGAGTAATTAGGGGTTGTCTAAAGTTCCAGGTCTAAGGTTCCATTCCAGGCAGATCAACTTTAGACGTTAAACTTTAAACCTTAAACTATTGAACCGGAAACGAGAAACCGGAAACTGTCAAACGATTAAAGCAGAGGACATGGAAAAAAACGAACATGTACAAATACTGATCATCGGTTCGGGGCCCGCGGGGTATACCGCCGCGCTATATGCCGCCAGGGCCAACCTGAAGCCGGTATTGTACCAGGGTATACAGCCGGGGGGACAGCTGACGATCACCACGGAAGTGGAAAACTATCCCGGCTATCCCGAAGGCATACAGGGCCCGGAAATGATGATCGACTTTGAAAAGCAGGCAGCCCGTATGGGCGCTGATATCCGGTACGGAACGGCTTCCGCGGTAGACCTTTCCCGTCAGCCCTTCCGTGTGACGATCGATGAAGAGAAGACGGTAGAAGCCGATGCCCTGATCATCGCCACCGGCGCCTCGGCCAAATGGCTCGGCCTCGAAAGCGAGCAGCGGCTGAACGGCAGCGGCGTTTCTGCCTGCGCCGTCTGCGACGGATTCTTTTTCAAGAGCCGGGAAGTGGCCATCACCGGAGGCGGCGATACGGCCTGCGAGGAAGCCCTGTATCTTTCCAAGATATGCAGCACGGTGCATATGCTGGTGCGCCGCGATGAAATGCGGGCGTCCAAGGTGATGCAGGAAAGGGTAAAAAAGACAAAGAATATACAGGTATACTGGAATACCGAGATCGTGGAAGTGCTGGGCGATAAAAAAGTAGATGGTGTAAAGGTAAAGAACAACCAGACCGGCGCCGTCTCCGAGATCCCGGTAAGCGCATTCTTTGTGGCCATCGGCCACCAACCCAACTCCTCCATCTTCCGGGGGCAGCTGGACATGGATGAGCAGGAGTACATCCGCACCGTGCCGGGTTCTACCCGCACCAGCGTGGAAGGGGTGTTCGCCTGTGGCGATGTGCAGGACAAGATCTACCGCCAGGCAGTGACCGCCGCCGGCAGCGGCTGTATGGCCGCCCTGGATGCGGAACGTTATCTCAGCGTGAAGGAGCTGGCTGTGGAAGCCGATACCGAAGACAGCGAAGGATCCCTCGCGTCCTCCGACTATACCTTTACCGGACCCAAAGCCGGATAAAAGCGCATGCTTACAGTCAGCCTGAACGGAATACGCTTTCATGCCTT
Organism: Compostibacter hankyongensis; assembly: GCF_039541075.1. Classification (NCBI taxonomy): domain Bacteria; kingdom Pseudomonadati; phylum Bacteroidota; class Chitinophagia; order Chitinophagales; family Chitinophagaceae; genus Compostibacter; species Compostibacter hankyongensis. Next base: position 16,599 of record NZ_BAABFN010000022.1, on the reverse strand, counting down.
TCACGGGATGTACCCCGGCGAAGAAAGGACCGGTACCGATTTTATCGTAGATGTCGCCGTCAGCTGTCCCGAACCCGGAGATATACGCGATCTTACCCAAACGGTGGACTATGAGGTGGTGTACCAGCTGGTCGAGGCCAGGATGGGCCGCCCCGTGAAGCTGATCGAAGAGCTGGCACAGGACTGCGTGGAGGCCATACACCAGCGCTTTGACTTTGCGCGGATCATTGAGATCAGCATCCGGAAAATGTATCCGCCTCTCGGCGGTGAAGTGGAATGCTCGCGGGTGGTGCTGAAACGGGAATTTGTCTAATGCCGCTATATATATGTGTATACTCCGTCAAAAACAAGGGCGCCGCTGTCTGAAGCAGATCCTTATCCCGCTGGCCTGCCTGTTTTTCCGCTTTGCAGGAGCGCAGGACCTGGAGGCACAGCTCGCTGCTGCCGCCAAGCTGGAGGCCGCCGGAAAGGAAACCGAGGCCCTGCAGCAATACCGCGAGATCCTGCAGCAGGATTCCACCCATCCGGAAGCCCTTTCTCATGCCAGCATCCTCTGCAGCCTGGAAGGCAGCCGGCAGACCGGCAAAGCGGAAACCCCTTATTTCAGAGCGGCGCAGCAATATGCCGCCGCAGCGCTCCGGCAGAACCCGGATCAGACCACAGCCAACCTGGCGATGGCCATGGCGCTGGACCGGCTGGCGTCTGTTTCCGGCGTCAAAGAAAAAGTTACTTATCTCAGGGATGAAAAAAAATACGCCGACCTTGCGCTGAAGATCGACCCGCAGAATGCACAGGCCTGGTATATACTGGGCGCGTGGAACATCCGGATCGGCAACATGAACTTTGCCGAAAAAGCGGCGGCCAAAATGCTCTTCGGCGGTCTTCCCAAAGGAAGTCTTCAGGAAGCCATACAGGATTTTGAGCAGTGCCGGAAGCTGGATCCCGCCTTTATCCGTAATTATTACGCCCTGGCATCGGCCTATCATGCGGCGGAGGATGACCTCAAAGCCATCAGCACCCTGCAGCAGGGCCTTCGCCTGCGCAGCATCCGTCAGGATGACAACCGGATCAAGCAGGACTGCCGTAAGCTGCTGGAACAGCTGCAGTAGGCGGCATCCGGGAAAATATTGCTATTATTGCAGGGCAGAAAAGATCCTATGTCCGACGTATCGACCCTTAGTCCGGCCTTTGTGGTGGAGGATGCAGCAGCCTTGTCGGGTACCGACCTGAGCCGCTGTATACTGCTGGTAACGGCAGGCAGTCACCAGTTTTCTTATGTGGTGCTGGATCCGCTTAATAACCTGTTCATCTGCCTGAAATCATACCAATACGGAAGCAGCCCGGGAAAAGAGATGTTTCCGGAAATGCTGGCCCGCTGTATCGGCGGGGATGAGTTGCTCCATGCCGCTTTCGGGGAGATCCGGCTGGGTCTTGACGAGCCCGTGCACACCCTCGTGCCCCGCGCTTATTTTCAGCCGGGGCGGCGGCGCGATTATCTTTCTTTTCTTTTCGGAGAACGGCCCGAGCTGGCCGTCCGTCATGATCTGCTGACCGCAACGGACGCCGTAAATGTATACGGCATTGATAACCGCTTGCTGGAGCAGCTGAAAGAAACCTTCCCCGGTGCAAAGGTGATCCACACGGAGACCGCCTGGCTGAGCAGCCTGCTGAAGGAGCATGGGGCCGAAACGGGAAAGCAGCTATATCTCCGCATATTGCCGCAGCGGCTGACCCTTACCCTGCTGGAAAAAGACAAGCTGCTCTACCACCAGACCTTCTTCTTTCAGCATGAGCTGGATGTAGTTTACCATACCCTGCAGGTCTGCCGGGAATACGGTCTCGATCCCGCTGCCGCAGCTGTCCGGATCGGCGGGGAAGTGGCTGCTGATGCAAAGGTCTGCCGTGAGCTGGCCGCCTGCCTGCCCCGCATGGGCTGGCTGGACCGTCCTTCGGGTTTTCATTACGGCGAACCGTTCAGCCGTTATCCTGCTCATCATTTTTACAGCCAGCTGGCATTGGCCGTATGCGGATAATCGGCGGAAAATACGGAGGACAGCGGATACAGCCGCCGGCCCATATGCCCCATACGCGGCCCACTACGGATATCGCCAAGGAAGGGTTGTTCAACATCATCGAAAACAGCTTCAACCTGGAAGGCATCCGCACCCTTGACCTTTTTGGCGGTACCGGCTGCATCAGCTATGAGCTGGCCTCGCGTGGCGCGGACGATCTTACCATCGTGGAGAAAGATGCCCGGCAGGCACAGTTTATCCGGAAAACGGCCGACCGGCTGGGTATTCCCAATCTGCAGCTGCTGAAAACGGATGTATTCCGCTTCCTGCAGCAATGCGACGGGCAGTACGACTTTATCTTCGCCGGCCCGCCTTATGCCTTACGGGAAATAGACCAGCTGCCCGTGCTGGTGTTTGAAAAAAATATCCTGCGGGCGGGAGGATGGTTTGTGCTGGAGCATACCCCGCGTAATGATTACAGCCGTCATCCCCGCTTTTACCGGCAGCGCAACTACGGAACCACCATATTTTCTATCTTTACACACGGAACGGAAACCGCCTGACTATGCCCGGCATTTGTTTATTTCCTGGCTCTTTTGACCCGGTTACTCTTGGCCACGTGGATGTAATCGACCGCGCGCTGGATTTATTTGATCAGCTGGTGATCGGCGTGGGAGTGAACTCCGGCAAGGTGGCGATGTTTTCCGTTGAGCAGCGGGTAAAGTGGTTTCGCGAAATTTACCGGAACGAACCCAAGGTATCCGTATATTCCTATGAGGGCCTTACGGTAAACTTCTGCCGGCAGGTAAAGGCGCGGTTCATCCTGCGTGGTATCCGCTATGTCAGCGATTTTGAATATGAGAAAGCCATTGCCGATATGAACCGGCGGCTGGATCATGAAGTAGAGACCGTTTTTCTGACCTGCTCCCCGGAATTTTCGACCGTGGCCTCTACGCTGGTACGGGATGTGATCCGCCACGGAGGGGATGCCTCGCAGTTTCTTCCGGAGCCCGTGATCAGCGACCTTGCCTCCCTGGGAAGTGAAGGGTTGAAGGCAAAAGTGGAAGGGTAAAGGGTCTTTACATAATGTGCGAAGTAAATCAGCACATCCCCAAATCGTCAAATCAACCTCATGCACCATACCATCTGGCATTCGCTGGACATCAGCCTGGACGCGCTTAACGAACGCAACGCCGGAACCATGGCGGATTTCCTGGGCATTGAATTTACCGAGATCGGCAACAACTATCTGCGGGCTACCATGCCGGTGAACGAACGTACCCTCCAGCCCCGCGGCATCCTCCATGGCGGGGCCGCCGCTGCGCTGATCGAGACCATCGGCAGCGTAGCCTCTTCCATGGTCATCGACCCCGGTGTTTTTGTCTGCGCCGGTATCGCAGTGAATGCCAACCATGTCCGCTCGGTCGGCAAAGGTTTTGTACATGCCGTGGCCACGGCCCTGCACATAGGATCTTCCACCCATGTGTGGGAAGTAAGGGTGAAAGACGACGAAGACGCGCTGATCAGCGCCGGTCGCCTTACGGTAGCGGTTCTCCGGAAAAACAAGTAGGCTTATTCGGCGCTGCGGGTATGCAGCGTCATCCTGAAGTCGGCCAGGATGGTGTTAAAGTCGAACTGCTGGGGCGTCAGCTTCAGCACGCGGAGTTGCTCATACATCTTAGTGCCCTGCCAGGGATAAAGCGAGATGATCTTGCCGTCGAAGCTGATGGTATATTTCCCGGAATCTGCCTTGCCCCCGAAAGAAGCCCGGAAAACGCCGTCGCGGGTAAACTGGAACCACGCATTTTTATAAAAGCCGTTCTTCAGATCTTCTGCCTGGTGCGTGGCTTCCACATCAAAGATACCGGGAGGAGGCGTTACGTCGTAGACTTTCCAGTGCTTGTCCCATAGCTTTTTTTCCGTGCTGCTTTTCCCGCAGGAGAGCAGCAGCAGGCAGGCGGATGATATCAGGAGGGTATATTTTCTCATGGGAAAGCGGATTTATGTCGGGTTGTTGATTGTTGTGATACGGAAACGTTGTCTTATTCCGGCTGCTGCTGTTGCCGCATTTGCGCATTGAAGGCATCGGATTGTCCCACGGGGATGGACAGCGAATCCCATGCCGGCCCCAGCAGGGCCTTGGCGATACAGATCATTTGTCCCACATGATAGGGATAATGCGAAAGCTGGCGGTTCAGCGCATCGGCGGCGGTATGCGCTTCCCCGCGGATGTAAACCGTCTTGGTCAGGTCTTCGTCCTGCAGCTGCGCCAGCGCATCTTCCAGGCATTGCCAGCCCTGGTTCCAGAGCAGCGTCAGCTGGTCCTTGCTGTACTGCCGGTCTTCAAATTCCATATCCCGCCGACGCCAGGACTTCTCGCCGTCGCTGCTCAGAAAATCCGTAAAGCGGGACCGCATGTTGCCCGCCATATGCTGGACGATTATCGCCACGCTGTTGGACTGTTCGTTGGGCGTCCAGTGCAGCTGTGTTTCATTCAGACGGGACAATACCTTATTCCCCAGTTTTTTGTAGGTTAGAAAGCGGTTTTTATAACTTTCGCGCAGCAGGCTTTCGAGCGTTGCAGCCATATCGTCCGTATAAATATGATCAAAAACAAGCGATATACGAAGTTAGGTAAATCCGCCTGTATGGCAAAACAGCGCCGCTGTTCATGATGTATCCGGCATCCTCCCGGGAACCCGTATCTTTGCAGCTTTAATAAAAGCGGGGATGAATGAAAAAACCCTTACCGGAGCGCCGCCGGTAGCCGCTGCGAGACTCACTCCCTTTCTGAAATACCTGATGGCGACCGGATGCGGAGTGGTCGTGGCCAATATTTATTACTGCCAGCCGCTGCTGGGCGCTTTGTCGCGGGCTTTCCACGTGACGGAAGAAAAAGCTTCAGTCATCAATATCTGTTCGCAGGCCGGCTACGGGCTGGGCTTGCTGCTGCTCGTGCCGCTGGGCGATAAGGTGGAGCGGCGTACCCTGATCGTCTGGATGCACCTTGCCGCCGCGGTTTTTCTCGCGGCAGCGGCCATGGCGACCAATGTGTTCTGGATGGATGTGGCCAGCCTGGCTGTCGGTATGGCCAGCACGGCCTGCCAGGTATTTATTCCCCTGGCAGCGCACCTGGCGCGGGATGAGGAACGCGGCAATGTTATCGGTGTGATGATGGGCGGCCTGCTCACCGGCGTGCTCCTGTCCCGGACGCTCAGCGGCGTGGTAGCGGATTATTTCGGATGGTCCGTTTTGTATTTTATTGCCGCCGGCCTGATGCTGATCATGGCCGTGCTGATGTGGTATGCCCTGCCCCGGGAGGCGCCGGCTTTCAAAGGCAGCTATGCCGCGCTGATGCGTTCGCTGGCCGGGTTGTTCCGGACGCAGCCGGTGGTGCGTGAAAGCGCGCTGATCGGCGGTGCGCTCTTCGGCGCTATCTCCGCTTTCTGGGCCACGCTGGCTTTTTTCCTGGAAGCGCCGCCCTACCGCTACAGCCTGTCCGTCATCGGGCTTTTCGGGGTCATCGGTACCGGCGGCGCCCTGGTTTCGCCCTATATCGGCAGGATAACCGACCGGAGCGGCCCCTTCAAACCGATGCGTATAGGCGTAGTGTTGATGCTGCTGGGATATGCCGTGTTGTTTGCCGGAACGCTGAGCGTATGGGTGGTCGTGGCCGGTGTGGTGCTGCTGGACGTGGGGCTGCAGGCCGCCCATGTACCCAACCATGCGCGCAATTATTCGCTGCTGCCCGAAGCGCGTACCCGGCTGAACACGATCTATATGAGCTCCTTTTTTCTGGGCGGGACCCTGGGATCTTCCCTGGGAAGCGTGGCCTGGAACTGGAAAGGATGGCCGGGTGTATGTATTACCGGCCTGCTGATGGTGGCAGCTGGCGGATGGGCCGTATGGAACAAGCCCCTGAAGAAGGTGAAGGGCGAAGGGTAAAAGGTACCCCCCCTACCCCCTAAAGGGGGAGGTAAAGGGTAAAAGGTGTTTAAAATTCAAGGTCTAAAAACAAGAAATCCGAAATCAGAAACAAAAAAACCCATTAATCCATGAAACAGACTTTAGCGGTAGACATGGACGAAGTGCTTGCCGATCCCGTAACCAAGATGTGCGACTGGTATGCCCGTGATTACGGGGTGTCCATCACGGCGGCCGATCTGCAGGGGCACGCCCTGTCCGCGCTGGTGCCGCCGGAGCGGTCGCATATATTTCATGACTATCTCAATACGCCTGGTTTTTTCAGGGACCTGCCCCTGCTGCCGGATGCGGTGACCGTAATGGAACGGCTGAATGAAAAGTATGAGCTTTTTATCGTATCGGCCGCTATGGAGTTTCCCAATTCCCTGAAGGACAAATACGACTGGCTGGGAGAATACTTTCCTTTTCTGCACTGGCAGCAGATATGTCTCTGCGGCAGCAAGGTGATCATACAGACGGATATCATCATCGACGACCGCAGCCGTAATTTCGTCCGTCACCGCGGCAGGAAATTATTGTTTACCGCTCATCACAATGTGCTGGAGAAGGAGTGCGAGCGGGTAAACAACTGGCAGGAGGTGGCATCCCTGCTGCTCTGAGCGCGTTTGCCCTCATCATAAATACCTGCGGCGTTCCCGGAATTTTAATAATTTTAAGCTTCATCTTTAAAAAAACTTCTATGCAACCCATGAGACAATGGCTGCGTATATGCCTGCTGACGGGCTTATGCGGCTGGTTTACCCAGGCGGGTATGGCGCAAAAAGGTGCAGCTAAGCTGGGCTGGCAGCTGGGCGCTCAGGCCTGGACTTTTAACAAGTATACCTTCAGCGAGGCGCTGGACAAGATCGACTCCTGCGGCCTGAAATACGTGGAGATGTTCCCCGGTCAGCAGATCGGCGGCGGCGTGGAGGGAACCACCGACTTCCACATGGACGCGGCCACCCGGAAAAAGGTGCAGCAGATGGTGAAAAAGCATCACCTCAAAGTAGTGTCCTACGGTGTGGTGGTACCCGAAAATGCCGAGGACTGGAAAACGCTTTTTGAATTTGCCAAGGCCATGGATCTCGAAAATATCGTGTCCGAACCGAAGGAAAGCGATATACCGATGATCTCCAAGCTGTGCGACGAGTACAAGATCAACGTGGCCATCCACGACCATCCTAAACCCTCTCACTACTGGAATCCCGATATTTTGCTGGCTGCCATAAAAGGCGCAAGCCCACGTATAGGCGCGTGTGCGGACATCGGCCACTGGACGCGTTCAGGTCTTGACCCCATGGAATGTCTTAAGAAGCTGGAAGGACATGTCAAGGAATTTCATTTCAAGGATCTGAATGTAAAAGGCCCGGACGCGCATGACGTACCCTGGGGTACCGGTGAGAATAATGTCACCGCTATCATGGCCGAGATGAAACGGCAGCATTTCCGCGGTCCCGTATCTGTGGAATATGAATACAACTGGTATGGCAATGTGCCTGAGGTAAAGCAAAGTGTGGAATTCTTCAACCGGGAGGCTGATAAACTGGCTAAGTAGGACGCTTTCATTTTTTGGTATGATATCAAAAGGGCCCCGTCTCACTTCAGGTGAGGCAGGGCCTTTTGAGTTTTGTGACGGACATAGCATACGGCGCATATTTCTTACCTTTGTAGCAGGCAGTTATCTGCTTTAATCCCGAGAAAACGATATATTATGCAGAGAACGACTACTTTTACTTTTATTGGTTTGTTTTTACTTGCCGGACTTTTTTCCTGTAATAATCCGTCTTCCCGCACTTCCGATGAACAAAGCGATTCTGCAGCCGCCGCTACTCCGGCAAGCGCGGATAATAAGCAGGCGGATGCTGCAGCAGCTAATGGTTTTGACATAAACAAAATTCCGGTTTCAGATGCGTCGATAGGCGAGTTTCCCTTTTTCAGTTTGCCGGAAGGACTGAGACCGATGAACAAACCTGTTCAAAAGAAATACGACATGTTGTTCTTTCCGATCGACAGCGTAATGACGCCCATTGAAGGAAAGGTCTGGAGGACATATGTTGAGGCCGAATCGGGCAAGTATGATGATTGGTCACCTGTTTTTTTTGAAAAAAGCTATGACGAGGCCATCAGGACTGCCGGTGGTGTGAAAATTTTTGAAGGAAAAGTATCCAGAGAAGAATTGGACCGGATTAAGGAAAAGGCCACCTATTTCGGCGATGAAGGATCCATAGATTACTGGAATGATCCGGTACGGGTATATGTAATCCACCGGGCGGACGGAGGCGATATCTATATCCAGCTGTCGGGGAATACGGCCGGCGGCTCGATACAGATTTTGCAAAAAACGCCGTTCAAGCAAACCATTACGATCCTAAAGGCAGACCAGATACAGAAAGACCTGGCTGAAAAAGGTAAAGCCATTCTGCACATCAATTTCGATACGGACAAAGCCACCTTGAAACCTGAAGGAAAGCAAGCTGTGGATTAGATCGTCAAAGCGTTAAAGGCAGATGATAACCTGAAAATAGCGATCAATGGTTATACCGATAATACCGGGAATCAAACGCACAACCTGCAGCTTTCCAAAGACCGCGCAGCGACTGTCATGATGATCCGGGATCTGGGCTACTATAATACTTGCAGCCTTGCCGGTATTTGCGATGAAGATAATACTCCCAAAGAACCCCCCATTTGGGATTATGTAGCCCAGCCCGGAAATAGCTCCATGCAAAGGCTGGGATTAAGTCCTTATGAAAAAAAGCCCTGACCTTCCCGCGGGTTCAGGCCTGCTTATTTTCCGTTCCCGTCTCCCGCTCTCTCCCAGATCTCATAGATGGGGTCGCCCTTGGAGCTAAGGCCGGTATGGTGCCACTGTCCGTTGCTGATATGGTCCTTAAAGCTCAGCGACATGCCTACCCGGCTGCTGTCTCGCGAGAAAAACTCAATGTTTTCCGTGTACTTCCCGTTTTTGAACGTATAGGTGCCGCCCCCGGTGCCGAAGAACTCTCCCGTAGCGGTATTGATGGCAGACCACTGAAAGCGGGTGCCCGTAAGGAGCTTGAGGGTTTTCCGCGGCCCTTCCTTGATCGGGTTCATTTTGCCGTCCTGCTTCCGCTGCGTGATATGCCAGTTGCCCGCCAGAGGAGCTTTCCCGTTATCCACCTGCTTCCAGGAACCGGAGGCCATGCCGCTGCCTTCCAGGGTCAGCTGTCCGTCCTGCAGCCGGGCGGGATAGGAAAAATCCTGACCTACCCATTCGGGATGCGCGGTGTGGAATTCGAGGGTGCCGGAGAGGTTGCCGTCTTCATAGTCGCAGTGGCCGCCCATGGACAGGATGAACTGCTTTCCGCTTTTATCGAAAATGCTGAGCATAAAATAATGATCGGCTACCAGGGCGATGGTCGTCGTAGTACCGTTGCCGTTATCGCGATCCATCATCCAGGTGCCGTCTAATGCAGCGGTTTCCTGTGCGTATCCGGCAGACGGACGCAGAAAAAGCAGGGCGGCCGGCAAAAAGCAGAGCAGCGTTGCCGCACGGGAGAGGTATCGCTTCATCGTATCATTTTTTTAAGGGTCTGTGATCGATGAGCTAATATAGTAAAAAAATGCGAAGCGTCCGTCCCGGGCAGCTCGGGCATGACCCTCAGTTACCTGATCATAGCCGGTAATTTCAGGCATATGCCGCTACCGGCTCGCAGGTGCAGATCAGGTTGCGGTCGCCATAGGTATTGTTTATCCGTCCGGTGGAAGGCCAGAACTTTTGCCGCCGGAGATAGTCCAGCGGAAAAGCGGCCTGCTCCCGGGTATAGGGATGTGACCACCCGGAGCTGCAGACGGCCAGCTGGGTATGCGGTGCGTTTTTTAACACATTGTCTTTTTTGTCCGCATGCCCCTCCGCCACCGCCGTTATTTCCCCGCGGATGGCGATCATGGCCTCGCAGAAGCGGTCCAGCTCGGCTTTGTCCTCGCTTTCGGTGGGCTCCACCATCAGCGTGCCGGCCACGGGGAAGGAAAGGGTGGGAGCGTGAAAGCCGTAATCCATCAGCCGCTTGGCCACATCTTCCGCCTCGATGCCGGCGCTTTTGAAGGGACGCAGGTCAATGATAAACTCGTGCGCACAGGTACCGTTCCTGCCGCTGTACAGAATCCTGTAATGCCCATCCAGCCGCGCTTTCATATAGTTGGCGTTCAGGATGGCATATTCGCTGGCCTTGCGCAGGCCGGAAGCGCCCAGCAGCCGGAGATAGGCATACGATACCAGCAGTATGCTGGCGCTCCCGAAGGGAGCGGAGGAAACGGCGTGTATGGCCTTTTCACCGCCGGTATTGCCCATGCGGTGACCGGGCAGATAGGGCGCCAGGTGAGCCGCTGCGCAGATCGGTCCCATACCCGGGCCGCCGCCGCCATGCGGTATGGCAAAGGTCTTGTGCAGGTTAAGGTGACAAACGTCTGCTCCGATCAGTCCAGGGCTGGTCAGCCCCACCTGGGCATTCATGTTGGCCCCGTCCATATATACCTGTCCCCCATGCTTGTGGATGATGCTGCAGATATCGCGGATACCTTCTTCAAATACGCCATGTGTGGAGGGGTAGGTGACCATGAGCGCTGCCAGGTCGTCCTGGTGGGCCGCTGCTTTTTCCCGCAGGTCGGCGATATCGATATTTCCCTGCTCGTCGCATTGCACCACCACTACCCGCATGCCGGCCATTACGGCGGAGGCGGGATTGGTGCCGTGGGCGGATACGGGGATCAGCACCACGTTACGGTGACTTTCGCCCCGGCCCCGGTGATAAGCCCGGATCACCATCAGACCCGCGTATTCTCCCTGTGCGCCGGAATTGGGCTGCAGGGAGCAGGCGGCGAGACCGGTGAGCTCCGCGAGCATATCCTCCAGCTGGGTAAGGAGCAGCCGGTAGCCTGCCGTCTGGTCTGCCGGGGCAAAGGGATGTATCCGCGAAAATTCGGGCCAGCTCACCGGTATCAGCTGGGTAGCCGCATTGAGCTTCATGGTACAGGAGCCCAGGGGGATCATGGCGGTGTTCAGCGAAAGGTCTTTTTGCTCCAGGTATTTCAGATACCGCATCATCTCGGTTTCGGAGTGATGGGTATTGAATACGGGATGTTGCAGGTAAGAGGAGCTGCGTTGCAGGGCGCGTGGAATGCCTCCGCTTTGCGGCGCCCCGTTCCCTTCCGGGAGCTGCAGTTCCCCTGCCCCGAAGAGTTGCAGCAGCAGGTTGACATCTTCAGGGGTGGTGGTTTCGTCGAGCGAGATGCCGACATGGCCGTCCCCGTAATAACGGAGGTTGATAGCCAGCGCGCCGGCTTTTTCCCGGAGAGCCGCTTCGTCCTTCACGGCTATTTTGAGGGTATCGAAACAGTTGCCGGTCACGGGCGGAAACCCCGCTTTCTGCAGCTGCTTTCCCAGCAGGATGCAGAGCAGGTGTATCCGCTGCGCGATGCGCTTCAGCCCTTCCGGCCCGTGGTATACCGCATAGAGCGCGGCCATGTTGGCCAGCAGGGCCTGGGCTGTGCAGATATTGGAGGTGGCCTTTTCCCGGCGTATATGCTGCTCCCGCGTCTGGAGCGCCATGCGAAGGGCATGATTCCCCTCGTTGTCCACCGACACCCCGATGATACGCCCGGGTATCAGCCGTTTGAACTCATCTTTGGCGGCAAAAAAGGCGGCATGCGGCCCCCCGAAGCCCATCGGTACGCCAAAACGCTGGGCGGAGCCCACGGCGATGTCGGCATCCAGCTCGCCCGGCGGGGTCAGCAGGGTCAGCGACAGCAGATCGCAGGCCATGACAACCGCGGCATCCGCTTCATGCGCCTGCCGGATAAAGTCCCGGTAATCCCGGACCTCGCCTTCGCTGTCCGGGTATTGCAGCAGGGCGCCGAAGAATGATCCGTCCAGCGACGCCGTGCGGTAGTCCCCGTATACAAGCGTTATGCCCAGCGGTTGAGAGCGGGTTTCCAGCACATCCCGGGTCTGACCGAATACTTTTTCATCCACGAAAAAGCGCGGCGCAGGGGGATGGGCTTCGCCTTTGTTTTTATGGGCAAACAGCAGGTGCATGGCCTCGGCGGCGGCGGTGCCTTCGTCCAGCAGGCTGGCGTTGGCTACGGGAAGGGCGGTAAGATCGCTCACCACCGTCTGGAAGTTGAGCAGGCATTCAAGCCGTCCCTGGGATATCTCGGCCTGGTAGGGAGTGTACTGGGTATACCAGCCGGGGTTTTCAAAGACATTCCGCAGGATCACCGATGGGGTAATGGTATCGTAGTAGCCCTGGCCGATAAAGCTCTTGCCGACCTTGTTGCGGGCCGCCAGGCTTTTCAACGCTTCCAGGTACCGGAACTCGTCCTGTGCCGGCGGGAGCTGCAGCGGACGGGTCAGCCGGATGGCGGCAGGCAGCGCTTTTTCGATAAGCGTTTCCATGCTGTCGACCCCGACGGTCTTTAACATTTCTGCGGTCTCGGCTTCGTCAGGGCCGATATGCCTGCGTTCGAATTCCTGTTGTCTGGAGGAAAATAAATCCATAGTGCTGCTGCCCTTTCCGGTATATTAAAAATGATGCGCAAAGTTACAGGAGTTTGGGAAGATAACCCGTGGCGGTATGGCGGGTGTGGAAAAGGTGGGTATTCCTCCCGGCCACGGCTTGGAGAGGCCCCGGGTTTGGAAGGTCCGGCGACTTTAGCGCCGGATAGCAGCAACTGGGAAGGAACACCTACCTTTGCCCCATGGACGGGTTACTCCACAACTGGCAGAAGAAGGCGCAGGAGAAGCGAAAGGAGAATAAGCAGTTCCTGCAGCGGCTGCAAACGAAGAAGGGGAAGGGAGTGGAAAAGCAGCTGCCGGCGTTGCATGAAGAAGCATTTTCGCATATCGACTGCCTGCAGTGCGCCGGTTGCTGCAAGACCATCAGTCCCCGGTTCAAAACCCCCGACATCAAGCGGATAGCCCGGCATCTGAGGCTCCGGGAATCTGATTTTATCGAGACCTACCTGCGGCTCGACGAGGACGGCGATTATGTGGTCAAGCAATCGCCCTGTCCCTTCCTGGGCGCCGATAACTATTGCAGCATCTACGAAGCCCGCCCCGGCGATTGTAAGAATTATCCCTACACGGACAGCTATGATTTTCTAAAGCATCCCAACACCACTTATCAGAATACCACGATCTGCCCGGCCGTATACTATGTGCTGGAGCGGCTGAAGCAGGTGGTCGGCAAATAGCGGCGGCTAATGCGGCAGCTTTTCCCGGAGGCGGGCATAGACCCATGTGCCGGCCAGGGCGCTCAGCAGGGTGACGGCTACCACCCCGTATCCGGCGCCGATCTGGGCGAAAAGCGGTCCGGGGCAGGCTCCGGTCAGTGCCCAGCCCAGGCCGAAGATAAATCCACCGATGACATAGCCCTTGTGGAAGATCTTGGGCGGGATGATCACCGGAGTCCCCTGCATCGTCCGTATCCCCAGCTTCCGGATCAGCAGGATCGAAAGCGCACCTACGGGGATAGCGGTCATAAAGATGCCGTACATATGAAAACCCTGGAAGCGGAACATCTCCTGCATCCGGTACCAGGAAATTGCCTCTCCCTTTGTGAGGATGATGCCGAAGAAAACGCCGAAGAGCAGGTATTTCAGATTTTTCATGATCGTCACAGTTTTAGCAGATAAGGAAGGATGAATTGGGAGCAGCATACGCCGCCGGCGAAAAAGGCCGTCACGGCAACGAGGGAGGGCCATTGCAGGGCGGACAGCCCCATGATACCATGCCCCGAAGTGCATCCGCCGGCATAGCGGGTGCCGAAACCCACGAGGAAACCGCCGGCCACCATAAGAATAAGCCCGCGCAGGGTCAGCAGGGCGGACCAGTTGAAGAGCGTATCCGGCAGCAGTCCCTGCCCGGCCGGGACCTGCATCTCCTGCAGCACGTGGCGGGTAGCGGCCGAAACCGCTACCGGTTCCGGGTTACCGAACACATGCCCTGCGATAAAGCCGCCGATGAGGATACCTGCCACGAAGAACAGGTTCCAGCTTTCCTTTTTCCAGTCATAGGAAAGAAAGGGTATGCCGGCCGGCACACAGGCGGCGCAGATCTGCCGGAGTGTCGAGGAAATGCCGAGCCGTTTGTTACCGGCGATCAGGAGCAGCGGCACGGTAAGCCCGATAAGGGGCCCGGCCACATACCAGGGCCAGGGGCGGTGGAGGAAAGCGACAAAGCTGGACATGATGAGAAGCGTTAAGGATTGAAAGGCAATTTAAGTTTAAAGTTCGAGGTCTAACGTTTAAGATTCCAGGCAGACTAACTTTAGACATTAAAAACCTTGAACCCGGAAGTTCAAACCAGAAACTTCAAATCAGCAACCGGAGATTCATCACAGCCGGTCATAGATAAACCGCGGCATCACCTTTAGCAAAAGCGCTACCAGGGTCCAGCGCCGGGACACATACACGATTTTTCTCTTTTTTTCTATCGCCCGGAAAAGTTGCCGGCCGGCCTTTTCCAGCGGCACGCTCCAGAAGCGGCGCACGCCTTCGGTATCTGCATTGTCTACAAAACCGGGGCGTATGTCTGTGACCGTTACCGGCAGGTGCAGCTTCCGGGCCCGCTGCCGTAATCCCTCCAGGTAATGGGTCTGGTAGGCCTTGGTGGCGCCGTAGGCCGGCGCTTCGCGGTTGCCCCGCAGGGCGGCCAGCGAAGTGATGGCCGCCAGCTGTCCGTGGCCCTGCTGCTGAAAGTAGCGGAAACCGAAGACGGCGGTCCGGCAAAAGGCGCGGACATTCAGGTTATTGATGCTGTCCTCGGTGTCCGGATCGAGCTCGGGGTTGACGGAGCCCCGGCCGGCGCTGATGATCAGCAGGTCCAGCCCGCCCAGCCTGTCAACCAGCTGCTCCAGCTTTCCGGTCGCACCGGCTTCGGTCACATCGAAGGCGCTGTACAGCACCTGCTCCGGATACTGCCGCTGTATTTCCTGGAGCAGCCCTTCCCGGCGGCCGGTAAGGCCTACCCGGCAGCCGCGCCGGGCATATTCCAGCGCCAGCGCCCGGCCCATGCCGGAAGAAGCCCCTACGATAAGCACTTTTTTCATCCGTTGTTATTTTACTCCCCGGCTGCCGGCAGCCGGAATGCGCTACTTCAGCTGCAGCTTCCGCAGTGAAGGCGAGACAAAATACATGGCGAGCACCACCACCAGCGTCATGCAGCCGCCAAAGACGACGGCCGGCACCGTGCCCATCCACCGCGCCGTGACCCCGCTCTCGAAGGAGCCGAACTCATTGGAAGAGCCGACAAACATCGAGTGGACGGCCGATACCCTGCCCCGCATCTCATCCGGCGTCTTCAGCTGAAGGATGGTATTGCGGATCACCACGCTTACGCCGTCGCATACCCCGCTCAGGAAAAGCGCTCCCAGGGAAAGCAGAAAGCTCCGGGAGAGTCCGAATACCAGGATGCTGAGCCCGAAGCCGAATACCGCGCCCAGCAGTTTCAGGCCGGCCTTCCGGTTCAGGGGAATAAAAGCCAGCAGCAGCAACGTTACGCAGGAGCCGACGGCCGGCGCAGCCCGCAGTGCGCCCAGCCCCTCTGCGCCCACATGCAGTATCTTGTCCGCATACACCGGCAGCAGGGCTACGGCGCCCCCGAAAAGTACGGCAAACATATCCAGCGACAAAGCGCCCAGCACCTCGCGGGTACGGAAAACAAAGCGGATGCCTTCGGTAAGGCTGGCCCATACCTTTTCCCCCTGCTTTTTGTAAAAAACCGGTTTGGGCCGGATAAAGGCCAGGCTGATCATGGCCAGCAGGTGAAACAGCACCACAGTGCCAAAGCTGAAAGTAGTGCCGGTCCAGGCATAGAGCAGCCCTCCCGTGAGGGGCCCGAGCACGGCCCCGCTCTGCCAGGCCGAGCTGCTCCAGGTCGTGGCGTTGGGATACAGCTCCCGCGGTACCACCAGCGACATCAGCGAAAAGGAGGTCGGGCCGTTAAAGGCGCGCACCACCCCGCCCGCGAAGGTAGTCAGGTAAATGATGCCCGTGATCAGCGCCAGCGAAAGGTGATGGAGGGCAAATCCGCTGGTAAACACCACGTAGGACAACCCGCAGGCCGCATAGATGTACTCGCAACGCAGCAGCATATTGCGCTTTTCATGACCGTCCACGTAGTGGCCCGCCGGCAGGGCCAGCGAGAGCGCCGGGATCAGTTCCGCCAGCCCGATGAGCCCCAGCGAAAGCGGGTCCCGGGTGAGCTCGTAGATCTTCCAGCCCACCAGGGTGGATTGCATATTCAGCGCAAAGACGATGGCAAAACGGGTGATGATATAATGCCGGAACTCGGGGTGCCGCAGGGCGGCATAGGGGTCATTCCGGGAGGGGATGCTTTCCAAATGATCGGTTTCCTGCAAAATTCAGTAAAAAGCGGCATTCGTGCGCAAAGGTCCTCTGTTTTTTTGTCAGCGCTCCCTCCGCATGCCAATGAAAGGGCAGGGGCTTGCGGAGAGAAAGCGTGCCGATAAATGGAACAATAATTGCACCTCATTTAATTATAAATTAACGTCTTGTGCTATTAAAAACATAATGCGTGTTTGATCTTTGAAATTTTGAGTCCATTTTTGAAATTGATAAACTGGAG
>NZ_BAABFN010000021.1:0-154268 GCF_039541075.1 Compostibacter hankyongensis | reverse complement strand
GTGATCTCTTTTCTTCTTTGCTCATTAAGCAAAGTTCTGCATTATACAACGCTCAGGAAATATGCACTTGGTCGGGCGGATACGAATAAGCGAGCGCCCACGCCATAACGTGAGCGTCCTTACTTATTGTCTCGGGGTTTAAAAATTACCAGTTTTTAGTATCGAGACTTAAAGCAAAAACACTTTAAGTATTTTAATATTTTCTATTAGCAAAGATAACAAAGCGATTTATTATACACAATATTATAATCCTGTCCTTTAGGAGTAAAGTACGCTACATATTAAATCTATCAAAAAATCCCGCCACGTTGGACGGGATTTTCTTTCTTTAATCACGGCTGTTAAACTGGAAACTTATTTGCTTCTCATTCCCGAAGTTGTCCGAAATCCAAATATCAAACGACTGTGATACGGTGGATTGCGAGGTGTAATACAGCCTAAATTGTGTCTGTGGTAATAGGTACACGTCATTGGGCATATACGGCGGTTCACTGTAATAGCGCAATGCTCCCTGTCCGTCAAACTGGAAATAACGGATGTAGTAATTTGTATCACTGAAATTTCCGCTTCGCTGTATCGTTACCCTTATTTCTACGGTTTGACCATTTGACACATCCTTTGGAACAGGCATTACCTGTACCTCAAACGGGTAATTCTGCCTGATGTCGAGTTCGTCTTTTTCGCATGAGGTCAGCACCACGGCGCAGACCAACATCGCTGTGAGCATGAACATTGCCTGTAAATGAAGTCTGTATTTTCTGATTAATGTTTTCATTGCAAATCAATTTAAAAGTTAAACCTTAGTCCAATCCCTGCCGATGGACGAAACTGTTTCAAATTCGTACCCCATAATACTTTTGTCCGCCCTTGCAGGAGCAGGACAAAACGGTCGGACAGGTACGTTTCGAGCGTGAGCTGTCCGCCTGTACCATAGACAAAATTGTCTTTGTCAAGGATGGTCGAACCATCCGGCAACATTGCTTCGCTCCGGTTGATGGTTTCGTAACCTGCCACGGCTGTAAGCCCTGCATTCAGCGTGACGGTCTTTCTTGCATCGCCCAATAGCTGAAGACTGTAACCCACCTCGCCCGTATAGGTTTCGAGCGGTATCTGTACATCCCTGTAACCGGAAAACTGATGGGTGTACTCCGCACCCCATATCCAGTAATTGCCATTCTTTCCGTTCACGGTCAATGTCAAATTCAGATAGTAATTGTCGCTTATCTCTTTGGACAACATACCTGCGTTTATTTCCAATCCCTTTTGTTTGGGGAGCATCCGCTGTGCCTGTACCGCCGTCATGCTTAGCATGGCAAGCACCACGGCAAAAATGTATCTCATCATTGTTCGTTCTTTTTGGGTTAATTAATCTTTAGGTGCATATCGCTTATCAGCTTGGCGTGTACGAGGTCGGAGTTTTCCACCTGCAATACCTGTTGTCTGCCCCCGTCCTTTTCAAAGATTTCGATAACCAAAACCTTGTCATCCGTGATGGTAAACTGGTCAAGCAGGAACACGTTTTGGTCGGTGGTATTGCCCGTTATTTCACCGAGCGTTTTGTACATACGCAACGGGTTCATTGCCTTTTCCTGCACCACGGTACGCTTGGCGACTTTCTTGTCCACGACCTTGAAATTCACAAAGTCAATGTTGAACGGAACATTGCTTTTATTGCGCAGTTCCGTATGGAAATAGAATTTTCCGTTATGGACGTAGATACCTTTCAGCAGGAATTGTATGCCGTAGCTTTTCGCCCCGATATGCTTTACAATTCTTTTGTTCCTTTTATAAATCGTTTCCATGAGCAACCCTGCCAGTGACGGCGAATTGCCCCCCAATTCCTCAAATAGAACATCGTTGCCGTTTTCCCTGTCCGATGCCTTTTGCATGGTCAGCAAATAATAATTCAGTGTTGAAGGATAAGGGCTGTAAAAGACGTTGAAATTGTAAAACCGACCATCGTCCGTGATGACCGAAAAATTGGTTTCCTCGTCAAAATCCCTTACGCTTGCCTTTATACGGAGTACGTTTTCCGCATCTTCGGCTTTGCCTGCAATAAGGTATTCACTGCCCAAATCCACGTAGCGGATTGCGGACGGGAATATGAGGTGCGAGGTTTTGTTGTACGTCACCTGCATTTCGTAAGGGTCAACCTTGCCCATGCTCAATTTTGTTGTACTGGATGCAATTTGCTGTGCATTCGCACCTGTGATAAAGACCGTTAAACAGACCATTGCCATGAGGCTTTTAAATATTGCGTTCATATCGTTATTATTTATTTTTTAATGGAGATATGGAATGTCCATGTGTGTTTGTTTTTTTGGAAACATGAACATTTCATTTTCTTTTTGATTTTAGTTAAACATTAATTTTTTGAAACGAGGAATAGCTGATGACCGGCTTTGACGGTTACTTTCGGTGTCCTCAATTTCTTGGAGAAGTAACCCGATACGCCCTGCACCACACCACGGGAAAGGTCGCCTGCCATCTGTTGCCCTGCCGAGCGTGTCATCATGATACTTGTTCCCCCTGTTTGGCTCATGTTGGAAGCTATTTCGGTTAGGGCGTTCATTTCGGGAGAATATGGCACATACAGACCTTGCTGTCCGTCCACGTCATACACAGTTATATCGACCGGAATAATGTTGCCCTCATATTCGATGGATGTTACCTTTAACTGCAACCTACCACTTTGGAACTTGGCATTAGCCGTCAGTACCGTTCCTGCCGGAATGGAACGGACGGAAGTTTGCGCCGTTTCCAACAAACGCAACCGTACACCGCTTTCACCCGTCACGGTCTGTGTTTCCTGCACCACAGCCCTAATGCTGTTTTTCGGTTGTATGACCTGTTCCGAAACGCCTGCCGTATAAAAGCCACGGTTTCGGGTTTCGTTCCAGTTTGCCAAAAAAGCACTGTCGGTCGGTTCACGGTACAATGCGGAAACCGTATTTTTCCTTACGGGGGTGAATGCCACGAAATGCTCTTTTTGTGAGGTACTCTTTGCCGAAGCTGTTGTGTCCGCATTTCCCGTCTGTGCCGGATTTGAGGGCAGGTAACGGGATGCCATTTCGTATGACTTTTCCATCAAAGCCAGTTGGTCTTCCACGGTCGTTACAGGCGGTACGTCTTTTTCTGCCAGTTGCTCTTTCAGTTCCTCAACCTGTCTGCGGAGTTCCTGCGTTTCGTAGTCGCTGTTGTCGTAGAACGAGGTCAGCGTACTTTGCGCACTTCGGTAACTGTTCAATGCAGGGTTGCTGTTCCTGCGTGTACCACCGCCGTAAGCGAAGCCGTCTTCGTAGTCCTCATCCGGTTGCTCCGCTTCCGGATCGGCGGTACTGTCCTCGCTCCAATAATCGGACAGTGACAGGAGCGCATTGCGCTTTTCCTGCATCTTCTGTTCGAGCATTTCCTGTTCGTAAGCCTTTTGCTTATCGGATTGAAGCCCTGCATCGCTCGCCTGTGGTACGGCATCGTTCAGACCAATATCATCAACCGTTTTCTTGTCGGAGGATGGTTTGAAGATTAGGTACATACAGCCGAAGAATACCACGCCCATGAGGGCAAAAATGATGGGCTTCTTTAGCTTTTCGGCTTTGCTCTGCGCACCGTCCTGCGGTGCATCCATTCCGTTTTTTGGGTCGTCATCTTCGACCAAAAAACTTACCCTTTTGTTTTCACTGTCTTTCATACATTTTACGTTTTAAGATTTTGTTAATACTATCCTGCGGAGAAACCGAGGATTTGTTTTGCCCGTTAATCGGGTTTTCGATATGCTCTATGGTTAGGGTGCTATCGGACTTTGCTACATCATAGCACACTTTCAACAGCACGGCAACGGACAATAGCGCATAGCCCAAAAAGAGCAGTAGCGTATAGCGGTGCTGTTTTGCAACAGGCATCGTCCGCCACTGCCCATCGAGCTTGTCAAACCAGTTACTGATTGTTGTTCTTAGATTTTTCATGCCTTGACCATGTTTAGTGCTTGAAACGCCTGTTTTGGGAAGTAGCCTTTTGTGCAGGCGCATCGCTGACCATAGCGATTGCTTCCTTTGCGTTGGGAGCGGTCACGACCGACAGGTCGGAGAGTTCCGTTTGTTTCAGTAATTGCCCGTAACGGTCTTTTTTCGCAACTTCCATGCTGTTGAGGAAGAATTTGCCGTTTAGGTACTTCACCCTCATAAGGCATTCTACCCTGGGCAGGTCTTCGCCTGCCCATTGCAGAAAGCACGACAGCAACAACTCCTGTTTAGCTACACCTTTGGGGCAACCTGCGAGATATTCGCTGATGCTTGCTTTCAGTTTTCCGGCATACGCACCCTGCGTATGGAAATAGCCGTCATACCCTTTTGCGGTAAGGATTTTGGCAAACGTGTTTAAATCTGATATTGCTTCCATAATCTTGGCTTTAACGGTCTACGACTTCTATATCCCTGTTTTCCAACACGGCAAACTTTTCGATATTGAAGCCCTGTGGGTTGTTGTCAGACTTGACCGAGTTCAACAATAGGCATGAAGTGACCAAATTCCGTTTGGTCACGTTGCTTGGACGGATGATATACTGTTTGGCATACGTTTTTACGGCATAGGGATAGGTGTCGAAGTTGCAGACCACGCTGTCCACTTCGATACGCTGTTGCACATTGCCCGAAATGATACGGTTGTAATATCCTTTTTCCGAGAGGTCTTTGTAATAATCAAAAGCCGATTTGTCGGCAAGATTAAAAGCCCTTTTCATGTTACTTTCAATAGCGTTCTTATCGGGTGCGAGCGTAAAGAACAGTTCATGGAAACGCTTAACATGTTCCCTTGCCTCAACAGGTCTGTTGATGCTTGCATCCTGTGACAGTGCCAGCATCAAAGACTTGCCTTTGTCCAGTACATATATTTTTTGGCGTTGTGCCTCGGCAAACTGGTAGGACTGCCATACGGCATAACCTACCACAGCGATGCAGAGTACCGCAAATACAATGGCATACAGCCGTATTTGCCTAAAGCTGTTTTCGATATTTCTTAGTGTCTTAAATTCCATTGCTTCTTGATTTTTATTTGTTCATTAACCTGCCACCGATATTGCCTGCAACAGCCCCCGTCCCCGCTCCGGCGATGTTTCCGGTTTTCGATGCCGTAGAGTTTACGTTGCGCATGAAGTTTCCTGCGCCCCCTGCCTGTATTACCCAACCTGCCACCGTTGGAACGGTGAAGTAGCCCACTATGCCAATTATCATGAAGATGATATACACGGTGTTGGATGTGTCGGGGATGTAGGTCGGGTCGGCAAGCATATCAATATCCCGTTCGATGATGAGGGATTGTATCTTGGCGAGCATGGAGCTGAACATATCTGCGATGGGCAACCACAGGTACACGCTGATATATCGGGTCAGCCATTGCGTAAGTGTGGATTGAAAACCATCCCATACACTTATCGCAAAAGCTATCGGCCCGAGAATGGACAGCACGATAAGAAAGAATGTCCGTATGGTGTCTATGACCAAAGCGGATGCTTGGAAAAGGACTTCCAGTAGCTCCCGAAACCAGTCACGGATGCTTTTCTTTAAATCGTACATTCCACGCTCCATGTACATACCGGATATGGCAACCAAATCGGACGGCGACCATCCCAATTCGTCCAGTTTCTTGTCAAATTCCTCATCGCTTACGAGGTAAGCGGTTTCGGGATTGCGGAGCATCGCCTCTCTCTCCAATAGGTCTTTTTGTTCCTGCAATTTGTTGAGGTCAAGCACTTGGTTTTCGAGCATGGCGTTTGTGCCTTTTACGACCGGACTTAATACCGCATTGATAGTTCCCAATACGATGGTCGGGAAGAACATAATGCAAAGCCCGATGGCGAAAGGTCGCAGGAGCGGAAACACGTCTATCGGTTCTGCACGGCTCAATGCCTGCCAAACTTTCAGTGCCACGTAGAACAGTGCGCCCAATCCGGCGATGCCCTTAGCCACTGTCGCCATATCGGCGGACAGTGGGAGCATCTCATCGTAAAGCGAACGCAGGAGTTCGTGAAGATTGTTCCATTCCATAGCTTACCAGTATTTTTGTTCAGCAGTTCCGTACAGTTCAAGCACCCTTTGGGTGTTGTTCTGTTTTTTAGCCCTCAAAATGCTCACGGAAATATTCTTGTTGGTGAAATACCGGACAAGGCTATGGTAGTCCTTGACCTCTTTGTAAACCCTGTCGATGATGTCCATACGCTCTTTATCGTTCAGTGAAAGCGAGGTCGAGGTAACAATCTGTTTCAACTCTTTCAGCAGTTCCGTACTTTCGTTCAAGAGAATGGAATACCCGTTAGCGATTGCCGTCAGTTCCTGCGGACTGAAATTTGGGTCGTTCATCATTTTGCCGAAATTGTTCACGTACATTTCGGACACATCGCCCACGAGTAGCACAGTCTGTTGCACCTTACGGGCATCTTTCACAAGGTTGCTTACGGCTTTCAGTTTGTCGTAATACTCCTTGCCCTGTTCATACACTTTTTTTACTTCGTTGAAGTTTTTTACCACGTTCGATACGGTGGATGAAGTCTGTATGATTTCATTTGCGCTGTTGATGATACCCGATGCAAGGTTTGCAGGGTCGGTCACAATCCATTGTGCCTTTGCGGACGGTGCAACGGCAAGCATAAATGCCGTACACACCAGTAACATTGTTTTCTTCATTGTCTCTGATTTTTAAAAATGATTAATAATTATTTGCGTTCTCACGTCTCTGTTGGGCAATGCGTTTTATCGCCAGTTCCACATTGCCGTCCAGTTCGGATGCCAGTTGCATGACTTCCATTTTTTCGGTTTCCTCTGTGGTGTATGCCAAATATTCTTCGAGCGATACCTCTGTGGCATACACGGCGGAATGCGTACCGCCAAGCCCAATCCATACCTCTTTGTAAAGCCTTGACGGGTCATTGTTCTGATTGATGGAAAGGATTTGGGATTTTTCCTTTTCCGTCAGTCCGAGCATCGCTTGGATGTCATCGAATTTGTTCATGTACTTGCGTTGGTCAAGCAGGATTTTACAGTCGGAATTGTTGATGATACTTTCCTTGACCACGGGTGACTGGATGATGTCGTCCACTTCCTGCGTGACCACGATAGCCTCACCAAAAAATTTGCGGACGGTCTTAAACAGGTACTTGATGTACTCTGCCATTCCCTCTTTGGCGATGGCTTTCCACGCTTCCTCAATCAGTATCATTTTGCGCACACCTTTGAGCCTACGCATCTTATTGATGAATACTTCCATAATGATGATTGTCACTATGGGAAAGAGGATTTTGTGGTCTTTAATCGCATCAATTTCAAACACGATAAAGCGTTTGGAAAGCAGGTCAAGTTGCTTGTCGGAGTTCAACAGATAGTCGTACTCTCCGCCCTTGTAATAGGGTTCAAGCACGTTCAGAAAATTTGCGAGGTCAAAGTCTTTTTCCCTTACCTGTTTGTCTTCCAGTACCTTTTTGTAGTCACCTTTTACGTATTCGTAAAATCCATTGAAAGAGGGATATTCACCGCTTTGCTTGATACGGTCGATATAACCGCTCACGGCATTGGACAACGCCACTTCCTCTGAACGGGTCGGCGGTTCGTCATCACGCTTCCAAAGCGTAAGGATGAGCGTTTTGATACTTTCCCTTTTCTCAATGTCGAATACGCCGTCATCCGTATAAAATGGATTGAATGCTATCGGGTTGTCTTCGGTGTAGGTAAAATACACACCGTCTTTTCCCTTTGTCTTTCCCTTAATCAGTTCGCACAGCCCTTGATAAGAGTTGCCCGTATCGACCAATAGTACATGAGAGCCTTGCTCATAATACTGCCTCACCATGTGATTGGTGAAGAATGATTTTCCACTTCCAGTTTGGAGGGTTGGCGGGCTACTCAATTAAGAATAGCCCGCCAACCCCCAGATGGGCCTAACACGAAGCGATTGCGATTTGTGATAATGCCCCGCTTCATAGGCAAATCTGATATGTCCAAATGGATGGGCTTTCCCGTCAATCGGTCTGCCATCTTGATACCGAAAGGCGATGGCGAATTTAGGTAGTTGGTTTCCTCGGTGAAGAAACACAGCGCAGGTTCAATGAACGTATAAAAACTTTCCTCTGCCGGAAAGTCGCCTGCATTTCCTGCCATGCCTGCCCAATACAGTGTCGCAACATCCACCGTGTTATGCCTCGGCTTGCATTCCATCAAAGCGAGCGCACTGCCCGTATCGTTCTTTAGCTGTTTTAGTTCGCTTGCGTCATCCGACCACGCCATCACATTGAAGTGCGCACGGATGGAGGATAGCCCGAAGCTGTGCGCTTCGTTCAGATACCTTTCAATCCACTCTTTGTTAATCTGATTGGCACGGCTGTACCTTGCCAGTGAGTGCATATTGCGGGCTGACTTTTCAAACTTCCGCAGGTTCTCATCGCTGTTATCCAAAAACAGGTATTGGTTGTAGATATGGTTACAGCTAAGGAGCAAGCCCACGGGAGAGGCAAAGGACAACAGGCAATCGCTCCTGTCCGTGGACAGCTTTTCATACCTCGTATTTGCCGATACCGTGTTGGGCAAATCGTCCGTATCGGACAGGGTGTGCAGGCACAGCCTTTTGTTGCCGATTCGCACGTCCTCGCTTCCCAAAGCTATATCCTGCATGGGCGTTTCGGCTTCCCTCGACAGGGTAAGGTACTGTTCGAGCAATCCCTGTTTTTCGCCTGTGCCGATGATGTCATCCTCGGTCAAGCGTTCCAGTTTCACAAAACCGCTATCGTTGACAATACGCTCAAACTGTGCCACCGCTTCCATGAACTTTCGGACGGTTTCTTTATCCCTTATTTCTTTCGGGATAAGGACACCTTTGCAAAGCGAACTAAAGTTGCTCTGCATCCGCATCCGTTCTTTGGTCGTCTTGGTTAGGAACAGGTAACAGTAGTGGTTTAAAAAAGGACGTTCATTGAAATGTTGCTGATAGGACTTTGCAAGGAAACTCAATCCGTCCTGTGCAATATCCGGCGCATAACTTTCCTTGATGTACCAGTCCTGTTTATGGACAATGGTGTAGTCCGGCAAGGTCTTGATAGCCTTGTGCCATGCCGAGTGTATGGCATCGTATTCCGCCGAAGCTACCGTGAACAGTTCCGGCAGGTGTACCCGAAAGCAAGCCGTGATGTCTGCATCCTTTGAAATGATGCAGTTGTTTTCCACCGCCAGTAATGGAAACTTGCTTTCCAACGTTGTGGCTTTTCCTGTATTTCTCATAAATGACTGGATTTAGAAGTGAACTTTAAATAGCGGTGTACGGCTCTGCGACAGATGATGTATTTCGGATGCCTTTTCTTTGCCCCGATTTTCATCAATCCGTGTTCGCCGTACTTGCCGTTCAATGCGAATGTTTGCCAAACGATGAGCGATGCACCGCCTGCCCCCACAAGCAGGCACACGTAGGAGTTTACCCCTGCCATGTACATGACCATGACGAGGATAAGCACGCCGAGCAGACCACCTGCGAAGATGAACAGGTACTGTGCTTTCAGTCCTTTGAACTCGACCGTTCTTCCGATACCTTTATTGATATTGTAATTGCTCATAGGTCGTCGGCTTAAAGGAAGAATGAGCGGAGAATGGTCGCCGCTACGATGAGGAAGATACAAGCCCCAAACCACGACGCCGCAGTCTTGCTTGTATCGGGGTCACCGCTACTAAATTTGTTGTACACCTTTACGCCACCGATTAACCCGACCACAGCCCCAATCGCATAAATTAATTGGGTCGCAGGGTCGAAATAGGATGTCACCATCTGCGTGGCTTCGGTGATACCTGCCGAGCCGTTGCCCTGTGCGAACACACCGAATGCCGACAGGAACGCAACGCCTGTCAGCAACACTTTTTTGCTTTGTTTTACCATGATTTAACTGAATTAAATTGTTACTACTTGCCCACCTCGTGCGGGCTATCGCAACAAAAGTCTTATGGAAATCGAAGCGTTATGGAAAACTGGAAATCAGTGGAATGAATTGGCAGTGAGTGGCGTTTATTAGTAATTCACCTGCTTGTTTATTAGCCAATATTTCTTAAATTTGATTTATTTAGACAAGTCTTAAAAATTCAATCATGGCTTTAGGTAAATACATAAAAGAATTACGGGAAGAAAAGGGGCTATTTATAAGAGAAATTGGCGCATACTTAGAACTGGATAATGCTTTTATTAGTAAGGTTGAGAATGAAGAAAAGCTATTGCCGAAAAAGCATTTGGAAAGGCTTGCTGAATTTTTGGAAGTACCATTAAATGAATTATTGGTTTTGTGGCTCTCTGACAAAATAAGAGCGATTATAGACGACAAAGAAAATGGTATAAAAGCATTAAAAATCGTGCTGAATGATTTAAAAAATAAACCGTTATGACTTCAGCATTTCGATAACAAATACTGTATCAAAAAATTAAAGTTATGAGTAATATAGGTTCTTTTTGGGGTAAGTGGGATTTACATTTACATAGTCCATACACAAATATGAATTGTCAATATAATTGTGGAGTTGATGTATTTTGCAAGGCTATTAAAGACAAAGAGTTAAAAGTTATTGGATTAACCAACTATTTCATAATTCACGAAAATGAATATAATGAGATTATAACAGAATTGGGAAATGATGTGTATGTCATCCCTAATATTGAGTTTAGAACAAATGATACTAACGGTAGTGGGGAATATATAAATATACACGTATTATTCAATCCAGAAACTATTTCGATTAAGGCTATAAACGATACATTAGCAAGAATTGAGTTAAATAATATTGCATCTTCTACATCTGTTTATTGTAGCTATGATAGTATAAATTCAATAGGATTTGACAAAGTGACCATTTCTGTTGACACTTTAATAACTCAATTGAAAAAAGACTTTAACAGCTCGGATTATTTAATTGTTGGCGTTCCCAATGGTTATGGTGGTTTTCATCCAAGTAGTAAGCCAAGAAGTATTGAATTGGCTAAAAAGTTAGATGAACTTTCACATATTATGTTTGGTCGAAAAGAAGATACAGCATTCTTTTTGAGTACAGATAACGGTAGAGCTAATCTTGGGTTTAAGCCAAAACCAAATGTAGTGTGTAGTGATGCTCATTCTATTGGTAATATTGGGAGTAAAACAACTTGGATAAAAAGTGAACCTATATTTGAGGGATTAAAACAAATTTTATTTGAGCCAAAATACAGAGTTGATAATAACGATGCTATTAGGAAACCTTATAGGACAATTGACAGTATTAAGTTTAATCTTCCTGAAAATACTGTACTTAAAAATTTGCAGACAAATACAGAGCAAGAGTTTTGTTTGACAGAATTAAAAGAAGAAATATTTTTTAGCCCTTATTTCACTTGTATTATTGGCGGTCGTGGTGCAGGAAAAAGCACAATCATAAATCTTATAGCAGAACGGTTAGGCGAAAGAACAGAATTTTTTGAAAACAATAAAATATTGGTTGACGGGAAAGACATTCTTAAAAACAACACTGAAGAATACGTTACCATTTCAGGTACAAATGAAATAGAATTTATTAGTCAGGGCAAAGTAGAAGAACTTTCATCGGGTAACAAACTCACAGATTTAATTTTTAACGAACGTATTAAAGCAGTTGTAAGCGACTATTTAGAAAAAGAAAAAATACTTGCCTCTAAACTTCAACTGATAGATGATAGCATTAAAATAATATCAGATATTGTATCATTGGGGACGGATTTAGAACAAAAGAAAACATCTTTGGAGAACGATAGAAAAATTGTTGCCTCAATAGAGAATGAACAATATAAAGAACTATCACAAAAAGTAAATGAAGTAACTGCCGAAATTGAAAAAATAAACCAAAACAAAGAACAGTATAGTGATTTCTTTTCGCAACTAACGGAATTGTGCTTGTCAATAGACTTGAACAATAATACTGATGAATATGGGCAAAGATTGATTGAGATAATAAACCATATCGATGCTATTGAAGAAATAACACGTTTTAGTGATGAGCAAGGAATAGGTTATAAGACAACCTTAAAAACTTTTCCAAACACAGATAAAATTTTGGAAGATAAAAAAGCAGAATTAGCATCACTAAAACAACAAATCGTAGATTATTTTACATCAATTGGGAGTACACCCGATAGTATTGCCGATGTAGATAGGGCAACTTCAAATATTGCGACCGTAACAAATGAAATAGCAGAACTCAGTAAAAAAATACAGTTAAAGAAAGAGCAACTACAAAAAGTTAACGACCAGACGTCGGATATAAAAGAAATAGTACAGCAATGTGAGGAAATTATTAATACTCGTCTTGAAGCTATAAACAACGATTTGAATATTACTAACGACAATGTAGAAAAAATTAGCTTTAAGTATGAGTTCTATCGAGAAAAATATACAGATAGATTAAACCAAGCCTTTAGAAATCATTTTCAGTCATATCATAAACCAAGTTTATCTTGGGATAATATTTATTGGTGTTTAAGTCAAATAGAACCTAATGAAGACTTTTTAAATCTAACTTACGAACAGTTTATAGAACAACTTAGTCAAAAGCCGATAGATAGAAATTCGCTTTATGGCAGGGTATTTTATGAAATATTTGAGAAAAAATCAAACTTTGCAATTTATAAGCGACTCATAAAGCGGAATATCTACAACATATCTGAAAATGTGCAAATAATAGGTTTCTATGGCAAATCACCCCTAACATCTTGCTCTTTTGGTCAAAGATGTACCGCAGTTGTAGTAACCTTACTTATGACGGGTGTTAAACCGTTACTAATTGATGAGCCAGAAGCGCATTTGGATAATAGGTTAATTGCAGAATATTTGGTCGATTTGATTAAAGAAAAGAAAAATGAAAGGCAAATAATTTTTGCTACACACAATGCCAATTTTGTGGTCAATGGAGATGCAGAGCTTATCCATATTTTGGAAATACCGAAAGAAAAAGTCTTTACAGAAATCATATCAACTACAATAGAGAACCTTACCCATAGGAAAAGTTTACTTAAATTGGAGGGAGGAGAAGAAGCTTTTAAGAAGCGAGACAGAAAATTACTCTCAGGATTTGCTTTGTAATATGAAATACATTGGGGAGTTTGCTTACACAAACTCCCCAATGTCGAAATCCTCTAAATCACTTTTCCGCAAATCGGGAGAACTGAAATCCGTTCCGGCGGAGAGGCTCTTGTCCAACAACTCTGCAATCTTCCGTGAAGCCCCATCCATTGAGTTTTCGAGCAGACTTAACAATTCCGTTCCCTGTAATCGCTGAACTATATCCACCGCTTTCTGTTGCTGGGCAGGTTCAAGTGTATCTTGCTCCAACCATGCCCCCACGGTTGTCAGTTCATCAAAGGTAACCCCTGTGGCAAACTCATTGTCGCTGTCCTCAAACCCGTACTCATCCCATTCGTCTTCCTCATTTTCAAAATCGGACATACTCCTAAAAACTTCATCCGGCTCTCCCTCAATCTGCGGATTTTCCAATCCAAAACCTATCCCGTAGGTTTCTGTTCCAAAATTATCAGCTATCCCGTCACGTTCGTCCGATTGTCTCTTTGTGGCATCCGGTGACAAGGTATGGCGTTCCACAGGCTTTGAAAGCCCCATAATATCCGGCAGGTCGGGGCTATTATTTTTCGGCTTTATTTCACTACGAATGGTCTTATGTATAACCACCTTATCTTTCAGCAAAAGGATAATGACGATGATAAGGCATATTACAATCAATGTTTCCATAGTTATAAGATTGGCTTTTGCTTGTCGGCGTAGATAATCTTTATTTCTTCTCCGAACTCCTCAAAGTGGTGTTTCAATACACTGTGCAGGTAATCGGTAAGCGTAATTTCTCCCTCTCCTAGCAAAAAGACGATACGGGATAATTTCTTATGGAAATCAGGACTTATGTAGACCGATTTTCCGCACCTTGCCACGACCCCTGTTGGTCTTAAAAATGCCGATTTGTAATGCGCTTTGCGCAGTACCTTTTCCGGTTGTTTTTGCTGTGTCTTGTTCATAATCGAATACTTTAAAAAATGGGTTTAAACTTATTGTTGAAATCACCGGTGATGGCTTTCTCGAATTGTTCAAAATGATGTTCGAGAATATTGTCCAAATAGGCGTACAGAGGTATTTTATCCTCGCCGATAACCTGCACGATACGGGAAAGCCGTTCGTGGTATTCCTGCCGGATGTAAATGCTCTTATCGCCACGGCGTGACATGGTGTGGCTATTGAGGAAACGCTCGCCATAGCCCGTATCGGAAGCCCTTTTTTGTCGGGTACGTTCTTTGGTTACGGGCTTTTCCGTTGACGTTTCCGTTGACGTTTCCTTTGTCGGCTCTGCACTTGGCTCTTGGGGGGCTATCACCTGTTGGGGCTTCTTTGTTTCCCCCGCCATGATGGACATGAGATATGCCTCGTCAATCGGAGCATTCGGCTTTTTCTTATTTTTATTCTCCATAGCGGTTATAGTTTGACGGTTCTTAAAAATTCACTGATGAACAAGTCCAAGCCGGAGGCTTTCGTCAATCTTTTGTCGGGGGGCAATAGCGTGGAGCGGAAGACGGTCTTTGCCGTTGCCTCGCTTTCCTTGCGGAAGCGTTTGCTATCGGCAATGCGTGTTTCCATTGCTTGCAGTCCGACCTCGTTAATGACGTTGCCGTAGATTTCGTACAGTTGCGATTTTTCCCTGCCATCGACCATGTTCCAAAACAGCCGTATGGTTTCGATGGAGGTCTGACCTTGTTTCATAAGGACATTGGTCAGCACATCGGTAAAGCTCAATGTGCTTTCCATGACCACACGGTCTGCCGTGATAGGCGAAAAGATATGGTGCATTCCTGCCAGTGTGTTCAGCAAGCCCGAAGTGTTCACCGTTCCGGTCAAATCAAAGAAAACCACATCCACGGGAACGGTCGAGGACTGTACGAATGCTTCTGCATCCGTTAGGGCATTGTCAGCCTTGCTTTGCAGTACCGGATAGGCTTTTTTGTTGATGGTGGAAAATTGGCGGTGCGCCAGTTTTTTCAGCACCTCGTTCTGCATGACCGCTTTCAAATCCCGTTCCCTCATTTGGCAGATGCTGTGCTGTGGATAATCGCAGTCAAAGACGGCTACATTATAACCCATTTGGTAATGAAGTATGCTTGCCATAACCGTTGTAAACGTGCTTTTCCCAACGCCCCCTTTTTGGCTTGAAAAAGCAATGAATTTTGTCTTGTTTGTTGCTTCCATTTCTATTCTATTTTTAAGTTTCTATTTCCGTGGACTGCCTGCCATCCGGCGTGAAACAAGGCTGTCATCCCTGCACACCGTCCGGCAGTCTTGATACAATCCCATCTATCGGGCTTGCCATCATTCGTTCAGTCAGCCGTGCCGTCATTCCGGCTTTCACACAGGCAAGACCGATGGCTTGCCTGTCGTCCTGCCCGATGGAATGGCTACCGGATAGCTTTCATGCCGTCCGGCATTCCTGCGCTCCGTCTTTCAGAACTGCCATCGGGAGCGGATGCCTGCAAACAGGCTTGCGTGACTGATAGCGCAAAGAAGCAGGTTATTCCGATGCACTCTTTTAATGCGGTAGTTAGGGGCATTTTTTGGCAATGTTTGGTCGTGGCGGATAGGTCAATGCTTTGAAAAAGCTACCCTTACTTTGTAAGGGCTTAAATGCAAAGGGCGAATGGAAAAATCATTGGAGAATGGAAACTATGGGTGGAACGGCACAAAGCCGTTTTTTTCCGCTTTACCCAATCCGACCCGCAGGGCGGATTTTCTGTTCACCCGAACAGAGCAAGTTATGTTTTGAGGCACTCGAAACCCGTTTCGTGCCTCAAAACCACTTGCCCTTGCAGGGAGCTTTAGAACACCCTCCGAAGTCGGGGTTTTGTTGGATATTAAAATGGATTTTATAATGAATGGAAAAGAGAAAAAGGAACAGAACAAAGGTGGGCGCAAGCCTAAAGCAAACCCAAGCATCCACCGTTATGTATTTCGTCTTACGGACGAAGAAAATGCCAAATTCCTTACATTTTTCGAGCAATCGGGAATGAAAGTAATGGCACATTTTATTACAGCCTGCATCTTTCAGAAGCCAGTCAAGACCGTAAAAATTGATATGGATGCAGTCGATTTTCATACGAGGCTTACCAATTTTTACAGCCAGTTCAGAGCGGTTGGCGTGAATTACAACCAAATCGTGAAGATACTTTACCGCAATTTCTCGGAAAAAAAGGCATCGGCTTACCTCTTTAAACTGGAAAAGCAGACGGCAGAAATGGCGGACTTGTGCCGGAAAGTGATTGAGCTAACACAGGAATTTGAAAAAGAACACCTGCAAAAACACAGATAAGATGATAGCAAAGATTGGCAAGGGCGAAAATTTGTACGGTGCTATTTCCTATAACCAAAAGAAGATTGACAGCGAAAACGGGCAGGTTCTGTTGTTGAACAGAATACCCGAAACGTTGGATAACACCTATTCGACAAGCTACCTGCACCAGTGTTTTGAGCCGTATCTGTCCACAAATATCAGAACGGAAAAGCCTGTGCGCCACATATCGCTGAACCCTGATCCCGCGGATAGGGTCAGCGATGGGCAGTTCGTGGAAATGGCGCAGGAGTATATGGAGCGCATGGGGTACGGCAACCAACCGTATATCGTTTTTAAGCATACCGATATTGAACGCACCCATATCCACATCGTAACGGTCTGTGTGGGTTTGGATGGCAAGAAGCTACCGGACAGTTACGACCATCCACGTTCGATGGCAATCTGTCGGGATTTGGAACAAACGTACAATCTTATACCTGCAACGGAAAAACAGCGAACGGGAAACGAGCAGGTATTCCGTCCGGTGGATTACAGAGCCGGAGACGTTAAGAGCCAAATCGCTTCGGTGGTACGACACCTGCCGAAGTATTACGGGTACGCAAGCCTCGGTGCATACAATGCCTTGCTTTCGCTCTTCAATATCACCGCCGAGGAAGTCAAAGGAGAATTGCACGGACAGCCTAAAAACGGTCTTGTCTATTTTGCATTGAACGAACAGGGAGAAAAAGCGAGCAATCCTTTTAAGGCATCCCTTTTCGGCAAACAGGCAGGACTGGACGAACTGCAAAACCAATTCGCACAGGCTAAGGAGAAAATGAAAGCCGACCCTGTAAGAGCCGTACTCAAAAGCACCATTGAATTAGCGATGCACACCGCCACTAATGAAGCCGATTTTAAAAAGCAACTGTTGGAGCAGGGCATCAATGCTGTGGTACGGCGCAACGATGAGGGGCGTATCTACGGTATGACTTTTATCGACCACGAAAGCCGTACCGTTTGGAACGGTTCAGCTTTGGGCAAAAACCTATCGGCTAATGTCTTTAATGATTGGTGGAACGGGCAGGCGGTCGGGCAACGCCAAGAAACTGAAAAAGCAACCGCACAAAATCAGTCATCGACCACAGGCAACACCGTAGAGAAAGAGGAAGCCCATGCACTTTTTAACTTCCTAAATAAAGAACAGCAGACCGATGATTTGTTGATAGACGGATTGGGTGGGCTACTACCGGAGGCACAGGGCGAAGACTACGAGGAACAGGAATTTGCCAACCGTATGAAGAAAAAGAAGAAACGTAACAGCCGTCATCTCAGAGCGAATTGATTTACAATTCATCTATCGAACAATCATAAATTTGTCCATAGTCGTAACCATTACTCCCTTTTGAAGAGTAAACCTAATTTTCTAACGATAACACTTGCTAACCCTAAATCGAGCGCTTGTACATTTCTTGTCGCAAGCTGCTTTCTGATTACGGACAACTATCCGAAGTTTTTTCGTTTCTTTGTAAAGTACTAAATGGTATTTTTATGAAATTTGAACAATTCCATCTGACCATAAATAAATAGAAGATAACAGATGAAAAAGGCGGAAGCAACACGGTTGATGATTTTACAGAAAGCGTTTGAGCTGATCTACGTTAAGGGGTACCAAACGACAAGCATTGACGATATTATCGCCACGACAAAAGTAACGAAAGGAGCCTTTTACTACCATTTCAAAACCAAAGACGAAATGGGGCTCGCCATCATAAACGAAATTCTAAAACCCACACTTACAAATAGTTTTATTGAGCCGCTTCAAACCGAAGAAAATCCACTGGAAGCCATTTACAACCTAATGGATAATCTATTGATGAAAAATGAATTTTTGAAGGTGGAATACGGTTGCCCGGCATCCAATTTTACGCAAGAAATGACCCCGTGGAATTCGGAATTTAATAAGGCTTTGAATGAATTAACCCAGGAATGGACAAAGGCAATAACCACCACCATTGAAAGAGGCAAGAAAAACGGCACCATCCGCAAGGACGTAAATGCGAAACAGGTAACCATCTTCGTCATGTCGGGCTATTGGGGCATTCGGAATTTGGGAAAATTAGAGAATAGTAAAAAAGTGTACGTTTCTTATTTAAAGCAACTTAAAATCTATTTAGATAGTTTGAAATAATTTCCACCAACCAACAACATACTACATAGTATTTTTAGTAATTTTGCTCATTACTAAGAAAATAATTGAAAGAAAGATGTCCATAACCAAACACGAAGAATTAATCGGGATGCAAAAAGTAAGCGAAGCGGTTGCTTACACCTTGAAAGAAATGCGCAATTATGCAAAACCCGGTATGACAACCAAAGAATTAGACGACTTCGGCGCAAAAATACTTTCGGACTTCGGGGCAAAATCCGCACCGTATCTGACGTACGGTTTTCCGGGTTGGACTTGTATCAGTGTGAACAATGAGTTTTGTCACGGCATTCCGTCCGAGAAAAAAATACTAAAAGAGGGCGATTTGGTGAACATTGACGTTTCTGCCGAACTTGACGGCTTTTGGTCGGACAACGGAAGCTCATTTGTGCTTGGAGAAGACATCAACCAACATCAAAAATTAGTGGATGCCTCCAAAGAAATCCTGCAAAAAGCCATCCGTAATATCAAAGGAGGGGTTAAGATTTCAGAAGTCGGACACATCATGGAAACCGAAGCCAAAAAAAGAGGTTTCAAGGTTATTAAAAATTTGGCCGGACACGGTATTGGAAGGAGTTTACACGAACAACCCGATGAAATAATGAACTACAAAAACCGATTTGACCAAAGACGGTTTAGAAAAAATGCAGTCGTTGCCATTGAAACCTTTATCACCACAACTTCAACCTATGCAACAGAGTTAAATGATGGTTGGACCATGGTGGGAAACAAAGGTGGTTTTATGGCGCAACACGAACATACAATCGTTGTCACCGACGGAAAACCCATCATACTGACCGAAATGAATGGGATTTGGAATTAAAAAATCGAAACAACGTTTTGGATAAAACTCGGTTGTAAATTTTTGACCAAGTAAGTCGGTGGTATATTTTGAATCTTAGGTAGTACCAGTTATTTTATTATTCTGAAATGTAGAAAGAAAAGGGCAATGAAATCATTTTTATTGATTGGACAATCGAATATGGCAGGTCGCGGGTTTGCTCATGAAGTGAAACCGATATACAATAAAAGGATTATGATGCTGCGAAACGGCAGATGGCAAATGATGGTCGAACCTGTTCATTATGACAGACCTGTTGCGGGTATCGGGCTTGCTGCGTCATTTGCAGAAGCTTGGTGTTGGGACAATGAGGAAGAAGAAATCGGCCTTATTCCCTGCGCAGAAGGTGGTAGTTCCATTGATGATTGGTCAACAGATGGAATTTTATTTCGTCATGCAATAAGCGAAGCTCAATTTGCAACCGAAAACAGCGAACTATCTGGTGTGCTTTGGCATCAAGGGGAAAGTGATAGCCAAGGCGGAAAATTCAAACAATACTACGAGAAATTATCAAAAATATTTAATCAAATTAGGGAGACATTATCAGTACCCGAAATTCCATTTATTGTAGGCGGTTTAGGTGAATATTTAGGTAAAGTAGCATTCGGAGCCGGGTGCACAGAACATCAGCTAGTGGATAAAGAACTTCAAAAATATGCCCAAGAGCAAGAAAATTGTTACTATGTTACGGCCAAGGGACTTACAGCCAACCCGGACGGCATTCACATCAATGCTGCGTCTCAGAGAATATTCGGCATCCGATATTATGAGGCATTTCTCAAAAGAAAACATATACATAAGCCGTTAGTAAATGAACTAGAATTAGTTGACAGGTGCAATAATAGAGAGAACACAACAGAGGAAAAACAGTACATGGCCTTAGAAAAATTCACTCAGGGGAAAATTGCTTATAAGGAATTTATGAAGGCATTTTCTTAGTTTTAAAAATCCCCGCCCAAAGATGGATATGGATTTAAAGGTACTACATACTATTATTCCACTTAAGAACTCGGGATTTGATGGATTGTACTTCATACAGTTGAGTTGTCTGTAATTTTATCACCGCACAAGTCGTAATAATTTCCTTTTTTTAATTTAGGAAATGGGAAATGGCTTATGATACTGTTGTATGGAATTGAAAGTTCACCCTTCTTTTTCTGTTACTCTGCAAACAGCCAAATAGCTATCCGCAAATCCAAAAACGATACCGCACAGTGAAGCAAAAAACAAAAAATAGAATCCCTTGGAACATCTTCTCCCCTTTTTTCAAACAGGTGGAAGCTCCGGCGAGAACCATCCTGTTGCAGGAAGGGAAAATTTCCAAAACAATGTACTTCATTGAAAAAGGTTGCCTGCGTACCTGGGTGAACAACGACGGCAAAGAAATCACGACGCAATTTTTCTTTGAGGGCGACAGCGTTTCTTCCATCGAAAGTTTCCGAACCAACCAGCCGAGCCTGTACAGCATCGAAACCATTGAACCTTGCGTTTTGCAAACCATCACGCAAAAGGAATTTCAAATGATTGTAGAGCAATCGCCCGACATCAAAAAGCAGTTTGAAGAGCATTTGTTTAAACGCCTTTTCCAGGCTCAGCAACTGTTTTTTTCCTACCTCAAAAATTCACCGCAACAACGTTACGAAGAGCTGTTGGCGCAATATCCGCACATCGTGCAGCGCGTACCGCAACATTACATTGCCTCGTATCTGGGCATTACTTCCGTTTCCCTGAGCCGAATCCGAAACAGACGATAAAACGGATTTATTAACAATTGTTATCGTCCCACACCTGCTTTGCTGCTCAATTTTGCATTGTAATTAAACAGTCAAAAATGAGAACCATCATTGTATTCAACCATCCTTATGAAGGAAGTTATTGCAACGCCATTTTAGAATCGGTCAGCAAGGGACTTCAAAAATCCGGTCACAAAGTGGATTTGATGCACCTGGACAAAGACCAATTTCATCCCCGAATGACATCGGACGATTTAAAAGCCTTTGTTGAACATCGTGCGGTTGACCCCCAGGTTATTGGCTACCACGAACGATTGAAAAAAGCCGACCACCTGATTTTTATTTTCCCGATTTGGTGGGACATTATGCCTGCCGCCACCAAAGGATTTATCGACCGTGTATTGTCGCCCGGATTGGCGTATGACCATCATCCGAGAGGTTTCGGGTTGGTGCCGCTATTACATAATCTGAAAAGCATTACCGTCATCACCACGATGAACAAACCCAAAATTATGTACTCACTGCTTATCGGAAACTTGATTCGAAAAGTGATGATACGAAGTGTATTCAAAACAATGGGCTACAAAAACGTCAAATGGCTCAGCTTTACATCGGTAAAAAGAGTGAGCCACGAAAAACGGGTCAAATGGCTGCATGAACTTGAGAAAAGATTTTCAAAACTCAATTAATCAAATATGGTATTATGAAACTCAATAGAAATTATGTTACCCCATTTATATCATTGGTGTTCCTTGTCGTAGGCATTTCGGGACTGCTGATGTTTTTCCATCTGTTTGACGGCTACACCGAAGTAGTTCACGAAATACTCGGATTGTTATTTGTTATTTGTGCCATTTTCCACATCATTTTGAATTGGAAAGCTTTGAAAATTCATTTTAAGAAAAGTGTTTTTTTGCCTGCATTACTTGCGGTACTGACATTAGCTGTTGTTCTTATTATATCTGAAAGAATGTATCCGCCGGTCGATTTGCAAATCATGGACAGAATTGTAAAAGCACCTGTGGAGGATGCATTCAGGGTGTTAAATATCAATGAGGAACAAGCAGCCGCTAAACTGACAGAGAAAGGAATTTCGGTAGAAAACGTCCAAACTTTTGAAGAACTGTGGAAGCATAACGATGCCAATGCAGAAGAAGTCATTGACCTGCTTCTGGAATAAACTCAAAAATTTGGTTAGTCTGCGTTTTGAAATATGTTTCGGGAAACTTAAGAACTTGTTTTAAAGTTCACCTAATTGTTTTGTTGTCCATATACGATTTTATAATTTTGAAGAAAACCTCCACAAAAATCAGTTGGTAGTACACAAACAAGGTAACGACGCACGAATGATGACACAGATAATTATTCCTTCCGATTGCGGTAATGCCCCGAAAAAGAACTTTCTCAAAGACTTTTATACGGCTTGGGCAAAGGATGATTTAGATTTTTGTAAAAAGCATCTTGATGACCATATCATTTGGGAAATCGTCGGACAAAACACCCTGTCGGGAATAGAGAATTTTGAAAAGCAACTTCAGCATTACCCCATACGAAATGCATCCAAAATGGTAATCGAAACCATAATTACCCACGGAACAGATGCCTCGGTTGACGGACAAATATGGACAAACGAAGGAGCCGTTTTTGCTTTCTGCGATGTTTATAAGTTTAAAGGATTTAAGGGTTTTAGCTTAAAATCGATTAAAAGCTTTTGGGTGGAGTTACCGACCGGTTCGGGGTGTCGTGGCAACTGAGTTGGGAATAATGCAAAGTGTTGGCAATAAGCGAGCAGAATCAACATTATTTATTTTCATTCATTTATTGAGCTTCGTGCTACTATGCGGCTTTGGTGCGTGCAATTCCGTCTATCGCCAACAATCGGCTCGTTATAAGCAACCCTAAAAAGAAAGAGACTGCTAAAAAAAGCAATCTCTTTCGATATGAGCATTTTTATGATTAACCTATTCCTAAACGAATAGCTCTTTCAACGGGAGAATAGCCGACATTAGAATCTGAAATAGACAATTCGCCTCTTAACAACAAAGGGGGCTGTGCCATAAATTTAGGCGTACTTCCCCTGTGGGATTGAGCTGAATGAACCAAAAACGGATGACATAGGTAAACTGTACCTGCCTTACCAGTTGCAAATATTTCTCCCCTTTTTGGCAACTCGTCCAACTTGCTTGCAAGTTCCATAAATGAAAGACCTGGATCTCCCTCTTTGGATAATAAGCTTGCAACATCAATGTGAGAACTTTCATAAATGACTGTTGGGGCATCGTTTTCGCTGACATCCGAATACAAAATCAACATCAACAATGCTCGTCCTCTCGATTTGACATTGGCACGCCATTCGAAATAATTATTGGGGTCTTTTCCCGGGAAGCTCGTATCTACGTGTTTACCGGTATCATTAGGCTGTTTAGCAGATGGAAATCTAACAGGAAATGTTCCTACGCTCCGACAAGGAATCCATTTGTCCTTGCCAACTAACTGATTGAAAGCATTGTGCAGCTTAGGAGTGTTTACTGAATTGACAAAAGGTTCATTCGTGTACATTCCCAAACGAATTACAGGCTCAGTCCAGGTTGAAGGATTTGACCTGTCACAAGGAAGGTCGTTCCATAGAATTTCTAAAGCAGCATCCGCTATTTCTTTGGAAAATGAATTATCAAGACGAACAAACCCGCTATGGATAAAATGCTCTATTTCCTTTATACTTAGTATATCTGACATAATTTTTTTGTTAAAAAAACCAACCACGGCAATAAATAGCGTCGACCAGTGGACTTGGTTTTAAGATTATAATAAAATGAATGAATAATAGAAAAGTACGCTTTGTATATATAAAGCGCATTGCTT
This sequence comes from Compostibacter hankyongensis, assembly GCF_039541075.1. Taxonomy (NCBI): domain Bacteria; kingdom Pseudomonadati; phylum Bacteroidota; class Chitinophagia; order Chitinophagales; family Chitinophagaceae; genus Compostibacter; species Compostibacter hankyongensis. The sequence continues at coordinate 130,295 of NZ_BAABFN010000021.1, read as the reverse complement.
AAAGAACTAAGCTTAAAAAGGGATATTATAGCATTACGGTCATTCTCATAGCCACAAAATTAAACAATATCTCTAAACCGACAAAGCGAAAAAGGACTGCATATAACCTACTAAGATTTAAACGCCAGATAACGAAGCATGACTGAAGCTTCAATCTTTGTTGACAAGTGTGCAGCGGGTGTTTTGCGCCTTACCTATAGAGTTTCGATCACTTCTGATATAAAAAAACACATCCATCTCATTAAAAGCAATTTACAATTTACCCAAATGGCTAAAATATTTTTTACCTAAAAACATACTAATTAGTATGTTTTTTGTTTAACTTTGCAAGCAGACAAAAAATAGAAAAATATGCATACGCACATCATTCCTGAATTTACAATCACCAATGCATTGGCTGCTGTGCTGATTGGTTTCTTATTTATCATCATCATGTCGTTTGTGAGGGAGCCATCTCGACAAAAAATCAACACCGTCATCATTGCCGGTGCAGGCGGTGTTTACTGGAGCGGCGGATTGGGCGTCTGGGAATATGTTTTTGGTGCTGTTATGTTGTTTGTGGCTTTCAAAGCCCTCAAGCATTATTATTTCATCGGTATCGGTTGGCTGTTGCACACGGGCTGGGACGTAATGCATCATCTATACGGTGAACCCATCATTCACTTTGCACAACTTTCGTCTGCCGGATGTGCCGTTTGTGATGCGGTGCTGGCAATCTGGTTTTTCTTCGGGGCTCCTACGATTTGGAATGTATTCAGAAAACAAAGCACCGTTACAACGTAATTATGTATTCCACTTTATTAGTTCTCCATTCTTTGATTCGTTGGCTTGTTTTAGCTTTTTTACTGTATGCCATTTACAGGGCATTTGTCGGTTTGGTCAACGACAGGACTTTTTCAAAATCGGACAACGCGTTCCGACACTGGACGGCTACGGTTGCACATATTCAACTAATGATCGGCATCATCCTATATACGCAGAGTCCGCTGGTCAAATATTTTTGGAAAGAAAAGGAAAGTAGTTTTCAAAACGTAGAGCTGACTTTCTACGGTTTAATTCATATTATTTTAATGCTAACTGCTATTGTGGTGATAACAATCGGCTCGGCAAAGGCAAAGCGACAGCAAACGGACAAGAAGAAATTTAAAACAATGTTCGTTTGGTTTACCATTGGATTAATCCTCATTTTCGTAGCCATTCCCTGGCCGTTTTCACCCTTATCAGGCAGACCTTATTTCAGAATATTTTAATGATGAAGAAACTTTTCACCACCTCTATCGGGCGTTTACGACTCCTGGCTATCTTAGAAGGCATATCATTACTTGTCTTGGTTTTTATTGCCGTACCCCTGAAGCATTTTTGGGATGTTCCCGGCTTGTCCAAGTCGCTTGGCCCCATTCACGGTGCACTTTTCCTGCTGTTTGTGTTTAATGCGTTGCGTGTAGGCGTAGAACAACAATGGAAATTCAAAGAAACCACCTGGAAGGTTCTTATTGCGTGTTTTATTCCGTTCGGTACGTTTTATATTGACTATAAAATTCTTAGAAACATACCGACAGACGAAGATTAACCGACTGAAAAAAGGGCAGCAGATAATATCGATTTTGCAAAAGGTCGGGTTAAGTGCTAAATTTAACGACAGTAATTCTATTACCGCATAAGCCATTTTCATTTCCTTTTTCTAATTCAGCAAATAGAACATGGCTTATGTAACGTTTGGGAATAACTGAAACTTCGTGTTTCTATTCACGTTCCTTTGCAAAGCCCAAAACCGATATGACGAAATTTGTCCGACGTTGACTAAAATGTAAAAATATTGAAAGTAGAAGTTATGGATAATAAAATAGAAATTATTCCTTACGATAAAAACTGGGAAAGTGAGTTTCTTACTGTGCGTAAAGAGATATTGAAAGTTTTAAATGACTCCTCAATACGAATTGAACATAACGGTTCAACTTCTGTTCCCCGACTTTCAGCTAAACCGATTATAGACATCCAAATATCTGTAACTAACTTTGATAAATTAAAATCCTACGTCCAAAACCTAAAAAAGATAGGATACACCTATATTCCACATCAAGACGATGTTTTTTCTGCTTTTCTGCATAAGCCGAAAGAATAACCTCATAAATACCACATTCACATTGTAGAACAAGGAGGGGAAGAGGAAAAGAAAACATTGGCATTTAGAGATTATCTACGGGAACACTCAAAATAGCGAAAGAATATGAAGATTTGAAGAAATGCATTGCGGCGAAAATTCAGGGAACCGATTTTCAATCTCAGGAAGCATATGCAAAGGAGAAAACAGAGTTTGTAACTCGAATAACTACTTTAGCATTAAAGGAAGGTTATCCACGTGTAGAAATCCGACAAATAACTCAACAGAGGTCTTAGCATCCTGTCGTTCCAACGTTCAGGCGTGGAAGTTCGCAATGAATTTCCGAACGAACGTCAATCCATAACGGTTATGGGCAAGTAAACTGTCATAACGGCGCCCGTCTAAAAAGGGAAAGCACTGCTCAGAAAAGAATAAATCAAAGACCAGGATTAACATCTTGGTCTTTGTGGTTTTAAAATACTGTCAAACAAAGCCACCAAAAGCCATCGGACACCGCTTTAGATAAGCCCTTTTAAATAGCCTCTAAATTTCCTGCATCACTAAAAATTTTTGTTATGCAGGGAGAAGATGATTTGAGAGGATTAGCCAAAATCATGGCTTTTATGCGTGCTGTAAGTACTCTTATGGTACTGATGCACTTTTATTGGTTCTGTTACGGGTTCTTTGCCGAACGTGGATGGGCACTGGAAATTATCGGTAAGATACTGACCAATTTCAACCGTACCGCAGGGCTGTTTGCCCACACCCTTTACACCAAGATTTTTGCATTGTTGTTGTTGGCGTTAAGCTGTCTCGGCACTAAGGGTGTAAAGAATGAAAAGATAACATGGTCTAAGATTTACACCGCCTTAGTTATCGGCTTTGTGCTGTTCTTTCTGAACACACCGTTGTTAAAACTGTCGGCAGAGGTTGCCACATTCCTTTACATACTTACAACAAGTCTGGGATATATAGCCTTGCTCATGGCAGGGGTATGGATGAGCCGACTACTCCGCAACAATCTGATGGACGATGTTTTCAATAATGAAAACGAGAGTTTCCAACAGGAAACCCGTCTGATAGAAAATGAATACTCGGTCAATCTTCCGACAAAGTTTTTTTACAAAGGCAAGTGGAACAATGGATGGATTAATATCGTAAACCCTTTTCGGGCTTCGATTGTACTTGGTACTCCCGGCTCCGGAAAATCCTACGCCATCGTAAACAACTACATCAAGCAACATATCGAAAAGGGGTTTGCGATGTATATCTACGATTTCAAGTTTGACGACCTGTCCACCATTGCCTACAACCATTTGCTGAAACACTCCGAGAAGTATAAGGTTAAGCCCAAGTTTTATGTTATCAATTTTGACGACCCACGCCGTAGCCACCGATGCAATCCCCTAAGCCCTGCCTTTATGACGGATATTTCCGATGCTTACGAAGCCTCTTACACCATCATGTTAAACCTCAACAGGTCGTGGATTTTGAAGCAAGGGGATTTTTTCGTGGAAAGCCCAATTATATTGCTTGCTTCCATCATTTGGTTTCTGAAAATCTATGAAGACGGAAAGTATTGTACGTTTCCCCATGCTATTGAATTGCTGAATAAAAAATATGCAGATGTTTTTACGATACTTACCTCATATCCCGAACTTGAAAACTATCTTTCAGCTTTCATGGATGCGTGGCAAGGCGGAGCGCAAGACCAGTTGCAGGGGCAGATAGCATCGGCAAAAATTCCGTTGTCACGGATGATTTCGCCACAGCTTTATTGGGTCATGACGGGGGATGATTTTTCACTGGACATCAATAACCCACAAGAACCGAAGATACTATGTGTCGGGAATAACCCCGACCGTCAAAACATCTATTCGTCCGCTTTGGGATTGTACAATTCGAGGATTGTAAAACTCATCAATAAGAAAGGACAGCTTCAAAGTTCCATTGTCATAGATGAGTTGCCCACCATTTATTTTAGGGGTTTGGATTTTATCAGCACAGCACGTTCAAATCGAATTTCGTCACTTTTTGGCATCCAAGACTATTCGCAGTTAACGAGGGATTACGGCGATAAAGAAAGTAAGGTAATTCAAAATCTGGTCGGTAATATCTTTAGTGGACAGGTCGTTGGAGAGACAGCAAAAACACTTTCTGAACGGTTCGGAAAGGTATTGCAGAAACGTCAGAGCATCACCATTAACCGCAATGATAAATCCACATCCATATCCACCCAATTGGACACCCTTATACCTGCATCCAAAATATCTACCTTAACACAGGGAATGTTCGTTGGGTCTGTTTCAGATAATTTTGATGAACGCATCGAGCAGAAAATCTTCCATGCTGAAATCGTTGTTGATAACGAAAAGGTTTCTGCCGAAACTAAAGCCTACAATAAGATACCACAGATATTATCCTTTACCGATGAACACGGCAACGATAATATGAAGCAGGTCATCGAAGCCAATTACAGGCAGGTCAAAGCGGACGTTGTGCAGATTGTGGAAAGCGAAATGGAGCGGATTAAGAATGACCCCAATTTACAGCATTTGTTAAACACAGATTGTGCTGACACGTAAACCAAAAGTTTTTTCAACCACTAAAGAGATTACTTAACATAGGTTCATTGCCTGATTTTTCTATTCTTGAGACCTTAGCGGAAAATAATGTGATATGAAATATAAGGACATAGGAGAATCAGAGAAATTAGACCAAGTAATCAAAGAGATGAAAAATATTTTCAGAACTGTACCATATGGCGTCGATCACACAATGAAGGTGTTAGAAAATACACGGACGATTATTGAAAGAGAAAATGTAGACAGTCAGACTGGTTGTATTATAGAGTTAAGTGCTGTTTTACACGACATAGGTTCTGTGGAAGCATTACGTAAATATGGATCAATGGAGGGACATCTCCAAGAGCAGGAAGGAGTACCAATTGCAAGAAATATATTAAGTGAACATAATTATGAACCATTCGTAATTGAAAGAGTATGTTATATAGTTGGAAACCATCATACGCCTGAAAAAATAGATGGAAAAGATTTTCAGATTCTTTGGGAGGCAGACCTTATTGAAAACATGCAAGTTATGGATTGCACTAAGGACACAGAAACCTTAAGACAATTTGTTTCAAAAGAAATCAAAACACAAGCGGGTAAGGCGCTTGCTTTATGTAAATACAGTTAATCGGGGGAAATTTGGTAATGAAATTTATTATTTTATTTTTCCTGACATTCACGTGTTATGATATAGTTGCTCAAATACAGATACAAGTCAAAACAGAGTATTTAGGAGAATCAAGCTATAGGAAGACCGACGGTAAAACCTATCAAAAAGTGGGAGATGCAAAAGGTTCCGCTGTAATTTATCAAGCGGATGTACACATTCCTCTGTCGGTGAAGCTAAATGAAAAGAATCGTCCTACAATATGGTCGATAAGCGGAAGATTTGCACAGGCGCGATTAAACAATCGTAATTTTGACGAACCTATAGTAACGGATAGAATTATGAATGTTGGCTTGAATCTAAATCATTTACGTCCTTTGAACGATAAATGGTCAATTATGGCAAGTATAGGTGGAGGCACATACATGCCGAGTACGGAGTTTTCCCAAATAAGATTCAAAAACACACTTGGTAGTATCGGAACAGTATTCATATATCATTTAAGGTCAAACTTGGACTTAGGGGTAGGAGCTGCTATCAATAACTCCTTTGGATATCCGATGTTATTTCCAGCACTTTATCTCAATTGGAAAATGGAAAGGAAATATAATGTTGAAATCAATGTTTTGGACGGCTTGGAAATGTGTTTCCGATATGACCTGAACAACATCTTCCGATTAAATGTAATCGGGGAGATGAATGGACAAACAGCTCTTTTAGAACAAGATGGAAAAGATAAGATTTTCTCGCATGCTTATATAATAGGAGGCGTTCGTCCAGAGATAAAAATTGGCGACAACATATTCTTAAATGTCACGGCCGGAATTAACGCTTGGAGACCATCGCAAATGACTGAAAGAACGATAAAAAGTATATTCAAAAAACAACAGTACTACTTTAAGGCTTCGCCCTACGTTGCTACGCAGTTAAAAATAGTGCTATGAATAATATAGGCTGATAACAAGCTGAAAGATTAAGTAAAAAATGAAATCTAAAGCTTGTTATGGGTTTAACGAGAAATTTACTAAAAAAGACAATTATAATATGATATATACAGAAACTGAAGTGTTCGACTTAATTCTAAACTGTGAGCATACACCAAAAGTCGTTCTCATGTGTGGACTGTCAGGATCCGGAAAAACCACATTCGCAAAACAGTTAGAATGTTATGGTTTTCATAGGCTATCGGTCGATGAAGAAATATGGAATAACTATGGTCAGTTCGGAATAGATTATGCTGAAGAAGAATATGATAAGCTATCAGCTTTAGCAGAAAAGGCACTGTTTATTCAGTTTTTGGAACTTCTAAAATCCAAACGGAATATAGTAGTAGACTTTAGTTTCTGGCAAAAAGAAAAGCGTAACGAGTTTAAGCGGATAGTGGAAACAAACCACGGAAAGTGGTTTCTTGTTTATATGAACCCTCCTATTTCAGCAATAAAAAACAGACTGAAAATAAGAAATAAAACTTTTGAGGCAAATGCCGCTTTTCCGATTACAGATTCCATCCTAAACAAATATATACATGGCTTTCAAATTCCCGAGCAAGAGAATCAATTGGAAATTGTATCTATATAAACACAGAGGGGTTGGGATGATTGTACTTAATTTTACTAAATTTGTTAGAAAACATCAGGATGGATATCAAAATAATACAGCCTGTACCACCCCTACGAAAACATATTCGTTTTTTCTTTCTAATGGAAAATACGAGCACTGCTTTTATTGGAAAATTCAAAATAATTCCCGAGGGCGTACCGGGTATGATTTTTCAGGAAAATCCCACGGTCTTTTACGATAAAGACAAGCAAACATTACCCCAATCTTTCTTATTTGGGCAAGCTACTCAGTACTCACAGCTTACGGCAACGGGTAGTTTTCGAAATATTGGCGTCAGTTTCCAACCCGCAGCTTTAAGAACTGTTTTCAGAATAGAAGCAATTGAATTAACGCAACGACACACTGACATCAATGATTTAGTTAAAACCACTATAAATGACCAACTTCTAAATACACAAACATTAGAACAAAAAATAGCGGTTTTAGAACATTTTTTATTACAACAAACAACAGACTGTAAAGGTGAAAATGATAAAGTAAAATTTGCGTTAAACCAGTTTCAAAAAGGTCAGGAATTAAAACAGGTGCAAGCCGATTTGAAAATATCAGAACGCTCGTTAGAACGTCTGTTTAAATCATATATAGGCATTTCCCCAAAGTTGTATTCAAGAATCTGTCGCTTTCAGTCAGCTTTAAAAACGCTAAGAACGGCTAACTTTAATGCTCTTACGGAAATAGCCTATTTAGAGAATTATTTTGACCAATCTCATTTTATCAGAGATTTTAAATATTTTACAGGCACGACTCCAAAGTCATTTCTTCTTAATGCAAACGAACAATTGCCCAATTTTCCGGAATTGAAGTTTTAGTACTGTCGGTTTTATCCAATTTTCAAAAAACTGGGGACTTTAACTTTGTTGAATTAATCAAAAACAGTTTAAAATGAAAAGAGTAATTGATTGGTTTGAAATTTATACATCCGATTTTGACAGGGCAAAGAAATTTTACACAACAGTATTTGACTGCGGATTTAATGAAACGACAATGAACAATGAAAGACACAGCCAAATGAGATATGCCATTTTTGAAAGCAGTGAAAACAAGCAAGAGATTGGCGGTGCGCTTGTTAGAATGGATGAAGCAAAACCCGGTATTGGCGGTGTTTTAATTTATTTTGCAACCGAAGAAATCAATACAGTATTAAACCGTGTTAAAGCTGCAGGTGGAAAAGTTATTCGTCGAAAGTTGAACGTGGGGGATTTTGGTTCTATTGCTTTAATAGAAGATACAGAGGGGAATATGATTGGATTACATGCTAAAAAATAGCTTCATTATAATTACGCTTGATATTAATAATAAAATAAGGAAATGGGAAGAGATAAAGTCATAAAGCCGGATAATACCGCAGTAAGAACCGCATTATGGAGAGCGTTACACGTTCAGACAGATGCAAAACCTCATATACTTGAAGATGAAATAGGATTCAAGTTAATTGCACCTGATGATGATTGGCAGGAACGGCCTGACATGAAATATACCAAACGGCTGCGGGCTTCTATCGTAGCCCGTTCACGTTTTATTGAAGATATAGCTAAAGAGCAAATTGAAAAAGGAGTAAAACAATACGTTTTGCTTGGTGCAGGATTGGATAGTTTTGCCCAACGGAACACGGCCATAAGTTCCTATGTTGATATTTATGAAATTGACCAGCACGATACTTTGACTTGGAAAGAAGAAAAGCTGATTGAAAACGGCTATAAAATCCCCGGCAATCTTCACTTTGTACCTGTCGATTTTGAAATCTCATCTTGGTGGGACGAGCTATTAAATAAAGGTTTTAATGTTGAACAAAGGGCTTTTGTATCTTGTATCGGTGTTACGCTTTATCTTACCAAAGAAGCGATTACCGACACACTGCAAAAAATGACTTTGCTCGCACCTGGTTCTACTATTGCAATGGCCTTTTATCTGCCATTGGAATTACTTGATGAAGAAGACAAGCCATTAATGGAAATGTCAATAAAAGGAGCGGCAGCTTCAGGTACTCCTTTTGTAAGTTTTTTTTCGGTTGAAGAAATTATAAAACTCGCTGAAAAAGTAGGTTTAAAAGAAATACAGACAATCTCCACAAAAGATATGACGGAAAAATACTTTAAGAACAGAACCGACAACCTTCTACCAGCAAGTGGAGAATTTTTTTTAGTAGCAAAGACCTGAAAAATACGAAAGAGAATACTTCCTTGCAACCGTGATGTAGTGATATAAAATGGCTGAAAGCAATGTTTTTACTGGTGTTTTACCGCAGATTAACAAAGTTATGAGATATCCGCACAAAAACCGGTTTATTATAAAAACACTAAATTTGTATTTTCTTTTTCAAAAGACGGACTAAAAAGAGAATATTTTTATGGGGCACATCAGAGAATACTACGAGCGGATAATAAAATTACAGGAAACAGAATGGGAATTTATAGCTTCCCACTTTGACAAGAGGGTTTTTGCCAAAAACGAAACCATCACACGACAGGGCGAAACAGAAAAGTACCTTTCCTTTGTAGAAACAGGCATCGTTCGATTTTATATTCCAGATGATGAAAACGAACTGACTTTTAATTTCTGTTTTGATAAAGAATTTACCTGTGCTTACAATTCATTCCTGACCCGGACGCCATCTGAATACGAATTGCAGGCATTGACGGAAACCGTGGTTTGGCAAATATCTTATGATGATTTGCAAAAAGTGTATGCGGAGACCAAAGCGGGAAACTATTTAGGGCGTTTTGTGTCGGAGAAACTGTTTTTACAAAAAAGCAAAAGAGAATTATCGCTTTTAAAACATACGGCAAAAGAAAGGTATCTAAACCTGTTCAATGAACAACCTGATATTTTAAAATTTATTCCGTTAAAATACGTTGCTTCCTATATCGGGATAACGCCACAGGCGCTGAGTCGGATTCGTAGACAAATAGTATAGCAATCTGAAATGTCGTTGAAAATCAACGAAAAACCTGCGCAAATACTTAACATAGGTTCATTGCCTACCATGTTTATTCTTTGGAAATTTGTTGAAAAATCCAAAGAATAATGAAACGAACCATCTTAGCATACGGACACCATATCTTAAAACAGAAATGCAACTACATCGAAAAGGATTATCCTGAATTGGATAAATTAATTGCCGATATGTGGGAAACTATGGAAAATGCCAATGGTTGCGGATTGGCATCACCACAGATAGGACTTCCGGTTAGATTGTTTATCGTGGACAGTAAATCAACTTTTGATAACCTCGGAGAAGAAGAGAGAAAGTTTTATTTCCCCCAAGATGATAAAGGCATAATGGAAACTTTCATCAATGCCAAAATCATCCAACGGTCTGAAGAACTTTGGGAAGACGAAGAGGGCTGTTTAAGTATTCCAAATTTATTCTACAAAGTAAAGCGGAATTGGGCGATAACGATTGAATATTATAATCGGAATTTTAAAAAGCAAATCCGTACATTCAGTGGAACGACCGCGCGAATGATACAACACGAATACGACCATACCGAGGGAGTTCTCTATCTCGATTATCTCAAGCCTTTGACAAAAAGGCTTATGGCTTCCAAACTTCAAAAAATCCTAAAAGGTCAAATTGTACCGACCTATCCCATGAACTTTATACGATAGAAAAAGCAGCCATTTCAAACATACTTACTTATGATAAATATTAGAAAAGTCGACATAGATGACGTGATAACTATTTCAAAATTGGGACGTATAACATTTTCAGATACGTTTGAGTCTTTTTTCAACGACAAGAACGACCTGTTGGATTACTTGGAAGACATTTTTTCGGAAAAAAGGATTCACGACAGTATACTAAAAGCGGAATCCATTTATTGGATTGCTTTCTACGATAGCATTCCTGTTGGTTATGCGAAAGTTAAACTGGACTTCACAAGCCAATTGATAATCCCACCAAAAACGTGCTATCTTGATAAGATTTATGTCGTAAAAAAATTTATAAGCAAAGGAATCGGTAAAGAACTGCATAAAATTTTAATGCAAGAAATAATTGCTTTGAAATATCAGCGTATTTGGCTCTCTGTATTAAAAGAGAATCAAAAGGCAATAAATTTTTATCACAAAAAGGGCTATCAGATAATAAGTCAGTATTCACAAAACATTGGTTCTCAGAAATTCGACTTTTTTGTAATGGCACTGAATTTAGACGAAAAAGCTACATGAATTTGCATACGGGGGTTTTGTTTGTAACTTCTATTTTGTCCATTCATCCTTGAGATAAATAAGTTGCTATTGAAGTTGTTTCGAAACCCCGGTCTGATAAACAGAAACATGAAAACAGTAGAAATTTTTAAAACAGATGTACGGGATGAAAAAAACGTCTGTGAAATTATAAAATTCCTTTTAGTACAGTACAACACTGTCTACAAAATTAACTTCGACCTTGAAGACGAAGATAATATTCTTGGAGTTGAAGCTAACCGCACTGAAATTAAAATAAGAGCTATTATACAAACTGTGGTTGGTTTGGGATACCGTTGTGAAAGGATAGAATAGCTTTTGATAACGAATTAATGCATAAACCACTGAATGGACAATTTTTACAATGGAATAATATCTAAACTCGAAACGGCAATCGACATAATGGAGATTGAAGCAGACTGTTCTATTCAGCGGATAGAAGCGGTGATCCACCTTATCCTCGGATGCCTGTCCGAACTGAAAGCATACGTTCTGAAAAGAGGTTTTAAAAACATCGATGAAGAAATCCGTTTTTTCAAATATCAGAAACCTGCCATTGTAGCAAAACTCATTTACTACAATGCCATTTACAAAATCGAAACGAAGAAACCCTACGGAGCAAAGCCCATAAGGAAGTACCTCAACAAAGAACTGAAAAAGCTAAAAAGGTTCTTTGACAACAACCTCGATTTTTATAAGTATTATCGTAGCAATAATTCGTTTCTTGACGAAAGTTTTTTTGTTCGTGGCAACCACGATATAAAGCTATGGTTGGACACCTATTATTTCCAGTCTGACCAGTCCTTTTCCACGTCACATGATTACAAGGTCGCCAAGATAATAGCCAACGATTTGATACAGGTCTACATCGAAGACCAGTTATACCACAAGTTCCAAAAGAACAAATCAAAAGCCCAAAAGAGGCTGAAATGGACAGGTAGCAAAGTAGCCTTGATAGAACTGATTTATGCCCTGCATTATCAAAATGTGTTTGACAACGGGAACAACGATATAAGGGAAGTAGCCCAATATTTTGAAAGTGCCTTTGGCATTGATTTGGGCAATTTCTACCAGACCTATTTGGAATTGAGAAACCGGAAGATGAACCGTACTAAATTCCTTGATACACTTCGGGAGGAACTAATACGGAGAATAGATGAGCGGGATGAAGAGTAAATAACTTCATTGCCGAAACCAAAGCCTACAAAAAGATACCAAAGATATTATCCTTTACCGATGAACACGGCAACGACAATATGAAGCAGGTAATTGAAGCCAATTACAAACAGGTTAAAGCGGACGTTATGCATATTGTGGAAAGTGAAATGGAGCGGATTAAGAATGACCCCGATTTACAACATTTAATGCGAAAGGAATGAGAGACTTCCCTTTTTTATTTTGAATTTTATCGATTAGTCGTACCTTTGTAACAATGAATTAATCGATATAAATATACAGCAAGCACAGCATACTTTCAGATTCTATATCTGAAAGTAGTATTATAATGCTTCCTCTTTAGAAGACAATCGTTAGATTGCTCTTACGGCTCTTTGCTGTATAATTTCCCTTTTTATTTAATAAATGAGTGGCTTAGGACAGTTAATCTGTTAATGCCTATAGTAATGGATGGAATATTTAGCTGTTCTTGTTCGCCACTTATTGTAGTTGAAATTATGCTAAAACATTGTTATGTATCTTGATTATGTTTTGACTTAGCCGTTTTATCGAACACAAAAAACAGATTAAATGCTGTTTTAATTTGTGACGAAACGGAGTGATTTTGACTGGATTTATGCATTTATTCACGAATATTTAATACGTGAAGATATTGGATTGTCATACTTAAAATGAATTAAAAAATGATTTTAAATAGAATATCAAGTTTAACTGAAAATAAAAAGCAGTTTATCTTCAAATTTACAGAAGACCTTAGCAAAATCGAAAACTTAAAAGCAATTGCTTTGGGTGGTTCACATGCAACAGGTAGAGCGAATAAAAATTCCGATATTGATTTAGGACTCTACTATTATGGACATGAACCTTTTTTAATAAAAGCCATTCAAAAAATCGCCGAAAAATATTCAACAGATAAAAAAACTGTTGTGGTTGATTTTTATGAATGGGGCCCATGGGTAAATGGCGGTGCATGGATAAACACCGAAGTTGGTAAAGTAGATTTATTATATCGTAATATTAATCAGATTGAAAATACCATTTTAGATGCTAAAGTTGGTAAATGGCAAAGTCACTATGAACAACAACCGCCATTCGGATTTACGTCAATTACATATCTGGCTGAAAGTGCAACCTCTGTGCCTTTATTTGACCCCAATTTTATTTTAAGGGAGCTTAAAGAATTGATTAAGCCTTACCCAAAGGCATTAAAACAAAATGTCATAAACGCTACTCTTTGGTCGGCTGAATTTACGTTGGCTCAAGTGGGAGGATTTGCTTCTCAAAAAGACATGTACAACACTTTGGGTTGCTTTACGCGATGTTTGAAAAACATTGTCGATGCTTTATACGCAATTAACGAAATATACCCCATAGGAGATAAACTTGCCGTTCAAATACTATCACGAGCGGAAAATGTTCCAGATAATTTAGACCAAAAAATAAACGCGGTGTTGACAACTGACATTTTGAAGTTGGATAAAAATTTACATCTCCTTAAAGAACTATTTAAAGAGGTAGTTGAGCTTACAGATGGTTTATACCGTCCGAAGTTTGACACAAAAAGTATTTTTAATCGATAAAGCATTTATCCTAATTTTTATGAATATCAAAACTTGAATTTATTATGATGGATAAATATTGTCATGAAATATTAAATAGACTTGAAATTGCTATTAGTGGAGTGGAATATCAGACCGATTGTTCCATACAGCAGATAGAGGTTATAATATGTCTAATTGTAGAATGTCTGTCCGAGTTAAAAGAAACCGTGGCAAAACGAGGTTTTAAAAACGTTGCTGAAGAAATCCAGTTTTTCAAATATCAGAAACCTGCCATTGTAGCGAAACTTATTTACTATAACGCCATTTACAAAATCGAGACAAAAAAGCCCTATGGAGCAAAGCCCATAAGGAAATACCTCAACAAAGAACTGAAAAAGCTAAAGAGGTTCTTTGACAACAACCTCGATTTTTATAAGTATTACCGTAGCAATAATTCGTTCCTTGACGAAAGTTTTTTTGTTCGTGGCAGGCATGATATAAAGCTGTGGTTGGATACCTATTATTTCCAGTCCGACCAGTCCTTTTCAACCTCTCACGACTACAAGGTCGCCAAGATAATAGCCAACGATTTGATACAGGTCTACATCGAAGACCAGTTGTATCACAAATTCAAAAAAAATAAATCGAAAGCCCAAAAGAAGCTGAAATGGACAGGTAGCAAAGTGGCGTTGATAGAACTGATTTATGCCCTGCATTATCAAAACGTGTTTGACAACGGGAACAATGATATAAGGGAAGTAGCCCAATATTTTGAAAGTGCCTTTGGCATTGACTTGGGCAATTTCTATCAGACCTATTTGGAGCTGAGAAACCGGAAGATGAACCGTACTAAATTCCTTGATGCGCTTCGGGAGGAACTTATACGGAGAATGGACGAGCAGGATGAAAAGTAGGCTTTGGGCGTGCCACCGTCTGCATTTTATCCCCATGCCCAGGCTATCGAAAAAATGCAGACGGGTCGGGCTATCCGCTATATCTTTTGCGGATCTGCGAGGACCGCAAAAGGATGTCGCTTCTATCCCTCACGCTGTATGCCGTCCAAAAAACAAAACATTTATTTCCTTTTTGGTTTCCTGTTCTCGAACTTAAAGGAGGTTTCGGCTTTATTGTTCATGACGATATAGGCATTGAATTTATTGCCCGAATTGCTTTTCATGCCTTTGATAAGGTTGGTCTTTCCTTTGGTCACAAGGCTTTCTATATCGGCAACGCTCAACGGCACTCCGCACACGGTACGGAATTGAAGCCAGTTGCAAGCCTCATCGGGGCATTTTACAACCTTGTTCCAAACCAATAGCTGACGGGTCTTGCATTTGGGGCAGGTCAGTTCGGGTTGCTTTTCATGGGCAATGCCCGTGTCCAAAAGTTCCCGTGTAATGGAAGTGGCATAGATTTCCATTTCACGCTGAAAAGCACCTGCATCCGCTTCGTTGTTTTCGATTTTCTGCAATGCCATTTCCCATTCGGCGGTCATGGCTACATCGGCAATCTTTTTGTCCTTTACTGCCCCGTAAACCTGCAATCCCTTATGGGTAGGAATTAGGGATTTCTTTTCACGCCTAATGTAATCCCTTTTAAAAAGTGTTTCGATTATGGAGGCTCTTGTAGCAGGTGTACCGATACCGATGTCTTTTAGAGCTTTCCGTTCGTCCTCGTTGTCAATCTCTTTTCCGGCATTTTCCATTACGGACAACAGACCTGCCTCGGTGTAAAGCACAGGCGGTTTGGTTTTCTTTTCCATTACGGATGCCTCTTTGATTTTCAGCTCATCGCCGACCTTTAATTCCGGCAGTTCCTGCACAGGCTCGCTGTCCTCATCGGTAAATTTTTCTTTGATGCCACGCCAGCCGGCTTCGAGGATTTTACACCCTTTCAATGTGAAGTCATAATGCAGAGCCTGCAATCCGATGTCGGTCATTTCTTTGGTACAGGCAGGCGAAAGGGCTTCCAATAGGCGGTGCGCAATCATATCATAGATAACATTTTCGTGTGCTGTTAATTCGGACGGGATTTTTTCGGTAATCAGCAGACCGTGGTGGTCTGTAACCTTTACGTCATTCACGATGCGTTTGTTGAAACGCCCCCATTTCACTTTTCCGACCGCTTTTTTGCAGGAAGCACGGGCTTCCAAATTCCTTACCAGTGCAGGGATTTCCGACCACATATCTTCGGGGATGTACTTGCTTCCTGTACGGGGATAGGTGATAAACTTCTTTTCATACAGGCTTTGGGCAATGTTCAATGTTTCCTCGGCAGTATAGGATGCTCTTTTATTGGCTTCTTTCTGCAACCCCGTAAGGTCGAACAGTAAAGGCGGTTGCTCCGTAACTGTTTTGGTGTCCACTGCCGTAACGGTCGCTGTTCCGTTACGCTGAATGGATTTCAGCGTATCGTCAGCAAGTTTCCTGTCATCCCATTTGGTCTTAGAAAGGCTCTTAAAGTCCACAAATTCTTTACGGTGTTCCAACTGGATTTGAAAGTATTTCTTGACGGCAAAGTCTTTGTTTTCCAAATACCGCTTACAGATAAGGGCAAGCGTTGGTGTTTGTATCCTGCCAAGCGAGTAAACGCCACGCCCTGCCGAAATGCTCAACGCCTGCGAGGCATTGATGCCCACAAGCCAATCGGCTTTGCTCCGTCCTTGTCCGGCTCTGTATAGCCCATCAAAATCGCTTCCGGCTTTTAGGTTGTCAAAACCCTGCTTAATCGCCTTTTCCGTGAGTGAACTTATCCATAGGCGTTCAAAGGGTTTCCGGCACTTTAGGTATTCATAGATGTACCTAAAGATGAGTTCGCCCTCACGTCCGGCATCGGTGGCCACGATAATACTATCGCATCTACCGATGACCTGTTCGATAATCTTCAACTGTTTTAACGCTCCGTTATCGGGAACATAACTTTTGTCCTTTTTTACCTTGCGTACCGTAAGTATAAAAGGGTCGGGCAATATGGGCAGGGCTTCCCTTTGGAAGCCCGATACCCCGTAATCTTCGGGCATTGCCAGTCCGACCAAATGACCCAATGCCCACGTAACTTCGTAGCCGTTCCCTGTGAGGTAGCCATCCCGTTTTTCGGTCGCTCCCAATAGGGTAGCTATTTCCCTCGCCACACTTGGCTTTTCTGCAATGATTGCTTTCATAATGCTATCTTTTTTAATGGATGTGGTGAACATTTCTCTTTGAGAAACCCCTTCGTATTCTGTGAAAGGGGATTTCCAAAGAAAAATGTTTTTTGATGGTGTTATCTTCTTACCCCTCTGGATTTAGCCGGACGGTTGGGGTCATTCTGCCGTTGCTGTTGCCTTATGTTTTTCGGCGTTTGTTGCTCCGGTTTCAGAGGCTCGTTGATGTGCTTGGTAGCCTCGTTGGTTTTCCCGTTGGAGTTTACGGCAACCTGTGTTTTGTGCGCCTCGGTAGGCTGTGCCTTATTTTTCAGCGCATTGGGGTTTTTAAAGCTGAAATCATAATTTCCCGTCTCTTTGTTAAGCGTGACATATCCTTTATACGGGTTTCCTTTTCCATCCTTGAAATCCGAAACGTAAATCGTCTTGCCCTCGGTGAGTTGCTTGTATTGTTCATCGGAGAACACTTTGTTGCGGAACATTTTCGGGTCGTTTTCCTGTGTCTGTTTGGGGGCTTTATCACCAAAAAGAAACTCTGTATATTTTTTGTCGGCGTTGAACTGCACATGGGCATTTTTGTTCGTACTGTTCTTAAAATCCAATCCCTCTAAATAAATGGCTTTCCCATCTTTCAAATCCCGTTTTTGGTCTTCGGTCAGCTTTACGCCCTTAATCTCATCGGGTACTTTTATCCTGTCCTGCCGGAATGCGATAACCTCGTTCGTTAGGTGGTCGATACTGATAATGGACGGTATCTTTTCACCCGTTTTCCGGTTGGTCAGTTCCACCACACGCCCCATGTTTCCGGTTTTGAGCAGGTTTTCCCTGTCCTCTTTGGTAAACTCGTGACCAAAGAAAGGGGCTTTAAAGTTGGGTTCGTGGCGTACACCGTACATCATAAGTACAGGTTTTCCGTCTTCACCGTCTTGGAAACCGAGCCTTGCATCCGAGCGCATAATAACCGCACCGAAATTGACACTTGTGGGATATACCTTATTGGTCTTATAGCCCTTTAACAGCAAATCCAATTGCCCGTCTTTTTCAAGCCTCTCTTTGTTTATCCCAAATTGCGCTAAATAATTCCAGTCCACATCTTCCGCCTTATAGCGGTATTCGTTTTTTTCCTGTGATTGCTGTGCTTCCGGTGTCGCCTGTGGTGCTTCCACATCCTTTTTGGTTTCCTGTTGTTGCTCCTTTGGCTCTTTGACCTCATGCTTTGCCATGACAGCCTCGCCCTCTGTGGTGGGGGCATCGACCTGTTTCTGCATTTCTTTGGCGGTTTCGACCGCTTCCTTTGCAGGTACTTTGAAGAACGAGAAATGGGTCGGGTCTTTAAGCTGCCGCCAAAAGTTGGAGAAGAAATTTGTAAACACATCTCCGGCTCTGTCCACCCGCATAAATTGGTTTTGGTTTTTCTTGGTGGCATCAACGGTTTTCAGATTGCCGTTTTCGTCAACCCCCGTAACAGCTTGGATTTTCTTTTTTTCCTTGTCCATCACCAACAGCACATCCGAAAGCTGTTCGGGATATTGCTGTGGATTTTCATTTGTCTGTTCGCTCATGATATTGATTTTTTAAAGTTTACATTGTCCGAAAGTAGGCGAAGCAGGTACGGCATAGCCGTACCCGTCTTTTCGTGGTAGGGTTTGTCATCGGTTTTCTTTTGTACGCCGTATAGGGGCTTTGAAACTTTCCCTGATGAACTGGTGTACATCCGATAGTTTGTAGTACAGCTTTCCGCTGATGGTGTAATACGGTAGCTTGCCCGTGGAGCGGTATCGTTGCAGGGAGCGGTGGCTGATTTTCAGCATGAGGAGCAGGTCTTGGTTGTCCAGTAATTCCTCGCCGTCTATGCTGTGCCGTTCTTTCTTGATGTTTAGGACGTACTCTTTCAAAATATCGAAACGCTCCATTATACGTTCCATCCATGCGATAAATTCCATTCTGTCGATGTTCATAACAATACTTTTAATGATTTCTAACACCACAAAATTGGAGCGATTGGCGCAGGCTGTCTTCCGATACGTGTCTATCAAAAAGGCACTTTTTTCTTTTTTTTTACAATTCATGTAAAGTGCTGTTTTTGTGGGATTTTCGCACTTTTGGTCAATCGGTCGGCATCCAAATCAATGGATTTGCCGATAGACACATATAGGCAAACGGGCAAAAAAAGGACAGCACCGATTGATGCTGTCCTTTTTGATGGAAAGAGAAGACAAAAATTATAGGTTGTCTTCCCTGTCCATATATTCCTCTAAGCTGTATTTGAGTTGGTCTAAAAACAACGTCCGTGAGCCTGCACGGGTCTTCATTCGGTGGAAGCTGTTATGTATATCGTTGAGCGAAATACGGAACAGGATTTGGAATACCATGCTGATTTTGCGGATGCCTATTTTTCCGTGCGAAATGGCATCGCACGCATAGAGTGCATAAATCAATTCGATAAGGGCATTTTTTGTCTGTGTCCAAAAGAAATCTTTTGTTTCCTCGTGTTGTAGCAGTACATCGGGATTTTGTTCGGGGCTTAGCTTTGTCGTCAGATAATTATAGATTAATTCGTTGGCGATGATTTTCGCCATCTTGTAATCAAAGTAGGTCGAAAACTTGGGGTCGATTTCAAATACAAAGCTGTTCAGCCCGTCATAGCAGTTGATTTTGCCAAGTGTAAAATACTGTTCGTCCCGGTCAGTTCTGCCGGAACGGTAATAACGGTAGAAGTCTGAATTACATACATGCTCCATATATTCTTTTTTGAGTTCTCGCAGGTGCATGGCGAAATAATTTTCATAGATATTCCCGTTGCTTGCAGGGCAGGCAGTTTCTATTCTGAATACTTTGTTGTAATAGATGAGTTTGCCAAGAACGGTCGGCTTTATCTGCTTAAAGAAAAGGATTTCGTCTTCTAATGTTTTGAAGCCCTCACTTATTATATCTTCTTTGATGTCTCCAAGAAGTGATTTCAGATAGATTGTCATCCCGTAAGCTTCGTCCATAAAACTCGAAGCCTCTGCCGACAATTTATGTTCCTGTTTCTGTATATCGGAGACTATTTTGTGTAATAGGTGTCTCATAATACCAATGGTTTAAAATGAAGCCAATATGCCTTGGCAAATTTTACGATTAGTACCGAGCCTTTTTCATGAGACAGGACGAAGTCAGGGAAGATTTATTGTCAAGAACACAAAAGATACCTACTACAACTCACTGTGTTACTTTGTAAATATTTATCACGCTTAAAATTCGTAAATTGTCACAAAGTATTTAACATACCTATTATGGATTGAAAATAGCGTAAGATATGAATTGGAAAGTTTTTAATTTAAAATATGATAACAGGGAAACATGGGCATTTGAGCAATTGTCCTACTTACTTTTCTGCGTTGAATTTGGCAATAGAATTGGATTGTTTCGCTATAAAAACCAAACAGGAATTGAAACAGAGCCAGTTGAAAAAGAGGGAGCATTTTATGGTTTTCAAGCTAAATATTATACAACTTCAATCTCCGAGAACAAAGAAGATATTATTGATTCAATAAAAAAAGCGAAATCAAAGAATAGTCAACTAAACGAACTACTACTTTATGTTAACCAAGAGCTGTCAGAAAGCTCAAAGAAAGATAAGAAAAAACCTCAATATCAGGAAGAAATCGAAAAATCCGCTAAATCGGTTGGTGTTAATATCCAATGGAGAGTTCAGAGTCACTTTGAGTTACAATTAGCTTTGCCTGAAAATAAATACTTGCACGACATCTTTTTCAGTCTTGAACCAAGTGGTGTAGACTTACTTGATGAAGTTAGCAAACACAACCTGAATATTTTAAAGGCAATACAGACCGAAATACCTTTTGGTGACAAGCAGATTAAAATTGACCGAAATTTGCTAATAGCAAGTATTACAGATGCTTGTCAAAATAAGAAGAACATAATCATTTCGGGAGAGGGAGGCTGTGGTAAGACTGCAATATTAAAGGAGTTTTATGCTTTGAATAGCAACAAAATTCCAATTTGCATTTTTAAAGCAAACGAATTGAATGTTGCACATATTAACGATATATTTCGATTTGACAATCAGTTCAAATTGAATGAGTTTCTTGAAGTTTACAAAGATGAACCCATCAAAATATTTGTAATCGATTCAGCAGAAAAGCTGGCAGAGATAACGAATAATGATATTCTTAGAAATTTAATTGAACAATTAAAAGCTAATGATTGGAGCATCATATTTACAACACGCTATGCATATCTCAATGATTTGACTTTCCATATCAGAGAGAATTACCAGTTGTCGTTTGAGGTCAATGATATTTCTCTGATTAGTAATGAAGAACTAACGGCTCTATCCGAAAAATTTGAATTTTCATTGCCCGAGAATCAGAAGTTTTCAGAAAGGCTAACAAATCTGTTCTACCTAAATGAATATATTCAGCAATATACCAATATTGATAAACAAGGTAGTTTTAATGGCTTTATTGATTTGCTGTGGAAAAAACGAATACAGAATAATATTGTTCAAAAAGATAATTTGCATCTCGAAAGAGAACGGTGTATTATTAGTATTGCGAAGCAAAGATGCGATACAGGCAGATTCTATATAAATTCTGAAAATTTACCACAGTCAGCGTTATTTCAGTTAAAGCAAGATGAGATATTGGGATATGAGGAAGTCCATAGTGGATACTTTATTACACATGACATATACGAAGAATGGGCTTTAGCTAAAATAGTATCCCGTTGTTTTTCTAATTACTCAAACACAAAGCAATTTTTTGAGGAATTAGGTGATTCGCTTCCTATACGGAGAGCTTTTAGGTTATGGGTATCAGAACACTTGGCTAACGGTAGTGGTGATATAGAGTCTTTTATTCAAGGAGCATTTAAAAATGATGAAATTTCTCAGTTTTGGAAAGATGAGATTTTAATATCGGTTTTACTGTCTGATTATTCAGGGACGTTTTTCAACCTCTTTGAGAATGAAATCATCGAAAATGATTTTGCAATATTGAAACGAATTCTATTCCTGTTGCGAATTGCTTGCACGGATATTTCTTCGTTTGAGAGTATCGATGTAATTGACCCCAAAGGAAAAGGATGGGAAGAAGTAATTTCTCTGGTCTATAAATACAAATCTGTTTTTTTTGACAGCAATCTAAACTTAGTTTTACCTGTTCTAACTGACTGGTGCAAATCTATTAAAACAGGTAAAACTACAAGATACTCTGGTTTATTAGCTTTGAGTATAATACAAAAAACCGAAACAGAAGATAGCTTCTACATGCACAAGGATGCAGAAGAAAAAATTCTGAAAGTGGTTTTCAATTCCGCCAGTGAAATACAAACCGAATTAAAAAACATCTTCAACAAGGTAATAGAAAACAAGTGGACTAATCACAGAAAGCCTTACCATGGTTTATGTACAAAAATATTAGAGAAACCTTATATAGCGATAGATTTAATAAAATCACTCCCATTGGAAGTCATTCAATTATGTGATTTATTTTGGCAGAAACCTGCAAGAAAAAGTAATGATTGGAGCTATGATAGGGATAGTATGGAGAGTAAATATGGTTTGGTTGATGAATTTAAATTTAATTATTTTCCTGCAAGTGCAAATCAAACACCCATAAAATGGCTTTTGCAAGTCGCTTTTTATCCAACACTCGATTTTATTATAAATTTTACGAATAGAGCTGTTCAGGCATATAGTCAGAGTGATTATGGCAAGGAGGACGTTGAAGAAATCACATTATATATAGATGAAATAGAAGTAACACAATATTTGAGTTGGTCTCTTTGGGGGATGTATCGTGGCAATGGTAGTCCAGTCGTTCCATATCTACTGCAATCAATCCATATGGCATTAGAAAAAACTCTTTTAGAGTACGCTCCTGCAACCAAACCTGAAATATTTGAACATGTGCTTTTAAAAATCCTAAGAGATTCGAAATCAGCTTCTCTTACTTCAATTGTTTGTAGTGTCATACTTGCAAATCGTGATAAGCTTTATAATGTAGCATTGGTATTATTTAAAACGATTGAATTGTTCCATATAGACACAGTTAGGAGTACGAGTGAGTTCCACGCCCAATCTACATATGGGATAGGATATGGAATGGACAAGTTAAAAGATGCCTTGTATACAGACGAAAGACTAAAAACATGTAAGGATGAGCATAGAGCTTCTAATTTAGAATCTTTGTTTTTGAATTACCAATTTTTTGGTGTCAATGGATTTACTGAAGAACAAAACACAGAATTTATTGAGAAATTACATGATATAATTGACCGCCATAAATCAAATGATTTGTCTAAGAAGTCATCTGAAATCCTGTTGTTAAGAATGGATAGAAGAAATCTAACTCCTAAAATATCTGAAGCGGAAGGTAACAAATTTCTTGTAGAGTTTAGTCCTAAAGTATTTCCCGATGAACTCAAAAACGTAAGTGAACAAGCTCGCTCGGAATTTGATGATTTTTTCAAATATTCCGCATTAAAAACATGGTCGGATTTTTTAATAGGTAGGGAATCGCAAGGCAAGATTGCGAAACATGATGAATACGATAGCAATCCTATAATTGCTTTATCTGAAACAAGGCAGTTGGTCGAAGAAATTAAGTCTGGGGATACTGCGAGAGGAAGAGACCATAGTATTCCTCCTTTCACTTGTTCAAAAATGCTTATCGAGTATAAAGACAAGTTACAAAAAGAAGATATAGATTTTTGCAAAGAAATAATTACATCAACTTTGTCACGCCTATTTAGTGACGAATATGAGTATCAAATAAGTGATGGAGTTGAAGCCTCTTTTCATGCAATTCCGATATTGATAAATGAATATCCTGAAGATGTTGAAAATATTGTTTCAATGATGGTCTTGTCTCTTTTCGATGAAACAGCTATTGGTGCGTATAAAAGAATATGTGATTATGTAATTGAGTCTATTCACAAATCAAAGCTGTGGGAGCAAAATCAAAAAGTTGCTCAATCTATATTATTTGGCTATATAAAACTCAAACCGATTTATAAAAAGATTATAGACGAAAAAAGGAAAGAGCGAAGATATTGGAGACGGATTCCAAAAACTTCAATATTAGAAGAACTCGATAAAATAACTCCTGAATTCACTTTTGGAGAAAACTCATTCGATTTAAAAGATATTGAGTCACTTGATATCCATGGGTTAGAAATAGTCTACCAGTTAATTCCTTCTGATACAAAAGATGATATTCATTTAGATATTTTCATGCAAACTTTACCAATAATGGCTTCACGGTTGTTGATAGACAGGAGAGTGTATGAAGAAGAATTTGGAGACGACCATGATATTTTTAAAGTGCGTTTAGAGATTTTCAAAAGATTTTCGAATTTTATTTTGCAAAGAGAAGTAAGCGAGATTGATAAATATCTTACTCCATTTTTGGACTATTTATCTCCGACAGAAGAAACTTCCTTATTTATTGGAGAAATAATAACTGCCGAAGATAGCCTAATGAATCGTGAGCAATTTTGGCATATTTGGAATAAACTATTCCCAAAGATAAAGGAACTGAGTGATTATCCAAGAAGTCCCTATTTAAAACAAATCATAATAAACTATTTATTAGCATGGCAGTTTTGGAAAGATAGAATTGAAGAATGGCATAGCTTAAGCAGAGAGAATTTATCTCTTTATGTCAATGCTTCCAAAGAAATGGGACATATTCCTGCGGTATTGTATTCTATTACAAGAGTATTGAACTCAGTTGGGTCTAACTTTAAAAACGAGGGGATTGATTGGGTGTATACAATCGTGTCAAATAACAAGTTATTACAACTTGGTGATCTTGAATCAAACACGTTGTACTATTTGGAGATGTATCTAAGGAAATTCGTCTTTAATAATAGGCAAGAAATCAAAAAAGAGATAAGATTGAAAAACAAAGTCATTCCAATTCTTGATTTCATGATAGAACGGGGTTCAGTACACGCATATTTATTACGTGAAAGTATTTTATAGCAACTTCACATTTAGAATTTCAATCTTTTGGCTTTGGGTTTTTCGGGAATGAAATCATTTTGATATGGACTGTCTTTTAATTGATTCAATCGCCTCAAATCTTCCAAAAAAGAGTTCGAGTTCTGTACCAGTGGGTTCACGAAATGGCGTTCTAACGAACGCCATTTTTATTTGAAATTCACGCCCAGCAAGACTTCCTGAAATTAAGCATTCTATTTTAGTCTGATTTTATTCAATAAAATCGGCGACCTATTCGGCGACCTATCGGTATCTGTAATTTTAGGTCGCCGATTTTGTCGTAATTATTTGATTATGATGATTTAAGAGCAATTTGTACACCTTATAAATTGCTGATGATGAACACGAATCAGAAATTAAGCCTGCTCATTTTCCTTAACCGGAAAAAATCCTCTGCTGACGGTAAAGCGCCTGTCTATTGCAGAATCACCATTGCCGGATTAAAAGAAGAACTTTCATTGGGTTACAAGATTGTGCCGGACCATTGGAATGTGAAGCATAAAAGGGTAAGCCCACAGCATAAAAATGCCGCAGCGATCAATCTAAAAATCAAGCAAACCAAAACCAGCCTTGAACACGAATTTTTAAAACTCCAGGCCCTTCATGACCGGGTTACACCCGCTATGCTGAAAGCAAAAATAACCCCTGAAAAGGTCAAAAGTCAACAGGCTACGGATGCCAACCTACCCTCTCCGGTACAGCAAAATATGGATATTTCCACAAAAGTTGACAACCTGATCCGAGAATGCCTGGAGCTGGATAAAGAGGAAAGAAAAATAAAAAAGCTTATTCATCCGGCAGTTATTGAAGAACGAAATTTCCTTTTGGCGGAACAGAAAAAGAAGCTTTTAGAGCGGGCTGAAAAAGCACATTTGGAAATAAATACAATCCTCGACAATAAGGAAAGAACCAAATCCCTACTTAATGCTCTGGATGAACAGCTCATTCTTTTTGTCAAAAATGTGCTTAAAGCTAACCGTGCAGCTACCACGCTGAGAAAATGGATATTTACCAAAAAGAAGATCTGCAGCTTTGTCTGGTTTCGTTACCAGAAGGCGGATCTATGGCTACCCGACATCCAGTTATCCCTGGCAACCCATTTTTACGATTATCTTACCACACATGATGATTGTGGCCATAATAACGCCGTAAAACATATCAAAAATACAAAACAGGCCCTGGAGCTCTCCGTCACTAATGGCTGGATCATAAAAAACCCAATAGAAAAATTCCGTTGTACGTATATAGATCCGGAAATAGAACCGGCCAGCGAATGGGAAATAATTACGCTGATCAATGCTGAATTATCCGGTGCTGAAGATATTGTGCGAGACGGCTTTCTAATGGAATGCTTTACCGGCTATGCTTATGAAGAATTGAATTCATTACGCCGATCTGATATTGTGATAGGTATAGACGGGGAAAAATGGCTGAGAACAGGACGTAAAAAGACCAATGGTACGATTGAAACGGTTCCCCTATTGCCTATTGCTCTACAGATATTAGACAAGTATAAGGATCATCCGGCATGCCTTTACCGTGATAAACTATTACCGGTATATTCCAATCAATACTATAACAAGCATATTAAAGCGGTGGGCAGGAAATTATCCCTGAATATCGAACTTCATCCTCATCGTGCCCGGCATATTTTTGCAACGACGATTGCTTTGGATAACGGGATGCCGCTACCAGTGGTCGGGAAAATATTAGGTCATAAATCTATCCGAACGACAGAACGCTATGCCAAGGTATCGAGATTGAATATCAGCAGAAATATGCGGCGAATCAAAAGGCTCCTCTTTGATGAGGAAGGAAAATTTGTTGGAACCGTCTGGAAAGATGATCTACAGGAAGCATTTAGAGGAGGCCTTTAAAAAGGTCTCCTTGTATCACATGAATTTTAGAGGCGCCCTTCTGGTTTGCTTCATCCTCGTTTTTATGGGTGGCCGGATGTATCCAGATTTCACTTTTTTCTTTTTCCTGGAATCGTATAAAATAGGGATAATGATATCCTCCTTTTAATAATGTCGTTATTTTATAGCCCTCATAAAATTCGTTAGATATGCTATTCATGTGGGCGATTTCTCCGCTGAGGGAGTTTAGCAGCAGGTTCAGGAGCGCCATTTTACAGCATACTTTGTCCAGGTCAGCCCCGTAGAATCTTAAATGCCGGTTGTAGCGCCCCATAGCCAGGAGCATCCTACCTGAACCGCAGGCCGGGTCTAATACCCGCTCGCCGTCATTAAGCGGCCGAGTTCCAACAGACAGCGCCATGAGGGAAGCTACATACTCAGGAGTATAGAACTGGCCAAGGTGTCCATGACTGATCTCCTGCATGTAAAATTCTCCTAATGGATCGCCGAACCCTTCCGGGTTCAGTTCCGCCAGTTCTGTCAGGAAGGTACTTAGTTGTTGCCGGTGCTTATAGGATTGCAGTTTTTCATGTGCTGCTCTGAGTTCTTCTGCAGTTTCAAAATACTCAAAAGGGAGCAATGCATAATCGAGCAGTTCAGAGAAAGCAGTCTGTTTAGAAGTGGAGACGGCTATTTGATTAATAATGGCCGAAAGCTTTTTTAGCTGATACATCGGATTTGATTTAAGAGGTTAATAATCAATTATGTAACCTCATTCCGGTATCGCGGCTAAATAAAGCAAGGTGGAGATGAAAATGTTTCTGTAAATAGTGCAACGGTTTAAGAAGAAAGATTTTCGTACGACCTTGCTGCAGGTCGGCTGGAGGCGGTGGCGGTTTTAGCCCCGATGCCGAACTTTGTGCAGGAATTGATGTATTCCCATACCCAGACTGTTTTATTTAATCGGTATGCAACAGGTAATCGTAAAAAAAACAGGGAGCAGAAGCTCCCTGTTTTTTTTACTTAAAAAGTAGTTGGTCAGCGTTGAATAACAAATTTGTCTCTTATCGCTGCATTACCATTTGATAATTCAATGATATAAACTCCAGGTGCCAAAGAGGAGACATTGAGCTGGATTTGTGAAGAATGGTTATCAGTTATCCGCTTTTGCAGAAGCATCTTACCTGACAGATCATAAATGTTTATCGTTTTTAAATCAAAGCTATCTGCAAAAACATTACCGGAAGGTAGCTTTAAATTTTTTGAATTAATTCCCTGCTCTCCCAATCCCGGTAGACTAATTGTGATATTATCATCTGCAGGATTAGGATAAATTATTAAGGGATGACACGGGCTATACACGGTGACGCTCGTAGATTGTGCATTTCCACATTCATCTGTATAATCAAGCCTCACTGTTCCTCCACCACTTACGTCAACATAGGTAGATGGACTATTTGAGCTGTTTATGAAGATTTGGCTGTTTGGCCCCAGATATTCAACGGACCAATGCCAGCCTGTGCCGGAGGTCGGGATGCTATTTTCCAAATAGTAACTTTGAAAAGTACCACTACACTGTCCGTTGGGAATGGTTGAAATGTATATTGGAGTGGCACCTGAGTATATAGTTCTTGTAAGGGGGATAGTGCATCCATTTACAGATACCGTAGCAGTCAAAGTAACTGTTGCGTCGAATATGCGATTAACAGTTACGTTATAGCCGTTGGGAGTAATGGAGACGTTACCTGTTGGTGTAGCACTCCAGGAAACGGGCATGCCTGAAAGCAAACCAGTGATAGAATAAGATCCCGAAGTGCAAAATGATTCAGGACCAGAAATAAACGGATGCAGCAGACATTTCTGCAAATAAGCATTTCCACTAATTATGCCATCCATCCTTATAAATTGGTCATCTGTCAGTTCAGTTCTACAATCGAAAGGGGCATAGGACATGATATTGTGTACATCAGGATTGTAACCGGTAGGCCCGGTATAAACGCAATTTGCATTTACATTTCCTCCATCCAAACCTGGATCAGGGGGTGTGTCACAAATGTAATCTCCACAACTTGTGCAATTGGTAGATGTCTCAGGACATCCCCCAGGTTCAATACCGTGATGGGTATGATAAAGACCAAGTACATGCCCCATTTCATGAGGAAAGGTGGCATCTGTAAATACAAAATTGGAATAACCCATAATCATAGCTGTACCCGGTATATTATCTGCTATGCCTCCAAACGCACCGTCAGCCACGTCATTCGGTAAAAGATAAACATTGACTACACTATCTTTTTTATTTACATTGAAAAGAGCGTTAGTCTGACTTGAAGTAAAGTTTGCATAGGTATCCAATAATATCTCATCATACCCTGTTTTCAAAAAATAGATATTATGACTGTTATAATAGGAATTTAGCGAGCACATCATCTGGTCTGTAAAGGATACACTGACATTTCCGGAACCGTTTGAATACCGAACGATATGGAAAAATACTTTAAAGTAATGCAGATCGTCACCCTGTAAGAGGCCGTTTATTTTGTTGTGCTGGATTATTTGATTTTGTTGTGCGAGCTGGGACGGACTCAATGAGCCGTTTTCGGTGCCACACCGGATAATCTGTCCGTATGTATTTTGAAAGAGAAAAATTTGAAGTATAAAGAGGATTAAAGTAGAAGTTTTTTTCATCTGTTATTATTTTCGTTAAGAAAGGTAAATTTTAATGCCTTGCCGCCTTCATCTCCGGCCATGTAATAAAAGTATACATAGCCATCAGAGAACTTAGCCATATTAATTTTGGTATCGGATATTACATCCATTGTATCCTCAGGATGTAATATTACCTTAAAGGAACTATCTGTATAATGATAGGTTCCTTTTGTGGGAGGATCTGTATCATAGGATATCACGATACTATCATTGGTAAAGACAACGCGATAAGCCTCGCTTGCGTTTACATTTGTCCAGATCCATTTTCCATCGGTCTGGTAAACATCTGTATGCCCTTTTTGTGACAAAATCCATGACCCTTCTGGTGTAGTCTTAACAGGATCCTGCGATGAAGCTTTCTTACAGGAAATTAAGGTGAAGTAGGTTAAGACTATTCCAGAAACATAAATTGCTTTAAGCGTGTTGCCTGATAATGCTTGCATGATTAAGTCGTTTTTGTTAGATAAATGACAAACTAATCTGCAATAACGCTGCATATACTTTTAAGAAAAGACAATGCGCTAATGTGGTGGAGAGGAGTCTTCAGCGCAATAAGAACAAATAAAACGTATCAGTCTTTTCATAAGGATTATAAAAGTATTGCAAGCCAATTTAGAATTTTTTCATTCTTAGTTAATAGAAATAACTAAAAAGACAACGAAATCAGCTGATATGCTGCATGACAAGCTAAAAGGGATTTATTACCGTATTATAACGGAGGAGAGACATCTTCAGCAAAAAAGAAGGAAATAAAATGTAATGGTCTTTTCATAAGGTTTACTATATGGTTGACAATACAATTTAGAATTTTAAATTGTCAATTCAAAATTTTTCTATAAATGATTAAATGATAATATTTTATTATCCTTCCAGTAGGCATTTGATGAAGGAAGCTATAGAAGGTTTATTGCTTTTTGAGCAGTTTTTTTGATTTCGTCATTTTAATAAAGTTGGCCCCAAATTCCCAGCTACCGGCGAAGATGCAGATGGCAAATCAATTGAATAATTAATAAGATCAGCCGGCGCAAAACGTGTTGTGAAAAAGACGTTTTCAGCAGCTTTCAATGCTTTTTCAAGTGCGGAGCATCGGATATATCGCATAAAAGCCTGCACGGTTTTATGTCCCGTAATAGCCATAATTTGCTCAATCGGCATTCTGTGCAGGAATGCATTCGTTGCAAATGTCCGCCTTGCCGTATGGCTGCTCACCAGCTCGTATTTTCTAAAGATTGTATCCTTTCGCCTTCCGCCCGTTGTACGGGTAAATGTTATTGTCCCATCAATTTTTGCCCTTTTGCAAACTTCTTTAATGGAGAGGTTAAAATAGGATAAGCTGAAATTATCATTAAAGCTCCAGTGTGCATGATTTAGGATCGCCATTGCTAAATTGCTCAATGGAATGTAAGACACCTCCCCGGTTTTCTGCGTCTTAATTTCAAAGAACAGCTTGCCATGTTCCCTGTGGAGGTACAGCTTTGGATCTTTTAAGACGATTTTTAAATCTGAAAAGCGTAAGCCCAGTTCACAGGCAAGGACGAAGATGTTTCTAATGCTCCGCAATCCTTCCGGAAGGTCAATTTGTAAGAGCGATAAAAGTTCTTCATCCGTGATGTAAACAGCCGTAGTAATTTCCAGTGGAGTTGAAATGCCACTACCATTGAATGTGCAGTGACCGAGTTTATAATGATAATTGCAAACTGCCTTTACTTTTGACAATATTTCGGAAATAGTATTTTTGGACAACCTTTTTTCGACAAGAAACAATTCAAATTTTTCTGCCCATCTTACCGATATTTCATTCAGATAAATTGTTCTGTTCACCTCCTTTTCATAAGCTATGACCCAACGTGCACAAAACTTAAAGCCATAGAGTGAGCCAGGTGAATACTTTAATTTTTTTGAAGTGAGCATCTGACCTGACTTAGCTGCCTGCTTCATTCTGTAAATGGCTTTCTTAAAAGGAATCCTGTTGCTGAAGAGATAAAGGAAATTCAGAAGTGACCTCATGATGAGATTCAATAATATTTTCATAGGTATAAAAAATTAGGTTTTTAATGTCAGGATTAGTGAATCCCCTACGGTCGGACAAAAAAATACTCGTAACCGCTTGTGAGTAGCGGGAATGGATGAAAGGAATGGACGCTATTTCACAAGGGGTTACACCATTGATCGCGCCAGACGGGATTTCCCCTAAAGGGAAAGGGCGTCTGGCGCCGCCGGGATGCAGGAGGTTAACCTTAGATCAGGCTGCTTTGACCGGAACTGGAACCGCACGAAATGCGGATAGATTTACAATTGACTACTAAATCACGCTGATATGGACTGTCTTTTAATTGATTTAATCGTCTTAAATCTTCCAAAAAAGAGTTCGAGTTTTGTACCTGTGGGATCACAGAAAGGACGGTCAGTAATGATCGCCCTTTTTAGTTTTCGGATACTGTATTTTTGGGAGCGCGGCTAAATCTTTGCCGGTTTTTATGAATTATCCGACATTTGTGGACATGAATCTTTAGCTCAGTTGGTTAGAGCGCTACCTTGACATGGTAGAGGTCACTGGTTCGAATCCGGTAAGGTTCACTTCCTGGGACAAGTCTAAAGATGATAGGCTTGTCCCATTTTTTGTCCAGTAATTTATCGGTATTTCATTGGATATTTAGGGGCTATTTGTCCTTTCACTATCTTTTTGAGTTTTCCCTCGATCAGCTTTTTAGTTAGGGGTTTAAGATAGTCAAGGTGTAATATTCCTTCTGTGTGGTCGTGTTCGTGCTGTATCATTCTTGCGGTCGTTCCACTGAATGAGCGAGTTTGTTTCTCAAAGTTTTGGTTATAATATTCAATCGTTATCGCCCAATTCCTTTGTACTTTGCATAATAAGTTTGGAATACTTAAACATCCTTCTTCGTCTTCCCAAAGTTCTTCAGACCGTTCAATGATTTTTGCATTGATAAACGTTTCCATTATCCCCTTGTCGTCTTGGGGATAATAGAACGTTCTGTCTTCTTCGTCAAGATTTTCAAAAGTGGATTGGCTGTCTACGATAAATAGCCTAATCGGCAGTCCGATTTGTGGCGATGCCAATCCGCAACCATTGGCATTCCTCATTGTTTCCCAAATGTCGGCAATCAATTTGTCCAATTCGGGGTAGCTCTTTTCGATGTCGTTGCATTTCTGTTTTAAAATGCTGTGTCCGTATGCTAAGATGGGTCGTTTCATTCTTTGGATTTTTCAACAAATTTCCAAAGAATAAACAGGGTAGGCAATGAACCTATGTTAAGTAATCTGTCTGCGTATTCTGCTCAACCCCTGGGGGGTTATTCCAATATAGGAAGCAACGTATTTTAGCGGAATGAATTTTAAAATATCGGGTTGTTCATTGAACAGGTTTAAATACCGTTCTTTGGCAGTATGCTTTAAAAGTGATAGTTCCCTTTTGCTTTTCTGTAAAAACAGCTTTTCAGATACAAAACGTCCTAAATAATTTCCTGCTTTGGTCTGTGCATACACCTTTTGCAAATCATCATAGGCTATTTGCCAAACAACAGTTTCTGTCAATGCTTGCAATTCGTATTCAGACGGGGTTTGTGTTAGGAATGAATTGTAAGCACAGGTAAATTCTTTATCAAAACAGAAGTTAAAAGTTAGTTCGTTTTCATCATCGGGGATATAAAATCGAATGATGCCAGTCTCTACAAAAGAAAGGTAGTTTTCCGTTTCGCCTTGCCGTGTAATGATTTCGTTCTTAGCAAAAACTCTCTTGTCAAAATGGGATGCTATAAATTTCCACTCTGTTTCTTGTAATTTTAATATTCGTTCGTAGTATTCTCTTATATGACCCATGCGACTAAATTCTATTTAAGTTGAAAACCATCGACATGCAAATTTAATCTTTTTAAAACAGCTGATCATCAAGCATTCAGTTATTTCTCGCACATATTATTTGTTTCTGATCACCCCTCTTGTATCAAGTACTGTAAATCGGGGTCATTTTCGATAAGTAATCGAAGACCTGTCAATCTGCGTAAATTTAAGTCACCGATTTTATTATAATGAATTGATTATGATTTAAGAGCAATTTGTACACTTTACAGATTGCTGTGGCTATAAAAAAATATTAGAACTGGGTCGGTGAAGTGTAGCTTTATAAGCTTAAATTATTTAACCACGCCATATGTCTTTATTATTTTTATTTGTGTTTCACCTATAATGGGATACATAAAGATATCAGCACGACATATAGGGTAATGTTTTTTATTATCTGGAATTAATGTGTAAGTCAATTTAAACTTAAATTTATTCCGGAGGTTTTCTGGGAAAAGATAAGCAGATCTTGAAAACAGATCAGGAGTGAAATGAAATAAGTCCGGTAGATTATAAGTAGTGACCGTATCAATAATGCGGTTGGGTGCATTTAGTTCCTCTAATTCTATCAGGTAGCCTGTTGCACCTCCATTATTAACAACTGTACAGGGATCAAATCCGATTACGGTTCCATAAACCTTGTTACTTATGAGGGATTTGTCTTTTTTGCAGGAAAGGAGCATTAACGAGATCCCCAGAGCAATAACAGGAAAAAGAAAACCGGCCGGTCTGATTATTGACGGCTTCAAAGCAGTTTTCATGTCAGTGAGTTTTTAGTTAGGAGGAATGATTGAAAGACAATCGAACACTTCGAAATGCTGCATGGCAAGTTAAAAGGAATGCACGTAGGGAAGAGTTTTCATCAAAAAATGAGCAAAGGGCTATTGGCAGCATAATGGCGTCGTTTTCATTTCTTAACCAAAGTCAACGGAAATAGCAGGTCGTATAGGGTAATTTTGTACCCGGTAGTGGGAACGATCCCATCTGTTTTGGACAAGGCAAAATGAATATGACGATATCTGTTGAAATTATGTCCCGGCGGAAGTCCGCCGTCATTGCCGGCTCGGCTATACTGGCTATGAGCGTGCTTGCAGGTTATGCCTATGGGTTTGTTTTCGACAGGCTGGTCATACCGGGTGAGGCCTCAGCTACCGTCCGTCATATAAAGGCCTCCGGGCTGCTTTTTCGCAGCGGTATACTCGCCTGGACGATGATCCTTGTGTGCGACGTGCTGGCGGCCTGGGCACTTTATTATTTCCTGAAACAGGTCAGCGAGGGTCTTTCCCTGCTGATGGCCTGGTTCAGACTGGTGTATGCCGTTATGCTGGGCGGTGCTATACTGAATCTGGATGCTATCCCGGTACTTCTTAACAATACCATGACCGTCACACAAGACACCGAAGCTCAGGTGATGCTATTTATTCAGCTGTTTCAGCGCTCATGGTCCGCTGCGCTGATCCTTTTCGGGCTGCACCTTTTAATCCTCGGCTTCCTGGCTTTCAGATCAGGTTATATTCCTGTCATATGGAGCGTTTTACTGACCATTGCCGGGCTGAGCTACCTGGGGGTACATACTGCCAAGTTGCTCTTCTCCCAATATGAAGTCCCGATAGAAAGCATTGAGACTGTGTTGAGTGTCCCGATGGCTGCCGGCGAAATGGGATTAGGGATCTGGTTGCTGATCAGGGGGCGTATCGCTTTGTAGCTATTCTTTTCCTGATCCGGCTCAGCGATTCGGGTGTAATTCCCAGATAGCTTGCAAGCTGATGCTGGGGTACGCGCTGAACCAGTTCCGGCTTGGTTTTCAGCAGGTGTATGTACCGTTCTTCCGGTGAGGAAGTAATAAACACGGCAAAGTTTTCCCGGGTCTTGCCATAATCCTGTTCTATGATTTTACGCGTGATGGCTTCGAGTGCCGGGAACTGCCGGTACATGAGCTGCTCCCGGCTGAATTCCCCAACCATGACGGTTGAATCTTCAACACAGGATAAAAAACGATCGGAGGGAACCTGATCGCTATAATTCGCGGCTTTAAATTTATTTCAGCTTTCCCTGCAGCAGCTGCTGTATCCCTTCTCCCAACAGGGCATACCCCTTGGCATTGGGGTGCAGGCCATCCGGGAGGAATAAAGCATCATTCAGCGCGTTGCCCTTCAGAAACCGCTTGGAAAGATCAAAATATTTACATCCGTTAGCAGTGGCTACTTTGCTGATCCGGGGATTCAGCGCCAGTACCCGGCCCAGCATAGCGCGGCGTGGCAGGATACCGCCCAGATAGAGGGTAGCGTCCGGCCGCCGCAACCGGATCTGCTTTACCAGGAAATCCAGTCCCTCCAGGATCTCATCATCCGTGTTCAAGCCCAGGTTGTTGGTGCCGATGTTCACAATGATGGCACTGCCGGTAAAATCGTCCAGCTCGCCATGGTATATCCGCCACAGCACATTCTCGATGCGGTCGTAGCCGAAACCAGCATTCTGCACGCTTGCAGGACCCATATACTTTTCCCATGAGTCCTGTCCGCGTGGAGCGGCCTTCTCCGGCTTCGGTTCTCCACCCCAATAGTTGATAATGGAGTTGCCGAATATGATGGCGGAAGGGTGTCTGTCCCTGACAGCCGCCATCACCTCTTCATGCCGCCGGCGCCAGTCGTAGCCGTCGCGATACTGCTCAACCGGCATCTGCGTAGAGATATCCCCTGCAGGTTCATTCAATATCTTCCTGATCTTTTTCTCATAGGCCAGCGCATATTTCATCATGCCTATGTCATTCGGGTGGGTACCCTCTACCGTGCTGTTGATATCCAGGCCGATCTCTTTCTCTGTCAGCAGATAGATATGCTTTACACCTTCTGCTTTCAGCTTATCATAGATACGGGATACGGTGACGCTGGCGCGGTGATATTTATTCACCAGCGTAGTATCCATTTCAAAATCCGGGTTACCGTCCGCATGCTCCGCCAGCAGGATAGGGATGTCGGGATGCGCCTCCTGCAATTTGGCAATGCCATAGCGCAGGCGTTTCTCTACTGTATCGGGGGAAAAGCCGGTGAGGTTAGGCATGCAGTCGAGGATATACAGCCTGGCGTTCACCCCGGACATC
Source organism: Compostibacter hankyongensis (assembly GCF_039541075.1). NCBI lineage: Bacteria > Pseudomonadati > Bacteroidota > Chitinophagia > Chitinophagales > Chitinophagaceae > Compostibacter > Compostibacter hankyongensis. Next base: position 93,816 of record NZ_BAABFN010000021.1, on the reverse strand, counting down.
AGGTCGAAGATCGGACCTTCATAGCGACCGTTGCCGGAGAGCCCGATGTTCTTTACTTCACGACCCAGCCTGCGCGACAGCATATTGGTCCAGGCCATACCCGGGCGGGATGCCACCGCTCCCTGCATGATGGAGGTGCCATACGCCACAATGGGCTGATCTGCATCTTCTCCGAGGTATTCAAAGCGCTCTCCTTCGAAAGTGCCGACCGATATCCATTCCAGGATGCTGTATAGGGGCAGGTACAGGTAATAGTCGGCCATACCGTCCGTGCCGGTGTTCCCTCTTGCGATCACTTTTACAGGCCGGTAGTTATACACACAGGTATCCCCGAAGCGATACTCGAAAGGAGGCGACCAGTTCCAGGCGCCGTTGGCGTCTTTGGCATAGAGGTCTACCCCTGCCACCCCGGTTGCCGGCATATGCGGCATGGCGTAGCTCTTGCCCTGAATGACGAATTTGATCCTGAAATGGCGGGCCGTGGTCCTGAAGTGCAGGTATTCGCCGGCCGACCTCACCGACTGGTTCCAGGCGCCTTTGGTGATCAGTGGCTGCAGGTAAGCGGGTAGCCGGTGATATACATTTGCGGTGTCTGTCTCGCAGATGCCCAGGGCGCCTTTGGCGTCGTGCCATTCCAGGCTTCGTTGTTGCTGCGCGTTGGCAACGTTGTGCAGCATCGCTGCTGCCAGCAGCGGAAGGAGTACTTTTTTCATAGCTGTTCTGCCACTTTGTATTTTCAATACGGTAAGCGCTTTTCCGTACAAATGTACGGCCAATTCATACTAACTTTAGCTTCCCGGGAAAAGAAGGCAGGCCGATATTATCCAGGGTATTGCTGGCAGATATGTGCGAGGTTAAAAAGGCATTAACTGTTGGTATTTCCGGAAAGAGTTTTTATATTTTTATAAGGATTTTACTATTTTTATATGTTGATAAAAAGACACGGATGTCTGCTAAAAGACTGAAGCATACTTTTGAGGGTTATCTTAATGATATTTATTATAACCCAAACCTGGTGGATGAGTCCGAAGTCATGGAAAAGATGCAATATTTCAGGCAATTTGCCGGCATATATCATCACGGGTTCTTTCCGCTTTTCTTTATCATTGACTATACCAAGCAACAATATTTACTGCACGCCGGGGTGGACTGTTTGATACCGGGTTATTATCCGCAGGATTTTTTGGAGGGCGGTATGGATATGCTGAGGCATGTGGTGAACAAAGATGATTTCAGAATTTACAGCCTGGATATCTTTGTCCGCAATTGCCAGTTGCTGGAGTCCGCTCCCCGGGAGGAACATAGCACGTACGTCTTTTCGAGCACATTCCGGGTCGAAACGCCCAGCCACAAGCAAGAATTTATCCTGCAACGCGGCGCCTATATTACCTCACCGGTTACGGCCCTTCCCTTGTACTCGCTGGGTATCTGCCTCAATATCACCAATCTGAAAAGCGATACGCGTATACTGCATTCTATTGAGAAGAAATCCATCAGTCATCCGGGAGGGTTTCAAAATATTGTTACCAATTACTTTTATCCCCATGAGGAGGACACCCTTTTTACCAACAAGGAAAAAGAGGTGTTGCTGTATATGACAGATGGTCTTTCGGCAAAGCAAATTGCCGGTAAAATGCATATTGCGGAAGCTACCGTTATCATCCACAGGAAAAACATGATGCGAAAATCAAATGCAAAAAATGCTGTAGAGCTCGTGGCCTACGCTATCAAGAATGCAATTATCTAAAAAATGGAACAACTACTTTTTTATCACGGCGGTCCGGGCTTAAACAGCAATCCGGAGCGTAATATGCTTGCGCCGTTGTATAAGCGGCATGGTCTGGATCTCCGGGTTTGGAACGCCCCCTCGGCGTTGAGAAACACGCTTCCGGCAGGATTTAAAGGCGATCGCTTTGAACAATTGCTTCAGGATGCAGAAAGCTTTTTGTTGGAACATTATCAGGGGAAGCCGCTGTTCGTATTGGGCCATAGCATGGGCGGACAGGTTGTAGCCTGGTTGCTGCAAAAGCATGCGGAAAAGATAAAGATAGCTTTTATGTCTGCCCCTTGTTTTCGGGTTTTCAGCGCCGACAGGAATATTTTTTCCCTTATGGAAAGGGATTGTGTTCTTAATAATGACGATGTCGGAGCAGAAAAGATGAGATCCGTAATCCGGAACCTGTCCGGATCTTTTGATGACAATAACATCTCGGGTTGGCAGTTCTTGTTAAGTAATCCCGGTATATTCAATCACTACTGGCATCATCGGGATCGGCAGGTTTCCTATTTTTCCCATTTTGTATCGCCGGAATATATAATGGACGTTGACGGATTTTTTGAGACCCGAAAAGACTTTATAGATGTTGAAGTGGCTCCCAGCAGCGTTAAAACGATTGTTTTTTTCGGGTTGCAGGACGCTGTCGTCAACCTGGACGAAGCACGGGCCACCATCCATGATAATTTTTCCGATCTTAAGGTTTATAAGATGCCTTATTCCGCTCATTATCCTCATATTGAAGAGATGAATGAGGTGCTGAACATCATCAGGGAAACAATCGATGCATGGGGCGGCAATAACAGCTAAAATGACTATTTTCCCTTACCGGGCCTGTTGCATTATCCATTTTTTTGCTTTTAGTAGCAGAAAAAGGACCATCGGGAATGTTATGCCTGATGGTCCGTGAATGCGATATAGTCCTCGTTTCCTGAATCAAGCATCCGGTATTTCAGGATCTGTCAGCTTGGTCAGCTTGTCCAGCGAATCCTGCCAGCCTAAATAGCACATTTCAACCGGTATGAGGGCAGGAATTCCTTCCTGCGTAATTTTTATTTCTGTACCCGCAATGGTTTTCCGGAGCCAGACAGTGGTGATCATCTCTCCCGGCAGGTTAGGGTCGTCAAATTTATCCGTGTATTTCAAAAATTCGTTCGGTTTGAGCTCCAGGTAGGTCCCGCCGAATGAATGGCTGTTGCCGGTTGAAAAATTCTGGAACGACATTTTATAAGAACCGCCCGTTTCTGCATTCATTTGATGGACGGTACAAACAAATCCATAAGGAGGTAACCATGAAGCAATGGCCGAGGCTTCGGTGAATGCGCGGTATACCTTTTCCGGGGACGCTTTAAGAATTCTGTGCAGCGAAACAGTATTGTTTGACATAGCCTGTGTTTTTGTTCCTACTCGTCTGGCTTTTCGGTTCCGCCCGTTTTTTGAGTGGTCGCTGCTCCACTTATCTTTTGTACTGATGGTCTGTTGTTAAGCTTAACACTACAAAGATGCGGGGAAAATTGAAATCGGACAGCGGTCGGATACGACAAAATGAAGGTTGTTTGCGACCTGTCCGGCCCTGCGCCCTGCCTGACCGCAAACCGTCATCTGCTTTCGGCTTCTTTTTTCCTGATCTCGCTCAGATATTCCGGGGTAAAGCCGAGAAAGGAGGCCAGCATATACTGAGGAATGCGCTGCAGAAATTCCGGGAATTGCATGCTGAAATGGCGGTAGAGCTCCTCTCGGGAGAAGTCGTACAGATACCGGATGCGCATCTGTGCGGCTGCATACGCCTGCTGCATTACCACCCGGAAATAGTGTTCCATCCCGGGGAATGCTTTTAACAGGGCCTTTTCCGACGATTGGTCCAGCGCCATGAGCCGGCAGTTCTCAACTGCCTGTATGTAGAAGGAAGAAGGCGTCTGCCGGGACAGGCTCATGTAATCAGACAGCCACCAACCCTCTATGGCAAGCTGTGTGATCTGCTCGGCTCCTTTCCGGTTCACGAAGAACATGCGCAGACATCCCGATGCTATAAAATAGTTGGTCTTGCAGATTTTTCCTTCTTCCAGGATATTGGTTTTTCTTTTGATGATAAGCGGCTTAAAGTAGGAGAGGAGCGGGGCGATCTCCTCTTCCCGCAGATCGATATACCGCCTTATATGATCGGTCAGGGCTATCTGGTGTGGCATGGCAGTTTCTGGTATCTTTCAAAAGTAACAAAATTGTTTTGCAGTCATACCGGTAGTGGCTTGAGGTATTTCTTAAACTGGTTTAAGCAGCGGGGCAGGCGGCTTCGGTACCTTTGCAGTATAAAATCATTGTCATGAAACGTCTTCTTATCCTGAAAGCGGCGCCTGCCGCCTATGAGGCCATGATGGGCCTGGAAAGCTATCTGCAAAATGCCGGTATCAAGCCGGAACATTATGACCTGATCAAGATCAGGGCATCCCAGATCAACCATTGCGCCTATTGTATTGATAAGCACACCCGCGATGCCCGGGAGCGCGGTGAACGGGAACAGCGGATTTATCTGTTAGATGCCTGGCGCGAAACCGATCTTTTCACCGACGAGGAACAGGCCATACTGGCGCTTACAGAGGAGATTACGCTTATCCATAAAGGAGGCGTATCCGAAGCGACCTATACTAAGGCCGAGCAGCTTTTCGGAGAAAGCTATCTTGCCCAGCTATTGATGGCTGTTGTAACGATCAATGCGTGGAACCGTATCGGGGTGACTGCCGACATGGGCCGGCTTATAGAAAAGAAATAGGTCCTTGCCAGATATGAAATGGCCGAACGGATCAGAAATAACCGGGGTTTTGGGTCATTTTTGTGTTGATATCCACTTCCGGTTGCGGTATGGGAAACAGGAGATTGTGCTGGTCGATGACATACGCGTCTGAGGAGAGGAAGGGTTGCTCCTGCTTGATCACTTTACCAAAGTCGTTGATTACTTGGAGGGCTCTGCCGGTTCTGAGCAGGTCGGTCCACCGGTGGTTTTCAAAAGCAAGTTCCACCCTGCGTTCATGGAAAATAATGTCGCGCAGCTTATCGGAGTTGGTTTCGGTGATATCAGGCAGGCCGGCGCGGGTTCTTACCTTATTGAGGGGAACGAGGGCTTCGCCCGATTTTCCCTGCTCGTTCAGGGATTCGGCCAGGAGCAACAGGGCGTCGGAGAAACGGTAGACCGGGAAGTCGTCGCTTGATCCTGTTGTAGCCGGTAAGGGGGCGTGGAGATACTTCTTGATATAAGGAACGCCGGTTTTACCAGGCGAAGGGGTATAGCCCGTCACAGGCTGGATCGAAGAATAAGTGAAATAATTGCTGGCGTTGTAAGTGCCTTCGATGATCCCTATGGAAGCGTCCAGCCGCTTGTCCCCCGGTTCAAAAGCCCTGATCAGATCGGATGAAGGAGTATTCCATCCCCCGGTTCCGGTATTATTGATGGATATTCCTGTGAGCAGCCTGGTATCGGTGCTTCTGGGCAGGAAATGAAACGACAGGACGTTGGGCGTGGAGCCGGTTGCATCTCCTCCCAGATACTGTATTTCAAAGATAGATTCCCGGCTGTTCTTGTTGGCGGGGCTGAAGGCATCGGCATAGTCGCTGTTCAGATCGTATCCCATAGCCGGCAGGGTATTCAGCAAGGTTGCCGCCTCGCTCCATTTTTTCTGTACCATATATACTTCTGCAAGAAGGAGGGTCGCCGCTCCTTTGGTCGCCTCTCCCGTTTGCGGAAATTTGGCAGGGGGCTTCAGCTCCCGGATGGCATCTTTTGCATCGGAGATGATCTGCTGGTATACTTCCTCTTCCGTGGCCCGTTCCCTGAAAGCATCTTCTGCCTTGGCGATTTCATGGAGGAACAACGGTACGCCGCCGTATAAGCGGACCAGCTTGAAATAGTTCAGCGCCCTGAGGAACTTCACCTGCCCGTCCAGTCCGGCTTTTACCGAATCGGCAAAATTGGCGGCCGCCAGGCGGTCAATGACAATATTACAACGCGAAATGCCGGTATAGCTGTGTTGCCAGGTGGCATTTGCATAAGCATTGGTAGACGTATTGGTGAAGTCGGAAATGTTTTCCCGCTGCACGATAGCCGTGCCCCGGTTACCGGGTATGGGCTGGTAAAGGCTGTTGTCTGAATGCATTTCAGACGTAAAATAGTCGTTTACCAGCACGTCCCGGAGGGGAGCGTAAGCGGCGACAACGGCGGAGCGAAACTGGGCTTCGGTTTTATAGAAATTCTCTGCCGTATAGGAGTCCTCGGGAGTCAGCCGGATAAAATCTTTTGAGCAGGATACGGTCAGTAGCGCTATCAGTGCTATAACAGGAAGTGACTTTTTCATACCGGATAATCGGTTTATTTAAAAGTTGTGGTAAAACCTAATGAAAAGGTTCTGGGTATGGGGTAGGCATTTTCATCAATGCCGACTCCTGCGGTCTGGTCTGCTCCGCCTACATTTACTTCGGGGTTCATGCCCGAGTAGCCGGTAAGCACAAATGCCTGCTGGACGGAGAAATAAACCCGCAGCGTGGAAAGCAGGCTGTTCCTCACCGGAACGGTATAGCCCAGCGATATATTTTTGGCGGCAAGATAAGAGCCGTCTTCTATCCACTGGGTGTTGACCGATCTTCCGATTGCCGTGGTCCCGGTTTTGGTACGGGGATAGATGCCCGATCCGGGGTCTTCTGTCGAGCGCCAGTGATCGAGGGCGGCGGCCAGGGGTACCCTGGAGCCGTCCATGTTGGTCTGGTACGCCCATTTGGCCGCATTCAGGATCTTACCGCCTACAGAATAGGTCATGTCGATATTCAGGTCAAAACCCTTATAGGAAAAGGTGTTGACCAGTCCGCCGGTGAACGTGGGAGTGGGGTCCCCGATAAATGTCCGGTCGTTTACGTCGTCGATCACCCCGTCGTTATTGATATCTTTTACCTTGATCGTGCCTACATCCGAGCTTCCGTTGGGGTTGGCCGGCGTGCTCTGGTATTTGGCGGATTGGGCCAGGTCTTCCGCATCCTTATACAGCCCGAGGAATACGAAGCCATAGAATTCCCCCAGATGATGACCTACCTGCTGCCGGTAGTAATCCGAGGTGACCGTGTTGTTTCTCCTGATAAAGCCCGGATCCACCAGGTTGGTGATCAGGTTCCGGTCGAACGACAGGGACAGGCTGGTATTCCAGGTCAGCTTTCCTTCCAGGTTTTTGGTGTTGATGCCGATCTCATGTCCCCACATCTTGAGTTCGCCGACATTGTAGATGATCTGCGAGAAGCCGGAAGAAACGGGAATAGCACGCTGTTGTATCAGACCGTCTGTGAGCTTATGATAATAATCATAGGTGATGTTAATCCGGTTATGCAGCACGGACAGCTCCAGACCGATATCCAGCTGTTTGTTCCTTTCCCATCTCAGGTCGTTGTTGGCCAGGCGGTTAATGGTCTGTCCCTGGGTAATGACCTCATTAAAGTTATAGTAATAGGTGCCGATCGTGGCCTGGGGATCGTAGTTCCCGAAGAAGTTATTGCCCGTTATCCCGTAGCTGGCGCGTATCTTCAGGAAATCCAGACCGCGGATGTGCTGCATAAACTTTTCATCGCTGATCACCCATCCGGCAGAGATCGATGGGAAATTCCCCCACTGTCTGTCGATACCAAAGCGGGAAGAGCCATCCCGTCGGAGGGCGGCGGAGAGCAGGTATCTTTTACGGAAGTTGTAGTTGATGCGGCCGATATAGGAAAGCAGCGAGTAGGCGCTTGCCCCGCTGCCGCCGGTGATGTTTGTGGCGTTGTTCAGATAGGGAAGATCGTCGCTGGAAAATCCGAGACCGGTCAGGTTATTGCTGTAGGTGCTGAACTTCTGGGCCGAATAGCCGGCCAGCACTTCGATCTCGTGATCGTCAAAAAAGGTTTTATGATAGACGAGGTTGGCCTCTGCAGTCCAGGAGCCGTTGTCGACTGCCGAGCTGACTCCTTTTGTCTGTCCCTTTGTACCGGCCACCTCTCCGGACTGGAAATATTTTCTGGTTTCGGCTCCCTTGTCTATACCCAGGTTTGTTTTAAGGATTAACCCGGGCAGGAATTCATAGTTGAGATAACCATTGCCCAGTATACGGGTCGTATGGTAGTCGTCGTTAGTCAGCTCATAAGTGGCCAGGGGATTGATATACGATACCATGCCGGGGGAATAGACATCCCTTCTGAAGGAGCCGTCCTCATTATAAGGAGAGAGGAGCGGGCTGGCCTCGAAAAAACGCTCAAAGAGGCCGCCGACGCCGTCGGTGGACATCCTGTTGTTATGATCGATCCGGTAGCTGGGCGCAAGGTTAAAACCCAGCTTGAGCTTATTATCGCTTAAGCTGATATCCTGGTTGAACCGGGCCGAAAACAGCTTTGTACCGTTGTTGATGATCACGCCCTGTTGTTCCTGGTACCCGAGGATGACCGTTGAGGAAGAATGTTCCCTTGCGGATTGGACGGTAAGGTCGTAGCGCTGAATGGGCGCCGTACGGGTCATCAGCTTATACCAGTTGGTGCCTTTGCCGTACTGATCGGGGTTATCATAGGCTGCATGATAATCATCGGAAACCTTATATCCGGGTTCGTATTTGAGGCCGTCTTCACCCCTTTCTTTCATAAAAGTGGCAAACTGCCGGGCGTTCATAACCTTGGGTAGCTTCCCGGATGGGATCTTCTGGAGTCCGTAATACGCCGAGAATTCCACTTTGGGTGCGCCGGACCTGGCGTGTTTTGTGGTGATCAGGACGACTCCATTTGCCGCCCTTGATCCATACAGAGAGGTTGCCGAAGCATCTTTAAGAAAGCTGAAGCTCTCTATTTCTGCAGGGTTGATGTTATTGATACTGCCGGTTATCGGCGTGCCGTCAATGACAAAGAGCGGCTGGTTGCTGGAATAAAAAGAGGCCGCTCCGCGTACGATGAATCCGATGCCCCGGCCCGGTTGGCCGCTGTACTGAGACACCTGCACTCCGGCCACCTTTCCCTGCAGCTGCTGGCCAAACTGCATCACGGGCATGTCCTGTAATTGCCCTGCATCCACCGTGGCCACCGCTCCCGTAACTTCCCGGGCCTGCTGCTTGCCGTAGCTGACCGTGATCTCTTTCAGCTGGGCGCTTGCGACGTTGAGGCGAATGTCCAGCACGGTAGGAGCCTCCTGTTTTACTACAATATGCGGCAGGTCGGTCCTGGTATATCCCACAAATGTTGCCGCTACCGTATAGGTGCCCTCAGGTGCTGCGATATGATAGCTGCCGTCGGCGCCCGACTGGGTACCGTATCCGGTACCCGGAATGAAGACCGTTGCGCCGGCCAGGGCTCCGTTTTCACCCGTTACTTTTCCGGTAATTACGCCGGTTTGCTGACCCATCGCTATTTGGCATAGGCACAACATACATAACAATGGCCATAATCTCCTTGCAAGCTGCATAGGTAGGTAGTGCTTGTTCATCATCTAAAAATGGATTGGATATAAAAGCAGGATCGTAGGTTAGTATGCTCGACCTTGATCCGAGGTTGTTTTTTTATGGTAGGAGGAAAGCTCATTCCGGCCGCAAAGGTGGTGCGGCAGTGTTACGGGAACTTTATCCCATTATTAACATTTTATGAGCTTTTTCCGGCGTCGCGCTTACAGAGGCAACCCTGCCGGCAGGGGGTAATCCCGGTTTGGCGGAATTGGTTAACTTAGCGCTTTAACTGATCTGTATTATGTCTATCACAAACGAAAGGGATCTGGCAGGAATGAGGAAGGTAAGTGAAGCGGTAGCGGTTACCTTAAAAGAGATGTGTGAATTTGTCCGGCCGGGCATGAGTACAAAAATGCTGGATGATTTCGGCGGCCAGGTGCTCGGCAGGTTCGGGGCAAGGTCTGCTCCCCGCCTTACGTATAATTTTCCCGGTCATACCTGTATCAGCCTGAACGGTGAAATTGCTCACGGGATACCGTCCGCAAACAGGATTATCCGGGAAGGCGATTTATTGAATATCGACGTCTCTGCGGAGCTGGACGGCTATTGGTCGGACAACGGCGGATCGATGGTCGTTGGCGAGGATGCCCGGCAGCTCTGCCCTTTGGTGGATATTTCGAAAAGTATCCTTAAAAAGGCGATCGGGAAGATCAGCGCCGGTGTGAGGATGAACGAGATCGGCGGTCTTATGGAAAAAGAGGCGAAGAAGAATGGATACAGGGTGATCAGGAATTTAGGTGGGCACGGGGTAGGTAAAAGCCTGCACGAGGAGCCTCACGATATTCTCAATTACCGGGACAGGTATGACCGGAGGCGGTTTAGAAAAAATACCGTCATTGCCGTTGAAACGTTCATTACCACAGCCTCCACCCTGGCCGTTGAGCTGCCGGACGGCTTTACGCTGATCGGGAACAGGGGAGGATATGGGGTGCAGCACGAGCATACGATCATCGTAACGGATGGTCAGCCGGTTATCCTGACGGCGCGCAACGGTATCTGATCTTCCCGTTGTTTGGATAAGCCGATTTTGCGTGGCGGCATTATTTTAACAGTGCCTCAGTAACAGCCACAATAGCTTCCCGGCCGGCGCCATAGGCTTCCCAGACTGCGGCACACCAGGCATGTATCATTTCGTCCCGTTGCGGTCCTGCGGGTACAGCTACGACTTCCGTAACAGTGATGCCGCCTCTTTTTGCCGGCAGCGAAATAAAAGGCCAGTGTTTTTTGTGCGCGGCCATCCGTTGATGGGCCTGCTGTATCTGTCTTCCGGTATAATTTTTCTCGATAAGCAAGTACAGTCCCGCCAGGGCAAACACAATGCTGATGGGCTTGGTGCCGGTTCCGGCCGTCTGGGCAATATAGGCGTCAACCGCATGCTGATGGATAAACGCCGGATCGGGATGGGAGAGGGTATAAAAGCACAGCTGGTTGTATGGTTCGTCCTGAGGCGGTAACATGAAGCAAAGATACAAATCTGATATATGACCGCCCGGCAGATCGGGCGGCCGTTATCTATAAGTCCTGCCCCGTTCCGTACTTTATCCCGGCCGTAGCCTTGTCCGTCGTGTCGCCCGGTTTATTTCTGCTGCGACAGGAAGGTGATCAGCGAGGCAAACTCCTCATAGGACAGGGAATTGGCCATTCCTGTCGGCATCATGGACGTTCTCAGCTCTTCCCGTTTCTGAATGCTCTTGGCCGGTATCGTATGGGCGGTGCCGGTAATATCGCGCAGCACGATATGATCCGCAGATTCATCCGTTACAAAGCCCATCAGGGTTTTCCCGTCCTTGGTGGTCACCTTCACCGTAGCAAAGCCCTGGGAAATGGAGGCATTGGGCTGCAGGATATTCTCGGCGATCTGCTTCCGGTTCATGATCGATCCGATCTGGCCCATAAACGGCCCTTTCATGACCTCGCTTTTCTTCAGGCTGTGACATACGATACAGCCCTGCTGCACAAAGATCTTTTTTCCCAGTGCAGGATCGCCTTTTATCTTGTCCATGGCCAGCATGATGTCTTCGATCGAGGATTTCCCGATCTGGCCCTTCCGCTTCCTGATCTTGTTCAGGTCCACCTTGGCAGCTTCCTCCTTGGGTGCGGCTTCCTCTTCTTCTCCGCCAAACTCGGTAATACCCAGCCTTAGCTTGCCGTTTAGATCAGCGAAGAACTGTTTCCCGGCAGCATTTGTCTTTTTCCATTCTTCCATCAGCAGCGCCTTGATCTTATCCGAAGATGCCCAGGTGGTGGACTTATAATACGGTCCGTGCGAATCGGGGCGGGTACTCCACCACCAGGTGCCGTCGTAAGGGGCCTCTTCCTTATACAGGCGGGCCAGCGTCGACAATATCTGGTTTTTCAGGGAACTGTTTCCGGCAGCAGGATAGGAGGCCAGCCGGTCATCCGGGGCTTCTTTCTGCCCGTTCTTATAAGCGGCTATCAGTCCGTCCACAGCTTTGGGATCATGCATATAGCGCAGGGCCCAGAGGGCCAGCGTGGAGTTTTTAGTGCCGATGGCCGCTACGCAGGCATCTGTTGCATGCAGCGCCACCAGAGCCCGCACGGCGAGGTGGGGCGGAATGATGTCCGGGTTCGGCGTGGCGTGGGGGCCTTCCTGACCTTTGGGAACCGGCGCAAAAGAGGCCGGCACGGGTACCTGCAGCAACGCCTGGGCGGCTTCCGGACGGCCCAGCCGTCCCAGGCCGATGATGGAAGCGATCTGTACGCGGCGGGAAGTATCTTTTAAACCGCTGAGAAAAGGCTCAATGGGGACTTCTTTTATAAAAGGCTTCCGGTCGGTCAGCGCACGAAGGGCATATTCCCGCATCTTTTCTTCCGAGCTCAGCTGCACCAGGTTTTGAACGGCGCTTTTTCCTGCTGCCTGCATGTAGGTATACATGCCGGCAATACGCGCATACACCGGCTGACTTTTGTCGGCGGCCAGCTTCCAGGCCGCTTCGGTAACATCTTTTTCCGGCCGGGTGAGCAGCTCCTGCTCGGTGTGCAGCCGTGTCACGGCGCTGGGGGATTTCAGCAGCTCTATAAGGTCATCTACAGAAGCTTTTTTAAGATCGGGGAAGGGTTTGTACTTCCAGTTCCTGGGGATGGCGCGAACCACAAATCCTTTGCTGGAATCTCCGGAAAAGCCGGCGCCGTCCCAGGCCGAAAGATAGAGCCGGCCGGAGCCATCCACGTCGAGATCGGTGATCTGCGGCAGCTTGATAAAGTCTTCCTGCTGCTGGGTGAAGCTTCCCTTATCCGGTGTCAGCCGGTGAATGTAAAGCTCGCTTCTTCCCCAGTCGGCCATCATCGGGACATGATTATATTTATCCGGCCAGTTGGGGTCGTCCATAAAGAGCGCGCCGGTGCCAGAGCCGCCGCCCAGGTCCACCAGGGCGGGTATGATCTCTTCGGTAAAGTGTTTGAACAGGACGGGATAGCCATATTCGCCCGACTGGATCTGATGGCTGAAGCGGATATTCCAGCCGCCGCCGTCGTTGGTATTATCCCGCGTATAGATGTTCATATACGGATCGATCGCCACATCATAGATATTGCGGGTGCCGTGTGTGTATTCCTCCATTTCCGTGCCGTCCGGCCGTACCCGCACGATGCCGCCGCCCAGCATGGTCAGCTTTTTTCCGTCGGTGCCTACCGCATCGTGAAATCCGAAATCGCCCACCGCAATATAGATCCAGCCGTCAATGCCCATACGGATGCCGTTGGTGGCATGGTCGGTGCCCCGGCTCTTTAGATAGGTCGGATTGCTCATATGCTGTACGAGTGGTTTGGGAGCGCCATCGGCCACGCCGTCATGGTCTTTGTCTTCGAATACGACCAGGTCCATACCGGTAGCCGTATCTCCTTCAAACTTTGTATGCAGCACAAAGAGCTTGTCGCCCATGGAAATGATTCCGCGGGGGTTATCTACCTGCGCATATTCGGTATGGCTGTCCAGGATGCCGTCGTTGTTGCAATCCACGAGCCGGATGATCATCCCTTTGCCGGGCGTTTTACCCAGCGAGCCGATCATGTCGACACCCACAAAAACTTCTCCCGTAGCCGCCATGGCAAGACAGGCCGGGCTGGGAGTGAGGTCCGGCCCCGTAAAGCCGGTGATCTCAAGGTCTTCCGGCCAGTGCAGCTTGGTCGCCAGCGAATCGATGGATGCCAGCGCTTTATTTCTTTCCTGAGGTTCGCATTTTTGTTGCTGGCTGTTGCAGCCCATAAGTAGCAGGATGGCGCAGGCGAGGCGTAGGGTGTTTTTGGTCATGTTGGTTCGTTGAACAGAAGCCTTAAAAATAATGATTTCCCGGGGATATCAAAAACTATTCCCCGGCCTCAATCGGACATTCAGAACGCAGGAAAGCGTTTTTCCTTCTTACCTTTGACGGGCAGGACGGCGTCCTGTGTATATTCAACACGCACATCAAGATCGTTGCACCATGCTGGGCATGCTTTCATTTTCGGGGATCCGGCTGAACAGAGTTGCAGCCGGCACGTTGTTTTTCCTGTCCGGTCTGTGCTCCTCCAGCTGGGCTTCGCGTATTCCCACGATACAGCAGTCGATGAAGCTGCAGGATATTGAAATGGGGAGCGTGCTGATGTGTATGCCTGTCGGTTTGCTGGCGTCGCTGCCGGTATCGGGCTGGCTGATCACCCGTATCGGCAGCAAAACGGTAGCCATCGTTTCCGCCGTGGTGTATGGCGCTGTCCTGGTGCTGTTGTCCCTGGCCCGCTCGCCGGTGCAGCTGGGCCTCGTCCTTGTTTTATTCGGTTTTTGCAGCAATATGCTGAACATTGCCATGAATACGCAGGCGGTAGAGGTGGAGCTGTTGTACAAGCGCTCCATCATGGCTTCCTTTCATGGCATGTGGAGCCTGGCCAGCTTTGCCGGCGCAGCCGTGGGTGCTTCCATGATAAAAGACGCTGTGCCGCCATGGATCCATTTCCTGTTTGTCGGTATTGCCATTGCCGCCGTCACCTGCCTGATCTATCGTTTCCTGCTGCCCTCGGATGTCAAACGCGACCTGCGTCAGCCGGTATTTGTAAAGCCGGATGCGGCGCTGCTGCAGCTGGGCATCATTGCTTTCTGCTCCATGATCTGCGAGGGGGCCATGGCGGACTGGAGCGGCATTTATGCCCGGAAGGTAGCGCAGGTGCGGGCGGAGGATGTGGGACTGGGTTATGCCGCCTTTACCGCTACCATGGCACTGGGTCGCTTCCTGGCCGACGGCCTGGTGCATCGTATGGGTACGGCCAGGGTGCTGAAGCTGAGCGGACTGCTGATTTTTGCGGGCCTGCTGATACCGGTGGCTTACCCGGCGCTGAATACAGTCATACTTGGTTTTCTGCTGGTGGGCGCGGGCACCTCTTCGGTAGTGCCGCTGGTTTACGGCATCGCCGGCAGGTCGGGAACGCTTTCCTCGGGTATGGCCCTGGCAGCCGTGTCCACCGTAGGTTATCTGGGATTTCTGTTCGGACCGCCGCTGATCGGGTTTGTCGCGGGATATACCAGCCTGCGTATATCCTTCCTCGTTGTAGCGGCCATGGGGGCCACGATCACCGTGATGACCACCCGCGTGCTTGCGGCCCAGCGTCCGTCCTGATGGCTGCTCAGGCCGTCATGGCCCGGCGGATCTTTACCAGCTCTTCGAGCAGTGGGGCCAGCAGGTCCAGCTGCAGCATATTGGCTCCGTCCGAAAGCGCTTTTGACGGATCGGGATGGGTTTCGATAAAGATGCCTTCGGCCCCCGTGGCAATAGCGGCTTTGGCGAGCGTGCCGATCAGCTGCGGGTTGCCGCCGGTAACGCCTCCGGGCTGGTTGGGCTGCTGCAGCGAGTGTGTGCAGTCCATCACCACAGGAGCCCCGTGGGCCTGCATCCAGGGAATATTGCGGTAGTCCACCACCAGGTCCTGATAGCCGAAAGTGGTGCCCCTTTCGGTAAGGATCACTTTGGAGTTGCCCTGTTGCTTTATTTTGTCCACCGCGAATTTCATCGCGGGCCCGCTTACGAACTGTCCTTTTTTTACATTGACCACGCGGCCGGTATCGGCGGCGGCAGTGAGCAGGTCGGTCTGGCGGCAGAGGAAGGCGGGAATCTGCAGGATGTCTGCATATTCTGCGGCGGTAGCGGCTTCGGCCGCGGTATGGATATCGGTGGTTACCGGCAGGCCATAGGTTTCTTTTATCTTTCCCAGCAGGCGCAGGCCGTTTTCATCCCCGATACCGGTAAAGGAGTCGAGACGGGTGCGGTTGGCTTTCCGGTAAGAAGCTTTGAAAACATAAGGAATATCCAGCCGGCGGCAGGTATCCTGTACGCTTCGGGCCACGGTATGCAGCAGCGCTTCGTTCTCCACTACGCAGGGGCCGGCGATCAGAAAAAAGCTACGGGAGCTGTAGCCTGCTCCCAGGAGGTCCTGTAAAAATTCCATGTCGCAAAATTAGGGTTTAGCCGTGGTAATGCGGGTAAAATTTACAGCCCCTGTGTTCCCCTGCCGTTTTTTGTGCGGTCTTGCTTTTCCCGTATGTTTGCCACAAAACTTTCAGACTATGGGTTATCTCAACAAGGAACGCATACTGGTCATCGGCGCCTGCGGACAGATAGGCGTAGAGCTGACGCTGGCCCTGCGCAAGATCTATGGGGAGGGGAACGTGGTTGCTTCCGATCTGCGGGACGAGCATGAGCTGCTGAAGGGAACGGGGCCCTATGTGTCTCTGGATGTGATGAACAAGGAGATGCTGCATGTGCTGGTGATCCGGCATAACATCACGCAGGTTTACCACCTGGCGGCCATCCTGTCCGCAACCGGCGAGAAAAACCCCGGGCTGGCCTGGCATATCAATATGCAAAGCCTGCTGCATGTGCTGG
Source organism: Compostibacter hankyongensis (assembly GCF_039541075.1). Classification (NCBI taxonomy): domain Bacteria; kingdom Pseudomonadati; phylum Bacteroidota; class Chitinophagia; order Chitinophagales; family Chitinophagaceae; genus Compostibacter; species Compostibacter hankyongensis. The sequence goes on along the minus strand of NZ_BAABFN010000021.1, from coordinate 77,692 downwards.
ATGTGGCCAAGGAGGAATCCCTGCATAAGGTATACTGGCCCAGCTCTATTGCGGTATTTGGCCCGGGCTCTCCCAAGCAACACGCCCCGCAGCATACCATCATCGAGCCTACCACGGTATACGGCATCAGCAAGATGGCCGGGGAGCGGTGGCTGGAGTATTATCACAAACGTTATGGCGTGGACGTGAGAAGCGTGCGTTATCCCGGGCTGATCAGCTATAAGTCGGCCCCCGGGGGCGGCACTACCGATTATGCCGTGGAGATTTTCCACGAGGCGCTGGAAGAAAAACGGTACACCTGTTTCCTTTCTGAAGATACCCACCTGCCGATGATGTATATGCCGGACGCCATCCGTGCCACCATCGAGCTGATGGAAGCGCCGGCGGAGAAAATTACCGTGCGCTCCGCCTATAATATCTCCGCCATGAGCTTTTCGCCGGGAGAGATCAGCGAAGCCATCCGCAAGCATATCCCGGATCTTGAAGTGGATTATATACCTGATTACCGGCAGGAAATATCGGATACCTGGCCCCAGACGGTGGACGACAGCCAGGCCCGTGCAGACTGGGGCTGGAAGCCGCAATACGATCTTCAGCGGATGACGGCGGATATGCTGGTCAACCTCCGCCCGGGATTTCAGCTATCCGGCAGCGGTGCCGCCTAAAAGATCAAAAAGTATAAATATTGTGTCATTTTCTGCATGTCGGAAACGAAGGTTGAAATTAGATTTGCCGTAATTGATATTTTTAACTCCTAAATCCTCCATCATGTCTACGCGTCTACACTTCCCCCGGTCACATCTTCGGATGATCGTCAGCACGTCGGGATGACCGCTGCTTTTTTCCACTTAATGCACAACAGGCAACCATCCTTCCCGTAAGGGAATGTTCCAGGGTAAGGCCGGCTATTGCCCTTATGGGGTTATGGCTTACGCGCTGTCCTCTGGGGAGGACTCATGGGCTCCGGTATGCGTATCCGGCGGCGTTGAACGTCTGCCCCTGTAAAGTCTTGTCCTGTCGTGCAAAGGACCGCCTTATCGCTTAAACCCAAATCATGAAAAAATATGCTATCAACATTTACATGTGTGCTCGGCAGAGGGTTACTTCGTCTTTGTTCCCCCCGGAACCTGTTGTTCATCATATTACTTCCCGCATTGCCGGCCGCGGCTATCCTGCCGGCCGCCGGCGGCGCGCCATTGCCTGAGCCCGCCGGAAGATTCGCCGTGCCGGAAACCGGTTTCCCCCGCCTCATATCTGCTCCGCCCGAGGATACGGTGCATGGCACCGTGGCCGATGATCAGGGTGCGCCGCTGATCGGCGTAACGGTAAAGGTGAAAGACGGCAGCGCGGGAACCGTTACCGATCAGAACGGCCGCTACACGCTTGCCGTGCCCGAAAATGCGACTCTCGTCTTCACCATGATCGGTTTTGATACCCGCGAAGTGCCGGTGCAGGGCCGGCAGGTCATCGATATAAAGCTGGCGGCCGGCTCTAACCAGCTGGGCGAAACAGTAGTGGTGGCCTTCGGAACGCAGAAGAAGAGCGATATGGTCGGGTCCGTTACCACCATCAAACCGGGAGATCTCAAGATACCCTCCAGTAATCTTACCACGGCCCTTGCCGGCCGCGCAGCAGGGGTTATTGCCTATCAGCGCAGCGGCGAGCCGGGGAAAGACAATGCGGAATTCTTTATCCGGGGGGTAACCACCTTCGGGTATAAAAAGGATCCTCTGATCCTGATCGACGGCATAGAGCTGACCACTACCGACCTGGCCCGTCTGCAGGTTGATGATATTGCCAGCTTTTCGATCCTCAAGGATGCCACCGCTACCGCCCTGTACGGCTCGCGTGCCGCCAACGGCGTTATCCTGGTCACCACAAAAGAAGGCGCTGTAGGGAAAGCCCATCTTGCCTTCCGGGTGGAGAACTCGGTTTCCATGCCCACCCAGAACGTGGAGCTGGCCGACCCGGTGACCTATATGAAGCTGTCCAACGAAGCCACCCTTACCCGCGATCCGCTGGGTGTGCTGCTTTATTCCGACCGTAAGATCGAAAATACAGAAGCCGGCACCAACCCTTACGCCTATCCGGCCAACGACTGGCGAAAGATCATGTTCAGGGACTACACCATGAACCAGCGGTTCAACCTGAGCGTCAGCGGCGGCGGCGGCGTGGCGCGATACTATGTGGCCGGGTCCTATAACCGGGACAACGGTCTGATGAAGGTGGACAAGCGCAATGATTTTAATAACAACATCCGGCTGAACACCTATACGCTGCGCTCCAACGTAAACATCAACCTCACCAAGACCACCGAGATGGTAGTAAGGCTTAGCGGCACCTTTGACGACTATACCGGTCCGGTCGACGGGGGCGAGTTTATGTATAAAAAAGTAATGCGATCCAACCCCGCGCTGTTTCCGCCTTATTACCCCGTGGATGAGCTGCATAAGTATGTCAACCATATCATGTTCGGCAACTATAACGAGGGCACTTATCTCAACCCCTATGCCGATATGGTAAAGGGGTACAAGGATTATTCCCGTTCGCTGATGCTGGCCCAGCTCGAGCTGAAGCAGGACCTGAAGGCCATTACGCCGGGGCTCTCCATAAGCGGCATGGTGAACACCAACCGCAGCTCCTATTTTGATGTGAACCGGTTTTATAACCCTTTCTGGTACGAGCTGGCGGGTTATAATGAGCGGGAGGATGCTTATTTTACGATCAACATCAATCCTGACGACGGTACCAACTATCTGGGCTATAACGAAGGCCCGAAAACGATCAGCACCGCTTTTTACCTGGAATCCAGGGTAAATTACGACCAGGTCTTTGATAAGCACGGCGTCAGCGGCATGCTTGTTTTTATGGCGCAGACCCGGTTGGACGCCAATGCAGGCGATCTTCAGAAATCGCTTCCTTACCGAAATCTTGGCTTGTCCGGACGGTTCAGCTATGATTACGACAAGCGTTATTTTGCGGAATTTAACTTTGGCTATAACGGCTCCGAACGTTTTGATGAAAATCACCGGTTTGGCTTCTTTCCCTCGGTGGGGCTGGCCTGGACGATTTCCAATGAGGCGTTTATGGAAAGCCTGAAGCCGGTTGTCACCAACCTGCGGTTGAGAGCCACCTATGGTCTTATCGGGAACGACGCCATCGGAGATGCCGCCGATCGCTTTTTTTACCTGTCCAATGTAAACATGAACAACCCGGCAAAATCTGCGACCTTCGGCCGCGATCCGGGAAGCCTTTTTACACAGAACGGTATCTCCACCAGCCGGTATGCCAACAACGACATCACCTGGGAAACCTCCACACAAAAGAACATTGCCCTGGAGCTGGGATTGTTTGACAAGTTCACGTTGAATGCGGAATATTTTTCCCAGTACCGGGATCATATCCTGATGACCCGCGCCTCCATTCCGCTGGCCGCAGGATTTGCCGCGCCCATCAGGGCCAATGTGGGTGCCGCGACAGGCCAGGGTGTGGATATCTCCGCGGACTACAAGCAGTTTTTTCAGAACAGCCTTTGGATTTCGGGCATGGGCAACTTTACCTATGCATCCAGCAAGTACAAGGTATATGAAGATCCCGAATATATAGAACCTTACCGGTATCATGTCGGTAATGCTATTTATCAGACCTACGGATATATTGCCGAAAAGCTCTTTATAGACGATGAAGAAGCGGCAAACTCGCCCCGGCAGAATTTTGGTATGTACGGCGGCGGAGATATCAAGTTTCTGGATGTGAACCGCGACAACCAGATCACCGAAGCGGATATGGTACCCATCGGTAATCCCACCCTGCCGGAGATCGTCTATGGCTTCGGGTTTTCGATGGGCTACAAGAATTTTGACATATCCGCGTTCTTCCAGGGTCTGGCCAATGAATCTTTCTGGATAGATGCGAAAGCAACGTCTCCGTTTGCATCCTACCGCTACCAGAGCGAAATAGACAATAACCAGCTGGTCGGCGTGACGCTGCAGAACCAGCTGCTAAAAGCCTATGCGGACAGCCATTGGTCGGAGGATAACCGGAACGTGTACGCCCTTTGGCCCAGGCTAAGCCCGACCATCAATGAGAACGATGCCCAGACCAGCACCTGGTTTATGCGGGACGGCTCTTTTCTGCGGTTGAAGCAGGTTGAGATCGGGTATACCCTTCCGCGGAGCCTGCAGAAGAAGATACGCACCTCCACCTGCCGCATCTATGTGAATGCCAGCAACCCCCTTATCTTCAGCAAATTTAACCTCTGGGATGTGGAAATGGGGGGTAACGGTCTCGGCTATCCCATACAAAAGGTGTTCAACATCGGCCTGAACCTGACCTTTAATTAACCGGGATGCTGTGCAGTATCCATTCTGATAAACCTTCTGCCGGTTATTCAAAACACAAGATCATGAAGAAACCTCTCATTACCGGAATTTTTATACTCATTATAATATCAGCGCTCAGCTCCTGTAAACAATTTCTGGATGTGGTGCCGGATAATGTCGCCACGCTGGATAATGCTTTCGCCACGCGCAATGAAGCCCAGAAATTTTTGTTTACCTGCTATTCCTATATGCCCAATGACGGCGATCTGGCGGATGATCCCGCCCTGGTCGGCGGCGACGAGCTGTGGCGGTTTGCCACGGAGGGCGCCTATTTCAATATCGCCCAGGGGTACCAGAACGTGGTAAGTCCGTACGGGGACCGCTGGGGTACTTATTTTCAGGGCATCCGGGACTGCAATATCTTTTTGGATAATGTGGACAGGGTGCCGGACCTGATGGAAACGGAAAAGCGGCGCTGGGTGTCCGAGGTGAAATTTCTGAAAGCGTATTACAACTTTTACCTCGTAAAGATGTACGGGCCCATTCCCATCATGAAAGAAAATCTGCCGGTAAATGTGAAGGCAGACGAAGTGAGGGTCTCCCGCGCACCGGTAGACTCCTGCTTTGAATATATTATAACGCTGGTGAACGAAGCGATGGGGGACTTGCCGCAGACCATCGACGATCCTACCAACGAGCTGGGTCGCATCACCCGGACGATCGCCCTCGCCTTTAAGGCGGAGGTGCTGGTGTATGCCGCCAGCCCGCTGTTCAACGGCAACACCGACGAAGCCCGTCTCAAGAATCCGGACGGAACGCAGCTTTTTAACCAAACCTTTTCCAAGGAGAAATGGGACTCGGCCGCCGTTGCCTGCAGGGAAGCGATCGAAGCCTGCGAGCAGCTGGGCCTGAAGCTGTATAAATACCAGCCGGCCTTTCAGCAGTTTGATCTTTCCGATACCATTATGACCCAGCTGAGCATCCGGAACGCTATCTGCGAACGGTGGAACAGCGAGATCGTCTGGGCCAATACCCAGACCAGCACCGTTTCCCTGCAGGCGCTGATCACGCCCCGCATGAATCCGAAGAACCTGGATATGACGGCCGTGCACGGACAGCTGTCCCCACCCCTGAAGATCGCGGAGCAGTTTTATTCGGATCATGGCGTGCCGATCGCGGAAGACCGTACCTGGGGCTATGCAGAACGGTACGATCTGCAGACGGCCGGGGACAGCGACAAGCTGTATGTGCGGAAAGACTATACCACCGCCCATATGAACTTCAACAGGGAGCCCCGGTTCTATGCCGATATGGGTTTCGACGGCGGCATCTGGTACGGACAGGGCATGTATGACGACAAGAAAAACCTGGACCTGTATTATCTCGAAGCCAAGTACCGGCAACGGAACGGCTACGGAAAGCCCGGCTTCAGCACCATTACGGGCTATTTTCTCAAAAAGCAGGTGCATTACCAGAACGTGCTGGCCAATACCGGCAATACCTATTCGGTAACCGATTATCCCTGGCCCATTATGCGTCTTGCCGACCTGTACCTCCTGTATGCCGAAGCGCTGAATGAAGCGGAAGGTCCGGGTCCCGAGGTGCTCAAGTATGTGGACCTGGTGCGTGAACGGGCCGGTCTGCAGACGGTACAGGATTCCTGGACCCAATATTCCAATAACCCTACCAAGTTCGCTACACAAAATGGGATGCGGGAGATCATCCAGCAGGAACGCCTGATCGAGCTGGCCTTTGAAGGAAAGCGATTCTGGGATCTGCGGCGCTGGAAGAAGGCGGTGGACGAAATGAACAGGCCCATACAGGGCTGGGATCTCCTCCAGGAGCTCCCGTCTGCTTACTACCGGCCGACAATGATCTTTCAGCAAACCTTCAGCCTGAAGGATTATTTCTTCCCGATAAAGGAAAGCACGATAACCAATAACAGAAACCTGGTGCAGAACCTGGGCTGGTAATTCCGTCATTCATATGCGATACGTCTAAAAAGAATAACCATGAAAAGATTGTTATATATAGCTGCCGGTCTCCTGCTTTTCTGCTGCTGGACGGGCTGTAAAAAAGAGGGAAGGACCGATTATCTCGATAAAAATGCCGCGGCTCCCGCCCAGGTGCAGGATATAAAGATAAAATCCACTCCCGGGGGAGCGCAGCTTACCTACCGGCTTCCGAAGGATCCCAACTTCTCTTATGCCAAGGCTGTCTATGAGATCCGCCCCGGCGTGGTGCGTGAGGCCAAAGGCTCCGGCTATACCGATACGCTCCGGCTGGTCGGTTACGGGGATACCCTTACCCATGAAGTAAAGATCTACAGCGTCGGAAAGAACGAAAAGGAGTCAGCCCCGGTTTCGCTTCAGGTAACGCCGCTGACCCCTCCGGTGCAGTCCGTCTTTGACAGCCTGACCATGAATCCTACTTTCGGCGGGGTTCAGGTATCTTTTGAGAACAGCTCCCAGGCCGATCTGGCCATAGAGGTTATCCTGGATACTACCGGCACGGGGACCTGGTCCACCGTATCCACCTTTTACACGGCGGCGCCGGAAGGCAAATTTTCCGCCAGGGGTTTTGACTCTACCCAAAAGACGTTTGCGGTATTTGTAAGAGATCGCTGGAGCAACAAATCCGATACGCTGGTCAAATCCCTGTCGCCCATCTTCGAACAGCCGATCCCCAAGAATACCTGGAAGGCCGTACATCTTCCGGGCGATACCTGGACGCCGGCAGAAAGCTATGTACAGGAACATCTCTGGGATAATAATATTGAATTTGCGGGCATCTTTGCCTCCACGAATTCCTCATCCCTGCCGCAGTCGTTTACGATAGACCTCGGCCAGTCGGTGGTGATCAGCCGGGTCATGGAGCACCAGGCGCCCAGCAGCCATTTTTATGCCGGTTCGGCGGTCAAGAAATTTGAGCTTTATGGATCCAACGACCCCAACCCCGACGGCTCCTGGGAAAGCTGGGAGCTGCTGGGCACCTTTGAGTCCTTCAAACCTTCCGGACTGCCGACGGGCAGCACCACCGAAGAGGACAAAAATTACGGCTGGTTTCAGGGCGAGGACTTTTCCTTTGACCATCTTTTGCCTGCATACCGCTACATCCGCTGGAGATCGCTGGAAACCTACGGCAGCTCCGGCCAGGTGGTGATCGCAGAACTGGATATATGGGGACAAGTGAAGCCCTGAACCCTTTCATGAAAAAATTAAATCCGGAAAATGAAACCGAGCATGATAATATTTATCACACAGGGGAAATCCGCTGGCGGATTCATGAACGCCATTAAAAAACGGACAAGACTGTGAATAATGTTAATGTGCGAGGTTCCATCTGACCATTGAAAAGACAAATATTAACAGATGAAAACAAAGCTGTTTTGTTCGATAATGATAGTCGGCCTGATCGCCGGGATAGCGGGCTGTAAAAAGATGGACCGCACCTTTAAGGATTTTGTGGTGCCGGGCGGACTGGTCTATGCGGAGAAGGCAAGCTCTCCGCTGGTATATGCCGGTTATAACCGCGTTAAGATATCCTGGCTAAGAGGCGCGGATCCGAACGTGACAAGGGCGCGTATTTACTGGGACAATTATGAGGATTCCGTGGACGTGGACATTCCACCTGCTGCGGATACGATCAATACCCTTATTGATAACCTGCCCGAAAAACCTTATACCTTTATTGTGATCACCTATGACGATAAGGGAAACGCTTCCGTACCGGTTGAGCTGCACAGCGCCTCGTACGGGGAAAAGTATCAATCGCGTATCCTCAGCCGGCCGGTGAATGTAAGCCTGCTGCATGCAAATGGAACGCTGACACTGCAGTGGGGCGGTGCGGATATTTCAAACGGAGCCTATGCCACGGACGTGAATTATACGGACACGCTGGGAGGGGCAAGGTCGGTACGGATACCTGCTACCGAAGCGGTCAGCGACATTGCGGATATCAATACCTCGAAAGGGTTCGAGTATCGCACGGTATTTCTGCCGGACTCGCTGTGCATTGATACTTTTTATACCGATTTTCAGAAAAACGGGCTTTTGCAGCTGGATAAGAAGGACTGGAAGGTGATCGCCTTTTCCACCGAGCATCCCGGTGCGGAAAACATGGCTACAAATGTAATAGACGGGAAGCCCGAAACGCGCTGGCATACCTGGGTGGATCACTCCACTTATCCGCACTTTGTTACCGTGGATATGGGCGGTTCGCATGCCATATCTACCTTTGAGATCTTCCGGATGAAGGACGACGACCGGGCCTGCAATACTTTCCGGCTGGAGGTCAGCACCGATACTACCGCGGGCTGGACAGACCTTGGGGTATTTGACTTCAACCGTAACATCAACGACGGGCAACGTTATACTATTCCCACTCACCCGCAAGGGCGCTATTTCCGGTTTACGGGTCTGACGGGTCCCCTCGCTTATATGGTTACAGGAGAGATCACGGTATATCCCTACACCGGAGATTAGGAAGTATGGTTGGATCCGGTAAGGCGATGCTTACCGGATCCTTTTTTTGTACCCGGATGTCGTTTCACCCATAACTTCCCTGAAGAACTTGTTTTTCAAAAAAATAATACCTTTAGCCATTGCTCGAAAGTATGCGGCTAAAGTATGAGAAAACATAAACCGGAGGAGCCTTATGAAAACCGCCTGCCCGGAGGGAATCCGGAATGGGAGCCCTTTTCTCATTTCTTCAATCGGGAAGAGATACCCGCAAAGACGCTGCTGTTACGGGAAGGCGAGATAGCCAGAAAAGCTTTTTATATTGAAAAAGGCTGTCTGCGTGTATGGTTTAACAGGGAGGGCCGGGAAATCACTTTTCAGTTTTTCTTCGAAGGGCAGGGCGTATCTTCCGTCGAGAGTTTCCGTACAAATACGCCCAGCCTTTTTAACATAGAAACCATTGAACCTTCCGTTATACATGTTATTGCCAAAAATGACTTCGAGCACATCCTCAGCCATTCCGAAGCCATCCGGAGAACGATAGAACAGCATACGCTGGAGCGGCTTATTTATTATCAGCGGTTATTTCTTTCCCATATCAAAAACAGCCCGCAGGAACGTTATGAAGCGCTGTTAAAGGATCATCCTGCGATCTTGCATCGCGTTCCCCAGCATTATATTGCTTCTTATCTCGGTATCACACCCGTCCATCTGAGCCGGATCCGGAACAGCCTGCTTAAGCGTAAATGACCGGCTGATTTCTTAACAAATGTTATCAGGCACTTTGTTGCGGCTTCCGATCTTTGTTTAAAATTAAAAACAACCAAGATGAAAGCAGCCGTTATCCATGCCTTTGGCGAAATCCCGCAATACCGGGAATTTCCGGATCCTGTTCCCTTAGAAAATGAGGTGCTTGTCGAGGTAAAAGCAAGCGTACTGGAAAATTTCGATAAATTAACGGTGGCCGGAACGCATTATTCCAGCCGGCAGTTATTTCCGCAATTCCCTGCCATTCCGGGGACAGATGGTGTAGGCAGGAACCTGGAAGGAAAGCTGGTTGCCTTCGGGAATGTGAGGCCGCCGTACGGTGCGTTTGCCGAAAAGGTCGTTGCCGGCTATGCCCTGCCTGTACCCGAGGGTATTGACCCTGCCGATGCCGCTGCCATTTTACCCTCCGTGCTTACTTCGCTGCTGCCTTTGAAATATGCGGCAAAGCTTCTGCCCGGAGAAACGGTGCTGGTCAACGGAGCCACGGGCGTTTCGGGCAGGATAGCGGTACAGGTGGCCAAAATGCTGGGCGCCGGTAAAGTAGTGGGCACCGGAAGAAATAAAAGATCGCTGGCCCTGCTTTCCAAGCTGGGAGCAGATGAAACGATCAGCCTGGATCAACCGGAAGAACAGCTGGCGGAGGCATTTATCCGCGGGAACGAAGGCAGGGGATACGATGTGGTCGTGGATTTTTTATGGGGAAGGCCTGCTGAGATCTTAATAAGTACCTTCATTCCCCAAGAAGCCGGTTTTGCAAAAAGAAGGATCCGCTATATCCAGATCGGAGAGAAGGCCGGCGCTCATGTCTCGCTTCCGGGATCGGCGCTGCGTACTTCCGGACTCGAGCTGATGGGCGTGGGGCAGGTTCCGCAGCAGGCGCTGTCCGAAGAGATAGCAGCCGTTTGGGAAGGGATCGGGACCGGTAAATTTTATATGGAAATCGAAAAGGTTCCCCTTTCCGGCATTGCGGATGCCTGGCAGCAAGACGACCTGCAGGGCAAAAGGCTGGTCGTTGTACCGTAGGACGTTATCGATGACAGCTGCGGATTATCTTCTTTGCTTTTCTCTTTGCCCTACAGCAGGCCTGTCAGGGAAAGCTTCGATAAGTAATTAAGCAAAAGGGGGAATGGCTTAGTGGTTCGTTGGTATTCTTTATTGTGTGGGTCAATTCTTCGTTTGAGATTATTTGAAGCGCCAACATAAACATAATTCCTATGGGGACTGCTTATGGTATAAGCGTAGTATGTAAGTGCCCGGGGCGGGACTTGAACCCGCACGGCCATTGCTGGCCACGGGATTTTAAGTCCCGCGTGTCTACCAATTCCACCACCCGGGCGGGTAGCCGCAGCATCCGCTGCCGTAAACAAAAATTCCCTTCCGGGCAGACGGAAAGGAATCTTATAACAAAGAGCGGAAGACGAGACTCGAACCCGCGACCCTCACCTTGGCAAGGTGATGCTCTACCAACTGAGCTACTTCCGCATATTCGGCAAAGAACTGTTTCACTGGGGCTGCAAAGATAGCGATTGTTTTATAATCACCAAACCGTTTTTGATTTCACCGCTAAAAGGTATACCGGTAGATGATCCGCCCTTTTAGAACGTTCTTTTTCCCGTAACAGGTGCTGCCGGAGAGCAGCCCTTTTTCGTTATACTCATATGTCCAGCGGCTGTAGTCGCCGCTGTAGGCATCCACGGCCAGCATCTCCTTCAGCCGGCCTTCGGAGTCGTAGTCGAAGGTGAAGTCGGGGAGCATCCGCTTACGGGCGGTATTATAACGGTAAATATCTGTCAGGGCTCCGGCGCTGTTCCATTGATAATGAAAAACCGGGCTGCCGGCGCTTTTTTCCTGCTCTTCGATCACCCTTCCTTCCCCGTCGGTACGGAAATAAACGGTGGAGCGGATACGGCCGTCCTTACGGCGCACCATTTGTTGCAGCTGTCCCGTCGGGGAGTAGGTGTATTCCCGTTCTTCCGAAAAGCCGGGTACCTCCTTTGTGCTGTCCGAACGGGATACAAACGAAAGGCGGATGAGATGCCCGCTGCTGTCGTAAGTATAGCTGCTGATGTTGATGCTGGAAGCTGAGCTGTCTGTGGAACGGATCACCTTTCCCGCGGTATCGAACAGCGTCACCAGCACCGAGCTACCGGATTGGAGCGACCGGGTCGTGCTGCGTGTGGTCCGGTAGTCGGCAGAAAAGGTTTTTTCGATACGGAAGTCCTGGTCGATGCCGCCGGCGGCATCGAAGCTGCGCAGCTCCTGCCGCCGTACCTTGTCTTGGGCAAAGCGTTGCTGCTCCTCCCGGACCTGGCGGTTGCCATATATATCCTGATAATAATACTGGGCAGAGGCCAGGCCTGCGGTTACCAGCATCAGCAACAAGGTGAAGGCAGCTTTCATACAAGATATCTAAACTGTTGAAACGGCGATTTATTTTACAGCTTCCCGCTTTTTTATTCCATCAGCCCCGCTCGCTCGCGGCTTTTTACCCTTGCCCGGCGAGCTTTTCTCCCATCGCGTCAATCTTTTCTCCCGCCGGGCAGCCTTCCACGGGCGGCCGCTTACGATCCGAATTTCTTTTTCAGCGCCGAAAGGCTGGACTGAAAATCGTTTGTTCCGCCGCCGGCTTTGGCGGGCCGGGGCTTGTCTTTATGCCTGGGAGGCCGTGCCGCGGCAGCGGCCTTTTCGGTTTCTTTCATGGAAAGGGAGATGCGCTTGCGCGCAGCATCTACCTCCAGCACTTTTACAGTCACCCGCTGGTTGAGCTTTACCACCTCGTTGGGGTCGCTGACAAATTTGCCCGCCAGCTGGGAGATATGTACCAGGCCGTCCTGCTTTACCCCGATATCCACAAAAGCGCCGAAGTTGGTGATGTTGGTGACCACTCCCGGCAGCTCCATACCGGGCTTCAGGTCTTCCATAGTGTGGATGCCCTCGGCATATTCAAAGATGGCCACCTCGCCCCGCGGATCGCGGCCGGGCTTGGACAGCTCGCTGAGAATATCCTGCAGGGTGGGCAGTCCCACTTCCGGGGTAACATAGTCTTTTATCGGTATGTTCTTGCGCAGCTGTTCGTCGCGGATAAGGTCTTCTACAGAACACTGCCGCTCTGCCGCTATTTTTTCGACCAGGGCATACCGTTCCGGATGAACGGCGGAGTTGTCCAGCGGGTGCTGTCCGTCCGGTATACGCAGAAATCCTGCGCATTGCTCAAAAGCCTTTTCGCCCAGACGGGGTACCTGCATCAGCTCCCGCCGGCTGCGAAAGGGTCCGTTTTCCCGGCGGTAACGGATGATGTTGTCCGCCAGCAGGGTGCCCAGGCCGGAGACATAACCCAGCAGATGCCGGGAGGCCGTGTTGAGGTTTACCCCTACGTTATTGACGCAGCTTACCACCACGCGATCGAGACTCTGCTTCAGCTGAGACTGGTTTACGTCATGCTGGTACTGTCCTACGCCGATGGATTTCGGATCTATCTTAACCAGCTCCGCCAGCGGGTCCGTGAGCCGCCGGCCGATCGAGACGGCGCCGCGGACGGTTACATCCTGATCGGGAAATTCCTCGCGGGCAGCCTCTGAGGCGGAGTATACCGAGGCTCCGCTTTCGTTGACCATAAACACCAGCACCTTGTGGGGAAATGATATCTGCTTGACGACCGCCTCGGTTTCCCGGCCTGCGGTACCGTTGCCGATGGCGATGGCCGCCGTCTGGTATTGGGTTGCCCAGTGCAGCAGCAGGGCGATGGCTTCGTCCCGTTTATGATTTTTTTCCAGCGGAAAGATCACGGTATGATCCAGCAGGCTGCCCTGCTGATCCAGCGCCACCACCTTACAGCCCGTACGATAGCCCGGATCGATGGCGATAACCGGCTTGGGTCCCAGCGGGGCGGCCAGCAGCAGCTGCCGGAGGTTGGCCGCAAAAACGGTGATGGCCTCTTCGTCGGCGTTCTCCTTGAGCTGGCTCCGGAATTCATTTTCCAGCGAGGGCCGGAGCAGCCTTTTATAAGCATCTTGCGCAGCTTTGCCGACCTGCTGGCTACAGGGATTACCCGAAGTGCAGACGGCTTTGTTCAGCAGGGCCAGGGCATCTTCCTCCGCCGGGGCCAGGGTAGCATACAGGATGCCTTCTTTTTCCGCCCGGAAGATCGCCAGGATGCGGTGCGAGGGCAGGTCGGAAAGGGCTTCGGAGAACTGGAAATAATCTTTGTATTTAATACCGGCCTCTTCTTTTCCCTCCACAACGGAAGAGCTGAGCTTTGCCGTTTCCCGAAAAATCTTTCTGAGCTGTTCGCGTATGGCGGCATCCTCGTTGATCTTTTCGGCCAGGATATCGCGGGCACCTTTGAGCGCATCTTCTGCGGCCGGTACCTGTTCGTTGAGGAAGGCTGCGGCCATTTCCTGCGGATCGCCGGGTCCCTGTTCCCACAATTGCTCTGCCAGCGGCGCCAGTCCTTTTTCGATGGCGGCGGCGGCCCGGGTCTTGCGCTTGGGCTTATAGGGCAGGTACAGGTCTTCCAGCTCGGTAAGCGACCAGGTACTGTTGAGCTTTTCCTGCAGGGCTTCGGTCATCTTACCCTGCTCGCTGATGGTTTTGATGATGAATTCCCGGCGTTGGTCGGTTTCTTCGTATTTGTGCTTGAGGTCTTCGATCCGGCCGATCTGGACCTCGTCCAGGTTACCGGTAGCTTCTTTCCGGTAGCGGCTGATGAAGGGTACGCTACTTCCTTCGCTCAGCAGCTGCATGGTCTGTTCTGCCTGCTGGGGCCGTATCTGCAGCTCCTGTGCTATGCGGGTAATATGTCGGGCATTCATTTGTAATGAGGTTTTACGGGTCGCAAAGCTAAGAAAATAGCGCTTTATTGCGCGGTGCGGATTACTTATTTTTGAAGCTTAAAAGCGTGTATGAAAAATGAGAATCCCGTCCCGTTTGAGCGGTTGCTGAAAATCATGGATGAGCTGCGTGAGCAATGCCCGTGGGATCGTAAGCAAACGATTCATTCTTTGCGGCAGCAGAGTATCGAGGAGCTGTACGAGCTCACCGATGCCATTACGGAGGAGGATTGGCCCGGTATCCGTGAAGAGCTGGGGGATTTGCTGCTGCATATCGTTTTTTATGCCCGCATCGCTTCCGAACAGCAGCAGTTTACCATTACGGAGGTGATCAACGGCGTTTGCGACAAGCTGATCGCGCGGCATCCCCATATTTACGGCTCGGTAAAAGCAGAAGACGAGGAAACGGTAAAGCGCAACTGGGAAAAGCTGAAGCTAAAAGAAGGCAAGGAATCGGTATTGAGCGGTGTGCCGCAATCCCTGCCAGCCCTGGTAAAGGCCATGCGGCTGCAGGAAAAAGCCAAACAGGTCGGTTTTGAGTGGGATACGCGGGAGCAGGTATGGGACAAGGTGGAAGAAGAGCTGGGCGAGCTGAAGGAAGCCGTGGAAGAGGGCGTGCAGGACCGGATGGAGGAAGAGCTGGGCGATGTGCTGTTTTCCCTGGTCAATTATGCCCGTTTTATCCGTGTAGATGCTGAAAATGCGCTGGAGCGTACCAATAAAAAGTTCATCCGCCGCTTCCGGCAGATGGAAACGCTGGTGCAGCAGGAGGGGAAGCAGCTGTCTGATCTCAGCCTGCAGGAAATGGACGCGTTATGGCAAAAGGTGAAAGATGACCCACCGACCCCGAAAGGGGGGGATGAGGTGAAGGGTGAAAGGTAAAAGGCATTTTAGGATTTGATGATGTGCTGATTTGATAATTTGATGATTTCCTGATCGGCACGGGAAAGAGTACCCGCACCCCTAAACGAGATAAAAAGAAGGTCGTCCTGAAAAACGTGAAAGACGCCGATGAGAAATGGCATCCCGGCGGAAGCCGGGATCTCCTGAAAGGCAAAAGTGTCTTTAATTAAACTTGAAAGCGCTCAGCACAAATATAGCGATGAAAAAAAGCAGCTGAAGTAGCTGTGAAATATTGATATTATTCTTTATCCCGGCCAGTCCTGCCGCCGGGCTGCCTGCCGCCGAAAGCTTTTTCAGCTTTAAGCCCCATCTTCTGCGGAAGAGCAGCGCATTCAGGATAATGAGTACCAGGATACCCATTTTTATCCGGAACCAAAGCTGCTCCCCCCAAACGCCGTGCATATAGGCCATCATCAATATGCCGGAAAGAATAATGAGCAGCATGCCGATCCCGGTGAGGCGCTGGGTATTGTTCAGCAGGCCGCCTATGGCAGCGTTTTCCCTGTGATCCGTAATGTATGTTTTCCAGTATTGTCTGAAAACGATAAAATCCATGAATGTAGTGCCAGCAGCTACGACGATGCCGATAATATGCATGGCCAGGGCGGTATGATATAGGTTATACTGTTCCATGAGACAAGCCTTTTGATGACGGTGGTTGAGTGGTGAGAACGCCTTCGCGTTTTGATACATAGCGGATGCAAAGGATGATGATGATAAAGTCGGCACAGACAAACAGGATCCTCCAGGCCGGATCATGGCTGCAGATATGCGCGATAATGGCCGATACCATTTCAATTCCGAATCCTGCATAGATCCATTCCTTTACCCTTGACGGGGTTTGCGGGAAAAGCAGCAGTATACCTCCTAACAGCTTGGCCAGGGTAAGCTCTATCCTGAAGTAGTCGGGGAAACCCAGCAACCGCAGTGCTTCGGCATGCGAATAGGAGAAATAAGCGCTGAACAGCATAAAAAAGCTTATCCAGCCTTTTGCGATCCAATAGGTCAGGTTCTTTTTCCAAAAAGACATATTTACTACGTTTTAGTAATTTATTTGACAAATGTACATCGTTATGGAAATAAAAAATCATTTACGGAATATTTTAGCTTAATTTGCTTCGGAATTGAAGTAATATGACATGAACAAGACAATTGAACTGGTCAATGCCTGGGGGAGTTTTGAAGACAAGCATCCCCAGGGCAGCCTTGAGGATTTTTGCCGGTATTACCTGGCCCGGAAGCAGGAGCAGCCCGAAAAGGGAGTGCTGGTAGGCGGCGTTGTGCCGCATTTCATTGACGGATTGTTAATGAAGATCATAGGCCGGATCAGCAAGCTCAATATGCTCTATGCCAATAAGGCGTTGAAAGATACGGGGCTTCACCAGATCGAGGAATTTGGGATGCTGGTCACCATCCGGCAGGAAAAGCACCCGAAGAAGACGGAAGTGATCTACGCCAACCTCTTTGAGCTGTCCAGCGGTACGGACATGCTCAACAGGCTGAAGAAAAGAGCGCTGATCCGGGAATATGCGGACCAGGAGGACAGGCGTTCCAAAAGGCTGGAACTTACGCCGAAAGGCGAGAAGGTGCTGGACCGGTGTTATGAGCAGATAAGAAAAAATGCCAACATGCTGATGCATGACCTGGCTGATGACGATAAGCAACTGTGCATCCAGTTGCTGAAAGGGATCGAAATAAGATATTCCGCGCAATGGCAGCAGGACAGGAGCAAATCTTTTGACGACATCTATCAAGGTGTGTCAGGGAAGACAAGAGAAACTTTAAAAGGCGAAGGGTGAAAGGTAAAAGGCGAAGGGCGTCATGCCGGAATTTTAATACCGGTAGCCCTGAAAGTCGAATTTAAATACGGCAAGGACCTTCGAAGAATCATTGATTTCGTCAAAACGAAACGCGGCATACCATCCGCTGTCCAGGGGAAGATAGTGCGAAAATCCCCCGTAAAGTTTGACCTCGCCTTTGTTTTTGAATTCGCTCAGCTTCCGTTGAATGACTTTTTGACCCTGTAGGGTAAAAGCAGGATCTTTCGTCCAGATATAGCGGACCTTCCCGGTCTCCTTACCGATGCCGATCCAAAACAAAACATTGTGAATGGAAATGGTCTTTGCCGGATAATACGTGTCTCCAAAGCCCATTAATCCCATAGCCGTATCCCTTAGCTGCATATGCTCCGTATACTGATCTCCGAGTGCGGGTAACTGCTGCGCCAATCCAACGGAATTGCCTCCGGCAAACAACAAAAAGAGCAGCCATCTTTTCTTCATATACGTATAGAATTATCCCTTTCCGCACCGGTCGAAGGTCGGCGCAGCAACGAGACGGACTGTTATATAATCCCGCTTCCTACAGGAAAAACGCCAGCAGGGCAAACAACGCCAGGATGCCCAGGATGATCACCACTGTGCTCGTCATCACCACTTCCTTATCGATATGAATACGCATGACGATAGATTTTGGTGAAATTTTCGAGGAGAAGTTACGTTTTTTTGACCGGATGGCCAAAAAAATATGAGTCATCCCCTGGGGGGAAACCGCCTTCCGCGAAGCATCCGGTAACAAAGAAAGAAGGTATGGAGAAAAAGAGGGCTATGCCGGCACTTCAGCGGCGTTGTTGAAATCCGCCTCGCTGTAGGTCCGGATCACATGGTAAACCGTATCGCGTTCCACTGCCGTTCTTCCGGCGCTCTGGATCAGGCGGACCAGCTCTTCGGTGCTCATGGCCGGGTGCTGCTCCTCGGCACCCGCCATGGAATAGATCTTGGTGGTATCGTCGAGGGTGCCGTCCACATCATCTACGCCATAGGCCAGCGTCAGCTGCGTGGTCTGCCGGCCCAGCATGGCCCAATAGGCCTTGATATGGGCAAAATTGTCCAGATACAGACGGGCTACGGCGTACATCTTCAGATCTTCGATGATGGTGGCTTCCGGCACATCGGACATGTCGTTGTTCTGGTTGCGAAACTTCAGCGGGATAAACGTGTTGAAGCCCCGTGTTTCATCCTGCAGCTGCCGCAGCCGTTCCATATGATCGATACGGTGCCGGTAATCCTCAATATGACCGTAGAGCATGGTGGCGTTGGTAGGCATGCCCAGGCGGTGTGCCGTGGCATGGATGTACAGCCAGCCTTCGGCGTCCACCTTGTCCGCGCAGATCTTTTCGCGTATCTCCGGATGGAATATCTCCGCGCCTCCGCCGGGCATGGATTGAAGTCCTGCTTCATGGAGCAGACGCATGCCTTCCTCCACGCTTACCTTGGCTTTCCGGAACATATAATCCAGCTCCACGGCGGTAAATCCCTTGATGTGCAGACTTGGACGGTGCGCCCTGATCTGCCGCATCAGCTCGCAGAAAAAGGCCAGGTTCAGCTTGGGATGCACTCCCCCGACAATATGTACTTCGGTAATAGGCTGATCGTCGTAGCGGCGTACGATATCCATCATCTGCTCCAGGCTGAGCTCCCAGCCCTCTTCACGATGCTTGTAGACGCGGGAGTAGGAGCAAAACTGGCACGTATATACGCAAACGTTAGTAGGCTCGATGTGAAAGTTCCGGTTGAAATAGGTGTGGTGTCCGTGCCGCTGTTCCCGGATATAATTGGCGACAGTGCCGAGTAAAGGCAGCTCCCCCTTTTCAAAGAGGAGAGATCCTTCTCCGGGCGTCAGCCTTTCTCCGGCAATGGTTTTTTTTAAGATATCCTTGAGGCCGTTATCTGTGTGAGATTGGTCAATCAGCAGCTGCACCTGGTCGGCAGTCATAAAATCGCTCATCGCACTTTTATTATTTTTCGGGTCAGCACCCTGTCCTGATACAATACTTTTACAAAGTAAATACCATTTGGGGCATTTGCCAAATCAAATTGCATCCGGTTGTTGACGGCTCCTGAAGCCGGGCGGCGCATGAGCAGCCTACCCGCGGCATCGTAGATGGCCACCTCGCGCAGATCGGGGGGGAGGCTGATAAATTCCACCTGCAGGAGGCCCGTGGTGGGGTTGGGAACGATGAGCACTTTTTCCCTTTCCAGGTTGGGGTTCACGTCGCGGGTAACCAGCCGGATATCGTCCAGGTAGATGTTGTTTTCAAAATTGGTGATATTGCGGAAGATGAGCTGGAAATCGCCCTGCCGGATATAAGCGGTGAGATCGACGGAATCCTGCCGCCAATCGCTGCTTCCGGGAACAAATGCGCCGCTGACCGGTAAGGTATCGGTGATGAGGGAACGGCCCCATTTCCGGTAGAGGAGGGAGGTTGTCTGCCCGCAGTCGAAGCTGATCAGCACCTCCAGCGTATCCCAGTAAGTGTTGCCGCCGTCCGGATCGGACTGTACGGCTGCGGCCAGGTCAAAGAAAAGAAAGGCCGAGTCGGCCGGCGGAAGCCGGAACACGGGGCTGAGCAGATCGTCGGCAGGACCGTTGCTTGCGTAGTCGAAATTTGGCATCACCGCCGAAGTGTTGCCGCTGTGGGCGGCCGCTGTTGTAAGCTCCCAGGTATACCGGCCATCGGGGTTTTTCAGGTCCCAGCCGGGCGGGGGATAAATATCGCCCTCAAAACCTTCCGAAAAAGGGGTAGTGGCCGGAGGGTCCAGGTGAAAGGAGATACGGGCGGTATCGTTTTCCGGCTGCTGGTCTGCATGGCCGTCCGGCTGCCGGGTAAAGACCGTCAGCCGGTGAACGCCGGTGCTGATGGTAAGGGGGGGCAGCATGATGCGCAGCGAGTCGGCAGACGGGATGGCCCCGCTCCAGGGAAAGGTAAGGAGCGTATCCCGGTCCAGGCGGAAACAGAGGGTGACGTTTTTCAGGGTGTCTTTTCCCAGGTTGCTCAGCACCACTTCGGGGCGAGCGACAGCGTCGCAGATTTTTCCGGAAGGGGTGAGAATGCGGCGCAGCAAAGCATCGTGGTCTTTGAGCTGTACGGGCATGCAGCCTTCGGACTGCAGCAGCCCGGCACGGAGACCGGTCAGGATAGCATCCATACGGTCCGTCTGGTCGGTGGTGAACAGGTGCATAACGGTATCGTCCACGTATTCCATAAAGTTCATGAGCTGTACCCCCGGGAAGGTGGGCGAGCAGGGGTCCTGCAGGTAGGGGAAGGCGTGATGTCCGTATACCGCATCCGACTGGGGCGGTGTATCGTCAATATTATCGCCGGGGCTGCAGGAGCCGCCGGTAAGTCCCCAGGGGTGCAGCAGGCCCAGATAATGGCCGACCTCGTGGGTGGCGGTGCGGCCCCGGTCGTAGGGCGCCTGCAGCACGCCGGTGGTGCCGAAGGCGTTGTACTGGATCACGACGCCGTCTTCATCTGCGGAATAGAGGCCGGGCGGCGTGGTCACACCGAGATAGCCCGATTCCAGGTTGCATATCCAGATGTTTAGGTAGTGTTGCGTATCCCAGGCATCCGATCCGCCGGTGGCGGCATGCTTCACCTCGGGACAGGCATCATTGACGCCGAACTGGAAACGGTCGGTGCTGCTGCGGACGATGCCGTTTGTGGGAAGGCCGTCCGGCGTGCGCTGGGCCAGGCAGAACTGCAAGTGGAGGTTGCCGATAAGGGACCTCCATACGGCAGGTATCTCGGAGATATCCGTATTGGCCGCGGTATAATCGGTATTCAGGACGGCGATCTGGGAAAGTATCTGGGCATCGGATACCAGCGCAGGATCGGGCAGTACCACATGTACCACTACGGGAATGGTAACGGTCTGTTCCCGGGTAAAGGCCGGCCGGGGTTGCCCCCGCTCCGTTCGCCGCCGGGCCAGGTTGTCCATCAGCTGAAGCTGCCCGGAGAGGGCCGGCCGCTTCTGCAGGGCCTGGCGGATGGCCAGGTCGGTAGCGCAATAGTGCTGGGCCGGCGACCGCAGCGGACAGCAGCACCATACCATCATCCCCAGGGCCGTCAGCGCGGCCCGCCAGGGCAGGCAAAAGCGTTGCGGTAAGGAGGCAAGGAGGTAGCAATATCGCATGGGCGGCAGATAGAATTCAAAAATACATTATTCCCCCCTGTCGCCCCGGGTATTTTTCCGATTGTCGGTTCTCTTTGTTACATTGCGGTATTGTTCATCATTTACTGATTATGGGAAGATTCACCGGGCTTATCGGCATCCTGCTTATCCTCGGCGTCGCTTTTTTGTTTTCCAATAACCGGAAGAAGATTAACCTGCGCCTGGTGCTGAGCGGGCTGGCTTTGCAGGTATTCATTGCCGTTATGATCCTGCAGGTGAAGCCGGTGGAACGCTTTTTTACTTTCCTGGGGCGGGGCATGCAGAAGCTGGAGGGCTTTGCCAAACAGGGCGCCGATTTCGTATACGGCGGCATCGCCTCGGTAAGCGGCAGCGGAATCACACAGAATTACACGGCTCCCGGCGCATTTGTCTTCGCCTTCAATGTAACGGCTACCATTATACTGGTATGCGTGCTTGTAGCCATTTTTTATTACCTGGGGATCATGCAGCGCGTGGTGGCCGGCATTGCCCGGGCGATGAACTTTGTGATGCGGGTCAGCGGCGCCGAAGCGCTGAGCAACGTGGCCAGCGCGTTCGTCGGGCAGGTGGAGGCGCAGGTCATGATCCGGCCTTACCTGAAAAGCATGACCCGGAGCGAGCTGCTGGCCTCCATGAGCGGCAGCCTGGCCTGTATTTCCGGGGGCATCCTGATCGTATATGTCAATATGGGCGCGCAGCATGGCATCGACCTGGCTCCGAAACTGATCATGGCCAGCCTGATGGCAGCCCCGGGCGCGCTGGTGATCTCCAAAATCGTATATCCCGAAACGGAGATTTCTCCCACCCGCGGCCGGGTAAAGCTGCAGGTGAAGACGGAATACAGCAATCTTATCGACGCCATTTCCCGCGGCGCGGCCGATGGTTTCAATATAGCCATGAACGTGATCGCTATGCTGATCGGCTTTATTGCGTTGATCGCGCTGATCGATTGGTGCCTGTTAAAGGCCGGGCATGTGTTCAACCCCGATTTTAACCTTACGCTCGACTGGATCTTCGGCAAGCTCTTCTATCCTTTTGCCTGGGCGATGGGTGTGCCTGCGGAAGATATCGGCAATACGGCGACGCTTTTCGGACAGAAGCTGACCATCAATGAGTTTGTAGCCTTCAGCAACATGACGGGCGGGAAGGTGCCGATCGTCACCGAGAAGGGCATGCTGATCGCGAGCATCGCCATCTGTGGCTTTGCCAACTTCAGCAGCGTGGGCATGCAGATCGGCGGCATCGGCGCCCTGGCCCCGGAGCGCAGGAAAGACCTGGCGCAGCTGGGTATGCGGGCGCTGCTCTGCGGCACGCTGGCCTCCTATCTCTCCGCCGCCATCGCCGGCATACTGGCAACTACTCCATGAGCTCCCGACCCCCTGAAAGGGGGATAGAGGCGAAGGGTGAAAGGTGAAGGGCATTTAAAATTTTAAGCAACTTATCGGGTATATGAAAAAAACTTTTTATTTGGAAGTAGCCAGTGCAGGAAATGTATCCTTAACTGATCTTGCATTGCTTACGGTTGACGTAGTAAAAAAGGGGGCTTCGGTGGGATTTATTCATTCTTTTGAAATAAGGGATGTCATATTCTTTTGGGAGAAGGTCATGATTAGCGTTTCTGAAGGTAAAACAATACTGGTGATCGCGAAAGATTCCGAAACGCAAAACGTCATCGGGACCGTGCAGTTAAGAATGGATATGCCGGATAATCAGCCCCACAGGGGGGATATTGCAAAAATGCAGGTGCACAGTGACTGGAGAAGGCAGGGAATCGGAACAGCATTGCTAAAGCATATCGAGGAATTGGCGCTTGAAAAAGGAAAAACCTTACTGGTTTTGGATGCTGTAACGAACGGGCCCGCTTATGAACTGTATAAAAGGTGCGGATGGACGAAAGTAGGGGATATTCCGGATTATGCATTATATCCGGACGGAAAATCATATTGCAGCACCACCTATTTTTATAAAAAGCTAAAAGATATATCTTAACACCCTCCACTTCCGGAAACGCGAAGCCTCAAACCGGAATCCTCAAACCAGAAACTGAGAAACCGGAAATCAGAAAACCGGAAACATAAAAAAAACCGCCCTTGCAGGAGCGGTTTTTTGAGATATTATGCGGTTTCCGAAGGCGGACGGTGACGGCCGCGGGCCGCTTCCAGGCGGGCTCTTTCGGCGGCATGCCGTTGTCCTTCCAGCTCCAGCTTGCGCAGCTTCCTTTTTCCGTAAGCCAGCCGCGTAATCAGCACATACAGTACCGGCACGGTGAAGACGGCCAGCACGGTGGCCGCCAGCATCCCTCCCAGCACGGTAAAGCCTATATTCACCCGCGCCGCGGCACCGGCGCCCTTGGCCAGGGTCAGCGGCAGCACACCCAGTATAAAGGCAAAGGAGGTCATAAGGATCGGCCGGAAACGCAGCTTTACGGCTTCCAGGGTAGCCTGCATCAGGGGCATGCCCTTATCCACCCGTTCCTTACAGAATTCCACGATCAGAATAGCGTTTTTGGCAGACAATCCGATCAGCGTGATGAGACCGATCTGCGAGTATACGCTGTTGGCCTGCTTCGAGATCGCCAGCGCGATAATGGAGCCGAAAAGAGCGATGGGCACGGCCAGCAGCACCGAGAAGGGCACCGACCAGCTCTCATACAGCGCCGTGAGCAGCAGGAACACGAACAGGATGGAGATGATAAAGATCAGCACTGTTTTGTTTCCCGCCTGTATTTCCTGCAGCGACACATTGGACCATTCATAGCCGAAGTTGGCGGGCAGCACTTCCGCAGCCACCTCCTCCAGCGCCCGGATGGCGTCGCCGCTGCTGTAGCCCGGCGCATGGTCACCGTCGATCTCGATGGAGCGGTACAGGTTGAAGTGGTTGATCACCGGCGCCCCGCCGCCTTTGTGCGGGGTCACGAGCGCGCTCAGCGGCACCATCTGGCCGCTGTTGTTCCGGACGTAGTAGTTGGCCATATTGTTGATGCTCATCCGGTAAGCGGTGTCTGCCTGCAGCATCACGCGGAAGCTGCGGCTGAACCGGGTGAAGTCGTTCACATAATAACCGCCGAGGAAGGTCTGCATGGCATTGAACACATTGGGAAGCGGTACGCCCATCTGCAGACATTTGTCGCGGTCTATATCTACATTGTATTCCGGCGTATTGGCGCTGAAGAAAGCATAGGCCCGGGCGATCTCCGGCCGCTGGTTGGCTTTCATCAGGAACTGCTGCAGCACCTGGTTGAACTGCTGCAGATCGTTGTCACTCCGCTGTTCCATAATGAAGGAGAAGCCGCCGCTGGTACCCAGCCCGCGGAGGGTGGGAGCGGGCAGACAGATGATATTGGCGCCCTGGATAGCCGCCATCTTCATTTGCAGCCTCCCGATCACGGTGTTCATATCGTCGCCGTGCTTATAACGTTCATCCCAGGGCGTGAGGGATATGAAATAGGTACCGGAGTTGGATTTCAGGGCATTGGCCACGATATTGATACCGGCTACCTGCATGAAGTGCTTTACAGAGCTGTCGGCCAGCAGGATCTTATTGATCTGCCGGGTCACTTCCAGGGTACGCTGCGAGGAAGCGGCATCCGGCAATTCTACCGATACGATCATGGAACCCATGTCTTCCTGCGGTACAAAGGTGGTCGGTACCTTCTTGAAGAAAAATCCCGTCACGGCAAAGATGATGAGCAGCAGCACCAGCACGAAGCCGGACTTGTGGACAGCATATTTCACCCCTTTGCCGTAGCGGTCGGTGTTACGGCCGAACCAGCGGTTGAATTTGTAGAAAAATTTGTTCAGCCCTCTGGACTCTTCGCTGAGGTTGGAAGGCTTCAGCATCATGCTGCAGAGCGCGGGCGTCAGCGTCAGGGCCAGGAAGGCGGACAACAGCACCGAAAAGGCGATGGTGAGGGCGAACTGCTGGTAGAGTCGCCCGCTGACGCCGGGCACAAAGGCCACCGGCACGAACACGGCGGCGAGGATCAGCCCGATGGCGATCACCGGAGCCTGCACCTCGGACATGGCCTTAAAGGTGGCTTCCCGCGGTCGCATCTTGTCTACATCGATATGATGCTGGATGGCCTCCACCACCACAATGGCATCATCCACCACGATCCCGATCGCCAGCACAAACCCAAAAAGCGTGAGGGTATTGATCGAGAATCCCAGCAGCCTGAAAAAGATAAAGGTGCCGATGAGGGAGACCGGTATTACCAGTATCGGGATCAGCGTGGCCCGCCAGTTCTGCAGGAAGATAAAGATCACCAGCACCACCAGCAACAAAGTAAGCACGAAGGTATAGACGACCTCTTCGATGGATATCTTTACAAATGAGGTGGTTTCAAATGGTACCAGCCAGTTGACATCCGGCGGGAAGGTTTTGGAGAGCTCCTCCATCTTTTTGTTCACCGCATCGGCTACTTCCAGGGCGTTCGCACCCGGCAGCAGGTAAATGGCCATACCCGTGGCCGAATGACCGTCGGCCTTGATATCAATGGCGTAAGAAAAGGTACCCATGGTGATCCGGGCAATATCCCGTAGCCTTACGATCGAACGATCCTTCGGATTTACGGCCACCACGATGTTGCCGAACTCTTCCGGGGTCTCCAGCCGTCCCTTTACCTTTACGTTGTATTCAAAAGGTTGGGTCTTCGAAGATGGCTGGGCACCCACGATACCCGCCGGCACCTGTCGGTTCTGCGCCTGGATGGCGCCGATCACATCGTCGGCGGCGATGCCCATAGCGGCCATCTTATCCGGGTTCAGCCATACCCGCATACTGTAGTCCTGGGAAAAGGCATTTACGTCACCGACCCCCGGTATACGTAATATCTCGGGTTTCAGGTAGATGTTCAGGTAATTGTCCAGGAAGGCTTTGTCGTGCGTATCCTGCGGGGAGTTAAGCGCGATCACCATCAGCATATCGTTGGAGCGCTTCTGGGTGGTAACGCCGAGCCGGGACACGTCGGAGGGCACGATCGGCATGGCCTGGTTTACCCGGTTCTGCACGTCGAGCGTGGCAATGTCCGGGTCGGTGCCGATATCGAAGGTTACCTGGATGTTCATGGACCCGTCGTTGGCGCTTCCGGACTGGATATACATGGCGCCGGGAGTACCGTTGATCTGGTTTTCGATGGGCGTGGTCACGGTTTCCTCCACCGTCTGCGAGTTGGCTCCCGTATAGTTGGCGCGGACGCTTACGGTCGGCGGAGCGATATCGGGCAACTGGGCGATCGGCAGGGTGAACATACAAATAAGCCCTACGATCGTTACAATCACGGCGATGACAATCGTGGTATTCCTCCTTTCTATAAAAGTCTTTGAGATCAGCATGGCTTCTTGTTCTAAGTGATCATTTTTTCATTTGCACGTTCACCGTATCTCCGGGCTTTGTTTTCTGGAGGCCGCTGACCACCACTATGTCGCCGGCCTTGAGGCCTTCCTGTACGATCAGCAGGCTGTCTGTCTGCGCGCCGGGGGTGATATCGCGGGAACGGATCACGTGATGCTCATCCACAACGTATACGTTTGTTTCGTCCAGTATCTGTATGATAGCCTCCGGAGGGATGGCCAGGCTGTTCTCGGGCGTACGGTGCTTGTCCAGCACCACGCAGCTCATACCCGATTTCAGCTCTCCGTTTTTATTGGGAAATACCAGCCTCACCCGGATGGTGCCGGTGGTCTGGTCCACGGTATTGTTGATCAGCAATATCTTCCCATCCTGCTCGTACACCTTACCATCGGTAAAGCGGATATAGAATTTCCGGGAAGGAGAGGGGTGCTGCTCTTCGGAGACGAACTCATGAAAGCGCGATTGCGGGATATCGAAATCCACATACATCGGGTCTTCGTTCACCAGCGTATTGATCAGGGTCTGCCCCGCGTTGATAATGGCGCCCGTTTTTACCTGGGCGATGCCGATCCGGCCGCTGAAGGGTGCTTTGATGATGGCATGGTTGAGGTCGGTTCCCGATTTTGCCTGGGCGGCCTGGGCGGCGGCTACATTGGCCTGGGCGGTTTTTACCGCGGTCTCGGCCTGGTCCACCGTCTGCCGGGATATGGCATCATGCTGCAGGAGGTTCTGGTACCGCTCCAGATCGCGCTGGCGCTGTGCCAGATCGGCCTGGGCCTGCTGCAGGGCCGCCGCGGACTGGTTATAAGCGGCGGAATAACGGCTTTTGTCTATCTCATACAGGGGCTGTCCTTTTTGGACCCAGCTACCGTCGCTGGCACGGATGGCTTCCAGGTAGCCCGTCACATCCGGCCGGATCTCCACCATGTTGTTGGCCACCAGCGTGCCGGGAAAGCTTTCGGTTACCGTATAAGCGGTCGGCTCTACCGTAGTAGCGACCACGGTCGGCTTCGGCATCATTCCGCCGGGCGCGCCGCCCTTCTGGGCATTGCCGCAGGAGCCCAGTAACAATGTTACGGCTGAGCAGGACAGCAGGGCCGCCCCGGTGATTTTACGCTTCATCTTGGTATGTTGTTGTTCCATATTTAGTCAATAGTCAGTGGTCAATGGTCAGTAGTCGATGGTCAGTGGGTTCTGGTTTGATAATTTGATGGGTAATCAGCGCATCATCAAATTTCCAAATCATCAAATCACATTCGTCATTCCCGGATCTTCCCCATGGCTTTATCCAGCTCTACCTTGCTGATCAGCGTATTCAGCAGGGCATTGATATAATCGCTTTGCGCCTGTTTCAGCTCGCTTTCGGCGGAGATGACGTCAAGGCTCGACGATACGCCCTGTTCGAACTTATAGTTGATCCGGTCGTAAATGCCCTGGGTCAGGTCCATGTTCTTGCGCTGGGTCCGGAACTGGGCCAGGTTATTCTGGTACTGGGTATAGCTGTTCTTGACATCGAGCTGTATCTGCCCGGCCAGGTAGTCCAGGTCGTTCTGCGACTCCTGCAGGGTGATGCGGGCCTGGTTCACCTGGTGCAGCCGCTCCGTACCGGTAAACAGCGGAAAGGAGAGGGAAAGGCCAAAGGCAGAGTTTCCGAATCCGGATTTATACAGGTCTCCGAACTTGGGTGAAAAATAGTTGTAGCCATAATTGACATAAGCAGACAGCGAGGGCAGGAAACCCAGCCGGGTGTTTTTAAGGCTCAGCTGGTTCAGCTGCACCTGGGTCTGCTGGATGCCGTATTCTATACGATCCTGGTAACTGTAGTTCACCGTGTCCGGCAGTATCTGATCCGGCGGGAAGTCCTGTACCGTTTCCGATAGCCCCAGCGAATCGTCCAGGTTCATACCCATCTGGAACTTCAGCAGCTGCAGGCTGTAGTTCAGCAGCCGTTTCAGGTTTTCCTGCTGGGTAGCTGCGGTATTATAGGATACCTGGATGCGGTCTACGTCTACTGTTTCGTTGATGCCTGCTTCATAACGTGCACGGGTATCCTCCAGGGTCTTGTGGAGCTGGGCCAGGTTGGCGGCGGCCAGCCGGATATTTTCCTGGTTCACCAGCACATTGTAATAGGCTTTTGTAACGGCTACGCGGGTATCGATCTTGGTGCGGGAAAGGCTTTTTACCGACAGGTCTTCGTATACCCGCGCGGCTTTCAGACCTACAAAATAGCTGCTGTTGAAGATCGTCTGGGTAATCTCGCCTGTAACGTCGGAAGTGTACTTTGTGCCCAGCTGTACCGGTACTTTTTTGTTGGGATCCCCGCCGCTGAAATCGGGAAGCAGGGAAGTGGCCAGCTTCAGGTTGTCCTGGAAGTTGCCGCTGATGCTGGCATGGGGCAGCAGCTTACCGGTGCTGGCCAGCACCTGCTCCCGTGAATTACGGGTATCCAGCACCGCGTTGACCACATCATGATGATGCTCGAGGGCAAATCCGATACAGTCGTTGAGGTTAAACTGGTATATGCCGCTGTCCGCCGTATCTGCCTGGGCAAAAACGGAGGTACTGCTGAAAAACAGGAGGCAGCACAGGGTGACCCGGGAAATATACCCCATGCTTTGCTTACCTGTATTCGGGCTTGTTGAAGCAGTGCTGTAGTTGACGGGCATTGTTGGTTCTGGTTTTATTTTCTCCCGTAAAAGCCCCCGCATCGCCTGCCACGCGCTCAGGTGGCGTAAGGGTCCGTAAGGTGCTGGTCCGGGTGTGTATTACATAATATAAAGAGATGGGATGGCATTATAACCGGCATCCGTTTATCACAATCAGGCAAGAAAGGTAGGTGGGCGCAAAGGTATGGCATCTGGTCAGTAATAAGCACAAAAAAGTGATGAAAGGCAGAAGGACCTCCGCCCGTTTATTCCTTTCCTTTTTGCTGGGCGGCATACCCGAAAACCTTCTGGAGCAGCGGCGTGGTGCGCGCTCCCAGCTGTCCCCGGATTTCCTTTTCCTTTTCCGCTACCATCACAAAGAGCCCGTCTATGGCTTTCTGGGTCACGTAGTCGCTGAGATCGGGGTTGACCTTTTTTACCAGCGGCAGCTGGTTATAACGGTTCATCATATCGCCCCAGTAGCGGGTAGCCCCTGCCTTTTCGAGGTTGCTTTCGATCACCGGCCGGAATTTGGACTTCAGTTCCGCAGTGGTGGTTCGTTTGAAGTAGCTGGTTGCTGCGGTATCGGGGCCGAGCAGGAGCTGTGTGGCGTCGCGCAGCGTCATTTGCTTCAATGCCTGGGTAAAAATGGGAGCGGCTTCTTTGGCTGCGCTTTCGGCGGCGCGGTTAAAAGACAGGATCGCTTTATCGCAAAGGCTGCCGAGACCGATACCGCGGAGGGTCTGCTCTATGCGCTGGGCTTCGGGCGGGAAGACCACCTTGATCAGCGCATTTTTAAAAAAACCGTCTACGGCCGACACCTGCTTGATGCCGTCCTGCAGCCCTATTTCGAGGGCCTGCTTGACGCCGGTGCTGATCTCGGTGCTGCTGGGCGCGGCGGCGGACGGAAGGGCCGTACCGCTGACGGCCGGCTGGTTGCTGTCTTTTTTGTGCAGGACATGGTCTAAGATACCTTTCAGCTGTGCCTGGGCGGGGAGGGTGCCCATACAGAGGACAGCCGGTATCAGAAAAAGAAGATAATAACGGAAGGGCTGTTTCATAGAAGGATTGTTTTTATGTCCGGAAAACAGCCCGGCCGTCGAGGGGACAACTGTCCGCGATGCTTTACGGAAGCGGGTCCTTCGGCGGCCTGCTGCAGGGGGTAATAACCGGCGCCCCTTAAATATGGGCCTGGATCTTTTTCTCCAGTACCGAGCGGGGTACGGCACCGATCTGCTTGTCGACTACCTGTCCGCCTTTGATGAACAGGATAGCGGGGATGCTGGTGATGCCATATTGCACGGATATTTCAGGATTCTGATCTACGTTCAGCTTTCCGACATTGACCTTGCCGTCATAGTCTTTGGCCAGCTCTTCGATCACGGGGCCTATCGCACGGCAGGGGCCGCACCATTCCGCCCAGCAATCCACTACGGAAAGCTTGTCCGAACCCAGCACATCGGTCTGAAAGTTCGCATCTGTGAATTCTAATGCCATGATAATTTGTTTTTATGGTTTAACGCTGTGGTTATTGCTATATCAACTGGTTCCGGATACTTCAACAATCGAACCGGGATGCAAATTACTGCATTTCTGACAGCTTAGTTATTGATTAATTTGATATGGACATCGATATTGTCCTGTTTCTCCAGAAAATGGGCCAAATCGTCATTCATCTCCATGTTTTTGCTGAAGCTTTTCAGCTTTACTTTCAGCTGTTCTTCCCCGTCGCTGAACTGGAAGCACAGCTCACTTTTTCCGGGATGGCTGTTCAGGTTATCCGCCAGAAAGTGCACGATGTCCGGGGTCAGCGTTTCCGGGGCGGCGCTCAGGATCACCTGCCGGGTATGCTGCTTTTTTATTGCCTCCAGCAGCTGTATGTATTGCACCTTAAACTCCACTTCGTTGTCGCGGTACATCCGGTAGCGGAGGCTGCCCTGCAGGAAAAGACAGAAGCCGGGCTGCAGGTACTGGGCAAAGCGGGCATAGTCTTCGCCGAACAGGGTAAGGGGAAAGTTGCCCGTATAATCCTCCAGGGTAAGGCGGCCGTATTTGTTGCCGTTTCTCGAAATATTGTGCATGGCCTCGCTGACGAAGCCGGAAATGCGAAAGATCTTTTCCCGCATCTTGCCGTTGTTTTCCGGCAGCAGCATGGTAGACTGGTGACTGAGCAGGTCCCCGATCGGGGTAATGCCGTAATGCTTGAGCTCAAACCTGAAATTATCCAGGGGGTGGCCGGAAAGGTACATTCCCGTTACTTCCTTTTCCTTTTCCAGCTTGGTGGTCAGCGACCAGGGCTCACAGTCCGGTATCTTCGGCGGGGTTACCTCCGGGAGACCGGCATCGCCGAAGAGGCTGCCCAGGCTCTGGGTGGTGCCGGCCTGATACTGGCTGCCGAACCGGACGATCTTTTCCAGTCCGGTGCTGGTGTCGTTGTCGGGTTTATAGAAATACTGGGCGCGGTTCAGCTCCGGGAAACAATCGAAGGCGCCGGACATGGCCATGCATTCGAGGGATTTGCGGTTCACCGAACGCTGGCTGATGCGTTTTACCAGGTCAAAAATAGAAGTGAAAAGCCCGTTTTTCTGCCGTTCCGCCAGCAGGCTGTCAATGGCGGCCTC
The DNA here is from genome assembly GCF_039541075.1 of Compostibacter hankyongensis. Classification (NCBI taxonomy): domain Bacteria; kingdom Pseudomonadati; phylum Bacteroidota; class Chitinophagia; order Chitinophagales; family Chitinophagaceae; genus Compostibacter; species Compostibacter hankyongensis. The sequence goes on along the minus strand of NZ_BAABFN010000021.1, from coordinate 45,799 downwards.
GCCGGCCCCCTTGAGGCTGGCCAGCCCGAAGCGGATCTCCCCTTTCCGGTTCACGGCAAAGCCCTTCTGGGATTCGTTGACGTCCGGCCCCAGCACGGGAATGCCCATACGCTTGCATTCCTCCATGAAGAAGGTGATCTTTTCAATGCTGTTGGCGTTGTTGAGCACCGCGGCCATATATTCGCCGGGATAATGGGCTTTCAGGTAAGCGGTCTGGAAGGCCACAAAGGCATAGCAGGTGGAATGGGATTTGTTAAAGGCGTAGGAGGCAAAGGCTTCCCAGTCCGTCCATATCTTTACCAGCTTATCTTTGGGATGGCCTTTGGCGGCAGCCCCTTCGATAAACTGGTTTTTCATCTTGTCCAGCACCGCCCGTTGCTTTTTACCCATGGCCTTCCGCAGGATGTCCGCATCGCCTTTGGAGAAGCCGCCCAGCTTCTGCGCCAGCAGCATCACCTGTTCCTGATACACGGTGATGCCATAGGTTTCCTGCAGGTATTCCTCCATTTCGGGGAGGTCGTAGCTGACCGGCTCCAGCCCGTGTTTCCGCCGGATGAAGTTGGGGATGTATTCGATAGGTCCGGGGCGGTACAGGGCGTTCATGGCGATGAGGTCGTCGAACTTGTCGGGCTTCAGATCGCGCAGGTACTTCTGCATGCCGCCGGATTCAAACTGGAAGGTGCCGTTGGTCTCTCCCCGCTGATACAGGGCATAGGTTTGCGGATCATCCAGCGGGATCTGGTCAATATCAATTTCAATACCGTGGTTCTGCTTGATGAGGTCCAGCGTGTTACGGATGATGCTGAGGGTCTTCAGTCCCAGGAAGTCCATCTTGATGACGCCGGCCGATTCGATGATGCTGCCTTCATACTGGGTAACCAGCAGGTCGGAGTCTTTGGCGGTGGATACGGGGATCAGCTCGGTGAGGTCCTGCGGGGCGATGATGATGCCCGCCGCATGGATGCCCGTATTGCGTACGGAACCTTCCAGCACGCAGGCCTCCCGCAGCACTTCTCCCTGCAGGTCGCTGCCCTTGATCAGCTCCCGCAGCTTTTTGACGTTGGCGAGCTCGTCCCCGCCCAGCCCTTCTTTCTGGCTCAGGCTTTTTTCGCCTTCGAGAGGCGCGTTGAAGATGCGGTTCAGGCTGATGCCGGGCCGTTCCGGCACCAGCTTGGCCAGGGCGTTGGCATCGGGCAGGGGCAGGTCCATGACCCGGGCCACATCCTTGATGCTCATCTTGGCCGCCATGGTGCCGTAGGTGATGATCTGGGCTACCTGGTTGCGCCCGTATTTTTCGACCACATATTCCAGCACTTTCTGTCGCCCTTCGTCGTCGAAATCGGTATCGATATCCGGCATGCTTTTGCGGTCCGGGTTCAGAAAGCGTTCGAACAGCAGGTTGTATTTGACCGGGTCGATGTTGGTGATGCCGATGCAGTAAGCGACCGCGGATCCTGCGGCAGAGCCGCGGCCCGGTCCTATAAAGACCCCCCGTTCCCGTCCGGCGCGGATAAAGTCGGACACGATCAGGAAGTAGCCGGCAAAGCCCATGTTCTCTACGGTCTGCAGCTCAAAGTTCAGCCGTTCCTCTATTTCAGGGGTCAGCTCATGATAGCGCTCCCGGGCCCCTTCGAAGGTGAGATGCCGCAGGTACTGGTCCTGCGTCAGGAATTCGGGGGGGATCGGGAAATTGGGCAGCAGGATATTGCGCTTCAGGTCCAGCAGCTCCACCTTGTCGATGATCTCGTTGGTATTGTCGATCGCTTCCTGCACGTCCCCGAAAAGCCGGTTCATCTCCTCGGTGGTCTTGAAGTAAAACTGGTCGTTATAAAAAGCAAAACGCTTGTTCTTGATGATGACGTCGTCGTCGGCAAATTCCTTGATGGTGGGGGTGCTCTTTTTCTCCCCGGTGTTGATGCAGAGCAGGATATCGTGGGCATTGGCATCGTCCTGCTCCACATAATGAGAGTCGTTGGAAGCGATGGTCTTGACGTTGTACTTACGGGCAAATTTCAGCAGCACCTCGTTGACCTTCTCCTGCTCGGGAATACCGTGACGCTGCATCTCCACATAGTAATCCTCCCCGAAGATATCCAGCCACCAGCGGAATACCTCTTCCGCCTCCGCTTCGCCTTTGCGCAGGATGGCGCGGGGCACTTCCGCGCCCAGGCAGCAGGTGGTGGCGATCAGGCCCTGGTGGTGCTGAAGCACCAGCTCCTTGTCGATCCGGGGGTATTTCCCGTAGAGTCCTTCCATAAAGCCCAGTGAGCAGAGCTTGGTGAGGTTGCGGTATCCCTCTTCGTTTTTGGCCAGCATCACCTGATGAAATCGGATGTCCTTTTCCTCCCGGGTAAACTGGCGGCGGTGACGGTTTTCCACCAGGTAGAACTCGCAGCCGACAATGGGCTTTACCTTGAGCCGTTTATCCTTCGGGTCGTCCGGGTTGAGCTTGTGATTGTAGGCTTCCGCCACAAATTCGAAAACGCCGTACATGTTGCCATGATCCGTGATGGCCAGGGCCGGCATATTGTCGTCTATGGCTTTGCGGTAAAGCTGCTTTATACCTGCGGCGCCGTCGAGCAGGGAATACTGGGTATGTACGTGTAAATGCGAAAAGCGGGGCATCGGGATTTCTGATTTGATAATTTGGTAATTTGATGATGATAAACCGATCAGCACATCATCAAATCATACATCTATTACAAATGAAAATCTTTCGGGTTGATAAAAAAAATTAAGGGATTAAAATTTATCCACAGTTTTTCCGTTAATGAACAAAAGGCTTCCGGTCTGCCGTGGCTGTTTACATAACGCTTTCAGGATTAGCCATTTTGACTTATATTTGCCACACTACTAACCCGCACACACGATGATCAAACACTGGCGTACTGCCGCAAATGGCCTTATTGCTGTTGCGCTGGCGCTTACGTCCTGCTCTTCCGTCCGGAAAATGGTGTCCTCCGGCAACCCTCATCCTGCCGGCAGGGAGGGAAACGAAGCCTCCGCCCAGACGGCTTCCGATAAGGATAACGAATCGCTTACTTTTCTCGATGATATAGACCTGCAGCGCGACGGGAAATCGAGCCGCCACCGCGGCGGCGCCTACCATTCCCCCGCTTTGCCGCCCGAGATGAACAGCGGACTGGCCACCTCTCTCGCCGTACGCACCAAATACTCCCAGCTCCTCGGGGTATCGGCTACCGATATCGACAATATATCGCTCTACAACTTTATCGACGACTGGTGGGGAACGCCCTATCGCTACGGCGGGGAAACACGCCGGGGCATCGACTGCTCGGCTTTTGTACAATCCCTCTACGCAGCCGTTTTCGGACTGGCATCCATTCCCCGCACCGCCAGCGAGCAGTATCAGGATTCCAAAAAGATCAAGAAAGCCAGCCACTTGCAGGAAGGCGACCTGGTGTTTTTCCGCATCCGCAGCCGTCGTATTTCACACGTGGGGGTGTATCTGAAGAACAACAAATTCGTACATGCCTCCCTCAGCGCCGGTGTTACCATCAGCGACCTGAGCGATCCCTACTGGCACCGCTATTATGTGGCGGGCGGAGAACCCGAATGAAGCAGCTTGTTTTTCCATTTCTGCCATAGCTGCGTCACGTCATCCGATGCATTCCAGCGAAGGATGCCAAAGGCAAAGACCGGTCCGAATACGAGCGACCGCACCAGGGTGTCCACATAGAGATTTCCCAGATAGGGGAACAGCCGGCTGGCTCCATAGGCCACCACTCCCCAGGCCAGCACCAGCAGGGTTTTGCCTGTAAAAGGCTGGAACCGGAACTTCCACCAGATAAAGCAGAAACGCATCAGGTTGAACAGGATCAGCGTAAAGCTGATCGTAAGCGATGCCCCGATGATGCCGAAACGGTGCACCAGGACAAAGTTCAGCGGAATGGAGAGCAGGATAAAGGTAATGTTGCTGAAGAAATCAAAACGCCAGTAGTTGGAGGTTTGGATCAGCTGGTTGTTGATCCCCGTGGCCAGGTCCACCAGCTTTCCGATACCCAGGATGAGGATGACCTGCCGGATGGCCGGGCGCGAGAAATCGCGGGGCAGGAACAGCAGGAGATTGCCTACATTGGTCCAGATGAGCCCCAAGATAAAGATGCCGAAGATCAGCAGGGTGACCGCCGATTTCTGATAAAGCGTACGGATCTCCCCATAGGCCTTGTTTTTCCAATGCGCCGCCAGCAGGGGCGTGGTAATGGCCGCCATGCTGCGCTGAGGCACCTCCATGACCCGGATGATATAATCCGCCAGGGTGTACCGGGCGGTGTCGCCCAGCCCGTTGATGCTGGCGATAAACAGCTGCTCCAGTGTTTTGGAAAGACTGTTAAAGATGCTGCCGCTGAAGATATAGGCGCTGAAGATCAGCATTTTCCCCCGCAGGCGGCGGGTAACATGACTGATGCTTGGATGTATCTTGAAACGGCCGGTCCCGGCCAGGTAAAACAGCAGGACAAGGCAGGGGATCACGTACAGCAGGCTGTACAGGAATGCAAACTGGCCAAACGATATCCACCCCAGCGCCACCAGCAGGATGATCATCATGGGGTATACCTTTACGGCAGTCTCCCGCAGAAAATTGCTCAGCACCGTTTTCCGGATACCCCAGGCAAAGCTTTCCAGCAGGGTGAACAGCAACAGGAAGAAAGTGGTGGGGTACACCAGGTAATAATATTGCACAAACAGGGCCGAGTTCTTTCCGAACTTGCGGATGATCAGCCCCTCAAACAGCACGCTCGCCAGGACAAAGAGCAAAAAGCCGATCCCGCAGATGACGGCAGTGAGAAAAGGCAGGTCGTTTTTTTTCGGGGAAAGATAGTCGTTGTAAAAAGGAAAGAACTTGTTGATGACCGGCACCGTTCCCAGCGTGGCAATGGAGGAGGCCAGCACCGCAAAGTTCAGCACCAGGTTCAGCATTCCGTACTGTTCCGGGGTAAGGTAGCGGGTAAAGAGCACCAGCAGGTTAAAGGCGCCGACGGCAAATCCGATATAGATAAAAATGGAAGAGCGTATACTTTGTTGCCTGACAATACCCATCTGGTGTATTCGCGGTTTTGGACCTGCCAAAAGTACTATTTTTGCATCTTTGTTCCCTAAACAATCCCGTACTATGCCCCGCAGATCCGCGCCCGCCGCCCTGGTCAACAAGCTGTTCAGACTTCCCCTGCTGGAGAAGCTCCTGGCGAGCACACCGCTGCGCCGCTCTCCCTTCCGGGACCTGATCGTACGCAAGATAGCGCCCAAGCACTGGGATTATAAAAAGGCTACCCGCCGTATGGCCGAGCGCGGGGGGATCGTTTATGAACTGGACCTGCGGCAGCATCTGGACCACGGTATCTATTTTGGCAGTACCGACCCGGCCAAGGAAACCCTGTACCGCGAAGTTCAGGAAGGAGATACGGTGCTGGATATCGGTAGTAACCTTGGCGAGGTGCTGCTGAATTTTGCCCGCAGGACAGGAAAAAATGGACGCGTATACGGCTTTGAGCCTCACCCGGTTACCTTTAATAAGCTAAAGCGAAATGTGGAGCTGAACCCCTTCTCATGCATCTCTCTTTTTAACCTGGGCCTTTCCGACCGGAAGGGCAGCTTCAGCATGGCGGTGCCGGATGAGCGGAACACCGGGATGAACCGGATTCTGCCGGAAGGGGAAGCGCCAGGGAGCCTGCGGGTGGACACCGAAAAGCTGGATGACTTTGTGCTGGCCCAGGAGCTGGACCGGGTAGACCTGATCAAGATAGATGTGGAAGGCTTTGAGCTGTTTGTGCTGCGCGGAGGGGAGGCCACCCTGCGCCGGTTTCGTCCCCGCCTGTTCATCGAGCTGGTGGACGATAACCTGAAGGCGCATGGCTTCCGGGCCCGTGATATCATCGCCTTTCTTACGCCTTATGGCTACCAGATCCGGTCCGCGCAGACCGGCGCGGCGATCACCGCGGATACCGACCTGGATCACTGTCAGTTTGATATCTGGTGCGTGCCCTCCTGAGCCGGTGGCGTCAGGGCTGAGGCATACAGCGCCCTGAAGGCCTGCTCCACTGCCTCCTCCGAAAAATGCGCCTGCACATACCGGCGCAATACCTGGGGATCGTAATCCGCATAGTGATCCAGCACATGACAGATCGCGCTGCAGATGGCTTCTGCGCTGCGCTCCCGCAGCAAGAACCCCCGTCCTTCCTGCAGCTGTTCGGGTATGGCGCCCGTAGCCGGCGCAACAACAGGGATGCCGCAAGCCAGCGCTTCGGTAATGACGACGCCGAAGGTCTCAAAGGCGCTGTTCAACACCAGCATATGACTCTCCCGCATCCGGGCGGCCACCGCTTCCGCAGGCTGCTGACCGTGAAAGAAAACGCGTTCTCCCAGGCCGAGGTCGCCGCTCAGCCCGCGCAGCTCCTTTTCATACTCTTCCGATTCCCCGAGGATATGCAGCTCCGTATCGCGACCCGCCGCTGTAAGCAGGGGCAGAGTCCGGAGGATCTGTTCCACGCCTTTCAGCGGCTTCAGGTTAGAGACGTGCAGCAGCCGCGCCCGTCCTCCGGGAGGTCTCGGTTCCCCCGGGAAGAAGCGGCGGGTGTCCACCACATTGGGGACCACCCGGCAGCGCTCTGCAAGGTTCAGCTCCCGCAGGCAGTTTTGCAGGTAGCGGCTGACCACTGATATCTCCCGTGCACGGCGCAGACAGATCCGGTGAAAAAGCCGTTTGAACCGGGACTGTCTGCGGAAGTCCTCCGGCACATAAACAGAAGAATGCTCGGTGACCACATAGGGCAGTCCCCGGGTAAGGCTCAGCCAGAGGGCGAACAGACCCGTCTGCTCCACCACATTGAGGTGTACCAGGTCGAAATGACCGCTTTTTTCCCGGAGCATCCGGTACCCGGCGCGGAGCCCCCGGAAGAAACGTGAGAACCGGATCAGGCTCCGGAGCAGGGGCAGGTTAAGGCAGCGGTGCCGGTAATACACCCGTACGGTGGGCAATCCTTCCTCCAGCGTATAGACCAGCTCGTAGGGTTTCATGTGCGCGCTGTCGTCCCGGTCGATGGTCAGCACGGAAACCTCCGCCACCCGGCCGGCCACCCTTGCATGATTTTTGATAAAAGGACCGGCAAACCGGACCCGGTTGGGAAAATAGCTGGCAAGGAATAATATCTTCATAACAGGATGTTCCCGGCTGCGGGCCGGCGCGCGTTCCGCCTGCCGGCGCGGGCTGATTAGGCCGGGATAGGCAAAATTGATACTTTTGTTGTCATTTTTAACCAAACATAAACGATGACGGAACCGACATTCTATGCACATCCCAGCGCCATTATCGACGAGGGCTGCGAGATCGGAAAAGGAGTAAAAATATGGCATTTCAGTCATATCATGGGCGGCTGCCGGATAGGGGATGGCTGCAATATCGGGCAGAACGTAGTGGTATCGCCCGAGGTAGTGCTTGGTAAAAATGTAAAGGTACAGAACAACGTTTCTATCTATACCGGCGTGATCTGCGAGGACGACGTATTCCTGGGGCCCTCCATGGTCTTTACCAACGTCATGAACCCGCGCAGCGCCGTAAACCGCCGGGGGCAGTATCTGCGCACCCGTGTCGGCAAGGGGGCCAGCATCGGGGCCAATGCCACCATCGTCTGCGGACATGATATCGGCGAATATGCCTTTATCGGCGCCGGCGCCGTGGTCACCAAAGCCGTACCGGCCTATGCCCTGGTCGTCGGCAACCCCGCCCGGCAAACCGGGTGGATGAGCGCTTTCGGGCACCGTCTGCATTTCGACGGCGACAACAAAGCCGTCTGCCCCGAGAGCAGTCAGGAATACCGGCTTACCGATCAGGGCGTCGTTTGCATTACCCCCGCGCTTTCAGAATAACGTACTATGCCCCGGATACTCAGAGCCACCACCATCAGTAAAAAATACCTGGATTATTTTTACCAGCGGCATCCCGGGCTGCTGCCGGCCGGCTATGAGGAGCAGGTAAAAGCCCTGGAATGGGATGCCTATGCGGAGGTGGGGCTGTGGAAGCTCAACCTGCACCGGCTGCCGGGATACGAAGTGGAAGAAGTATATGTAAACCATCCGGTGCTGCAGAAGAAATGGGCCGAAAAACACGGAGTGCCTTATCATACCGGCAGTCCGGATGTGGCGATCCTGCGGGCGCAGATCGACGCTTTCCGGCCGGAGATCATCTTTGAGGACGACGACCGCTATTTCAACCCGGCCTTCCGGGACCAGCTGAAAAAGCAGTTTCCCTTTATCCGGCATTTTATCGCGTGGGACGGCTATATCCGTTCGGATACGCGCCGCTTTCAGGGCTGCAGCCTGGTGCTGACCTGCGTGGAGGATATCCGGCAGCGGCATCTCCGGCATGGAACCTCCAGCGAGCTGCTTCCTTTCGGGTTTGAGACCAGCCTGACAGAACGGATCGGGAATGCCGGTCCTCCCTATGGGGTTACCTTCGTCGGCAACATCATCCCGGACATCCATACCCTGCGGCTGAGGACCCTTTATGCCCTCTATCGTAAAGCGGGGGCGGAGCTTTGGATATCCAATTTCAGCAACCGCCTCATGGCGCTGAAGCGCCGCGCACATTATTACCGCAAGGCGTCGGTGGGCGACTGGCCCGCCATCCGCGGCCTGGAGCGGGTGAGCCGGGGGGCTGCTTACGGACTGGACATGTACGGCATCTTTAACCGCTCCGCCGTTACGGTGAACGTCCACGGAGACCAGGTCCATGAGGCCGGCAATATGCGGCTGATCGAAGCTACCGGCTCCGGCGCCTGCCTGCTTACCGACGACAAGCCCAATATCCGGGAATACTTTACACCGGACCGCGAAATCGTTACCTTCAGCAACCGGGAAGAGGCAGTGGAAAAAGTGCGTTACCTGATGCAGCACGAGGCGGAACGCCGGAAGATCGCCGACGCGGCCAGAAAAAAAGTGGAGGAGAACTTTTCCTTTTACGGCCGGGTCCGGCATTTTGACGGGTATGTAAAAAAATTGCTTTACTGACAAAGACCGGAGATGCAGCTTATCGATAAAATATTTTCCCGACCCGAACTGCAGCAGCAGCCCCCTGTGCTGCTGGATATCGGCGCTTCGGGAGAGATACATTTCCGCTGGAAAAAGATAGCGCGGTACAGTATCTGTATCGCCTTTGATCCCGATGAAAGAGAATACCGGTACATCACCCGGGAGACCGGAAATTACAAAAAGCTGCATGTGTTCAATTGCATCGTGTCCGATCTCAATGACAACGCGCATCCTTTTTACCTGACCGCCTCCCCGTTCTGCTCCAGCTTTCTCAGCCCGCGGGCAGACCGGCTGGCGCCTTACGATTTTGCCCGGAAGTTTGAGGTGGAAAAGCAACTGCGGCTTCCCGTCAGAAAGCTGACGGATATCCTGGCCGAATTACAGATCACCTATGTGGACTGGTTCAAGACGGACTCCCAGGGGCTTGACCTGCGCATCTTCCGTTCGCTCGGCGATGCCCTGATCCGGGGCGTAAAAATTGCCGAGTTCGAACCCGGCATCATGGATGCTTACATGGAAGAAGACAAGCTGCACCAGGTGCTGGCGTTTATGGATACGCATCCTTTTTTCCTGAGCCGCTTTACGGTAAAGGGTCCCTCCCGGATATCCCCGGCAGCGCTTGCCATGCTCTCGGGGAATTCGCTGATGCAAAAGCTGATGGCGGCGACGCACAAAAAAACCGCCGGATGGGGAGAGCTGGTCTACCTGAACACCTTTGAACGGCGGGAAGGAATTACGCTGCGGGACTACCTGCTGGGGGGCGCTGTAGCCTTGCTGAACGAGGAGTACGGGCTGGCGCTGGAACTCATGCAGCAGGCGCGGCAGGATTTTTCCGATCCGCTGCTGGAAGAGATAAAAGACCATGCGGCCAAAGCGGTCCGCCGCTCCCTGCTGAACCTCCGCTTTCTGCCGCATGTCTGGAGGAAGGTGAAACGTAAAACCCCCTAAAGGGGGAAAGAGGTGAAGGGTGAAAGGTCAGAGGTCAGAGGTCAGAGGGGAATCTTGGCTCCCTAAAGGGGGAAAGAAGTGAAGGGCATTTTTTAAAAGGTGAAAGGTAAGAGGTCAAAGGTGAAGGGTAAAAGGCACAAAAATGAACGGATGAAAAGCTATTTCTGTACCTTATTTGATAGTTATTACCTGTCCCGCGGGCTGACCATGTACCGGTCCCTGGCAGCCACCGGAGCGGATTTTCATCTCTATATCTTTGCTTTTGACGACCGTTGCGAAAAGATATTAAAGCAGCTTTCGCTGCCGGCGGTAACGGTAGTGTCGCTGCGGGAGTTTGAAGACGAGGAGCTGCTGTCCGTAAAGCCCCTCCGGAGCCGGGCGGAATATTGCTGGACCTGCTCTTCCTCCACCATTTTATATTGCCTGCAGCGGTTCGGTCTTCCCCATTGCACCTATATCGACGCCGACCTGTATTTTTACCGCGATCCGGTGGTCCTGCTTGAAGAAATGGGCGATCATTCGGTGCTGATCACCGAACACCGCTATTCCCCGCAGTACGAAAAGGCGGTAAAGGCCGGCATCTACTGCGTGCAGTTCATCACCTTTAAAAATGATGCTTACGGACTGAAGACATTGCAATGGTGGAGGGACCGTTGTATCGAATGGTGCTATGCCCGGCAGGAGGAGGGTAAGTTCGGGGATCAGAAATACCTGGACGACTGGCCGGAACGGTTCAAGAACGTGTGGGTGCTGCAGCACCTCGGAGGAGGGCTGGCCGCCTGGAATATCCAGCAGTACGATGTCAGAGAAGGTCCTGAAGGGCTCGTCTGCACGGAGCGGAAAACGGGGCATACCTTTTTGCCCGTATTTTATCATTTCCATTACCTGCGGTTCTTAACCGACGGGCGTATAGAGCTGGGCCGCCGGCAGCTGAGCGAGGCGGTGAAGGCCTGTTTTTACCAGCCTTACCTCAAAGAGCTTGAAGAAAGCAAACGTCGCATCCAGACGCTCGATAATACCTTTGATCCACATGGGGCCGCTCCTCCGCCATCGGGGCTGAAGCCTGCGCTGGTGAGTCTGCTGCGAAAGCTGAAGGGCGTATACCATATTTATTATCTTGACGATTTCGTAAAACAGTACGCAGATCATGGCCCATATCATTGACCTGACCACGCACAGCGATAAGCGGGGAAGTCTTACCGTGATAGAGAAGGATATCCCTTTCCCGGTAAAGCGGATCTTTTATATTTATGGTGTGGATAAATCCGTGCGGGGCGGCCACCGGCATCATAGCACAATACAGGCGGCCATCTGCGTGCACGGCAGCTGTATCGTCTCCAACGACAATGGCAGCCAGCAGGAGGATTTTGTGTTAGACCATCCCGGTAAATGCCTGATCCTGCAGCCGGAAGACTGGCATACCATGCATGACTTTACGCCGGATGCCGTATTGCTGGTGATGGCTTCGACGGTTTTTGACCCGGCGGATTATATCTTTGAACCGTATCATCATTAGGCTATGATCCCCTACGAAAATCTGCGGCTGGTCAACCAGCGTTTCTTTGCCGATTACAAAGCCCGGTTTGATGCGGTGCTCGAAGGGGGTTGGTATATCCTGGGAAACGAAGTAAAACGTTTCGAAGAAGCCTATGCCGCCTATCATCATGCGAAACATTGCGTCGGCGTGGCCAATGGTCTGGAAGCCCTGCAGCTTTCGCTGGAGGCCTTCGGTTTCGAGCGCGGTACCTCCGAGGTGATCGTGCCTTCCAATACCTATATCGCCACCATACTGGCTATTGTACAGTGCGGGCTCCGGCCTGTGCTGGTAGAGCCGGATATCAGCACTTATAACATCGACCCCGACAGGATCGTGGAAGCCATCACTCCCCGCACCCGCGCCGTAATGGTAGTGCACCTCTACGGGAAATGCTGCGCCATGGATAAGATCGGCGCGCTCTGCGAGCAGTACGACCTGCGGCTGATAGAAGACTGTGCGCAGTCGCACGGGGCCCGCTTCAAAGGCCGGCTCTCGGGTACCTTCGGGGATTTCGGCGCCTTTAGCTTTTATCCTACCAAGAACCTCGGCGCGCTGGGGGATGCGGGGGCCGTGCTCTGCGAAGATGATGCGCTGGCCGCTACGCTGCGGCGTCTGCGGAATTACGGTTCGGATGTCAAATATTACAATGAGCTGCCGGGCTTTAACTCCCGGCTGGACGAAGTACAGGCGGCCTTCCTGTCGGTGAAGCTGCCTTACCTGGAAGCCATCAATAGGCATAAACGGACCCTGGCCGGCATTTACCTGGAGCAGCTGAAGGACGACTTCATCAAGCCGCAGGTGGATCCCGATTATTTTGATGTGTATCATATCTTCAATGTCCGGCATCCCCGTCGCGATGCGTTGAAAAAATACCTGCTGGAGCATGAGATCGGCGCCGACATCCATTATCCCATACCGCCGCACCGGCAAAAGGCCATGCAGGGTATTATAGCGGACCAATCTTATCCTGTTTCCGAAGAGATACACCGGACCACCTTAAGCCTGCCCTGTTCCTATGCACACAGCGAGGAAGATATATACCGTGTTGTGGAGGTCATGAATAAATTTTAAAACGGATGGATTTTCCCCTGATCAGCGTCATCACCGTTTGTTTTAATGCTGAAAAGCATATTGCGCGGACGATCGAAAGCGTCCGGCAGCAGGATTATCCCCGGATCGAATACATCGTGGTGGATGGAGGATCTACGGACGATACGGTAACGGTCATACGCAGCTATGGCAGCGTGATAAGCCGGCTGCTCTCCGAAAAGGACCGGGGGCTTTATGATGCGATGAACAAAGGGCTCCGGCTGGCCACGGGCGATTATGTTTTTTTCCTGAACGCCGACGATACCTTTTACGATGCCGGGGTGCTGCGCGGGATGATCGCTGCCTGTCCCGATGCGGATGCTTATTACGGGGAAGTGCTTTTTGTGGATGAGCAGGACAGGGAGCTGGGCCTGCGGTCGGAGCAAACGCCGCAGCGGGTGCCGGAGCGGTTGAGCTGGAAAAGCCTTCGTACCGGTATGGTGGTTTCCCACCAGGGCTTTCTGATCAGGCGGTCGCTTGCGGCGGCCTATGATCTCCGGTATAAGGTGTGTGCGGATGTGGACTGGATGATCCGCTGTCTGAAGCAGTGTCGCAGCGCCTGCAATACCCATTTGACCGTTACCCGGTTCCGTACCGGCGGCACTTCCAAGCAACGGCAGCGGCTGGCCTGGAAGGAGCGGTATCGTATCTTACAGAAACATTACGGCGTCCTGCCCAATTTCTTTACCCACCTGTTCATCGTCGCGCGATATATCTTTTCAAAGAAGTATTGAAATTGTTTAAGGTTTAACGTCCAGGGTCTAAGGTTAATTTGCCTGGGGTAAAACTTTAAACTTTTAGACGTTAAACCTTAGACTTTGGCCCGTTGCCTCCGCACCCCCTCGGCTACAAGCCCGCCGATTACCAGCAGGATCAGCAGCACGGAGGAGAAGCCGGCGATCTTCTGCCCGGTGAAGAAGGTATCGGGGTGGAACCTGAATTCGATCTGGTGTTTTCCCGCCGGGATCTTTAGCCCCCGCAGGGCATAGTTTACCCGGAGAATAGGCGTTTCCTTTCCGTCGATAAAAGCCTTCCAGCCGGCCGGGTAGTAGATGTCGGAAAATACCGCCAACCCTTCCGCCGTATTTTCGGATGCATATTTCAGGGCATTGAGGCCGTATTGGGTGAGTTGAATATGGGCAGCGCTGTCGGCGGCGGCAACCGTGCCTACCTGTGACCGTAAACGCTGGTCGATGACGGCGCTATCCTGTACGTCGAGGTTGGAGAGCGCCCGCATTTCGCTGTTGGCATCCGGGGCCCAGCGCACGCCCTTTACAAACCAGGCATTTCCCAGCGCTGCATTGTTGCGTACCGGCGGGGCGCCGGGGTTAACGATAAAGTAACGCGTGTTGAGCATGTTCAGCACCGGCGAGCTCTGGAAGGCGGCCATTGCCGCACTGTCGAGGCTTTGCTTGCCTTGCAGGCTGGAGATGATCCGTTGTATTTCGGGAGTCAGCTGGTAGTCGATCAGATCCTGGTAACGCCAGAGCTTGGCCGGGCTGTAGCCGCCGACGGATTTGTGATAATAGGAGGTAAGCGCATCCCCGTTGAAGATATTGGATGGGGAAGTAGCCAGATTCAGCGTCCGGTAATAGGGCGTTTTATCCTGCAGGATCTGCTGGTCGGCGGCAGAAGGCGCGGGCATGGCAGGTTCCTCGGCAGGAACGAAGCTGTCGTTATTGAGAAAGCGCTTGTCCACCTGGAAAAGATCGAAGAGCAGGACAACGCCGAGTATCACAAAGAACGGCGTGGTTTTAATCTTTTGTTTGACAAAGGCCCAGAGCAGGGCGGCGAAGATCAGCACCAGGATCAGCGAACGGAAGGCATCGTGCTGCAGCAGCGAAGCCCTGTCGCTCCGGAGGGCGCCCAAGAGCTGAGCCTGCGGACCTTGGAGCATACTGTCGTTTGGGCCGCTGTAGTCCATTAGGCTGCCGGGGATGATCATCAGCAGGATGATGATCCCGCCGGTGATATACAGCGATTTTTTTATAGCCTCCCAGGCCTTTTTCTGATCGGTATTTCCGGTAACCAGCTCCTGCAATGCCCACCCGGCCAGCCATACAAAGGTGAGCTGGGGCAGGATCAGGCTCATGGAGGGAGCGCGGAACTTGTTATAGAAGGGAAGATGGTAAAATAAAAAGTCGTTTATCCCGGCAAAATTTCTTCCCCAGGACATCACGATACCGATCACCGTGACGGCCAGCAGCCACCATTTGTGCCGGCTGCGGATCAGGAACAACGACAAAATGAAAAGGAAGCAGACGACGACCCCGAAATAGACCTGCGAGGTCCCCGGCTGCGGCCCCCAGTAAAGCCACCCTGCAAACTGTCCCGCTACAGCGTCGGCCTGCTGAGGCGGCACACCTAAGGAAAGCAGCTTCGCTTTGGTCTCGGAATTGCTGACAAATTCCGGAGATACGGAAGCGGTGCCATATACATTGGGCACGAGGATGGAAAAGGTCTCCAGCTTGCCCATGCTCCACTGGTAGGCATAGTCGATGTCCAGTCCCCCTTTTTCAAAGCTTTGGTTGGTGGTGTTCTGCAGGGTCAGCTCGGACTGGCTGCCACGGATCGAGTATTTCGCATACTCCTGGGTGATCAGCAGGTTGTCCGATGCCGGCAGCACGGCAAGGATACCGGCGATCAGCAGCACTACCGAAGCGATCAAGAAGCGGGGCAGGGTCTTCTCTTTTATACTGTACACCAGCTCACCGACCACCAGGCAGCCGATCATGATGAGCGTATAGTAGATCACCTGCAGGTGGTTGTTATAGATCAGCAGCCCCGCGGACAGGGCTGTGATCGCTCCCCCGAGCAGGTGCCTGCCCCGGTACACCAATATGATGCCGGCAAAAACCGGGGCCATCCAGGCCATGCACATCATCTTGGTGATATGACCGGTGACCATCAGGATCAGGTTGTAAGAGGAGAAACCGTAGGCTACGGCGCCGAATATACGTACCCAGTAGTTGAACCCCAGCACACACAGCAGGAAATAGATGCCGAGCATGGCGATAAAGAGCATGTTGACCGGCTGGGGGAGGAACAGAGTAGTGAGCCGGTTCACCCAACCCAGCTGGTTGGCGGTAGGCCCGGTATAGATCACAAAGGAGGGCATACCGCTGAACATGCTGTTGGTCCAGAGCGGACGTTCCCCGGTCCGGTCATAGAAATCCCTGGCTTCCTTCATCATTCCCTGTACCTGTGTCATATCGCTCTGGTGGAGGGTATTGCCTTGCAGAACCGGGCTGCAATAGATAAAACCGAGTACGATAAAGATAAGTACGGCCAGAATATGGGGTAAGACTGATTTTTTCCAGTTTACGGACATATTATCGGGGTTAGGATTGGTTTAATGCGTATTATTTCCGGCCTAAATGTATTACTTTCGGGGCATTTTCGGTATGGGAGCCATCCGTTTTTTAGAAAAAGTAGCGCTTTGTTGCAATATCTGCTTCGTAGCGGCGTGGATGTTACAGAGAATGCCCCTGGGATCTTATGCAGATCACTGGACGGTGAAGACGGTGGCGGTGATGGGTTTTCTCATGGCGCTCCCGCTGAATGTGCTGGTTAACCTGGCGCTTGGCGTTATGGCCCTCAGATCGGGAAAAAGCGTTTTTAGGCAGGCCGGCAAAACCTTATGGGCCGTTAACCTGTTTTTTTTAGTGCTCACTCTTGTTTACTTTTTGATACGATGATCGGCAATATACTCAAGGACAAGCCCACGAAGCTGTTTATTTTCTTTGCCTGCTTTTTTGTAGCCAATGCCCTGATCGCGGAGTGTATCGGGGGGAAGATATTTTCACTGGAGGAGCTGTTCGGGCTGGCTCCCGCGCGTCTTACCCTGTTCGGGCAGACGGACCTGTCGTTTAACCTGACCTGCGGGGTATTGCTGTGGCCCCTCGAGTTTGTGATGACGGATATTGTCAACGAATACTATGGTCCCAAGGCGGTAAGACGTATATCTTATATTGCCGTGGCGCTGATCACCTATGCCTTTGTGATGTTCTTTCTGGCCATCCGGGTGCCGGGCGCCGATTTCTGGCTGAGCAGCAACCAGCAGCGGGGCGTGCCGGATTCGCAGGCTGCCTTTGTGAGCATCTTCGGGCAGGGGATGTGGATCATCGTGGGCAGTCTTACAGCCTTCCTGGTGGGGCAGCTGGTGGATGTGCTCGTTTTTCACCGGATCAAGCGGGTGACGGGTCACCGCTTTGTCTGGCTGCGGGCGACGGGTTCAACGGTGATATCCCAGCTGTTCGACAGCTTCCTGGTGTTGTTCATCGCCTTTAAGCTGGGCAGCGGCTGGAGCTGGAAGGAGGTGCTGGCCATTTGTGTAGTGAACTATATCTATAAGTTTACCATGGCCGTGGTGCTGACACCGGTGATCTACCTCGTGGAGCACCGTATCGAGCGGTATGTGGGACCCGAGACGGCGCTGAAGATGAAGGAGGCGGCGATGCAAAAAGGTTAAGGACGAAGGGTGAAAGGAAAAAGGCGGAATTTTAAAAGGCTGAATGCCCCGGACAATCCTTTGAATGAACATTTTCGTATTTTGGTAAATATTTTCCAAATTCGGAAATAATTTCTAAATTTGCAATGGTTATCATTACAAAAGGAGCTATTCACGAGTTTGTAAAGAAATATCCGGGGGCAGCCGGCCCCTTGAATGATTGGTTTAAAAAAGCTTCTCAGGCAGACTGGAAAAGTTTTGCTTCCGTTAAATCTACTTTCAATACAGTGGATGCGATCGGGGAGGACAGATATGTGTTCGATATCGGAGGGAATAACTTTCGGTTGATTGCAATGATACACTTTACAATAAGGACGCTGTATATAAGAGCAATCTTAACCCATAAAGAATATGACGCCTTGTCCAGGTTAAAGAAGCTGACCGCTTTATAAGACTATAAGAGATCATAATATGAAAATCTCATCCAACAGGCAATATCATACGGCCCTTGCAAAGATCGAAGCGTTTATAGAAAAAGGCTTTGGTAATCTTACAGCCACTGAAACCGAGCAATTAAGGGTGATCTCTCTGGCTGTTGAGGCCTACGAGAAAGAAAAGTACCCCATGCCGGTGACGACTACCATTGCTTCCATTCTGGAAGAATACATGTATGAAAACAAACTGAATAAGGGACAGCTTTCCCAGATACTCGAAGTACCTAATTCTACCCTGAGTGAGATCATTAACGGGAAAAGGAAGCTTAATCTCAGAATAGTAAAAAAACTCCATCAGAAGCTGAACATAGACGGCAATTTTTTATTGGAAACCGCTTAGGCAGCGCATTTCAAATTTCAAATTCCATGTCCTTTATGATCTCCGCCACCACTTTGTCGATCGGCAGGGTTACGGAGTGGGCTGAAAAATCTTCCCGGTTGATCCAGCGGAAAACTTCCGCCTGGTCCCTGAGCTCATCAAAATCAAAGGGCTTTTCCTTAAAGGGCAGTACGAAAGGAGAGACCGGCTTCACCCGGTAATAGACGGAGATGATCTGCCGCCCGTCCCCGAAGGCGGATTCCTGGAAGAAGTCCGTGGTATAGAGGTGTTCTCCGATCTCCGCCTCCTGGAATAATTCCTCGGCCCATTCCCGCTTCAGGCAGTCGCGGGTGCCTTCCCCGTATTCGAGACCTCCGCCGGGGAACTTGGTATAAAATCCTCCCTTGATATATTCGTCGCTGACCAGGACCTGCTGCTGCGCATTGATGCAGATGCCGTATACGCGTACGTTAAAGGGATAATAGCCGGGTGAAGGTGATGTGGATTCCATTTTTTACGTTGATTGTTTCATTTCCGGAGGCAGCAATAGCTTTTTCCGATGGTCCGGTACCTGCCGGCCTTCCTGGTCCCGGAAGGCTCATCAAAAGTATAGAGCGTATGATAATTCCGGCCGATCATTTCTTCAAACTTTTGCTGCCGGATGCTGGTATGCGGATACCGGATCACCCGCTCCCGGTACCCCGCTGTAGAGGGCGGACCATATCCATGCCAGCTCAGCAGGGAGGCCTGTATGGAAATAACATCAAAATTTTCCAGGGAAAGGCTTTGCCGGTTAAACAGGATGAGGCTACTTTTCATATCCAGCAGGGCTTCCAGCATTTGGCAGGGATCGGGAGTATACTGAAGCGTGCAGGAGGTGAAGATGATGTCGGTATTCCCAGCACTCTTCTCCGCCGCTTCCTGCAGAGAAGCCGAGAAGGATAATTCCGCCGTCTCAAACTCCCGCATGGCGGCGACCATTTTTTCCGTTTCCACCACCTGCCATTGCAGGGAAATATTTTCCGGGATCAGCTTCCGGGCGTACAGATAATATCCCCCGTCCCCGCCGCCAAAATCGATTATCCTGAGCCTTTTGCCGGGATGCCGTCCGGCCATCCGGCAGATGGCATCGGTAAGCGACAGCACGCCGATATTGATGTTCACGGGGGTGCCGTTGTTGAGGTCTGTTCTGAACTGCCGGGCCTTTGTTTTTACGATCTCCAGGATATCCGTATTCTCATAAAGACCCCGGCTGCAGCGCGCTGCAGCGTCCGTATAGGATGGGTAGATCTTCCCGCCTGAGAACCGCTGGAAAAAGGCTTTCTCCAGCCGGGCCCGCCGCTGCTGCATATCCATGACACAGGGTTGAGGGTATAAAAAAAGCTGAATTTATTAAAAAATACCGGATTGAAATGCCCTTCACCTTTCTTCTTTGACCTTTTGCCTCCCTTTAATGCATCCTGTCTCCCCGCAGCGCGAGAGTCTGCAGGATACCGGCTTCGGTTTGCAGCCATTCCTGCCAGCGGGCCTTTACCCTTTCGCCCGGGATATAGGTATGGGCCAGGTCGATGAACAGCCGGTAATGTCCGGCTTCCGATACCATAAAGCGACGATAGAATTCCCGCAGATATTCGTCTTCCAACCCTTCGCTGAGCAGGCGGAACCGCTCGCAGCTCCGGGCTTCGATGAGGGCGCAGATCAGCAGCTTGTCGAGCAGCCGGTCCTCTGCGCTGCCGCCCTTTGTCTGTGCGGAAAGGAGGGCGTTTACGTACTGGTCCTTCCGTTGCTTGCCCAGGTGCAGGCCGCGCTTCTGCAGCTCCGCCAGCACCTGCCGGAAATGCCCCCATTCTTCGGTGACCACCGGGGCAAGCGCGGTCACGAGCTTCTCCTTTTCGGGGTAGCCCTGGATCAGCGAAATACAGGAAGTTGCCGCTTTCTGCTCGCAATAGGCATGATCGGTGAGGATATCTTCCAGCGAGATGGCGGCGAGGTTAACCCAACGCGGATCGGTGGGCAGCTTCAGACCGAGTATGGCGTTTTTTTGCGACATGGGGCAAAGGTAAGGGTTGACGGGAGAAAGGCCTGTAAACGTTAATTTAGTATCTTTGGGTAGGTCTCGACATAGCTTTCGCGGCTACCTGACCGTTAAAAAAAGAATATCAACAGATGAAAAGCAACAGTTGGCAGGAACGAATTACCATTGACCCGCAGCAATGCGGAGGGAGGCCCTGCATCCGCGGCATGCGGATACGAGTGATAGACATCCTCAACCTGCTTGCAGCTGGCCTGACACAGGATGAAGTAATAGAGGAATTGCCAGACCTGGAAAAGGCGGATATCGAAGCCGCCCTTAAATATGCCAGTCATAAGTTTGACCACCCCGTAATTGCTGCATGAATATCTGGATAGATGCCCAGCTTTCTCCCGCTATTGCTGCATGGATCAATCAGACCTTTAAATCTGTAAAAGCGCAATCTGTACGGGCTTTGGGATTGAGAGTGAGATATTTGACAAGGCTCGTGCGGAAGGGGCCATTATCATGAATAAAGATGATGATTTTATAAGATTACTTGAATTGCAGGGTCGTCCGCCCCAGATCATTTGGATAACCTGTGGAAATAGTTCCAATAACCGCATGCGTGAAATACTTTCAAGACATCTGGAAGTGGTGGTCGAACTGCTTCGTAAGGGAGAACCTTATGTTGAAATAACCGGAGAATAACTGCTCCATGCCTGATGAGGATTTCTTAGGACATTATCTGCAGCAACGGCAATCCGAGGATGCGTTGCGCACCCTGCGCCGCCCGGCTGCGGAGCAGGTGGATTTCTGCTCCAACGATTATCTCGGGCTGGCCCGGGATATGACCTTTCAGGAAACCATAGCAGATGCCGTTAGCCGGCACGGGCTTTCCCATGGCAGCGGCGGCTCCCGCCTGCTGGCGGGGAACTATGCCTTAGCCGAGGAGACCGAAGCGCAGATCGCGCAGTTTCATCAGGCCGAAGCGGCGCTGGTCTTCAACTCGGGCTATGATGCCAACGTGGGATTGTTCTCTTCGCTGCCGCATCGTGGCGACATCGTATTATACGACCGCCTTATCCATGCCTCTATACGCGACGGTATCCGGTTATCGCCCGCCCGGGCCTTTGCCTTTGCCCACAATGATGCCGCTCACCTGGAGCAGCGGCTGAAAAAACTGAGCGGACGTGTATTCGTGGCCGTGGAAAGCATCTATTCCATGGACGGCGACCGGGCTCCCCTGGAAGCGATCGCGGAGGTGTGCGGGCGTTATGGCGCCCACCTTATTGTCGATGAAGCGCATGCCACCGGCGTCGTGGGTGACAAGGGAGAAGGGCTGGTGCAGCAACTTGGCCTGCAGGAGCGCTGTCTGGCCCGGGTGCATACCTTTGGGAAGGCCCTGGGTGTGCATGGCGCCGCCGTTACCGGCAGCCGAAGCTTGAGATACTACCTACTGAACTTTGCCCGTTCCTTTATCTATACTACCGCCTTGCCGCCGGCGGCCATGGCTGGCGTACAGCTCGCTTACAATCGCTTCCCGGAGATGCGGACGGAGCGGGAGCAACTGTCCCGTCTGATGGCTCAGTTTGACCGGGCGGCGCTTCCCTGCGCGCATCGCGGTGCACTCACCCCCATACAGGGGATCATTGTCCCGGGCAATGCAGCGGTAAAACGCCTGGCGACCGCCCTGCAGTCCACCGGGATGGATGTACGGCCGGTGCTCTCCCCGACAGTGCCGGCGGGAAGCGAGCGGCTGCGGGTGGTGCTACACAGTTTTAATACCCTCGCCGAAGTGGAGCGGCTGACGGCCACACTCCAGCAATACCTGAAAACGGGCGGCTGAGGGTAGCGGCGGCTAACCGGAAGCGGCCGCGCTCAACTGTTGGCCAGCGACTGGATGATGTCGTACTTGGTAACGATATGATAGGTGCCCGTTTCGTCCCGCGTCAGGACCGCGCCGTTGTCCTTGTTGATATAAGCGGAAAGCCGCTCTATGGGGGTTTCGGTGGATACTACCGGAAAAGGAGGCTGCATGACCTCTTTGACCGTCATATCCTTTACGGTCGGGTCATCGATGATCTTATTGAAAAGACCATTTTCGGAAATCGCGCCGATGGGCTCGTTGCCGTCCATGACGGGAATATGCTCTATGTCGAACCGCTTCATGCGTTCAATGGCGTCGGTCACCTTTTCCTCGGGCGACAGGATGACCAGCGGCTGATCCCTGCGGGTGCTGATCACGTCCCGCACCGTATGTACATGTAAAAAACCCCGCTCCACCATCCACTGGTCGTTGTATATCTTGCCGACATAGCGGCTGCCATGGTCGTGAAAGACCACCACCACGATATCTTCGGGTTTCAGCCGGTCTTTCAGCTGCATCAGCCCCTGCAGGGCAGAGCCGGCGGAGTAGCCGACAAAGATGCCTTCTTCCTTGGCAATACGACGCGCCATAAGCGCCCCGTCCTTGTCCGTCACTTTTTCAAAGTGGTCGATCACACTCATATCGTAGTTGGCCGGGACAAAATCCTCCCCGATGCCTTCTGTGATATAAGGATAAACCTCGCTCATATCGACCTTTCCTGTGTCAAAGTACTTTTTTAACAAAGAACCATAACTATCTACTGCCCAGTTTTGTATGTCTGGATTTTTCTCTTTCAAAAATTTCCCGGTACCCGAGATGGTACCCCCTGTGCCGCTGGCCACCACGAGATGGGTAATGGCGCCCCCGGTTTGTTCCCAGATCTCGGGGCCGGTCTGTTCGTAATGGGCCAGCCGGTTGGCCAGGTTGTCGTACTGGTTTACATACACGGAGTTGGGGATCTCCCGTGCCAGGCGGTTGGCCACCGAATAGTAGGAACGGGGGTCTTCCGGTTCTACGTTGGTCGGGCAGACGATCACTTCCGCACCCATGGCCCGCAGGATGTCGATCTTTTCCTGTGACTGCTTATCCGTAGTGGTGAAAATACATTTGTATCCCTTTACAATGGCGGCCATGGCCAGGCCCATGCCGGTATTGCCCGAAGTGCCTTCGATGATGGTGCCGCCGGGCTTCAGCGCCCCCGATTTTTCGGCTTCCTCTACCATTTTTACCGCCATGCGGTCTTTGATGGAGTTGCCGGGATTAAAGAACTCCACCTTCGCATAGACGGGGCAGGGAAGGCCGGCCGTTATTTTATTAAGCTTTACCAGGGGCGTATTCCCGATCGCATTCAGGATATTTGCGCGATAATCCATTCGTTCCTATTTATTTCGTGATGGCTGCAGGTCCACGGCACAGCGGCTGCGGGGCCCGGCTTTTTCAGGAAGCTGTCGTCTGGTGTAAGACGACTTCCCGCGCTCAAAAGTAAATCAAAATGAGCAGGTTTGCGCCGGGAGACCCTGCTTTGGGGCGTCATTTTTCCGCTTTCCGGTAAAATTAGGTAGGTTTGCCGAAACTTAATCATACTTTGGAAGGGAAAGCAATATTTGTAACGGGTATCGGTACGGGCATCGGGAAAACGGTGAGTGCTGCCATACTTACGGAGGCGCTGGGTGCGGATTACTGGAAGCCGATACAGGCCGGCACGGAAGAGGGTACGGATACGGAAAGGGTACGCAGCCTGGTCTCCAACGGCAACAGCCGGTTTCATGAAGAATGCTATACCCTGACCATCCCGGCATCTCCCCACCTGGCAGCGCGTATCGATAATGTGAAGGTTACCCTGCAGGCCATACGGTCGGCTTTTGACAATATCCGTACGCCGGAGCGGCATCTTGTCGTGGAAGGTGCGGGGGGGCTGATGGTGCCCCTCAATGAAAGCGATTTTTTCCCCGACCTCATCAAGATGCTGGGCATTCCGGTGGTGGTGGTGGCCAGCCAGTATCTGGGTAATATCAACCATTCCCTGATGACCGCCGAATGTCTGAAAAACCGGCAGATCCCCGTGCTGGGGTGGATATTCAACGGTACCTATCATGTCAACGAGGAGGATATCATCCGCTGGAGCGGCTTTGAAAAGATCGGCCGGATCGAAGAGGAAGAAGAGATCAGTCCCCGTGTGATCAAGCACTATGCGGAAAAGATCCGCCCCCGCCTGCTGGAGCTGCTGGGTTAGAGCGTTTTCTGGTTTTTAGCCGTTGGTTTCTGATTTCTGGTTTGAAATCTAAGGAATTAGCTTTGATCTCCTAAAATAAGACTTTATATTTAGGTACCCTATTGATCTTATATGGGTATGCCGTGGCCCATCACCGGGCAGAGCCGATGGAACGGACCCTGTACCTGCCGTAGCCGGCATCTTCTATGCCCTGTCAGGCTGTAAATCAGAAACTTTAAAAAATCATCCCTGTCAGATTTGGTTTATCAAACAAAAAGCCATTATATTGTAATAATATTTAAGTAAATGCCAAAAACGTTAGACGATTAATAAAAATTTATTACCTTGCACCATATTCCATTTTAAGAACCCTTAACAAAACTGATATGTGTGGTATTATCGGCGCGTTCGACCTGAAAGTAGGCTCAGCAGATTTGCGCCCCCAGGTATTAAAGATGTCCAAGAAAATCCGGCACCGCGGTCCGGACTGGTCCGGCGTATTCAGCTCTGACAGGGCCATCCTGGTGCATGAGCGGCTGGCCATCGTGGATCCGCAGTCCGGGCGTCAGCCCCTGCGCAGCCAGGACGGCAGCCTGGTGCTGGCGGCGAACGGCGAAATATACAACCACCGGCAGCTGCGGAAGGAGCTGCCCGAATACGATTTTCAGACCCAGTCCGATTGCGAGGTGATCCTCGCTCTTTACCGGGAAAAGGGAGCCGGCTTCCTCGAAGACCTGAACGGCATATTTGCCTTTGCCCTCTATGATGAGGAGCAGGATGCCTACCTGATCGCCCGGGACCATATGGGCATCATCCCCCTGTATATGGGCTGGGATACCTTTGGCAACTTTTACGTGGCCTCGGAGCTGAAGTCCCTCGAAGGCGTCTGCAACCGCTTTGAGGAATTCAAGCCCGGTCATTATATCTACAGCAAGGAAGGCACCGAGCTGCAGCGCTGGTACCGGCGGGACTGGGAGTCCTACGAGAACGTAAAGGACAACACCTCCGATATTGCCGCCCTGCGCAAAGGCCTGGAAGACGCGGTGCACCGTCAGCTGATGTCCGACGTGCCCTATGGGGTGCTGCTGTCCGGCGGTCTGGACTCCTCGATCATTGCCGCCGTTACGAAGAAATTTGCCTCCAGGCGGGTGGAGTCCAACGACGAAGAGCAGGCCTGGTATCCCCAGCTGCATTCCTTTGCCGTAGGTCTGAAAGGTTCCCCGGATCTGGCCGCCGCAAAAAAAGCGGCCGACTTTATCGGCACCATACATCATGAGATCCACTTTACCATCCAGGAGGGGCTGGATGCCATCCGGGATGTTATCTATCACCTCGAGACCTATGACGTGACTACCATCCGGGCTTCCACGCCCATGTACCTGATGGCAAGGGTGATCAAGTCTATGGGCATAAAGATGGTGCTGTCCGGAGAGGGTTCCGACGAGCTGTTCGGAGGATACCTGTATTTTCACAAAGCGCCTACCGCCCGTGCCTTCCATGAGGAAACGGTGCGCAAGCTGGGCAAGCTGCACCTCTATGACTGCCTGCGGGCCAACAAATCACTGGCCGCGTGGGGTGTGGAGGGACGGGTGCCCTTCCTCGACAAGGAGTTTATGGATATTGCCATGCGGCTGAACCCTGCGGATAAGATGGCGGGACCGCAGCGGATGGAAAAATGGATACTCCGGAAAGCTTTTGAGGATTACCTGCCGGAAAGCATCGCCTGGCGTCAGAAGGAGCAGTTCTCCGACGGGGTGGGTTACAGCTGGATCGATACTTTAAAAGAGCTGGCTGCCCGGAAGGTGAGCGATCACGAGCTGGCCAATGCCAACTACCGCTTCCCGATCAACCCGCCCATGACCAAAGAAGAATATCATTACAGGGCCATCTATCATGAGCATTTTCCCTCTGATTCGGCGGCCCAGTGTGTGCCTTCGGTACCTTCTGTAGCCTGCAGCACGCCCGAAGCGCTGGCCTGGGATGCTTCTTTCCAGAACATGAACGATCCTTCCGGAAGGGCGGTAGCACAGGTGCACCTCGATAGTTATGATAAAAATCTCGAAATTGCATAAATGTCACTGGTCAATAGTCATTGGCCATTGGTTTTGACTATTGACTATTGACTGATGATTATGGACTAATGCCCGACAACCGCCTCATTGAATGCGTCCCCAACTTCAGCGAAGGGAGCGATCCTGCAGTGATCAGGGCCATTACGGATGCTGTCGGCGGGATCCCGGGGGTACAGCTCCTGCATACTGATATAGGGAAAACCGCCAACCGTATGGTGGTCACCTTTGCCGGTCCTCCCGATGCCGTGGCGGAGGCCGCCTTCCGCGCTATCCGTAAAGCCTGCGAGCTGATCGACATGAGCCGGCATCAGGGAGTGCATCCGCGTATCGGCGCGGTAGATGTTTGCCCCCTTATCCCCATATCGGGTATCAGCATGGAGGAAACGGCCGGTTATGCGCGGGCGCTGGCCCGGCGTGTGGGAGAGGAGCTGCAGGTGCCCGTTTATCTCTATGGAAAGGCGGCGCTGATGGCGCTGCGTACCGAGCTGTCCGATATCCGCCGGGGGCAGTACGAAGGGCTGGCCGAGAAGCTGAAAGCGCCCGAATGGCTGCCCGATTTCGGTCCTGCCGTTTTTCATGCCAAAGCCGGGGCCGTGGTGATCGGCGCCCGGGATTTCCTGGTAGCCTATAATGTGAACCTGGATACCGCTGATCTAAAGATCGCCCGGGCCATCGCTGCCGATATACGGGAAAAAGCGCCGGCTGTCCTCTCCGGCAGGGCGGCAGAAGAGAAGAACGCCCGGCGGCTCCCTGCTGTAAAAGCCATCGGCTGGTATATGGAAGAATATGGGATTGCGCAGGTATCCATGAACCTGACCGATGCGCGCCAAACGCCGGTACATACGGCTTTTGAGGCTTGCGTGCGCCGGGCGGCGGACTATGGCGTCCGGGTAAGCGGCAGCGAGCTGGTGGGCATGATACCGCTCCGGTACCTCACCGAAGCGGGACGGTTTTTCCTGGAAAAGAAAGGAGCTGCCGGCACAGCGGATGAAGAAGTGCTGGTGCGTACCGCCGTAAAGGCGTTGGGGCTGGACGACCTGCGCGCTTTTGATCCCCGTCAGAAGGTCATCGAATACGTTATGCAGCGGTAGCCGCGCTTACATCCAGTCCTGCAATATCTTTCCGATACGTTCGAATTCGATAAGGAATCCGTCGTGCCCGTAAGGCGAATCAATCTCATAATACGCGGAGGCGGGCATGTTTTTGGCCAGAAAGCGCTGCTCTTCCACCGGGCAGAGGATATCGCTGGTAACGCCCAGGATCAGGGATTTTTGCCGGATGGTACGGAGCACGGCAGCGGTAGAGGCTGCCCTTCCCCGCGCAATATTATGGCTGTCCATGGTTTTGGTCAGCAGCCAGTAGGATTGGGCATTAAAACGCTTTACCAGCTTTTCGCCCTGGTATTCGATATAGGAGGAAGCCCGGAAATGATCTGTTTTGTCGAGGTCGGGATCGGTCTGCCGCGCCACAAAGGTCTGATAGTTGCGGTAGGTAAGCATGCCGATGGCCCGGGCGGCCTTTAAGCCTTTCTGCCCGGCGGAGGGACTATCGTCCTGCCAGCTGTTGTCTGCTTCTATGGCCAGGCGCTGTGCCGTGTGGATGGCGATGCCCCAGGCGCTTTCCGAAGCGCCGGTGGCCAGCAAAAACAGCCGTTCTATGCGCCCCGGTTCATGCAGGGCCCATTCCAGCGCCTGGTATCCCCCCATGGAGCCGCCGGCGAGCAGCCGAATGCTGCGGATGCCCAGGTGTTCCCGCAGCAGCATATGCGCCCGTACGATATCCCGGATGCTTACCTGGGGAAAAGCGCTGTAATAGGCCTTGCCCGTCTGCGGGTTTTTGCTCAGCGGTCCGGAGCTGCCATAGCAGGAGCCGGGGATATTTGCGCATACCACAAAATACTTGTTGAAATCCAACACCCGGCCTGCGCCGACCAGCCCGCTCCACCAGTCGGCCACATCCGAGTTGGCCGTAAGGGCATGGCATATCCAGATCACATTATCGCCCGCTGCATTCAGCGTACCGTAGGTATGATAACCGATGTCCAGTGCGGGGAGCATGCTGCCGGATTCCAGCGGAAAAGGCTGCGCATGCGTGAATAGCTGTAATGACAAGTCCTTGCGTTTTCAATTTTCAAAAATAATAAATGCAAAAGTAGTGTATTGATTAACTTTACACCAGTTTTTAAGGGTAAAAGGATGATTTGATAATGTGCTGATTTGATAATTTGATGATGATCTCATTATAAGACACTTTTATGGCCTAAAATTGGACTTCAAACGGGAAACCGGAAACGCGCAGCGTTCACCGAGACTGCTGAAAATCGTTTTGCACGAGATAAATTGGAAACATGGAAATAACCTTACAACGGATCGACGACGGGTTTAATATGGAAGCCCGCGACGAGGACGGGCACAGCGTACAGATGGATGCGGGACCGGCGCACGGAGGGAAAGGCAACGGCGTCCGGCCTATGCAGATGCTGATCATGGGGCTGGGCGGCTGTACCGCCATCGATGTGGTCATGATCCTGAAAAAGCAAAAGCAGGATATCCGGGATTTCCGGATCCGTATACAGGCCGAACGCGAAACCGGTAAGGAGCCTGCCCTCTGGCAGTCTGCGCACCTGATTTTTGAGCTGAGCGGATCCATCGATCCCGACAAGGCACGGCGCGCGGCAGAACTTTCCATGCAGAAATACTGTTCCGTAGCCGCTACCCTGAAAGCAGCCGGCGCAGACCTTACCTGGGAGGTGAAGGTAGAAAACCCATAGTTTTGCGCAGGCAATCAATCTGCACGTAATAATTGTACCGATGAACAGTGACCGACAGCAAGAACCGGATTATCGTCCGGAGACCAATGCTATACGCATACGTACGCCCCGTACGGCCGAGAAAGAACATAGCTCACCCCTGTACCTGACCTCAAGCTTTTGTTACGACGATGCGGAGGAGATGCGGGCCGCCTTTGCCGATGAGATCGACGCGAACATATACAGCCGTTTCAGCAATCCGACGGCGGATGAGTTTGTGAAGCGCATGTGCAGCCTGGAAGGCGCGGAGGCGGGATATGCCACCGCTTCGGGCATGAGCGCGGTCTTTTCCGCTTTCATGGCCCTGCTGAAGACGGGAGATCATCTGTTGTCGGGAAACGCCATCTTCGGATCCACCCATACGGTGATCAGCAAATACCTGCCCAAGTGGGGGATCGAATCCACTTATTTTGACCTTAATCATCCCGAATTGCTGGAGTCCCTGATCCGCCCCAATACGCGGATGATCTTTCTGGAGACACCCTCCAATCCCGGGCTGGACATCATTGACCTGGAAAAGGTAAGCGCCGTTGCCCAAAAGCACGGCATTATCCTGTGCGTGGACAATTGCTTTGCTTCTCCGGCGCTGCAGCAGCCCATCCGTCAGGGTGCAGACCTCGTGCTGCATTCGGCTACCAAGTGGATCGACGGGCAGGGACGGGTCCTGGGCGGTATTGTGCTCGGACGGGAAGCGCTCGTTCACGAGATCTACCTGTTTTGCCGCAGCACCGGTCCGGCCATCAGTCCCTTTAACGCCTGGCTGCTGAGCCGCAGCCTGGAAACGCTGCATGTCCGCATGGAGCGGCATTCGCAAAACGCGCTCCGGCTGGCGCAGGCACTGCAGGGGAATCCCCAGCTGACCTCGGTAAGATATCCTTTCCTGGAAAGTCATCCCCAGTATGAGATCGCCCGCAGGCAGATGAGCGCGGGGGGCGGGATCGTTTGTTTTGACCTGAAGGGTGGAGTGGAGCAGGGGCGCCGTTTCCTCGACGCCCTGAAGCTGTTGTCGCTGACGGCCAATCTCGGCGATACGCGCAGCATCGCCTCGCATCCTTCCTCGACCACGCATGCCAAGCTCAGCGAAGAGGAGCGGCAGGCGGTAGGCATCACCCCCGGGCTGATCCGCATCTCCGTGGGACTGGAAGCTTTTGAGGACATCCTGCAGGATATCGTGCAGGCGCTGGAGGCGTCCGCAGGGTAAGGTGTTCCGTTACTTTTGCAGCATAAACACGGGACCTGTCCAGGTGCAGGGCGCCGCATTTTTTATCATACTCATTAAACCGGATTATGTCGACCAACCCGTTCCAGTTTCCCGGACAAACGGCCTTTTACAAGGGCAAGGTCCGCGATGTGTATACCATTGAGGACCGCCTTCTGGTGATGGTGGTCAGTAACCGGATCTCCGCTTTTGACGTGGTGCTGCCCCGGCCTATTCCTTACAAGGGCCAGGTGCTGAACCAGATCGCGGCCAAGATGCTGGAGGCTACCCGGGATATCGTACCCAACTGGGTAAAGGCGGTCCCGGCTCCCGATGTTACGATTGGTATCCGCTGCGAAACCTTTCCGGTGGAGATGGTGGTGCGTGGCAATCTCACCGGCCATGCCTGGCGTACCTATAAAAGCGGGAAACGGGAGCTTTGCGGCGTGCCGTTGCCCGAAGGCCTGAAGGAAAACGATTTTTTCCCGGAGCCGATCATTACACCATCGACCAAAGCCCATGAGGGACACGATGAAGACATCTCCCGCGAGGAGATCATCGCCCGGGGACTGGTGAGCGAAGCCGATTATAAGCAGCTGGAACAATATACCCTGGCCCTCTTTAAGCGGGGCCGGGAGCTGGCGGGCAAACGGGGGCTGATCCTCGTGGATACCAAATATGAATTCGGAAAGCAGGGAGATACCGTCTTTCTTATTGATGAAGTACATACGCCGGACTCTTCCCGTTATTTCTATGCAGAGGGATATGAGGAAAGGCAGCAGGCCGGGCAGGCCCAAAAGCAGCTGAGCAAGGAGTTTGTCCGCGAATGGCTGATGGAGCACGGCTTCCGGGGGCAGGCCGGGCAGCAGGTGCCCGGGATGGACGATGCTTTTGTCAATAGCGTCAGTGAACGGTATATCGAGCTGTATGAAAACATTACCGGCGAGAAGTTTGCCAGGGAGGAGCTCAGCCGGGAGGAAACGGAGCAGCGGATAAAGGAGGCATTGAAACAGCTTTCCTGAGACGCGTCCGCGGACCGTTACCGATCTCTAAAAAACGAGCCATCCCGCCTGAGACGGGATGGCTTTGTGTTTTTGTCCTTTCCGGAATGTTCCGGGAAACTGAGGTATCGGCGAATGCTTACTTCGATTCGGTCATCTGGACCTCTGCCAGGATGCGTACATCCTCGCTGATCAGCACACCGCCGGTTTCCAGGGCGGCATTATAGCTGAGACCCCAATCGGTTCGGTTGATCTTGCCTTCCACGCTGAAGGCGGTTTTTACATTCCCCCAGGGATCGGTCACGGCGCCACCGACGGCGCGCAGCTTTACGGGCTTGGTAACGTCTTTGATGGTAAGGTTGCCGTCCAGTTCATAATCGCCTTCGTCGTTTATTTTGCGGAAAGCGGTGGAAACAAAGCTCAGCTGCGGAAATTTCTCGGCGTCGAAGAAGTCGGCGGCAAGCAGGTGTCCGTTGCGTTGCTCGTTGCCGGTATCCACAGAAGCGATATCAGCGCTGAAGCTGATCTTGGCATCCTGGAAGTCGTCGCGACTGCTTTCGGCCGAGGCGCTGAACTGCTTAAAGCTGCCGGTGATGTTGGTCACCATCAGATGCTTTACCTTAAACTGGATTTCGCTGTGAGCGGGGTCGGAGACCCATTGCTTGGTTGCCATGTGTGTGGGTTTTGGATGTGATGAACGTTATCGTTGAAACTTTATTTGTTAAAACAAGATTTTGGATAAAAAAATCAATCCCTCATTTTATCCAGCAGCCGGCTAAGCTGTGCGGCCTCCTTATCGGTCAGTCTTTTTTTCAGGGTCTGGGTAAAGGCGCCCAGCGGCTTTTCCAGCTCCTCGATCAGCTTCAGTCCCTTCGGTGTGATGGTGACATCCATCTTCCGGCGGTTGGTTTCGCAAAGCCGGCGCTGCACCATTTCTTTTTGTACCAGCTTATCCAGCAACCGGGTAAGGTCATTGGCTTTATCGAGCATCACCGCTTTTATTTCCCCGGGCGATACAGGATCCGGATACCTGCCTTTCAGGATGCGGAGGGCGTTATAATGCTGCGGCAGTATGCCGTATGCCTTGAATATCTTTACCTGTTCATCCCGCAGCCAGTTGCCTGTGTATACGAAGTTGACCACCATTTTCTGGTAATTGTCCGTAAACCGTGTCTGCCGGATGGCTGCTTCGATCTTCATGAGGCAAAGGTAAGTAAAAACAATTATTGTTGCAACAAATATTTGAAAAAATTTTTAGGACCGGAAAAATGAAGGTCCATATATTTTTTTGTATCTTAGACTGCGGTTTGCAAAGCAACGCGGCAAAAAAGCCGGGTTGGCAAGCCGCCGATCATACACACGCAAAAACACAACCCATGACAAACGTACTTCGTTTCTCCAGGCTGGCCGGCGGTCTTACCGTGGCTGCACTGGCGCTTTGCTCCCTCAATGCCTCCGCCCAGTCCAAGACAACGGTGAAAGGCGAGGTTCTCGATATGAACTGTTATATGGCCAAAGGCGCCCATGGTGCCGATCATAAAAGCTGCGCGGCGATGTGTCTGGAAGGCGGCGCCCCGGCAGGACTTATGGACAGCAAGGGTGATGTATACCTGCTGGTGCAGAGCCATGGCAATACCAAGCCTTATGACGAAGCCAGAAAGCACGGTGGCGAGCAGGTAGAGGTGACCGGCGAGGTGGCCGAGCGTAACGGCGTGAAAGCCCTGGTAGTGGAAGGGGTGAAAGCCGGCGCCTAAAAGGGAGCCAACCAATCGTCACGCTTCACTCGTTATTGGTCGCTACCGGTCAATTGTGGGTAAATAACCGTCGTTGGTCTGCGGTCAGTAAGTAGTCCAGCGGTCAGTAGCCGGTGGTAAAGCCAACGACCCTGGATAAATAGATCATGACGAACCGTTCATAAAAGCCTGGTCCGGCCTCAGGCCGGACCAGGCTTTTTTATAAGGCTTACCGTAGCCGGTTGGGTAACGCGGTACCTTTCTGAGGTCGGGCGGACATCGTCAGGCTGTAAGGTCAGCTCGACTTCCGGACGACCAGTTTGGCGGGCAGCTGTACCTGGGTGTTCCGGGCCGAAAGACCTTTTTCGCCGAGCTGCTGCATCAGCAGCTGTACGGCCCTGGTGGCGATGGCTTCTACCGGCTGCTTGATGACGGTGATGCCCGGCGGATAGAGCCGGAAAAGATCGTGATCGTCAAAACAAACCATGGCCAGGTCATCCGGCAGACGCAGGCCCAGCCCGGCAATGCTTTCCAGACCGAGCACCCCCAGATAGTTAGTGGCAAAGAAAAGCGCCTCCAGCTGCGGCTTGCTGCGGATAAAGCGGGTGATCTCGGGAATGGCGGTTTCTCCGCAGACGGGATAGGGTAGTCTGAGGACATGCTGCGGGTTGTAGCGGATGCCGTGATCTTTCAGGGTCTGCCGGTAGGCGGATTCCCGCTGGCTGATCTGGATAAGATCGAGGTCTACCGTGATATAGCCGATGTGCCGGCGTCCCTTTTTCAGCAGGTGTGTGATGCCTTTTTTTACTCCTGTATAATTATCTACCAGCACATGCGGCATGCTGTAGTCGGGGAAATAGCTGTCCAGCAGCACCACAGGCTTCTGCTGGTTGACCAGGGAGCGGACATCTTTTTCCATCCCGGCCGCCGGGGTAATGATGTATCCGTCTATCTGGCGGTGCGCAAACATCCGCAGCATTTCCCGTCCTTTTTGGGAATCGTTTTCCGTGCTGCAGTAGATGACCTTATAGCCGAATCGCCCGGCCTCGGCTTCTACGGTCTGGGCCAGGGAAGCAAAGAAATGTCCGGAAATGCTTTCCACGATCAGCCCGATCATCCGGGACTTTCCGGTACGCAGGCTTACCGCGATCTGGTTGGGCACATAGCCGGTAGCTTCGGCCAGCGCGCTGATCTTCCCGGCCAGCGCTTTGCTGATCCGCATCTGTTCTGCCTTTCCGTTTAACACAAAGGACACGGTTGTGGGAGATACGCCGGCCATCTTTGCGAAATCCTTCAAAGAAATCTTCTGCATGAATAATTCAAATATCTGACCGGCAGGCCGTTCTCCGGCTGCCGGTTATGAATAAACGTCCGTTCCGTCCCTTCCGCCTGAGGCGGCGGAATGAGGCAGGATAGGTTTTCTTCCCTAACTTTGTTTTCAGTTGATGTAACGGCACGAATCCTGCCCACGGAGGGAGAAGAATAATATGCAACACCTAAAGGTACTCAATAAATATTTTTTCAAATACAGAGGAAGGCTGATCCTGGGTATTCTGTTTGTAGTCATCTCCAATCTGCTGGCCGTGCTTCCGCCGCAGGTGATCCGCTATCTGCTGGATTTTGTGGGCGGCAATATCGGCCGGCCGGGCGGTGAGCGGCGCATTATTCCCCCGCAAAATGATTTCCTCCGCTTCACCTTTGCCTGGATGAACGATGCATCCCTGGTCCGCCTAATGGCATATGGCGGTGCGGTGTTGCTGGCGATGGCCCTGCTGCGCGGCCTGTTCATGTTCTTTATGCGGCAGACGATCATCGTGATGTCGCGTTTTATCGAATACGACCTGAAGAACAGCATTTACCGGCATTACCAGCAGCTGGACCTGAATTTTTTCAAGCTGCACAATACAGGCGACCTCATGAGCCGCATCTCGGAAGATGTATCCCGGGTGAGGATGTATGTGGGCCCTGCCCTCATGTATACGGTGAACCTGGTGGTGCTGATCGTGATGTCGGTGAGCGCCATGCTGCGGGTAAATGTAACGCTGACGATTTATACCCTGGCCCCGCTGCCGCTGCTGGCCGTTTCCATTTACTATGTGAACCGTCTCATCCACCGGAAAAGCGAGCGAATACAGGCGCAGCTGTCGGCCATCACCACCCAGGCCCAGGAATCATATTCCGGCATCCGCGTCATCAAATCCTATGTGCAGGAAGCCTCAGCCGGTGTTCATTTCGGAGCGGCCAGCGAAGATTACCGCAAAAGCTCCCTGAACCTGGCCAAGACGGAAGCCATCTATTTCCCGACCATGCAGCTGATGATCGGCCTGAGCACGCTGCTCACGGTAATGATCGGCGGCATACAGGCCATCCGGGGCAATATCACAGTCGGCAGCATCGCCGAGTTTGTGGTGTACGTCAATCTCCTGATGTGGCCCGTTGCCTCTATAGGATCGGTGGCTGCCATGATCCAGCGGGCGGCGGCCTCCCAGAAAAGAATCAACGAGTTCCTGCATACCGAACCGGCCATCCGTTCGCCCCGTAATGGCCGGTCGGCGCCGGTCCGCGGCCATGTCCGCTTCCGGGACGTTTCCTTTACCTATCCGCATACGGGTATACAGGCGCTGAAACATTTTGACCTGGAAGTGCTGCCGGGTCAGAAAATAGCCGTCATCGGGAAAACCGGCTCGGGCAAGTCCACCGTGGCCCAGCTGCTTATGCGCATGTACGATCCCGACGAGGGGGAGCTGCGCATAGACGATATTCCCCTGAAAACATTTTCGCTCGAAAGCCTGCGCAGCCAGATCAGCTATGTGCCACAGGATGTATTTCTGTTTTCGGATACCATTGCCAACAATATCCGCTTTGGTTCGGAGAATGCGGGTCTCCAGGCGGTGCGGCAGGCCGCGCGCCAGGCCGCTGTGGAAAAGGATATCGATGGCTTTCCAGAAGGCTTCGATACCCTGGTGGGGGAGCGGGGGGTAACCCTTTCCGGAGGACAAAAGCAACGCGTGTCCATCGCCCGGGCGCTGATCAGAAATCCCAATCTGCTGGTTTTTGACGATTGCCTGTCTGCCGTGGATGCAAAAACCGAGAAAACGATCATTACCCAGCTGTATACTTATCTGAAAGACAGGACAGCCGTTATCATCACACACCGGATATTTGCCCTTTTTGAATTTGACCAGATCATCGTACTGGATAACGGTACCATCATAGAACGGGGTACCCATGAGGAATTGCTGGCAAAAAACGGATATTATGCAGGCCTCTATGCCCAGCAGCAGCGGGTTTCGGGAGATAATGACGGGGCTCCCGCATAAGCCATTAAAAAATTTTGATATTTGGAAAACAATAGTATATTTGTTTCTTGATCATCTAACAGGGCTATTTTAAACCATTAAAACTTATTACTGTGGCGTACGAAAACAACAATCAACAGGAGCGTAACAATGACAGTGTGTTTTCCAAACGTTTGAAAGCGGGAAAGAGAAGGACCTACTTCTTTGATGTGAAGACCACACGCGGAAACGATTACTTCCTGACCATCACGGAGAGCAAGAAACGGTTTGACAACAATGGTTATGACAGGCACAAAGTATTTCTCTACAAAGAAGATTTTAACAAGTTCCTGAATGCCCTTACCGAAGCCATTGATTATGTAAAGACCGAGCTGATGCCGGATTTTGATTTTGACGCGTTTAATCATGACAACGACGAGCATTTCGAGAACGGGGACGGCTACACCAGCCACCGTCATGAAGACGGCGCCGTTCATTACGAGGCGCCGGCGGTGCAGGAAGATGCGGCACCTGCTGCTCCCGAGGAGGATGCCACAGCAATGTCCGATGCCGGAGAAGAAGGCAGCGTAAAGGAGGAAGAGGCGCCTGTTTCCGCTTCGCATGATGAAGAAGTGGATAAATGGTAAGACCACAGCCGGTGCAGTCACGCCCGGCCGTACAGATAATAACCGATCAGCGCGCCCGTCCTGCCTTAGGCAGGACGGGCGCTTTTTTTACAGGCTTGCCGCCGGCAAAGCTTTGTGATCCGGTAATTTTAATTAGTTTTGCGCCGCTATGACACAAGATCAGTTAAAGGTTATGAGGGACCGTATCGCTGTCCTGGGGAGGTTTCTTTAACGTCCCTGAACGTAACGCCAAGATAGAAAACGACAAACAGCTCACGCTTTCCCCCGGCTTCTGGGACGACCAGGCACGGGCCACTACCGTATTGAAAGAAATAAAGGTCAACCGTTTTTGGGTAGACCTGTATAACAAAGTCAATACTGCGGTAGAGGATTGTGGCGTGATGCTTGACTTTTACAAGGAAGGCGAGGCTTCGGAGACCGAGGTGGAAGAAGCTTACCAAAAGGCCCAGGCCGAGCTGGAGGAGCTGGAGTTCAAATCCACCCTCAACCAGCCCGAAGATGAGCTGCCGGCCCTGCTGACCATCAATTCCGGCGCGGGCGGCACCGAAAGCCAGGATTGGGCGGAGATGCTACTGCGTATGTACCGCATGTACGGCGAAAAGCAGGGCTGGAAGGTGTCCGAGATCGACGTACAGTACGGCGACGGCGCCGGTATCAAATCCGCCACCCTCGAATTTGACGGAGAGTTTTCCTACGGCCTGCTCAAGGCGGAAAACGGCGTGCACCGTCTCGTACGCATCTCACCCTTTGATGCCAATGCCCGGCGTCATACTTCTTTCGCTTCCGTGTTTGTATATCCGCTCGTGGACGACTCCATAGCGGTGGAGATCAGCCCGGCGGATCTCGAATGGGAATTTTACCGTTCCGGCGGTAAAGGAGGGCAGAACGTCAACAAGGTCGAAACGGCGGTCCGCCTGAAGCATATTCCCTCCGGCATCATCGTGGAATGCCAGCAGGCCCGTACCCAGGGAGAAAACCGGGAAAAGGCGCTGACCATGCTCAAATCCCGCCTGTATGAAGAAGAGCTGAGAAGGCGCGAGGAGCTGAAGAACGCCACCAACGCCAGCAAACGAAAGATCGAATGGGGCTCCCAGATCCGCTCCTATGTATTCCACCCTTACAAGATGATCAAAGACCACCGTACGGACTACGAGGTAGGCAATGTGCAGCCGGTGATGGACGGGGAGCTGGACGGCTTTATAAAAGCCTATCTGATGCTGCAGAAGGAGACGGAATAAGCATCTCATCGGCGTCCTTCCATCATCAAATCGCCAAATCATCAAATCATCAAATCATCCTTGCATACCGGTAGGTATAACGGAACCATTTCAGAATATTGCCGGGCTTCTCCATATCGATAATCAGCGTTTTACGCGGCAGGGTGGCCAGCTCCGGCAGATGCCCGTTCCTGTCCTGCAGCGTTTTCAGCTGGTCCAGCGCAATCAGCCCGAAAGCATAAATACCGGCCATGGCAAGGCTGAACTCCTGCTTCCTTTGCCGGGGAAAGGACAGCCGCCCGATATCGTCTTTCATTTCCTGCAGCTGATGAAGAAAAAAAGCTTCAAAGCGGTATGCGTCCTGCATCCGGTCCGGAAGGGTTTTGATATGCTGCTGCAGGTCCTTATGAATATCGTAAAGATCGTTGGTCAGTTGTATAATAGCGCCGATCCGGTACCAGCAGGCGTCTTCCGCTGCAGTGGCCGGCGTATCCAGGTAATAGCGGCAGAGCAGCACCGAATATCCCCCCTTCCGGAAGGTGATCTCCTGCAGCCTTTCATCCGTCAGTTCATTTTCACCTTCCTGCTCACGCGAGCTGAGCTGGGCGATGGTCATCTCGCGGAGAAGACGGGTGTAACCCTCCCTGTCCTTTACACTCTCGCATAAAAGCAGGTGCGAATCCAGGAAGACGCGTTCGTCGAAGGAACCGGCCTTCCAGTTCTGCGGCTCCAGCATAATGGCTTTGAGCGATTCCGGGGAGAACATCTGCTCGTCGGTGAAATCGTCATACAACGAGCTGGCAATGAAATAATGAAAAAGCCGGTCTTTTTCTGCCGTATGGGTCAGCCGTCCGTGCAGCCTGGCAAACGCGTCGCAGATCATCGGAGTGTAAATACCGTGATAAACGGCGATCTTTTTCCGGGTGGCCTTGCCGAACCGGCCCTGCTGCCGCTCCTCGATCCGGGAGAGCAGGCCCCAAGCGCGTTTTGTTTCCCGCTTTCTGGTCCGCAGCACATGCGCAGCCAGCCGGAAAACGTGCACACAGTACCAGAGAAAATAAGCCATAAGCTGTCTGCGGAGTGAACTTCAAAAAAAGCACATATTTCCGGAACAAGCAAATCGGGAATGGCTTTCCCGCAGCTTTTCCCGCCGGGCGGCCAATCTCCGCAGTAATCCTATATTTGCAAAAAGCGTCTGTCATGAACAATGCTTATTTCTATTTTCCCAAGCCGGAAAATGAGCCGGTCCGCAGCTATGCCCCGGGCACGGCCGAACGGGCCGGTCTGAAAGCGCAGCTGGATCGCATGAAGAAGGAGGTTGCGGATATTCCCATGTATATCGGCGGGGAGGAGGTGCGGACAGCGCGGCAGATAGCGCTGCATCCTCCCCATGAGCGGAAGCATACGCTGGGCAGCTTTCACCAGGGCGGCCGTGAGCACGTGGAGCAAGCCATAGCGGCTGCGCTCGCTGCCCGCGCGCAGTGGGCGGATACGAGCTGGGAACACCGGGCGGCCGTGTTTTTAAAAGCAGCGGAGCTGCTGGCTACCCGCTACCGGTATGCCATAAATGCCGCCACGATGCTGGGGCAAAGCAAAAATGCCTTTCAGGCGGAGATCGACAGCGCCTGCGAGCTGATCGACTTCCTGCGCTTTAACGTGCATTACCTGAGCGAAATATATGCCCAGCAGCCCTATTCGCCGCCCGGCGTCAACAACCGGATGGAATACCGTCCCCTGGAGGGATTTGTGCTGGCCGTAACACCATTCAACTTTAGCGCCATAGCCGGCAACCTGCCCTGCTCAGCGGCGATGTGCGGAAATGTGGTGGTGTGGAAGCCCGCCGATACCCAGGTATTTGCCGCGCAGCTGTTTATGCAGGTGCTTATCGAAGCCGGTCTTCCGCCCGGTGTGATCAATCTGATCTATGTGGACGGACCGGTGCTGGGAGAGGTTTGTTTTTCGCATCCCGATTTTGCAGGTATTCATTTCACCGGTTCCACCGCCGTATTCCGGACCATGTGGAAAACCATCGGCGAAAATATCCAGGTTTATAAATCATATCCCCGCATCGTCGGCGAAACCGGCGGTAAGGATTTTGTGCTGGTGCACGCCTCGGCCGATGTGGACGCCGTAGTGGCCAACCTGGCCCGCGGCGCTTTTGAATACCAGGGTCAGAAATGCTCCGCAGCATCGCGGGCTTATCTGCCTTCAAGTCTGGCTGCATCGGTAAAAGAGCGGCTGGTGGCGGCGGTGAAATCCATGAAGATGGGACCGGTGGAGGATTTCGGCAACTTTATCAATGCGGTAATCGACGAACGTGCTTTTGATAAGATCAGCGGTTATATTGACCGCGCCAAACAGGATCCGGGCGTAAGCATACTGGTGGGAGGGGAGTACGATAAAACGGATGGTTATTTTATTTCGCCCACCGTCATCGAGGCCAGCGATCCGCGGTATGTCACCCTCTGCGAGGAGATCTTCGGTCCGGTGCTGACGCTGTATGTGTATGACGACAATAAGTTTGAAGAAATACTGGAGCTGACAGACAGCACTTCAGGATATGCCCTTACCGGCGCTTTCTTTGCACGGGACCGGCAGGTGATAGAACGGGTCACCCGCCGTCTGGTAAACAGCGCGGGCAACTTCTATATCAATGACAAACCCACCGGTGCGGTAGTGGGACAGCAGCCTTTCGGCGGGGCCCGCGCTTCCGGCACGAACGACAAGGCCGGGTCCCTCCTGAACCTGTACCGCTGGCTCAGCGCGCGCACCATCAAGGAGACCTTTGTGCCCGTCACCGATTACCGGTATCCTTTTCTCGGATAGGGAAGTTTCTGGTTTGAGATTCAATAGTCTAAGGTTTAAAGTTTAAAGTTAATTTGCCTGGAAGGAAGCCTTAGACCTTGAACTTTAAACTTTAAAATGCCCTTCACCTTTCACCTTTTGCCTTTTGCCTCTCCCGCCTGCGGAGGGAGCTCCAGCCCGATCTTCCGCATCAGCAGCGATGCGTTCATGCTGGTGCAGATGCCTGTTTTCAGTTTATAGTCGAAAAAAAGCACCTCATCCCTCACCTGCACGTCAAAATGATAATTGTGCAGCTTCCCCGGATAATCCTGCTCCATACTGGTAAGGGCCAGGTCGTGCGTGGCGATGATGCCCGCTGTGTTTTCCCGCAGCAGCTGGCTGATCAGCGCGCGGGAGCCGGTATGCCGGTCTTGCGAGTTGGTGCCGCGGAATATCTCGTCCAGCAATAAAAATACTTTTTCGTGTATCCGTACCTGTTGCAGGATCACCTCCAGCTTGCGCAGCTCGGCATAGAAAGTGGAAATGTTTTCCTCGAGGTTGTCTGCGATGCGCATGCTGCTGTATACTTTCACCGGCGATACCCGGAAGCGGTCGGCGCATACCGGCGCGCCGGCCAGCGCCAGCACGATGTTGGTGCCTACCGTCCGTAGGAAGGTGCTTTTTCCCGCCATATTGGAGCCCGTGACCAGCAAAACCTGTCCGGCTCCCTGCACCGCTACGTCATTCCGGACGCATTTGCCGTCGGGAAGCAGGGGATGGCCCAACGCCGTAGCCTCGAGGGTGAAATGCCGTTCTGACAGCTCCGGGAACACCACGCCGGGCCGGTTGAAGGCAAAGTTGGCAAAGCTGCAGAGCGCTTCGGTCTCGGCCAGCACCCGGGTCCACTGCAGCAGCACAGCCCCGTACTGCCGCTTCCAGGTCAGCAGCTCCCGGTATTGGCGGGCATCCCAGAAAGTTACCAGGTTAAGCGGCAGGTGTACCAGGGGGTTTTGCCGGTAGTCCAGACGGTCCAGGATGTTTTTTAACCGGCGCAGGATGAAGGCAGCGTTTTCCTCCCCGTGGCGGCACCGCCCTTTCAGTGTCTGCAGGCAGGCGGAACGGAAGGTCTGCGCTTCCATCCACATCATGCCGGCTTCGGTGCTGCTGATGATATCCACCGAGCGGGAGAGCTGCCGGTATGCGGGCGATACCGTTTTGTTGACCTGCCTGGCCAGCCAGGCATGCAGCAGCAGGGGCAGCCAGAGCCATTGCCAGGACGAATGGGTGAAGGCAATAAGGAACACCGCCCCCAGCGATATCCAGGGAAGCACGCGCGTGAGCCTGCTCCACGCGGGGAGGGCGTCGTCCGCTTCCGCCGCTATCCAGCTCCGGATGCGCTGCCAGTCGTCCGGCTGCAGACGCGTCGACCGCCCGCGGGCGCGCAGCTCCAGCCTGCCGCCCGCCAGGGGCTGCAGCTCAGCCACCGCCTCCTGCCGCTGCCGGATATCTTCCGGTGTAGCCGGCCCCGAAAGCCAGTCTGCCAGGCATGCGGCTGAAAAGGGGCTGGTGCCCCGGTAGAGATATTGGAAAAGGGAA
The DNA here is from genome assembly GCF_039541075.1 of Compostibacter hankyongensis. Taxonomy (NCBI): domain Bacteria; kingdom Pseudomonadati; phylum Bacteroidota; class Chitinophagia; order Chitinophagales; family Chitinophagaceae; genus Compostibacter; species Compostibacter hankyongensis. The sequence continues at coordinate 3,489 of NZ_BAABFN010000021.1, read as the reverse complement.
GAAGGGCCAAAGATGTCCAGGTCGGCCGTATAAGGATGATCCCTTTCCCGGAAGCCGGCGCCGTCGTCAAAAGCGCTTTGGTCGCCCGAGAGCGATTGCAGCTCTTCTTCGCAGCATTTTTTCAGCACCTGGATATGGGAAAGCTGCTGCCGGCTGTCGCTATCTTTTATGGCCAGCCAGGCAAAGATTGCCCAGCAGAGCAGCAGCAGGATGACGGCCGGCAGCAGCTGAACGGGCAGCAGGACGAAGAAGAGCAGGATGCCGCCCGCAAAGCTGAGGAGGCGTCCTGCGGCGAGTCTGCCGTTACGCCGCCGGAGCCGGAGTGCCCGGTCCTCCAGCTTCTCCAGCTGCTGCCGGTACCAGATTTCGGGATTCATCGGCAATAGGTTTACGTTTTAAGTCAGAGATCCAAAGTCTAAGATTATCCGTCAGGAAGGTAATCCTAAATTCCGGACTTGGGATGCTAAACAGATCCGGCAGCGCCGGCAGGTGAGCGGCCGGCAGCCTGAGGACTGTTGGTGCCGCTAAGATAGGGTTCAAACGGTTGAAATATATAAACGGGTAAATATGGCGGCTGCAAGCGCTAACTTTGCTAAATTTGAAGCCGCTAAAAGCCGCTGTTTTGAAGACTATACTCAACCGCCAGCAACTGGCCATCACGATTGACCGGCTGTGCCATCAGGTGATCGAGAATCATCCGGATCTTGCCGATACGGTGCTGATCGGACTGCAGCCCCGCGGTATCTGGCTGTCCGACCATATCTTTCAGCGGCTGCTGCAGCTGCGTCCCGGTACGCCGGTGCCCTATGGCCGGCTGGATATCACCTTTTACCGTGACGATTACAACAAGGGCGCGGAGCTGCATATTCCCACGCGTACGGATATCGGGTTCTCTATCGAAGGGAAACAGGTCATCCTGGTGGACGATGTGCTCTATACCGGCCGCACCATACGGTCTGCCCTGGATGCCATGCTCGATTTCGGGAGGCCGGAGCGGGTGGAGCTGCTGGTGCTGATCGACCGGCGCTTCAGCCGGCAGCTGCCCATTCAGCCGGATTATGTGGGAAAGACCATCGACTCCATCATCTCGCAGCGGGTACGTGTTTTCTGGCAGGAGCCGGATCAGCGGGAAGAGGTGGTGCTGATCGGATAAAAAGGAATTTGCATTCTGCGACAGGAATTTTAACTTTGCTTTTTAATGACACTATCCGTCAAACATCTGCTCGGTATCAAAGACCTTACTGCACAGGATATCGAACTTATTTTCCAGACTGCCGATAATTTTAAGGAAATACTCAAACGCCCGATCAAGAAGGTGCCCACCCTGCGTGACACCACTATCGTAAACCTGTTCTTCGAGAATTCTACCCGTACACGGATATCCTTTGAGCTGGCGGAAAAGCGGCTCTCTGCCGATGTAGTCAACTTCACGGCCTCGGCTTCCTCGGTAAAAAAAGGGGAGACCCTCATCGACACGGTCAACAATATCCTGGCCATGCGGGTGGATATGGTGGTCATGCGTCATTCTGCTTCCGGCGCCCCTCATTTTCTTTCCAGACATATCCAGGCGGCCATTGTCAATGCAGGCGACGGTATCAACGAGCACCCCACCCAGGCCCTGCTCGACGCTTTCTCCATCCGGGAAAGGCTGGGCGAAATAGCGGGTAAAAAGGTGGCGATCGTAGGCGATATCATGCATAGCCGCGTAGCCCTTTCCAATATCTATTGTCTGAAAAAGCTGGGCGCGGAGGTTACCGTCACCGGTCCGCCAACCCTGATCCCGCCTTATATCGCGGAGGCCCTCGGCGTAAATGTTACCTACAACCTGCGGGAAGCCCTGCAGTGGTGCGATGTGGCTAACGTGCTGCGTATACAGCTGGAGCGGCAGAACAGTCCGCTGTTTTCTTCCCTGCGGGAATACAACCTGGTGTATGGGGTGAGCCGTGAGGTGCTGGATAGCCTGCAGAAGGAGATCGTGATCATGCATCCCGGCCCGATCAACAGGGGCGTGGAACTGAACTCTGATGTGGCCGATTCCGGCCAGTCCATTATCCTGCACCAGGTGGAGAACGGCGTAGCCATCCGTATGGCCGTGCTTTACCTGCTCGCCGGAAAACGTGGAGAGATCGTATCCGGAAATTGAAACGCCTTCATGATCAGTCTTTCCCGTTACTACGGGCTGTAATGATTTTTGGCGTACCGCATGAACATGGTCGAGAACTTGTCCGGCTGTCCATGCAGATGAATAAACGAGAAATTCCGGAGGATATGAAAACCCTTGACGGGAAGCTCCTTTAATTCCCCGTATTTTACTTCTTTCTGGACCGCCCGTTTTGACAGAAACGCTACCGAGTGAGAATTTTCCAGAAATGATTTTATGCTTTCCGTGCCGCCGAGATGCATGATGACAAGCAGATCGGAAAAACGGATGCCATGTTCCTGTAATGCGCTTTCGATCACTTCAAGCGTACCCGATCCCCGTTCCCTCAGGACAATGGGTATTTTCTTAAGATCTTCCAGATTGATGCGGTTATTTTTGGAAAAGCGGCTTTTCGTATGGGTCACCAGCACCAGCTCGTCGGTGGTTAATTCGGAATATTTCAGATCGGAGTGATGTCGCTTGCCCTCCACGATACCCAGGCTGATCTCTTTGGACAATACCGCATTTTCGATCGTCTCCGAATTCCCGCTCAGCAGGTTGAGGGTGATATTCGGGAACTTGCTCTGAAAAGAGCCCAATACGGGGGCGATGAGGTACTGGGCGATCGTAGTGCTGGCGCCCAGGGAAAAGGAGCCGGCAGGCCGGTTCTTCATGGTGCTCAACTCAAGCGTGCATTCATGATACAGATGCATGATCTCATTGGTATACCGGAATAAAACCTCTGCTTCCGGCGTCATCACGATGGAATTGCCGATGCGCTCAAAAAGCCGTGCGCCGAGCGATTGCTCTAAATTCCTGATTTGCTGGGTAACGGCCGGTTGGGTAATAAACAACTCTGAAGCAGCTTTGGTGAAGCTTCTGTTCTTAGCTACAGAATGAAATACCTTTAATTTAAAATCCTCCATGATAGCCCGTCAAAGGTAATCCTTTTTTAATTCCGCACTATCCGGGATAAATTGGAAGACTGCTCCCGGTACCTTCGCAGAAAGGTAGGTGGCCCAGCATAATTTTTGGCAATAACCCATAAGAATAAATAATTTTAGATTTAAATGCTGATTGAAGAGATTTGTAGGTACAGCAAAACCATATATCATGCTACAGGCAGCCATAAAAGGAATTCCGGCGCGTACCGAGAAGCGGGTATGCGAGGTATCCTGGTTTGACGATCTGTGCGGCGGGGATACGGCGTTTCTGGGGACGGTGGACCCCTCGCGTCGCAGCAACTACCCCCACTGTGCGGACATCATAAAGACGGCGGACCGGATGGGCTTTAGGAACATACTGCTGCCGACCTCCTATATCGTCGGCCAGGAGGTGATCCCGTTTGC
>NZ_BAABFN010000020.1:0-135917 GCF_039541075.1 Compostibacter hankyongensis | reverse complement strand
CTGCACAACATTTTTTATTTCATAACTATATACATATTTGTTATTCCCATAAATAATCACCCGTTAATAGCACAACGCGTTATTTTATAAATGACTTCCTGTAAGTAAGTTTTATCAGGTATTGAAAGCGTCACCTCACTCGTCTGCCGAAGTTTGGGATATTCTAAGACGGCCCTGGCACCTGCGATACTATTTAGCTCCAGCAGCCAGATGTAAAACTTTGCCTGCCACTCATGAGCAACTTCAGCTTTATCGCTACGCTTAATTTCATGGATGACTTTTTCCTTGGCATCATAGAAATCGATTTTGCCCATTAGCTCGATTTCATGAAAAGTTGAAGAAAGCTCAATCTCTGTATATTTTCCAGGGCGTTGGGGATAGCTGATCTCGTGTAAAAGCTTGCCATCTGCTACTATCTCGGAAGTGGTTTCCATTCGGATACCATTGGCGTGTAACCAGCATTCACGCGGACACACATGATAAAGGTTAATAAGAGTAGCGTTGAGGGTCATTGACAACAAGAATTTGTCTATTGCGGTTATAAAAATTGGCTTTCTTCTATCCCGATCAATTTTCTTGCATCCAACCCTTGTTCGATAGAATATATATCTTTCCACCTTTCAAGGTACATATATCCGTATTCAGATTTGTCTTTATCGTAAAAATGTATCAGCTCGTTCTCTATCTTATTGCTCGCAAAAATAGAGAATACATACTTCGACATAATACTCTGTAAAACCTTCCTTCTGATTTGTTGCTGTGTAAATTCAAATTTATTATGAATAGAACTGAGATATACATCAAAAACTGCCCGTCCACTTATTTCATCATTTTCATTCGGATGAATACCATTTCGCTTTAAGAAATTCAACTCAATAGCACTAAATATTGTTTCTTTAACTCCCACTACTGTACCATCGATAGATATGGGAATATCCAATGGAATAAAACAAGAAATGTTCTTTTGCTCGATTAGCTTGAACTTTTCATGAACGGATCGAAATCTGAGTCTTTGTATAGCAGTTTCGTAATCGGAAAAGTTCTCCACCATTTCTTTATAGTTCCATTCATTTCTCGCATTGAAAATCTTATCGTATAATGTATCAAAGTCTTTCTGCTCTAATATGCGTCTATACTCCTCAGCTTTTATTTGTTCCCTAGTAATTTTAAACCGTTGGTCTTTTCCATAGATAACAGATTCTTTATTATAATTAAATAAATAAAGCGTACAGTATTCTTTGTTGACATTTCGATTGATGCGCCCTGCAAGCTGCTCATCGGAATCAATAATGGAACGGTCTTTAAATCCCAAATCCATATCAATATCCACTCCTGCTTCTACTACCTGGGTAGTAATAAGCAGAATTTTCCTTTTTCTGTTGGCCGGATTTTTCAGATAGTTAATAATATCTTTTCTCCTATGTTCTAATATAGTTCCCGACAATACAAAGATCTCATCGAAAAATTTATGTTCATCTATAATGTTGTAAAAATCTGCTGATGATTGTTTGTAAATAAATTCAACAATAGTGTAAACACTATCAACAGGCTTCACTTGCCCAAAATCATAAGAAAGGTATTCTTTAGATGCTTCAACAACTTTTTCTGCCAACTCTTCCAATGCAAGGTCAGTTCGGTCAAACAAATCAAAATTAAAACGTACCCTTCCTGAAAAATTTGGATTATTAAAGTATTGCTTCTTTGCATCAGGCAATAAATAAATAAAGTCTTCTACATCTTGCTTTACCACTTGCAGTTTATCGAGCTTGGGCAAAGTTGCCGACATCAAAATGAATTTAATATTGAACTTAACCGCATATTGACGAATAAAATAAATAACCTTGTCCCAATGAGCAGGATTATAGGATTGCAATTCGTCTATTATCACAATGGAATTAGCCAATCTGTGCAATAAATAATTGGCTTCCTTTTCATTCGTTTTTAAAATATCGAAAAAGCGAATATGCGATAATAAACAAAAGGGATAATTAACAAAAAGATGGTTGATATAATTTAGCTTATCATCGCCATAGTTATCATCTTCCTGCTCGCCATGTTCTTTCATTCCCGCCTTTGAATGCAGCTCTATTATTTCTCCTTCCGTCAGACCCAGTATTTCTTTTACGGCAGCATAAGTCTGTGTAATTAAAGTGGTAAAAGGAAAAACATAAAACACTTTGTTATACTTACCTTCAAATATTTTCAGCAATTCAACAGTAGCTAAAATAGAAAGATTGGTCTTTCCACCACCAGTTGGGGCTTCTATAAAAAAAAGATTGTTCTGATAGTGCATCCTAGTATTTCGAATAACTTCGATAGCCATTTCTTTACGAAGTATATTCAAATTTGCACCACTCTTTTCGCTCGGATTTTGACACTGATGATTTCCTATTTCATCATAAACTGCTTTATTATAATTTTTCTTTTGGGCTTCTTCATTTATCCATTCTCTCTGACTTACATTATTATACAACTTATTAATTTGTTCCTTTGTAAGCACACCAAAATCATCTATTGGTAAGGCATTCATATACTCGTTCGTTGCAAGATAGTCGGCAGCCGTAAGCAATGAAAAGTTTAAGCGACAAATCGCGTACAATTCAAAAGAATTCAAATACGGTTTAAATAACGGATGATTGAGAAATTTATCATTACCAATTAACTGGATTATTTGAGGCTCAACCTGGTATTGATATTTCGCCAAATAGGTACTTAAAAACCCTCTCAAATCTTCAATATTATTTCTGGCGCTTAATTCTGCAAACCCAATCGTATAAATGCTGTCATCGCTTAATTTATTGCTATGATGTTTGAAAATGGAATACGACAAATAAATACAACAAGTTATCAATAAAGGATGAAAAGGATTAGGCTTTTTCTGCGTAATGATTTCGTTTAAATGCCTGGTTAAATATATAAATGCGCCTAATGAAGAATGAGATGAACCAATCGGGCTATTTGAAAAAATATTCTGCTCATAGAGTTTATTACCCATTTTATCCACCTGGAAACGTTCGTTGATTTTACCGAAATCATGAAACACAATTGCGTACACAAAAAGCTGTTTGATGTAATTGCCACTATCAACGTCAATATTAGCAGTTAATGCACTTATCAAACCATCTATAATCGAATCAAGATAATGAGCGGAAACAAGCATGTCAAAGTAGCAATTAACGAGTACAACATGTTGCTCCAATGTTTCTTTCGGAATATTTCCATTTTCATTTTTAGGTAAATGTGCATAGTAATTACCGGCATTGAGCAAATAACTATTCAACGCCGGCAAGCTGTGCAAAATTTCATGTACGCTTTTAAAGCAGCTGGGCATAAGCATTCAACTTCTCTATGAAATAAAGATTGCCTAATGTTTGAGCATTTTTAATCAAGTAATTGGAAAATGCAAAATCTGCTATTTCGTATTGCATCAACGCCAAATCAAAATCTTTCGGCAACCTCTCAAAATATATAAAGGGCGTTTCCTCTTTTTTAAAATTCACAAAATCAGGAACAGGTGTTTCTGTATTGCCACTCAGTACATTTTTCTTATGAAACACGGTCTGAATACGTACGCTTTCTTCTGTTATCTCTTTCTGATTGAATTGATATTCTTTGTAAGAATCTGCATTCCACCACGCCGTAAACTCATTTTTACCCAAATACGGGATATATTCTGCATTTCCGCCATTAATATAATCTACAACTCGACTATGAAATGCATTTTGTTCATCTAACAAAAGATATATTCTATATTCAGGATTTACCAAAGTCAATTCTTCGGTAAGAAAGTTTGTCCCTTTATTGGCATAACCAATGGTGTTAGAATATTTGATATTGGTTTTGGTATAATTACCTTTGTCGTGATTCAAGGGTTCTATACCCACCGCTACATCTTTGAGCACCTCGTAGTACTGTGGTAGTTTGCCTTTTTCTTGATAGCCATCCAGACCAATAATTGCTCCTAAAATACCCAACACCACAGGTCGATGAATGATATTATAAGATAAATTAATGGTGGCATTTGTGTCAGGTTGTCGAAAAAAAGCAAAATCTGCCTTTAAATCGAATGATATTAATTTCATCAGTACAGATGTTTTATAATTCAATAAAATTAGCTGCGACAGGTTGGTTCAGCACTTTAGTATTCGACTCGTTATAATAGATTTCTATTTTCTCGATTTCGTTTTTGATATGTACTTCCGACAACAATGTACTTACTTTTGACAAATCAATTTCTTTCTCTTCATTTACATCAATCAGGCTCACAAAAGACGGCAATACCAATTTTGATTCGGGTTTAAGTTGTATCCATAGCAACAACTCATTTTCCGTTCCAGCTTTAGCAGCAGAGTCATAATAGGTTGCACCTTTTCTTAATCCCTCTTTTAATTTGGTGATATCCAATTCTGTCAATCCTTCTCCCGAAGTGCGTTTTACGTCGTCTTCGATGTTCTTCGGATTTACGGAAAAATGATGTACATAATGACCTTCCTGCAAACGGGACTGTGTTCCTAATGTTGTCATTGTACTGTCTGCGCTTGCCTCATTTGAATTTCTGAAAGGCGACATGATTTGTTCCGAATAAATCACATTCTCTGTAAACTTGTTTAATCCGTGCGTAATTTGGCAAGTACCATGAATGGAAATATTGGTTTTACCTGCGTACGTACCACCAAAAAATTTTACATCTAAGCACTTCAAAATATTTCCTAAGACTTCCAATCGGAGTTCGGGGCTTTTATCTTTTCCATTAAACTTTCCAAAATGAAAATTGTATGTTTCATCTAAAGTTCTGGGTGACATTTCTTCACTCAGTGATTTGAAATAAAATACTTTTTCGTGCAGGGCATCTCTCCAATAATTTCTAATAGAATACTTTAAGGCTTTGTCGGTAGCATAAACTGTTCCATTCGGCAACTTACGAGGCTGTCCTGAAAAGTCTGCATTATAATTGGAATTAATTGATTTGATAATGGCTGCGCCATATACGCGATTGTTGAATGTTAGCATCTTATTTTATTTTGAAGTGTTTGAACTGAATAATTGATTTTTTGAAAATACCCCTGAAAGAATCTGCGGCAATAAACGTTTTAAGTTAGCATCAGTTTCATAGCTCAATACAAAGGCTGCAACTTTCTCAAAATTCTTAGAGAAGTTTTCGTGTTTGTATCTGCTGAAATCATTGGCAATAGCACGCTTAAATTCATCACATCTTGATTGCTGCAAATAAGGTTCAAGCAAGCTGAAACTATTGTCGGCAGATTTACTCTTACTAAGAATATATTCAATAATCTGCCCCGCCGAAAAAGCAAACTTTTCATCAGTAATATCAGTCAGTTGCTCATCAGCAATAATGGCTGCAACAAAGTCCTGATAGTTTTTTAATTTGTTTACCATATTAGTTTGTTGTTTAGTATTAAAAAAATCAAACAAGCTGTGCCAAATATTGAGTTTCTCTTTTACGCCATAATCATTTCCATTCTTAATATCATCAAGAATAGAATTGAAAACCATTTCGTGAAAAACATGCGCATCAATCGTATTTTTTTGAGATTTATACACGTAATCATAAGCTGCTTTTCGGTATTTACAGTAAGAGCTATAAGTTAAGTCCAACTTGGCATAATCATCTTTACTCAAATCACCAAAATAGTCCAGCCGAAAATACTTATTCTGAATTAAAGGCTTAAATACTTGCTGCTCGAATTCGAAGATGTTTTTTATAAGAGGATAGTGTTTGTTTTCTTTTCCGCCTTTTTCTTTGATATTAAACAGATTTAAAACAACTCTTTCTTTCGGTAATTTATATTCAAATCTTGATACAAAATCAAAATCCCGAAATACGATACCATCCATAGTATTTTGCCAGAAGAGCAAATAGTAATTGGATATATCACCTTCGTTATCTTCAATCAGTTTTTGAATAATTTCTTTATACCCAAACCTAAAGCCACTTTCTCTAAAAATACTGATTACTTTTCTCTGCAGTTCTTCTTTATAAATAAAAACAGGCACAGGATTAGGCAAAGTTTTATTGGGAAGAAGATTCTTTAAATCATTTAGCAATTTTGCATCAACGTTTGAAATTCGTCCACTAATATCAAAAGTAGCTGTCTGATGCATCAGGAATGGCATATTACTGTTAAATCCATTCATAAAATTGCTCGTGCCATAAATCAAATTTTCCTCATTTGGATCAGTATTGTAATGTGCCGTATTAAAAAGCTTATCATCCAAATATTTCTTATGTGCTTGGCGATAGCTTTCTAACGGCACATCCAGATAAAAAATAATATAATCGCTATCTTCCAATGGCTTCACCTTGAGCAAATTTTGCTCAATATCGTTTATGACATTTTTTAATGTTTCTTTTTGAACTTTGTCTGCTATAGCTTTAAATTGAGTTTTTGCATCTTCCAACTTTTGTTCCAATTCTGCTCGCTGCACAGCATTGCCTTCTTCAATCTTTTCAAGCAGCATCGAAAAACTATTGCACGTAAAGAACTGCTTGAAGATTATATATTTTTCAGCATCTTCATCGTTATCAAATAAACTAAATGCTTTATCAAAATAGCCTCCGAAACGTTCATAAATCTGCTTTTTCTTGCCTTCATTCTCTTTGTATTTAGCACCACCATTCAGATGCTCTCTTTTAAATGCAACACAAAATGGCGAACAAGAGTGTATTGCTTTTATAGGCAAATCAAAGCATTTGTTGGTGTCGATACACCACGCATTTTTATGCAACAACTTACATTGATTCAGAAAGTCTGAAAGCGTATCTTTTTGTTTTTTGGAAAAGGGTTCATATTCAAAATTACTTGTGTCAATCTCCGTTTCTCCTAAATCATTTACCGTTACTTTTACTCGAATGTGCAGGCCTACTTTAGGTATTGAACCCAAATTTTTGAATTCATCATCAAGATTAGCAGTAAAGTTTACAAGCTCTCTTATCATTTTTGTAATATTTTTTTATACCAATAGACTCTCCAAGAACAAAAATCTTCGTCGAACCATTTTTAAAACTAAAATCCACATTCACATCTCTATACTAATTAACATAATGTGAAAAGTTATCAAAGCGCCATGGATACCATTACTAGCTTTATAAAAATCATTTATAATTAATCTAATTGTAAGAGTTATTTTTTCTCTTCATTTTTTATTATTTTTCATTGTTGTCCGGGGAAAAGTCTAAAAATATGGCTGTAACTCTCTGTAGGATTGCGTTTTGAGGGTTTTCGGAAGTATGGGGGTACTCCCCTTGGTTTTGAATAGGGGTAAAAATGGATGAAATGCTTTCCTGTATCCAGTTACAATCATTTTTGTTGAATTTTAGTCGGACAATAATGATTATTTTTGTAAAAAGCAGTATTTCTCCATTAGATTTATTGTACCATATGGAATTGAAATTAATTGATCTATTTGTATGATATACTGCTTTTTACAAATTAAAATAATGACACTTTTGCATACTTTTTCATTCCGCCAGAATACCTCTAATTATTGGACATTGTGAATGCTTTTTACGACTCCTATGCACCCCATACCGAGGCTATTATAGAGACCTGCACCACCATTCAGTAACAGCTCCAACGCCTCAGCTGTGCCCTGCACTCTTAACCCAAAATTCACAAACCCCCGAATCTTCGTTTCCTCCGGCGTCCCGGACTTGATAGTAATGAGTCGTGATTTGGGCGGCTTTTTGCAAAAGACAACCTCCATTCCGGCATTTGCAAAGACCGCATCAGCACTCTCCGACCCATAAACAGTTTTATACTTTTCTTTCCAGTTATACAACAACAGCTGCACAAAATCCGGATGCTCCGGCGACAGGAAATCATAATACCCCCGGTCATTCTTCAGACCGCAAACCACGGGAGACAGAGGATGCAGCAGGCAATGCGCTGTATCGGTTTCCTTTAATGACGGGCATGGCGAAGGAAGTGCCTGCACCTGCTCCACGATAAAACATACCCGGCTTTTCTTATCCGCAATCTCTATAGTCTGAGATTGAAACAATCCCTTAATAAAGTGTTCCGCCGCCTCGGGCAGGTGAAAGCACACAACAAGTTCCGCCCGATCGCTCAGGAGTCGGAACCGGTCTCCTTCTATTTTAAAAGGTATTTTAAGACTGGAAAAAGTAAAAAGCTTAAAGGCTTTTAGCGAACCGGCTTGCTGATATCCTTTATCATGGAGAAAACTGGCATAGGCAGCATCTCCCCGTTGGATAATCCTGTAGATGGCCGCCGATAACGGATATTGATAGTTAGCCGGGAGAAGAGAATTGTTCTCTTGGGTATTTAAGGTCAGGTTAAAGCGCATATGATCATTCCATATCGGCCTCGTAAAAAGGCGAATAGCTATTCCCGGCGTTTAACCAGGCAAGTTAACTATCCGGATCGCATATTAAGGGATTTCAAATAAGAGGGCTTCAGTTCGATGTTCTAAAATAGAACGATTTTTTCTATTTATTATAACTATAGTCTAATATTTTTTTTAATTATTTGTAAAAAATTATTCTCAAGGTAATTCACGACTGCCGGGACCCGGCCCTTGACCTGAATATCATTCGTAAAACCTGGTCTTTGGTAAAATAGGCCACCACCCATCCATACAGGGTTTTAATCTTATTGTTATAATTGACTAACGAGATCAGGTGAATAAATAACCACCCCAACAGTCCTAATAAACCCCTTAGGTGAAGCCTGTGCTTGAAAAGATCTGCATAGGCGTGACGGCGTCCTATGATCGCCATCTCCCCGCGGTCAAAATACTTGAAGGGTTTCATGGGCCGGCCTTTCCCGGCACGCCGGAAGTTTTTAGCCAATGTTTTTCCCTGCTGAATCGCGGGTTGGGCCAGCTGCGGATGCCCTTTCGGATAGGCCGCGTCCGTCTCCTGAATACTGATGTCGCCGATAGCCCATACATTTTCCAGATCCTTCACCTGATTATATACATCGGTAATCATTCTGTTGCCTGCCCCGAGGCTGGTTGAAGGGATCCCTTTATATACATTCGCGGTGACGCCGGCTGCCCATATCAGTGTTCTGCATTCAATGGGGTCTCCTTCTGAAAAGTGAACAGTGGTTCCGTCGTAACTGGCCACACGGGTGTTTAACCTGATCTTGACCCCCAATCTGGAGAGGGTTGCATAAGCATCGGCATGTGTTTTGTCGCTCATCGGCGCCAGTAGCGCCGGCGACCCGTCGACGATATGGATCTCGGCCTCCGAATTTTCCAGTTCCGGGTAATCTTTCCACAGAATATATTTGCGCATCTCCGCCAGCATGCCGGCAACCTCCACGCCCGTGGGGCCTCCCCCGGTAATAACGATGGTCAGGAGCCTTTTCCGTTCGGCAGGGTCCTGCTCCACCGCGGCTTTTTCCATGGTCTTTACCAGCTCATTGCGCATGTAGATCGCATCGTCGATCCCCTTTAATGAAAGGGTCTTTTTTCGCAGCTCTTCATTACCAAAGAAATTGGTCTTGCTGCCGGATGCAAATACCAGATGATCATAGGATAGCCGGCCGTTGCTCAGCTCAATGGTTCTGTTTACGGTATCCACGCTTAAAAGCTTCGCCATTCTAAAACTGACGCCTTTATCTCTAAATAGCTTCCGGAACGGATAGCTGATACTGGAAGGGTCCAGAAATGAGGTGGCTACCTGATATAATAAGGGGGTAAAATAATTGTAGTTGTTTTTGTCCACCAGGACAACCTCAAAATCCTTGTTTTTAAACAGCTTTATGACAAAGTTCAGCCCTGCAAATCCACCTCCAACGACAATCACTCTTTGTTTGTTACCGGCTCCCTTTCCGGAGCCTTTTTGAAAATTCGCGCTCATCTGAATGAGGATTAAAAAGTGAATCAACTAAACGCATGCATATAAACAGGCCTTTTATCATTAATCCCGGAAAAATGCAGCTGTTAAATATCTTACGGTCAAAGAACTAAGCTACGTAAAATTTTGAAAGCGCCGCAAAGCGCTGGCAGCCGTAAAATAAAGCTGCGCCTACCCCACCGCATCTATCTTTCCATCGACGTCGAAATCTTCTTCGGTCATCTCCGAATACAGCCGCTTGTTCTGGAGGATGCTCAGGATGGTGTCCAGCGTGTCGTCGGTGAAGGCGATCTGCCCGTTTTCGAAACGGATGTCCCAGTCCTTGGCCCGGCTGATACGGCGCATGCGGGAGAGGAACTTCGGATTGCGGTAATAGCCGAGGTCTTTTATGAGCGCAATCTTCCGCAGGTAACGCTGGTTATTACCCACCTTGCTGAGCAGAAGATCCATATTTACAAAGAGATCGAGGTCCTTTATCTCTTCGTACAGCTCACGCGCTTTGGCCATCATGCCGTCGCGAAAATTCAGCCCCCGCTCAAATTCCTTTTTGGAGTGGATAAACAGCGTCTCTTTAAAATGGATCAGGTCTACCGTAGACGCAATGCTGAACACGTTCTCCTCCTCCAGGTCCACAAAGCGCTTTCCGCGATACAGCAGGGGGATCAGCCCCCGCGTCCTGCGCATCTTCCAGCTTTCGGGGAGGGTCTTAAAGCCGGTTACCTGTATGCCGTCCTCATTTCTCAGCACGATAAGATAGGCACGCGCTTTTACCAGCTCGTCTATGTCTTCGATCACGTCCTCCTCGGGGTTCAACGCCAGCAGCTGACCGAATATCCGGGGGAAATCCGTTTCGTGGTAGTCGATGGCGCGGAGCTGGTCGGGCTCCGGCTCGGGACAGTCGAAGCTATAAGCGGACACGGTATCGTGCCGGCTGAGCTGATCGGTGATAATACCGCGGAGGCGGCTTTCCAGCGGCTTGTCGATCGGAATGTATTTTACCGAATACCGGGATATCCGGCGCTGCTTGTATTCCTTGACCAGGGCCAGGGTTACATCCATGGCGTTCAGGTCCGTGTCTTTGAGCTCGTGAAGTAGGGTTTTAGGGGACATTGTCTTGCTCCTGTTTTTCGGTTACAAAATAGAGAAAGCGGGTCAGGCTCCGCAGATAGTAACGACGACCGGGATGTAAAGCATACCGGCTGATCACCACGGTTGAAAACTGCCGCCCGTCCATCAGGTATTCCAGGTCATACAGCCCGTAGCCCGCAAGGGACAATAGCGGATTGATGAATACCGACTGACTGGTGATCGTCAGCAGCAGCAGGATCAGCAGAAATATCAGCAGCGAAATAACGTCTCCGGAATCCGAAAGGCTGACCCCGAAAAATGAGATCATGTAGGGTATGGTATAGCTGATCACATCTACCGAACGGTTCCTGACCGATACCACCGTTACGCTCATATTGCCCCGCTGTATGCCCGCCACGGTGGCAAACAGCAGGACGATGCTCAGCAGGGTAACGCCCAGCATCAGCAAAACGGGCAGGGGATGGCCGAACCGGTGTGCTTCCCGGAAATCAAAATCTCTTACCGCCAGGATCAGAAATAACGGCGAGTATGCGCTGATGAACAGCAATACCGCGGTGAATGTCCTTGGTTTCATGCGCTGTACCGGTTTTATACCAAAATACAACCCCGGTACGCAATGTATTTACACAGGTAGTTATTTTGCCGCAAGATGGCGGATCGCCCGGCCGGCAAACCGGTTACCTGGCTGCCACATGGTAGATCACCCCCGTCGGGCTGAGTGCGCCGACCGTGTCCTGGGTGACCATATACAGCTCCCGGTCCTCTCCTTCGCCGAAGCTGTTAATCTTAAAAGGAAGCGTGGTATCCGGCCTTCCTTCGAACCGGCAGCGGTGCCGTATCCATTGGTCTCCTTTTTGCTCCAGATAGAAAGCCCTGCCGCTCCAGTCGCCGAAGACATACCTGCCTTGCAGCGCCGGAGACCGGCTGCCGCGGTACACATATCCGCCGATAAGACAGACGCCCGTGCTGTGTTTGTATTCGGTAATGGGCGCAATAAACCCGCCGCCATCGCCGTACAACGACGTATCGTGCACATGAGAAGCCTCCATGACCCTCCACCCGTAATTACCGCCTTTGCGGATAAGATCCACCTCTTCGTAGTTGCTTTCTCCCACATCCCCGCAAAACAGTGCTCCGGTGGCCGCATCAAAGGAAATGCGCCAGGGCATGCGGAACCCGTAGGCCCATATTTCCGGACGGGCTTTTTTATCCACAAAGGGGTTGTCATCCGGCACCCGGTATGGACTTCCGTGATCCACATCGATACGGATGATCTTGCCCAGCAGCTGATCCAGATCCTGGCTGTTGCCGGCTTTGCCATGCTTGTCCCCGCCATCGCCAAAGCTCATGTAGAGGTCTCCGTCTTTGCCAAAAGCAATGTTGCCGCCGTTGCGGTTTTGCGCGGGCTGATCCACCTCAAGGATGACCCTTCCGGTGGATTCCGCTTTATCCGGGTTATCGCGCGACACACGGAATTCCTCCAGCACCGATTTGTTGGAAAACCCTTTTTTGTGCGAAGGAGCAATATAGTGCACAAAAAAGCGGCCGTTGTTTTTGAAGTCGGGATGAAAGGCAAAGCCCAGCAAGCCCATGTTCATGTATTTGTTTTCCATGTGCACGAGGGAGGACCGTATATCCAGGAAAGGCGTTTTTAACAGCTTGCCGTCTTTGATGATACGGATACGGCCGCCTTGTTCTCCTACAAAAAGCCGTCCTGAACCGTCGTGTGCATTTTCAAGGGCCACCGGCCCGTCCAGGCTGTCGGTTATCTTTTCAAGCGTAAAGGTCAGCTTGCTGTCTCCCGCTGTCCGGTCTTGCTGTGCAGCATTGGTTTGCTGTCCCCCCGAGGGACTGTGGCAGGCGCTGCCGGCAATCATAAAGGCACAGATGACAATGGCCGGATATACTTTCCTGATCATGGGTATACGGTTATAAAAAGATATATCAGGCCTGCCCGCCGGAAACCCTGCGGTGACAGCTTGTCTGGTATTTCAAAGGGAACCTGATGAAGGGACAAGATACGGCTGTTTTTATAATCTTTGGTATTTTGCAATCCGGCAATCCATACCGCCGATCCCAAATGAAGCAGCTCACCTTCAGGAAAACCAGGATAGCGCCCACCCCCAGCGGATATCTGCACCTGGGAAATGTGCTGTCGTTTGCCTTCACGGCGGCCTGGGCACAGCAGACCGGCGCCCGGGTATTGCTGCGTATCGACGACCTCGATCAGCCACGGATACGCCGCGAGTATGTACAGGATATCTTCGATACGCTGCATTTCCTTAAAATTTCCTGGGACGAAGGCCCGCGGGATTACCGTCAATACGAGAAGGACTATACGCAGCTGCGCCGCATGGACCTGTACCGCACAGCCCTGCAGCGGCTGAAGGAGCAGGGGCTGATCTTTGCCTGCACCTGCTCCCGCACGGAGATAGCGGCGCGCCGGGCACAGCACCGGTTTGCGGATGTATGCCGGGACAGGCGCATACCACCGGAACAGGAAGAGGTCAGCTGGCGGCTTCATACGGATCCATCCGCCATGCTGACTGTTTCCACCCCGCAGGGCACGGTGACAAAGACAGCCTTGCCTCCCGCTATGACGGACTTCGTGGTGCGGAAAAAAGACGGATTCCCCGCCTATCAGCTGACTTCTGTTGTGGATGATGATCATTTCGGGGTGGACCTGGTCGTCCGCGGGGACGACCTATGGCCTTCCACCCTGGCGCAGCATTATTTATCCGGCCTGCTACCGGGCAATACCTTCCGCCGGGCCGCCTGCTACCATCATCCGTTGCTGCAGGATACCAGGGGACGCAAGCTGTCCAAATCCGCCGGCGACCTTTCCATACGGTTTCTCCGGGAAGCGGGAAAAAAGCCTGCGGATATCTGCAGCCTGATCGCGCTCCGGCTGGGGCATGCTGAGCCGGTAAAGAATTTTTCGGCTTTGCTGGAGATCATCGCACAGCAGATGTGATATGCTCCGTTCGCTTTTTTTCGCAGAAATGCTTTTTTTACCGGAAATTTGTATCCTCACCTTTTAAATACGGAATGATGACAACCTCACAGGAAACCCAGGTAACAAACGTAAAAGCTTTTGGAACAAATGCAGCGAAAGAGACCCTTTCCCAGATGACCATCGCCCGCCGCCAACCTACGGCGCACGACGTAGAGATCGAGATACTGTATTGCGGCGTCTGTCACTCCGATCTGCATCAGGCCCGGAACGAATGGCACAACACCGTTTATCCCTGCGTACCGGGACATGAGATCGTGGGACGGATCGTCAGCACCGGCGACGCCGTCACCGGTCACAAGGCGGGCGACCTCGCCGCGGTAGGCTGTATGGTGGACTCCTGCAGGGAATGTGACCCGTGTAAAAACGGACTGGAGCAATATTGCGAAAAAGGATTTACCGGTACCTATAATGGCCGCGACAAATACCTTCCTCAGCGAACCTATGGAGGCTATTCCCAGCGCATCGTCGTGGATGAGCATTTCGTACTGCATGTTCCGGAAAACCTGGATCCTGCGGGCACCGCGCCGCTGCTCTGCGCGGGTATCACCACCTATTCTCCCCTGCGGCACTGGAAGGCCGGTCCCGGCAAAAAGGTGGGCGTCATCGGCATCGGCGGGCTGGGGCATATGGGCGTCAAGCTGTCGCATGCCATGGGGGCGCACACCATCGTCTTCACCACTTCGGAAAGCAAGAAGGAAGACGCGCTGCGGCTGGGGGCAGACGAGGTGGTATTGTCCAATAATGAAGCAGAGATGCAGGCGCGGACGGGCAGCCTCGACCTCATCCTCGACACGGTCTCGGCGCAGCACGACCTCAACGCCTACCTGCAGCTGCTGAAGCTGGACGGCGCACTGGTGCTGGTGGGTCTGCCGGAGCATCCCCTGCCCGTAGAGCCGTTTAACATGGTCCACAACCGGCGGAGCTTTGCCGGGTCGAGCATCGGCGGCATCCCCGAAACGCAGGAGATGCTGGATTTCTGCGGGGAACATAATATCGTTTCCGACATCGAGCTCATCAACATCCAGCAGATCAACGAAGCTTATGAGCGCCTGCTGAAAGGAGATGTGCGTTACCGTTTTGTGATCGACATGAACTCCCTGAAGAGCTGACACTCGGCTGTCGGTATATATACCGCCCTTTATTGATAGAAGGCGGCGGCGGTCTGTGTTTTCTCCACCCACATGCCCGAATTGGCCCGGAGCACATATTCGCTCAGCCCCACATGCGCGGAGCCGGGCGCCCAGTCGTAGGTATACCCTAGCCGGGTCCAGGGATAATGGTATCCCCCGGGATTGAGCGGAGCATAATAGGAAGAGATGATGTAGGCGTTAAACCAGGTTTCATAACCGGCGGGATTGCCGGACACCAGGTCGCCCGGAGCGGTAGTGGTCGTTATCGAGGCATTGCCGGCCGGCCGGAAGAGCTGTTCCGACCTTACCCATACCTGTGCAATATGCGTGTTGCTGGTCGAGCTTTCAGGCGGCAGCCCCAGCAGCTGGCAGATACGCTGTATGGTATCGGACTGCGCCGTAAAGCCGGGGGTAAGGCGCTCCTTCATCTGCTCCGGTATGAACAACCAGGATTCGCCCCAGCTGTTGGTAATGGAATCTCCTTCGGGATAGCTGTCCGGGTACTTCATAAAAGTCGCCATCAGCACATATTCCTTCCCGTTAATGGTTTTCCACTGAAGATGAACGTCCTGTTTGTCAATTGCCCAGAGCGTATCGACGATCTCGGTGGAGTCGGCGACCATCGCATCGGAAACGGCATCTGCATACAGCTGCGCTTCGGAAGGCGGGGGCGGGGGTTCAACGTCGTCTTTTTTACAGCTGGCGATAAAGAAGATGAGCAGGCAGGCAAGCATGGCAAAGCGTTCCGCTTTTACCGGGTAAAGGTTTTTCATAGAATGGAGTTTTCTTATATGGATTATTAAGATGATGCAAAATAATCATTTTCCTTTATTTTCAAGCGTTTGTTTTTTGTGCAAAAGGCGGATAAATTTTATCTTGCTATCCGTTATGCCGCCTGAGCTTCACCCGGCACTATTTCCGCCCTGCGGGCAAACACGAAAAAATGATCCCTATGCGTAAAGATCTTCTGGTTTTCAGTATCGGCTTTTTATTCCTGCTGGCGGGCGGAACGGCGCCTGCATTCGCGATGCCCGGCCGCGCCATACCGGCCACGGCGCCCGCGCCGGTGGACAGTGCGCTGCTCGGCCGCTGGGACATCACGATCGATTGGGACGGCCATCCGGCGCCCTCCTGGCTGGAGATCCGGCAATCCGGTAATCATACCCTGGTAGGATCCTTCGTAGGCACTGCCGGCAGCGCACGCCCGGTATCCAAGATAAATTCTGCACAGGGCCGGTTCAATTTTACCATCCCGGTACAGTGGGAAAGCGGCGACCGCGATATTGTGATAGAGGGAGTACTGGAGGGCGATGCCCTTACGGGCACCCTCACCACCAGCGAAGGCAAAAAACATTCCTGGAAAGGCGTGCGCGCGCCTTATCTGAAAAGATCATCCACTCCCTCCTGGGGCAAACCCGCCAACCTGTTCAACGGGAAAGACCTGGAGGGCTGGAAAGCATCGGGGGAAAATCAGTGGGTGGTAAAGAACGGTATCCTCATCAGCCCGCATTCGGGCGCTAACCTGATCTCGGAGCAAAAGTTCACCGACTTCAAGCTGCACGTGGAGTTTCGCTACGGGAAAGGGAGCAACAGCGGCGTATACCTGCGCGGCCGTTATGAGGTGCAGATAGAAGACAATCCTCCGTCGGCGCATCCTACCAGCGAGCTGTTCAGCGGAGTGTACGGCTTCCTGCGGCCCAGCGAGATCGCTGCGCTGGGTCCTGATCAGTGGCAGACCTACGACATCACCCTCACCGGTCGGATGGTAACGGTAGTGGCCAACGGGAAAACGGTGATCAGCAACCAGGAGATCCCCGGCATCACGGGCGGCGCGCTGGACAGCCATGAAGGCGAACCCGGTCCCATCTATATCCAGGGCGACCACGGCCCTATCGAGTTCCGGAAGATCGTCATCACCCCGGCCCGGTGAACCCCGGCGGTAACGGCCTGTGGAATTTCAGCACCGGATAAACGAATACCCTTACAACCTTTGCAGGGGCGTCAGCTTCAGCAGCTTCACCGCATGCCGGTTGAGGGAGCAGGAATAAGTGTTTGCACGGTTCGCCACATCTTTCTGCCGCCACAGATCCCGGACCGTACAGGGATCTTCCAGCCCGAGCGCTTTAAGGTCCAGCTGATAATCCACCGGCATCTCACCCAGGTTAAAAATGCCTACCGCAACGGAACCGTCCGCCAGCGGCTTTGCCCATACCTGCACCGTGCCGGCTTCGATTACCCGGTGCGCCTGGCGTCCCAGCACATCCTGGTTGACCCGGATCACTTCCCGGTTGGTCAGCAGGTTCAGGGTAAACTTATCCAGCCGGGTGAGGTCGGCGCTGATGATCAAAGGAGCGGAGAGCAGACTCCACAGGGACACCTGCAGGTACTGCTCGTTGGGAGACAGGTAAGTGGGCCGTAAATTCTTGCTCCAGCCTACGTACCCCACCACCAGCTGATCCGGATCATTCCAATGGCCCGGTCCGGCATATTTTTCCTTGCCGGCCATCCCGAACCCGATCTCGCTGATGCTGGACCAGGTATCCCGCACGTCGCTTGTGGTGCGCCACATATTACCGCCTACCGACGCCCCCCATTTCCATACGTCGCCCCGTCCATACTGGCAGATGCTGAAAAGGATGTCGCGGTCAATACCGGAAAGCGCATCATGCATGACGATATAGGGCTGCTGAAGGCTTTTGAGTGACTGGTCGGGTGCGATCAGCGAATATCCGCACCAGTCGTATTTGAGAAAATCGAAACCCCAGGTGGCAAACTGCCGGGCATCCTGTTCTTCATGTCCGTAGGCGCCGATATAGTTCTGACAGGTTACATGCCCCGGCGAGGTATAGATCCCGGCTTTCAGACCAAAGCCATGGATATATCCGGTAAGGGCCTTCATATCCGGAAAATCCTTGTTGGACAGGATCCTGCCCTGCTCATCCCTTACCCTGCCCACCAGCTCCTGCTCATCGAAGCGGATGCGGCTGAGCCTTCTCCGGAGGTCTTCTTTCGCCTCGTACTTCTCCGCGATCTGGTCATTGATCTTAAAGACAGGGTCATCAGGGCCGGGTCGGTTCATCCAGCAATCATCGATATTGATATAGCTCCAGCCGTAATTGATCAGGCCGCTGCCGACCATCGCGTCTACCGCCTGACGGATATCCTTTGCCGTTACATCGCTTCCGAAACAGTTCCAGCTGCACCACCCCATCGGAGGCGTCAGGGCAATGTTGTCCCCGACCTTCAGGGTAAAGCGGAGGGAATCTTCCCCTTTTCTACTGACAGCGTGAAAAACCATCACATGATCTCCCGGCGTATTCACCACACCCCGGATCACCCCGGATGCTTCGTCGAAGGTACAGCCGGCGGGCAATCCCGTAACCGAGAGTTGGACAGGCGCTTCGCCCGTAACCGGGACTTTGTAAAGGACAGGATGACCGGGCCGCACACCATATACCGCCGGGCCGTTTATCCTCGGAGCAGTACCCGCAGCGGGCGTCAGGATAACGTATTCCTTCTCCCGGGAATCCAGATAGCGTTTCCTCGCCACCAGCACATCCTTCAGGTTCCTGAAGGTCTTTTTTCGCAGCACAGGCTGCACGCCCCTTTCGTGACAGGAAACTACATAGCCCTGCACGTAGTGCCTGCCCAGCAGGTCAAAGGAAAAACCCTGGTTGTGAAAGTTCCATATGCTGTCCCTTTCTTCCCAGCTCATCTCAAGCGCCGCGCGGCGTGCCGGAAAACTTTCCCGTAAAAACTTCCACAGGGCTACCTCCTTCGGATCGGGATGGTTCTTCCGCACCACCCAGGGATGCGCCAGCGTCCTTTCCTGACGCTTTACTTCCAGCATCGTTTCAAACCAGCCTGATTTACGGACAAACACTGCCGTATCCTGCTGTGCGGAAACGGTATGCGGCGCCAAAAGGGTCAGGAAGCATACAATAACGGTAATCCTTATACGATAGATCATGACAAAATCCATTTACAGTAACAAAATACAGGCAGCCGCCTGCCGGCAGATCGCCTTACGTTATCTTCTGGTTGAGCGTATAGATCGTTAACCCGGTCACACTGCGCTTTCCGGGAACCAGCAGGCTGCACAGATAACCGATCACGAAGCAGGCGACAAAGCCTATCGCGCTGTAAAGCCAGAAATTGATCCGGGTCTCGGTCTGTATAAAATACAGGATGACGCAGCTGCCGATAGCGCCGGCCAGGGCTCCCGTGCCGTTTGTTCTTTCCGTAAAAATGCCCAGCAGGAAGAGCCCGGCCGCCGCGCCGATGAACAGTCCCGTCATTTCGGTAAACACATCCAGGATGGACTTGATATTATTTTCGAGCAGCAGCAAGGCGATCAGCGTAGCGACCACACCCAGCATCGCCGTCGTGCTCCTGGCAAATACCAGCTTTCGTTTTTCGCTGGGATTCCGGGAGAAACGGGCGTAGAAATCCGTAGTAAAAATGGTGGCCAGGCTATGGATATGACTTTCTATCGAGGCCATAGAGGCGGCAAAGATCCCGGCGATGATCAGGCCGCTCAATCCTTTGGGCGCCCGCTGGGAAATAAACTGCGGCAGCACGCCGTCTGTCGGCATGGCGGGATTGAGCAATCCCGGATGGGATTTATAGAAAATATACAGGGCCGTCCCCAGCAGGTAAACGATGATGGCCCAGGGCACGGAGACCAGCACATCGACCCACAGGGATTGCTGCGCAGCCTTCAGGCTTTTCGTGGTCATATACCGTTGTACGATCGCCTGATCGGATATCAGGTTGCCGAGCCTGTTGAAGATGTTGCCGATAAGGATAACGCCAAGCGCAGAGGAGGTGAAATCCAGGTCGAGCGAGCCGAAGCTGAACTTATTGTTGTCCATCGCTACAGCGAAGAAGCCGGGTAATCCCCCGTCTACATCCCACAAGGCCAGGATGATGCAGATCACGGCGCCGCCCATCAGCAGCCCGGTCTGCAGCACTTCTATCCATATCACGGCCTCAATCCCTCCCAGCACCGTGTACAGGGTGCTCAGCCCGCCCATGATCAGGATGCAGGTAAAGGTATCGATGGGCGTCACCGCCGATAGGGCCACGGCGGGCAGGTAGATCACCAGTCCCATCTTCCCGATCTGGTAGCAGCAATAGATAACGCCGGAGAAAAGCCGGACGCTTACGTTGAACCGCCGTTCCAGATACTCGTATGCGCTGGTGACATCCAGCTTGCGGAAAAAGGGAATAAAGGCCCAGGTTACGATGGGCACCACGAGAAACCAGGTCCATACGCCGGAAAAATAGCTCCAGTTGGAAGCATAGGATTTTGCCGGGATGCTCATGAATCCGATGGCGCTCACCTGGGTGGCCATAACGCTGATGCCCGCCGCCCAGAAGGGGATCCGTTTGCTCCCCCGGAAGTAATCGTCCGCACTGTGCTTTTTCCGGGAAAAGTAATAGCTGATCCCTCCGAGGATAACGAGGTAGATCAGGATAGTAGCATAATCGATGAAGCCGAACTGGCTTTTCTTCGCTACCAGCATGGACCTCGCCTGCTGGATATGCGCCGTCCGCTGTCCGGGCCGGAGCTCGCCGCCGATCACCAGTATCCTGTTCTTTACCCTGACCAGGGCCGCGCCGGCCACGCCCTCCGGCATCTGTCCCACGCTGACCCAGGTATTGGTGATAGCGTGATAAGCAAGGATATCCCGCGCCATCTCATATTTATCGCCCATGGCGATGGCCGTTGCCGCATCGGGACCCGCAGATCCTCCCCACAGCAGGATATGGCCCTGTCCGTAGGTCATGGTCCGGGCGAAGAAGGCCGGACGGGGAGGGTCTTTCAGCTTTACCCATTCGCCTGTACCGTCAGCGCGAAGGGGATATTTATACAGGTCGGTGCAGTAGACATCCCCGGACTTGCCGCCTGTCAGAAAAATGCAGTTGTATTCGCCGTCGTTCTGCGCCGCCAGCGCCGCGCCAAAGCGTCCTCCGCCCGGCAAGCCGGGCAGGCTGTCCCAGGAGGAGGCCGTCGCTTCTCCGTCGGGCTCCCCGTCAAGGAGCAGGGACCAGAAGCCGGCGAGCGGCACACGCTCCGCCGTCATGCCGCCCGCTACATATATCCTGGCGCCGGACCTTACGGCAGCAGCGCCGGAGACGGCTGCCGGCAACGCCGGATAATCCTGCTTTACCGTAATGGCTTTTTTCGCAGCATCCCAACCCAGCCAGAACACTTCCTTCCGGGGCGCCGAACCGTCTGTGCCGCCCAGGCACAACAGCCCGTTGTGATAGGGCACCATTGCGGCATCGGTGAGCGGAAAGGGAAGCCTGCCCGCCTTTATCCAGGTGAGGGTATCCGCCGACGGATCGGTACAGACATAAATATCGTCATAGACCTTTTTCTTTCCGCCCTGTTGCAGGGGACGGTCAAAATTGCTTCCGCCGGCCACGATCAGGACGCCGTTGCTCATCCCGGCTATCATTCCGCTCAGGCCTCTTTCCACGGGCAGCTGACGCTCGCTTCCCCAGCCGAACCATGTCGTATGGTCCTGCGCCCTGCCCTGCACCATACAGCACAGCAGCGCAAGAAAGGTCGGTAAAAAGCGAACAGTACCCTGTATCCAGTCAGCGTTATCCTTCATGTCGGCAATAGCGGTATAAGCGGTCAACGGTCTTATATGATCAGCAGCGGCCGGCCGGAGCCGGTCACCATCCGGTGTTCTGGGTGAGCTTGCCCTTCGACAGCAGGATCTCCGTATTGGGTATCGGCAGCAGGTAATGCTTCTCCTTGGCCTTGGGCAATACGGAAAGCAGCCGTTTGGTCCTGATCAGATCAAAGAAGCGATGCCCTTCGTAGGCCAGCTCTACCTTTCTTTCTTCCAGTACGCTATCCCGGAACGACGCCTGGGAAAGACCGGACAGATCGGCGGGGTAGTCCGATACGGAGCTGCCATTGCCATGCCGCGCCCGGGCCCGGATGGCATTGATCATCGCATAGGCGTCTTCCGTACCGGGACCGCCTATTTCATTCAATGCTTCCGCCCGCATCAGGTAAACATCTGCCAGGCGGAGCACCACATAATTGGTCCCGAAGGCATAGCCGGACCGGGTAGTGGATTCGGGGTTGATAAATTTCCGGGCAGGGCTGGGATATGGAAAAGGCCAGCTCGTATAATACAGGTCGTTACCATCGATATCCTTTCCGCTGGTGATAAAGGTGGATGCCTTACGGTAATCCTGATCACTAATGCTGTTGTAAAAATCCCGGTCGCCGCCGAACCAGCTTTCGCCTGTCGCATTCTCCGGAACCAGGCCATAGACGCCGCTGGGCAGGGCAAACTGGGCTGCACTGGTAAAGCTGCCCCCGATCTCCCGGTCCCCGTTCCACTCAAACAACGACTCGGGGTTAAACTCATGATTCGCGCCTATGGCCTGCTGAAAATCGTCCATCAGATGAAATGCAGACATGCCGATCACTTCTTTGCAAAGGTCAGCGCATTTTTTGTAATCCCCTTCCTGCGCCGCTTCAGAAGAGGCGCGCGTAAGATACACCTTGGCCAACAGGGCGGTTACAGATCCTTTGCCGGCGCGGCCGTCAGGATTCTTGTCCGGCAGCACCGCCTTTGCATCCTCGAGATCCTGAATTATAAAGTCATAAACATCTTTCACGGAAGCTCTTCCGACATAGGCGTCTTCCAGCTTCTCCACCTCATCCTTGACCAGCGGCACCTCGCCCCAGAACCGGACCAGGTTAAAATAGTTCAGCGCCCGCAGAAATTTTGCCTCGGCAATATACTGTTTCTTGAGCGCCTCGTCCATCGGAACGCCGGGTACCCTGCCGATCACGACATTGGCCCGCATGATGTCCACATAAATGGCGCGCCACAGGGTAAGAAAAGAGCTCAGCGTCGAAGAATAGCTCAGCGCGTCCATCTGCTTTGAGGCTGCATCGCCGGTGATCGTCACGCTTTCATCGGAGATCAGCGTCGGCACCAGGAACATAAACCTGGAGTAATAGGAGTTTTCGCCGAGCCCGCTGTAAACGCCCAGCAGGGCGGCATAAGCATCGTTGCCATCCTCAAAGTAATTTGCGGGTGACAAAAAGCTGTATGGCTTTTCGGTGATAAACTTCTTACAGGAAAAGCAGCTCAGTAATAATATCGTCAGTAAGAAACCGGTTATTTTTTTCATTGCTCAGGCTTTAAAAATTAAAAACCAATATTCAGACCCAGCACAACGGTCTTCGTGGTGGGATAGCCCACACTGCCCGTCTCAGGATCAAATCCGGGATAATCGGAAATGGTGATCAGGTTCTCCCCGGAAAGATAGACCGCCGTGGATCCCAGGAAAGGGATCAGGCTATGGGGAAAAGTATAGCTCAGCCTGATATTGCGCAGCTTGAAATAGGACCGGTCCACGATATCGAAAGTGGAATAGGAATAGTTGCTCACGCCCGGTCCCGGCACCGTGGCGGTTTCCGCATTTTCCGGCGTCCAGATGTTCACAAACTTTTTGTACTTGTTGCTGGTGAGGTCGGTAGGATCATTGAGCAGATCGATGTCGTCGCCCTTCCGGCCTACCGAGGATTCAACAAAGACCGTCAGGTCAAATCCCTTGTAGCTGAAAGTATTGGTCACCCCAAAGATATACTTGGGCATGGGCGTGCCGATAGGCAAACGGTCGTCGCCGGTAAACTTACCGTCACCGTTGGTATCGGCAAACTTCATATCGCCGGGTTTGGCATCGGGCTGCAATCCATACGCATCGATCTCCTTCTGATCGTGGAAGACGCCGAGGTAAACCTGCCCGAGCTTGGTGCCGGGGGCATAGCCTACAAATAAAGTAGTCGTGCCCGGAGATTCTCCCAGCGAGGTAAGCACCGATTTATTCCTGGAGAAGTTGGCCGAGAGATCCCACTTAAAGTCATGTGTAAGCAGCGCTGCCGACAGGTCGACCTCAAAGCCCCGGTTGTACAGGGAGCCCGTATTGAACAGTGCCTTGCTGCTGCCATAGCCCGAGGTGGCCGGTATGTCGATGCTGAAAAGCAGGTTCTCGGTCCTTTTCTTGTAATAATCGAATCCCACATTGATCCGGCTGTGCAGGAAAGATGCGTTCAGCCCGACATCCAGCTGCTTGGACTCCTCCCAGGTCAGATCCCTGTTGGCCAGGCTGGTCAGCCTTGCGCCCGACAGCAATTGGCCGCCCACGATATAGCTGGCATCCGTAACCAGCCGGGGCAGGGACTGATAGCTGCCCACCTCCTGGTTGCCGGTGACTCCGTAGGACACCCGCAGCTTAAGATCATCGAACAGGCCGAGCTGCTTGATGAATTTCTCTTCCGACAAACGGTATCCTGCGGCTACCGAAGGGAAATAGCCCCATTTATGCCCGTCGGCAAACTTGGAGGAGCCGTCGGCCCTGATACTGGCGGTCAGGAGGTATTTCCCGGCATACTGGTAGTTCACCCTGCCGATAAACGACACGAGGCTCCACTGGGTCTTCAGCGAGCTCACCATCGGCACGCCGGTAGCGCCGTCGATATTATTGATCCCCAGCCGGTCATCGGGAAACAGCGTCGGCTGATTGGTAGCGGAAAAGTCTTTTTCGGACTGCGTCGTCATACCCCCCAGCACATCGAACTTGTGCTTGCTGATCACTTTGCTGTAGGTCAGGGTATTTTCATTCAGCACATTGCTGACGCGACGGTTGGCCAGAAAACCCAGCCCTCCCAGTACGCCCCCGATATACGTAGTGCTTCTCGGATAATATTCCTTGTTGTCCGTATTGGTCATGTTGACGCCCACCAGCGATTTGGCAACCAGTCCGTCCAGCAGCTTATAGGACAGCGTGATGTTACCCGTAACATTATCCCGCTGCAGGTTGCCGTAAGTAGTTTGCAGGGAAGCTACGGGGTTTTCGAACTTTGTGGCGCCATACCAGGGCACAGTATTGAACTCGCCTTTGCTGTCATAGACCGACAGTATCGGGGAAGTAAGGAGCGCCCGCTCGCCTGCCGAACGCACATTCCCCTTTCCGGCCCCGTTTATGGGGACGGACTTGCTGTCTGTTTTGCTGTAGGCAAAGGTTTCGCTGACGGTGAGCCTGTCGCTGATATCCTGGTCAAAGTTGGCCCGGAAAGTATATCTTTTCATCCCGGTATTGATCACGATACCTTCCTGGTCATAAAAGTTACCGGAGATGTAGTACCGGCTTTTGCCCATGCTTCCGGACATCGATACCTGGTGGTTCTGCATCACGGCAGGCCGGAAGATCTCATCTTGCCAGTCGGTGCCTTTGCCCAGGCTGTCCGGATGGGGAAAAGGAATCGGGTTGTTGTTTGCCGCCGCCCAGGCATTGAGGAAAGCGGCATGTTGGGAGGCATTCATCACGTCTACTTTCCGGACCACCTGCTGAACGCCGAAATAGCCGTTATAGTTAACCCGCATCCCCCCGGCCTTGCCTCTTTTGGTGGTAATGATCACCACGCCGTTGGATCCTCTTGATCCGTAGATGGCGGTCGCAGAGGCGTCTTTCAGTATATCCACCGATGCGATGTCATTTGGGTTAAGCGAGGCCAGTGCATTGGTGGGTGTGGTGGTACCATAGGAAGTGCCGTCCGGATCCTGGCTGCCGTTATAATACGGCACGCCGTCGATCACATACAAAGGTTCATTCCCCGCATTGATGGAGCTGGCTCCGCGGATCCTCACCTCGATCTGGCCGCCGGGAGCGCCGGTGGTCTGGGTGATCTGAACGCCCGAAGCTTTTCCCTGCATCAGTTGCTCCAGCGTCATGGCGGGCTGATTCTCCAGGTCTTTGGCCGTAACCGATGATATGGCGCCGGTCACGTCCTTGCGTTGCAGGGTGCCGTATCCGACCACGACAACCTCATCGAGTTTCGATTCCTCGTTCTTCAGTACGATGTCGATACGGCTCCTGCCGCCGATGGCTACCTCCTGCGTGGCGTAATTCAGAAAGGAGAACACGAGCGTGCCTTCCGAAGCGGTTACGGGCAGGGAATACCGCCCCTGCTCATCGGTCACCGTACCGGTATTGGTATTCTTCAGCTTTACGGTAACCCCGGGCATCTTCTCCTGCTGGTCGTTGGTGACCGTACCGGACAGGGTTGTCCGCTGCTGTGCGCCGGCCTGCATCGAAATACAGATAAAGGCCAGGGCCAGGAAATGGAGTAGTTTTATCCTTTTCATCTGTTAATATTTGTCATTTTTATTTCGTTCGTACACTCTTTTCAAAAGGTCTCAATAAACACTTTGCATTTCAATAGTCTGACAACACCGGAGGGGTATCGAGACTGTTGTTTATCAGGAGGCGAGGTAAGCCCCGCCCGCATGCTTCCATCTGATCCGCTGCACCATCTATCCCCTGCGGCACAGACGATGGCTATTCCTTAAGATGGAGATGGACCGAGAGCCTGACGGAAGACTCCGCTCCGCTTACTTCTCCGCTTACCCGCAACCAGTTGCCGAAGTGGCTTACCCTGGCGAAGTAATGGCCGGGAGCATCGATCGGGGGAAAAACCGTGCCCTCGGGGATCCAGTTGATCCCGTCTGCGGAGATCTCTACCCTGGCCTGGAGCCGGGTGTTTTCTCCGTTGACTTCCTCGACGATGAGAAAAAAGATAGCTTCAGCGGCCCAGCCTGCTTCCATAGGATGCGAGGCCAGCTCATCTGTGATCACGATACGGCGCTCTA
Organism: Compostibacter hankyongensis; assembly: GCF_039541075.1. Taxonomy (NCBI): domain Bacteria; kingdom Pseudomonadati; phylum Bacteroidota; class Chitinophagia; order Chitinophagales; family Chitinophagaceae; genus Compostibacter; species Compostibacter hankyongensis. Next base: position 109,142 of record NZ_BAABFN010000020.1, on the reverse strand, counting down.
CTGCCGATGCATAAAAATGTCTCATATAAAAACTTACTCTCCGGAGATTACAACAGAATCCACATAAAAGAAAACGCGCCTGTTCTGGTCGTTCTCAACCCAGATGCCCGGATTGAAAAGCCCCTTTATCTTGGCATAGGGAGCGGTGAGCGTAGGCGCCATACCCCGCAGATCGAATACGGTATTACCCGACTGCAGCTCCACATAGGTCCTTGTTTTGGTATCGATCAGGAGCCGCAGGTAGTTCCAGTTGATCTTGTCATCGCTTTCGTTATAGCACAGCTCCTGGCTCCCGCCCGGCACCCACTCGAACCCGTCTGTGGAACCGTCCGGCCGTCTTCTGCCGTACCACATGGCGTCTATACCGCGTTTACACCAGTCGTTCTCCACCCCATAGGCCCACTCCAGGTCGGTCACATCTGCCGCCCGGAAGACCTGCCATCTTTTTACCGCCTTACCGTTCACAGCGTTCAGGTAACGTGCCCCGATAAAATACCGGTGCGCTTCATCCTGTATGTCAAAAAAGACCCCGAAAGCCCGCACGGATTCCTCGCTCAGCCCTTCCCGGTCCTGCTCGGGTGTATAGGCATACCACATTTCAAACTGCCTCCGTCCTTCCGGAAGATGCGTGGTCAGCCTTTTGATCCCATGGGAAAGGCTCCCCGGGGCCGGCGCTTCCGTATAGCCGTTTGCGATAGGGCGCGTAGACAGCTTCAGGGAATAGGTGCCATTCATCGAGCCGTGGGTACCCGCCAGCCGGAAGCTCGCCGAGCTGAGCATAACGGGGCCCCATTGCGTTTTATCCACCTGGCTGTACCGGAGGGTGTTAAAGTTCTTTCCGACATAATTGGGATGAAGGTCCATCCACCCGCACATGCCCTTGTCAAAATCATCGTGACAGATGATACGGCTCAGCGGACGGTACTTGCATAAATCCTGATCCATTGCCACCAAATGTTCCATATAAGCGTTAGGTTTTGTCATTATTTCCCCCATACCTCTATCTCCTGGAGATAAACCATGCTTCCCGTCTGGTGTACCCCGTCCACATACAGCAGCAGGCTTTTCGTATGCAGTGGACTGGAAAATACATGGGTACGGCTGCCGGTCTGCGTGTTGCCGGTAACCCGGAGCTGCTCGTGCCAGGCGGGATCCGAAGGGTATTCTTTCGCCAGCTTAACATCATACCGGTCTGTTCCCTCCGGCGGATCAGCCTGGTTGAATTCGTTCATATCGATACGGGCCAGCGTAAGCTTTTCAGAATAGATCTCCGTTCCCCGTTCAAAGAAGACCAGGCATTTTCCGCTGTGGGTCACGGCAAGATCAGAATATCCCGAAGGACCGGGTACGATCAGTCGCGACTTGGTCCAGGACGCTCCGTCGTCGTTGCTCAGCTTTACCGTAAGCCGGTTACGATTAGCCGTTCCCGTTACCTGGTGATTCAGGTTGGAAAACAAGACGCGCCGGTCTGAAGGGTTCCCGGAATAACGGATGATGCTGCCTTGATTGACCGGGTCGGGCAGGGCGGTATCGGCCACCGGATCGCTCCAGGAAAGACCGCCGTCGGCGCTTTTGCTCACCGCCCGGTAAAGACCGTCATGCCAGCGCATGTTCAGCACCAGCGTGCTGTCGGCGGTCTCAAATGCGGTGCTCTCGCTCATCTCGCCGATCGATGGGGGCACTATGCCGCCGGGCTTCCAGGTGACGCCGTGATCGTCGCTATAGATCACCCCCACCCGCCGGGTGGCGCCATCCTGCAGCGGACCGGAAGGCTTGAGCGGTATGATCAGCCGCCCTGAAGCCGTCTGCAGGCCATGTCCCGGACCCGTCAGCACCCTGTTCCAGTTGAAGCCCGCGTTACTGCACAGGGCGGTCACGCTTGCCGTGATGTCCACGGGGGCGGAAAAGGTGACGCCGTCGTCGGTGCTTTTCATATAAAACACCTGCTGGGCATTCCGGCAGAAGATGATAAAGATATCGCCGGTATTCCGGTCCAGGACCGGAACCGGGTTCCCGATCGTAGCATTGTCCCCGTCACCGTAAAGCAGCTGCTGTGGCTGCCAGGTAACACCGTCGTCAAAGCTGCGCTTCAGGACGAGATCGATGTTGCCGTTATCGCCCGCATCGTCTTTCCGGGCCTCGCAGAAGGCCAGCACGGTACCCTGTCCGGAGACCAGCAGCGCGGGGATGCGGTAAGCAAAGTATCCGTCTTCCCCGCCGGTATAAACATCCGTATGCGGAAAGGGCGGCGGCGGGGCGGCCAGCTTCAGGGGCTGCGGATCCGTCCAGGTAGCGAAGGTATATTGTGTGAAGTACCAGTTCTTGTACCACTTGATCACAATGCTATCCACCGACACCATCCTGTTCCAGCTCAGGGCCATGAGGGCAGGACTGCCGGCATTGACGGGCGCAAGGTTGGGCGCCCAGGCGCTGTCGGCATCTGTACCCCCGTCTCCGTCGGCCGCATTTTTCACAAAACGGGTATTAAAAAGAGCGGGATGCACGGTGCTGAGCGTAGCGGTACGGGCGAGGTTCGTTTCTACGGTGTCCGCATCCTCATTCCCGTGGTGCGGAAGCCTTCCGAGCAGCTCCGGAAGTATTTTATCACAGGAGCAGCAAGCTACCATGAACAGCAATGCGACAAGATAATTCTTCATCATGATGGAGTGATAAAAAATAAAAAGTGAGATTACTGATGTTGATACAGGCGGTCTGTTTCCTTCAGATTGAACCGCACGCTTATGATCGAATTTTTTTCCGGACCCGGGCGGTATTTAATATAGGTAGTGGTGACAAAGGTGCCGTCCGGAAGGACCTCCAGACCGGAATATCCGCAGTCGGCCCAGCTCCTGTAGTTATGCAGCAGCTTCAGCCGGTACTGCCCCGGTCTTCCTTTTATAATATCGTCATAGGCGCCTACCCAGGCTACAAAGTGTTTGTGGGTGGGGCTGCCTGTTCCCGTATCGCGGAATACGACCACCAGGCGTCCGTCCGGCGCATAAGCGGCCTGGTGCCGGTCGCCCCACAGTCCCGCCGGCAGAGGCCGGGCGGCGGACCAGGTGCGACCCTCGTCATCGCTGGTCATATACAGCGAAACGTGCTTATCATTTTCCCGTATCAGGCAAAGCAGCTGTTTTCCCGAAGGAGAGCGCACGAGCGTAGGCTCGCAGGGCTTAAGACCCGGCAGGTCCAGGACGATCCGCCATTTGCTCCAGGTAAAGCCGCCGTCATCCGAAATGCTCTGGGCCACTACGTTGGATTTGGCTTCCTTTTTTTCACCCGGGCGCCGGAGGTTGGTCATCGCCAGCAGCCGCTTTCCGCCGTCGACGGGCCGGATGGTACAGAAGGGCATCACGCTTGGCTGCAGACCGGCGCTTTGCATCGGCGACCAGGTCTTCCCTTCGTCTTCCGAATACGCGCGGTACATGCTTCCGTCCGGCCCCTGACCGGCAAATACAAACAGCCGGTAGCGGCCTTTAGGGTCCGGCAGGCGGTAGATGGCCGGACAATTGCTTACGGTCTTCCAGTTTTCGGGAACGTTCAGCAGGGGCGACCAGGTTCTTCCTCCGTCCGTGCTGCGCTTCATGGGTCCGCAGACCCCGCCGTGCCCGTAGGTCCATACCGCATAAAGGGTCTTTCCGTCCGGCAGCAGTACGGTAGTGGGCTGTCCCTGGTATACCGTCGCCGTCCCGCGGGCCACGATCACCTGTCTTGCCGTATCTGCCGAAAGATCGATGGTGCTCAGGGTGTCGCCCTGCGTTTGCGGCAGGCTCATCACGGCAGGCCCGGCCGCCGGCCCCGGCAAAAGACCGGAAAAAGCGGAAAGCAGGCAGCTGCAACAGAAGGATATCAGATTCAGATACGGCATATAAATGTATATATGTTCTACATAACAACAAATGTAACCGGTCGTATCTTTATTTCCAAATATTTTTCAAAAAATTTTTTACCGGAAAAATTCCATGCCATCGAATACCCTACGCGGAGGGGACATCAGGAAAGATATTTTCTTATCGACTGCTTTGTCCGGGAGGGAGTCGGGAAATGATTTCCTTGCCGCGCTTTACGGCTGCGGAAAGAATTCGGGAAGGATCTCCCGGCAGGTCTTGCGCAGCGGGAGGACGTCGCCGGGATCAACGGAGCGATAGGGCCACCGGAGCCGGGTTTCCACTTCCGACCACCCGCCGATGGCGGCAAGCAGCTTGTCCACCGCCTGGTTGGAATAATGCCGCTCGGTAATATAAGGCGTGATATGATCCCGGAAGAACTGCCGTATCCTGCTCTCCAGCTCCGATGCGGAGGCCGGATCGGTCAGCATGGTCCGGTACCAGCGCTGGGCGGCGCCGGGGTGCAGGCAGGCCACGTTGGAGTAGGCGCCATGCGCGCCGAGACGCAGGCCGGTAGCCAGGGTATGTCCCGGAACAAAAAGGGACAGGTCCGGGACGGCCCGCTTCATCGCGGCGAACCACTCTGCATCTCCCCCCGCTACCTTACAGCCCACCACGGGTACGCCGGCCGCGGAAATGACAGCAAAATCAAGCGGGGTAAGCCGTTTTTTGGCATGGGGCGGATTATACAGCACCAGGCCTACGGGGGCCGCGGCTGCGCCGGTCACCTCCAGGAAACGGATGATCTCGTCGGATGCCGGCGGATACCAGTCGGGAAGCGCCACCTGGATGGCGCCGGGTTTCAGGCCCACCGTCCTTTTTATCCTTTCGAGGGAAAGCACGGGACTCATATGGCTGCACCCGATCTGAAAAGGTATGCCGGCAGCCCCGCATTTCTCCGCCAGCAGGAGGCTGATCCGGTCAAATTCATCTTCGGTCTGGTTATAGAACTCCCCCGCGGTGCCGTTGGAATAGATTCCGTCTACACGCATGGACAGGATGAGATCTATCTCATCGGCCAGTCTGGAAAAATCAATGGATTCGTCTTCGTTCACAGGAACGAGCAAGGTAGCCCAGTTCCCCCGGATATCACCGGCTTTTAAAGGGTTCATCCGGTATGGCTTTAACGTAAATACGGCGCCCTATCGGTTCAGCCGTTCAAAATGCGGTTTCAGGTGTTCCTTCATCCCTTGCCGGAAATCCTCGGGCGTTCCGGTTTTCAGTATCTCCAGCAGATCGCGGTGGGTTACCTTCCCGGATAAAATACCATCTTTTTTCCGCAGGTCGACCACATATTCGAAGATGGGCAGGAGCATGCTCTGGAAACGAAGAAAGGTAGTATTTCCGGTCATCTGATAAAGCTTACCGTGAAAAGCGATCTCATTTTTTACCTTAAAGGGCGTTCGTACCTTGCCCGTCTCTTTATCCACAATGCTTTCCAGTTCTTTCAGATCTTCTTCCGTCATACGGCGATACAGAATATCTGCCAGTCCCATCTCCAGCACCAGCCGGAGCTCAAAAAGATCCTGCAAGGTCTGCTTATCCAGGATCAAAGGATCGAGCACCCGTTCAAAGGCTTTCAACACATCGGGCTCGGCCAGGATCATGCCGCGCTTCTTGCGCGTTTCGATCATGCCCAGCATCCGCAAACGGCTCAGCGCTTCACGGACGACATTTCTGCTCACTCCCAGCGCTTCGGCCAGCTCCAGTTCCTTGGGGAGCGGACTGCCCGGTTTGAGGGCTTTTTTCTTAAGATATTCTCTGAGCTTGGTTTCCACTACATCAGCCATAGAGCTCGTTTCCACCCGTTGGATGTCTTTGCTCAATTCGGTGCTCGGCATGTAAAATACGGTTTATAAGAAAAATCAAAGATCGTACTTTTTCTCATATTATGTAGGACAAAAAATCATATTCTATTGCGCTCTTTATGTACCCTCGTTTTTACTTACATGACCACTTTCCGCGTTACCCGGTTCAGGCTCAGCAGCCAGACGATACCCAGGGCAACGGCGAACGTGAACGCCGCGATCAGGATGATCTTGAAAACCGCCGGCAGCGGAATGTTGGGATAGATAAGATCGTATCCTACCTGTACAAACACAAAGTGACAAAGATACACACCGTAGGTGAGCGCAGCGGCCCTGGTCAGCGGGGGCGATACATGGACCCGGGATGAACGGGGTCAGCAGCCGCCGGGCCCGGCGGCGGTAAAAGGAACCCATATCCATATTCACCGGCAGCAGCAGCACGCCGGAGATCATCACGAACAGCGGCACGCAGGGACGCACCAGGCTTCCGATAAAAGCGCCGGTCAGGAATTCGGCATGGTTATTATCGAACTGCCCTACGAAAGGATCGCAGGAGTGAGAGAAGATGACCAGGCAGCAGGCGGTGATCCGCAGCACATCTACCCAGGCAAGGTGTGTTCTTTGCATGGTTCGAAGATTGCAGGCCGTAAGATAAACAAGGATTCTCAGAGTTCTAAGCATAAATGGCGTTGCTTAATCCGTTTCAATATCCTTCTTCATTGAAATAGTATATATCTTTATTACACAATACCTGATTTTGATCAACATAGTCTATGCGAAAAACGAACTGGATTATTATTGATAAAGTCTTCCTACTGACAGGTATACTTCTTTTTGCATCATGGTTCGGGTATCGTTTTTTTCAATTCAGATCGTTTTTTAATCAGATAAAACAGAACGGCGTTTATGGGGTTGCGCATATCGACAAATGTATTTCCGCTCCAGGCAGAGCGTATGGCAACCGGTACATGCGAGGACATGTGTACTTAGAGTATTCTTTCCATGACAGCGGAAAGATTTATAAAGGGAAGAAGTATGAAGAGCTATACCCGGGAGAATCATGGAGATTTCTAAACAGGGATTTCTCAGTGTTGTATTCCAGTAAAGATCCCACCCAAAGTGTGCTGCTGGTCACGCCAAATTCATTTTTCATGTTTGGTCTCCCCTTTCCGGATAGTCTAAACTGGGTAAAGGATTGCGAACTGAAGAGTGCTTACAACAGGAAGAAGAAATATTTCCAGTTCTGGGATTATTGAAAGCGGATATTTTATATACTACCGGGTCACCTGACGCAAAAAACGTTTAACGGTATACGTAGCGATCTGACCGCCCGGACCGCGGATGTTATAGTCAAATCCATGGGTAGCCCAGGGAAGGGTCAGCAGGAAGCACTTCACATTATCCCCGGCCAGTTTCTTGCTGAGCCGTATGCTGTGTTCATAGGCGACAAGCACATCCTTCTTCCCATGGATCAGCAAGGTAGGCACCGACCGGGGGGATGCCGCCAGCAGGGGAGAGCTGTTTTCATAGTGCCGCGGAAACTGTTCGTAGCTCCCTCCCAGATAGTCACGCATAACCTTACGGGAATCCATGATCCAGGGGTTTGCAGGCACCGAATAGCCCCAGACCATATCGGCAGGGGCATAAAAGCCGACGACGCCCCGCAGGCCGGGCTCCGCCAAAGTATAAGCCGCCTGCAGGGCAATCTGCCCTCCGGCAGAGCGCCCCAGCAAAACGAACCGGGAAGTATCAATGCCAAGCTCCACCCGATGCGCTTTCAGATAGTTAAAAGCACACTGCACATCATTTACCTGTAGCGGACTTTGGTATCCGGGCGCCAGCCTGTAATTGATCGACGCCACCTGATAGCCCGCCCCGGCGAGCACGCTGTTGATCTCCGGCAGCTCACGGCTGTCACCGCTGCTCCATGAGCCGCCATGCACCACTATTATACAAGGTCGGACGCCCTTTAATGACGACGGATAGAAATCAAGCGTCAGGGAAATACCGGGATAGCGGCGGTAAGTAAAGCTGCGATACGGCACTTTTCTGACACCCGAAAACATCCTTTGAAAAACAAAAGGCCGCGGCCGGATGTCGCCGCCGCTGTTCACAGGAAGTCCCCAGGCTGCGTTAAACCGGCGGTCGACCTGCACGGCAACGCGCCATGCCTGCAGCACGGGCGACATAAACAGTAAAACAGCAACGATTCCCGTAAGCGTACCCGCGAGTCTGTATTTTCCTGTCCGGATGCCGGCCGCGACCACCAGGGCAGCGACGCCTGCAAATACCCAGGGAAAACCGTCTACCACTACGGTGGCCATCCAGAGAAAATAGGCCGGCGGTCTTACAACGGTCAGCAATGAGATCAGAAAAAGGACAACAAGGACAATCAGCCGGATCATAATACGGGCATTAAAAAAGGTTTCAGCTAAACCGGCTGAAACCTTTGTCTGTACTCTGTGGGCCCACCTGGGCTTGAACCAGGGACCACCTGATTATGAGTCAGGTGCTCTAACCAGCTGAGCTATAGGCCCGAATCCGCTTCACGGATTCAAAAAGGATTGCAAATGTAAGGATTCCGGACCAATGCCGGCGAATTTTCTTACCGGCTATACGCCTTGTTTTTCGGCGCCGCCCTTTACCTCCTCAAAGTCGATGTATTCGCCGTCCACCTGGGGCGGAGCGGGCTGCTGAGCTGCGGCATCCTGCTGGCGCTGCCGCCGGAGCTGGTCTTCCATCCGCTGCTGCATCTCCTGCATATGATTGCGCACCCGCTTGGTAGACCGGTAAACGGGGATGATAAACTCAAAGATCAGTTTATACAACAGATAGAAAAAAAGTATCTCGAGGGCTAATTCCAGCAGCTTCATGGTATAGACAAAGATACCCCCTTATTTTTATAAACCCCGGCTTCTTCCGCGACTTTTAGGCTTTTATTAACGGGCAACGGCAACCCTTTTCACCCGTCCCCAGGCAGTTCCCGGTGCGCCGGGAATGAGGAAACCCACCGGTATTCCGGATGCCGGACCGCCGCCTTTCTCAGCGGTTCACCAGCGCGCGGGTCATCCCGGCGGCTTCGACGGCGGCCCGCTGGTTGAACTCCCAGGTCATCTTGCGGTAGTTGACCAGATCGATGATCGTTCCGACAAGACAGATGCCGTAAGTAAACAGGTAGAGTATACCCATGCCCGCCTGATTCAGGATAAACCGCTGTATGCCGGCCACGCCGAAGAAGCCGAGCAGGGTGCAGATCAGGATGGTCTGGGGGTCTTTCCGGCGACCCTGGTACAGCATCAGAAAGTGTCGCTGCTGTTCGTCGCTGAGCTCCCGCAGGAGGTTTTGCAGGAAGAGCAGCTCTTCGTTTTCGATGCCCGGAAGCATCAGCAGGGCGTTTGTGTCCATGGATCAGGTTGTTTTAAAAAGGAAGACGCGCGGAATCTGTGAAGCTGCCGGGGCGTCAGCACGGCAATGCGATGCAGGATCAGCAGCAGGGCCGGCGCGCCCAGCGGATGGCTTTCCCAGGAAGCCTGCCACTGTCCGTGCAGCAGGTAGGCAATGGCATGGCCCAGCCCGCATCCCGGGCAGTGTGTAAAGCCGAGGTTAGCCAGGGGACAGAGTGTAAAATCACCCCGGCCCGGGTTGCAGCAAGCCAGGCAGATCAGCCCTGCGGTCCAGGCCAGCAGCTCAAGGTCGATTTTCCGGAACAGCTTCACGGGATAAAGATAAGACAATGCCGGCAACGCCCCTTGCATGGCCGGACTGCCCGGCTTCCGCGCTCAGTCCCCCCGTTTGAACAGGCGCACGATAAACAGCAGGATGATGGCGCCGACAAACGCAGTGATCAGCTCCCCGACCAGGCTCGTGCCCGTGCCGATGCCCAGCTTGCCGAAGATCCAGCCGCCCAGCCAGCCTCCGACGATCCCCACGATGATGTCGACAATTACGCCGAAGCCGCGGCCGCGCATGACCTGACCGGCCAGCCAGCCGGCAATACCGCCGATGATAAGCGTCCAGATTAAGTTCATGACTATAGGTTTTAATGGTGAACGGTTCGTGTGTGTCGGAAAACCTGAAATAAACCCTGTCAGCTACGATTCGACGCCGGTAATTTAACCGGAAGTTAACAAAATTTCCCGTAATCCGGAATTTGTTTTTATGTGTTGGAAATAAATAAATGTCTTACCTTTGTAATGGATTTTGATTCATTTGAAGGGGACAAGCTGGTGTCCCCTTCTTTTTTACACATATGGATAATAAAGATGCTATCCTGGCCGCCGTCAACAAGGAGGTAGAGGACCTGCTGGCTTCCCTGCCGGAGTATTTTCTGGTAGATATAAAAATAAAGCCGACGAATAATCTGAAGGTATTCGTGGAGGCTGACGGGGGCATTTCCCTGCAGCAGCTGACCACGCTGAACCGCAGTCTTTACAAGCGGCTGGAAGCCGCCGACCTCTTCCCCGAAGGGGATTTTTCGCTGGAAGTATCCTCTCCCGGCCTGGAGGCGCCGCTGAAGCTGGAACGGCAATACCGCAACAACATCGGCAGACAGGTGGAAGTGCTGCTGGCAGACGGACAGACCCTCCGGGGCAAGCTGCTGGAAGTGCGGGAACCGGGCATCGTGCTCGAGGTAAGCCGGGGAAAAGGCAAGCAGCTGACCATCGAACAACGGGAAATACCTTTTCACACTATTAAATATACCAAAGTATGTATCGTGTTTTAAAAAATACCAAACATGGCAAGCATTAATCTGATCGAGTCGTTCACCGAGTTCAAGGAGGCGGAAAACATCGACCGCCCTACCCTTATGAAGGTACTGGAAGACGTCTTCAAGACGCTTCTGCGGAAAAAGTACGGGGAAGACGACAATTTCGACGTGATCGTAAATACGGAAAAGGGCGACCTTGAGATCATCCGCCGGCGCATGATCGTAGACGACGGAGCCGTGGAGAATCCCAATACCGAGGTGCCTTATTCCGAAGCCATAAAAATAGAACCGGATTACCAGGTTGGCGAAGAGCTCTATGAAGAGGTGAACATCCAGGATTTCGGCCGCCGCGCCATCCTGGCCGCCAAGCAGACGCTGAGCGCCCGCATCGGAGACCTCAAGAAAAACATCCTGCTGAAAAAATACGGGGATCGCGTCGGGGAGATCATCTCCGGAGAAGTATACCAGGTATGGAAAAAAGAAATCCTGCTGCTGGACGACGAGGGCAATGAGCTGATACTTCCTAAATTTGAGCAGATCCCGACGGACTATTTCAAAAAAGGAGAGCACGTACGGGCGGTGGTTAAAAAAGTGGAAATGCGGAACAATACCCCGCAGATCATCCTGTCCCGTACCCATCCGAGCTTCCTGGCCAAGCTGCTCGAAATAGAAGTACCGGAGATATTCGACGGCCTGATCGTGATCCGGAAGATCGTACGCGAACCCGGAGAGCGCGCCAAGGTGGCCGTGGAATCGTACGACGACCGCATCGACCCGGTAGGCGCCTGCGTCGGCATGAAAGGAAGCCGCATCCACGGCATTGTAAGGGAGCTGCGCAACGAGAACATTGACATCATTAACTTTACCAACAACATACAGCTGCTGATCCAGCGCTCGCTCACCCCGGCCCGCATTTCGCATATGGACGTGGACAACGAGAATCTGTATGCCGCGGTGTACCTCAAACCCGACCAGGTGTCCCTGGCCATCGGTAAAAAGGGCGTCAACATCAAGCTGGCCTGCGAGCTGACCGGCTACGAAATAGATGTTTACCGCGATGAGGAAATGATCGAAACCGAATACGATGTGGACCTGGATGAGTTCAGCGATGAAATCGAAGAATGGATCATCGACGAGCTCAAACGCATCGGATGCGATACCGCCCGCAGCGTGCTGGAGCTGAGCGCGGAAGAGCTGGTACGCCGCTCGGACCTCGAAGAGGAAACCATCCGGGAGGTACGGCGTATCCTCCAGGAAGAATTCAACGAAGACGCAGCGGAAGCCTGAGGCCGGCTGTCTTGTGAACGGTAAAATGTGTTCCGGTTCGCCGGCGGGGGTCGTCCGATGCTGAAAAAACAATATATTAACAGCTGAGCCGGGCATGATAATGCTTATCCCAGAGGGAAATCCGCTGGCATGAACGCCATCGAAAAACGGACATGGCTGTGAATAAATGTTAATATGCAAGGGGTCGCCTGCCCGCCGCAAAGCTATGGCAAGCGGGTCCAACCGCTAAAAAAATGAATATTAACCGGACGAAAAACAGGAGGAGTTTAACTGAATGCCCGTAACAAACAAAACACCACGATTGCTGGCCGCGGCCAAGGAATTCAACATCGGTAAGGAAACCCTGGTGGAATTTTTAGCCTCCAAAGGCTTTGACCTGGGCGACGTAAAGCCCACCACCAAGCTGGACGAAACGATGTATGAAGCCCTGCAGCAGGAGTTTCAGCAGGACAAGGCCAACAAGCGCAAAAGCGATCAGATCGACCTGCCGAGGGGGGTAATGGTGGAAGCACAGCCCAGGAAGGAAACGGAAACGGAAGCAGCGCCCGCTGAAAATGCACCTGCACCGGCTGTGGCCGAAGCCCCGGAAGCGCCCGAAGCACCCGCACCGCCGGAAGCGCCCGCCGCTCCCGAAGTGCCGGATATTGCCCCGCCCAGCCCCGAGGCGGAAACACCGGTTCCCCCGGAAGCCGCCGAAGCGGAAAAACCCAAAGTAGGCGGTCCGAAAGTGATCACCACGATCGACCTGGACGCCATCAACTCCGCTACACGGCCCAGGAAAGGAGCTGCCCAGAAGAAAAAGAAAGAGGAAGAAGCGCCGGCCGCCGCAGAAGCTGCAGAAACGCCGCAGGCCGCCGCACCGGAACCCGGACCGGCCGATGTTCCCGCCCCGGAAGCAACCGAAGCGGCCCCGGCGGAAGCCCCGGAAACACCGCAGGCCGCTCCTCCGCAGGAAGCGCCGGCCGCCGGACAACCCGAGACGCCCGCGGAAAGCGCTCCAACCGTAGAGAACATCAAGGTGGGAAGACTGGGCGGACCCAAGGTCGTCGGCAAGATAGAGCTGCCCACCCCGTCTGAAAGAACGCGCGGCGAACAGCGCAACAAGGAAAAGCGCAAACGGAAGCGCATCCCCATCGAAAAGAAACCGGAAGCGGCAAAAGGCCAGCATCCCGATCATAAAGACCAGAACCAGCGCGGCCCCGGCCGCCGGGGCGACCAGCGGAAAGGCAGACAGGCGCCCGACAAGGAGATCGACGAAAAGGAGATCCAGGAAAAGATCCGCGAAACGCAGGCCAAGCTGGCCGGCACCTCACGCGGAAAAGGCACCAAAGCCAAATACCGCCGCGCACGCCGCGAAGAGATGGCCGAGCAGCAGGCAGCCCGCGATGCCGCCGAGAACAATGTGCTCCAGGTAACCGAGTTTATTTCGGTGAGCGAGTTTGCCAACCTGATGGACGTCAGCTTTGCCGACGTCATCAGCAAATGTATGAGCCTGGGCATCATGGTATCGATCAATCAGCGCCTGGACGCCGAGGTCATCGAGCTCGTGGCATCCGAGTTCGGCTATGAAGTGGAATTTATCGGACTGGAAGCCCAGGAAGACCAGGAAGAGGAGGAAGAAGAGGACGATCCCGAAAACCTCTCACCCCGCGCGCCCATCGTGACCATCATGGGACACGTGGACCATGGTAAAACCTCGCTGCTGGACTATATCCGCAGCGCCAGCGTAGTAGCCGGCGAAGTAGGCGGCATCACCCAGCATATCGGGGCCTACGAGGTTACCCTGCCCGGCAATAAAAACATCTGCTTCCTGGATACGCCGGGTCACGAAGCCTTTACCGCCATGCGCGCCCGCGGGGCCAAAGTGGCCGATATAGCCGTGATCGTTATTGCCGCCGACGATGCGGTGATGCCCCAGACGCGGGAAGCCATATCCCATGCGCAGGCCGCCAACATGCCCATGATCTTTGCCATCAACAAAATAGACAAAGAAGGCGCAAATCCAGAAAAGATCAAGGAACAGCTGGCCGGCATGAACCTGCTGGTGGAAGACTGGGGCGGCAAGTTCCAGTCCCAGGAGATATCCGCCAAACAGGGGCTGCATGTGGACCAGCTGCTGGAAAAGATACTGCTCGAAGCCGAGCTGCTCGAGCTCCGCGCCAATCCCGACCGCCCCGCTTCCGGCGGCGTGATAGAAGCTTCGCTGGATAAAGGACGGGGATACGTGGCCACCCTGCTGGTACAGAACGGCACCCTGCGGGTGGGCGACGAAATGGTATCCGGCGCCTACTATGGCCGCGTAAAGGCCATGACCAACGAACGCGGTCAAAAAATGAGCAAAGCCGGACCCGCCACCCCCGTACAGGTGCTGGGGCTGAACGGCGCGCCGCAGGCCGGTGAAAAATTCAAGATCTACGAAGACGAGTCCGAAGCCAAGGAAACGGCCGGACGCCGCGCCCAGATCCTGCGGGAGCAGGGTATCCGCGCACGTAAGCACATTACCCTCGATGAGATCGGCAGACGCCTGGCCCTGGGCAACTTCCAGGAGCTGAACGTCATCATCAAAGGCGATGTGGACGGCTCCGTGGAAGCGCTCAGCGATTCGCTGCAAAAGCTTTCCACCGAAGAAATCGTAGTGAACATCGTGCACAAAGGAGTCGGACAGATCACCGAATCCGATGTGCTGCTGGCCACCGCCTCGGACGCCATCATCGTCGGCTTCCAGGTAAGGCCCTCCCTGCAGGCAGGCCGCCTTGCCGAGAAGGAAAACATAGAGATCCGTACCTATTCCATTATCTATGACGCTATCGAGGAAATAAAAAGCGCCATGGAAGGCATGCTGGAACCCAAGGTCGAGAAAAAGATCGTCTGCAATGTGGAAGTGCGCGAGATCTTCAAGATATCGGGCGTCGGCACCATTGCCGGCTGCCAGGTGCTGGACGGAAAGATGAACCGCAATACCCGCATCAACCTGGTACGGGACGGCATCGTGGTCTATACCGGCGAGCTGGCTTCGCTGAAGCGTTACAAGGACGATGTGAAGGAAGTATCGGCAGGCATGGAATGCGGCCTCGGCATCAAAAACTACAACGACATCAAAATCGGGGATATCGTGGAAGGATTCGAAGAAGTGGAAGTAAAAAGAACACTATGACCCTCAATCCGCTGAAACAGGTCGCGCTGCTGACCCTCATGCTTTGCGGCTTAGCGCCGCTCCGTGCTCAAACGGTGGCTTACTCCGGCGCCAACAAACCGGTAGCCGACCAGGTGGTGGCCGCCGTGGGGAACAAGATCGTGCTGGAGAGCGAGCTGGAAAACCAGCTGTCGCAGGCGCGCCAACAGCAGGTGCAGCTTCCGCCCGACGCCAAATGCTTTTTCCTCCAGCAGATGCTGGCCAATAAGGCGCTGGTGCTGCAGGCCGAGCGGGACAGTCTTCCGGTGACCGATGATGAGGTGAACGCACAGCTTGAGCAGCGGCTCCGGTATTTCATCGGGCAGTACGGCTCCCAGGAAAAGATGGAAGAGGTGACCGGCCGCTCCGTGTACCAGATCAGGGACGAGTTCAGAGAGCCTATCCGGGAAGGGCTGCTGGCCCAGGCCATGCAGAGCAAGATCTTTGAAGGCGTAAAGATCACCCCGTCCGAAGTAAAGGATTATTTCGATAAGATCCCCAAGGACAGCCTCCTTTTCTACGAATCGGAGGTGGAGGTCGGGCAGATCGTGCTGAACCCCAAGCCCAGCCCTTCCGTGGTACAATACACCATCGATCAGCTGAACGATCTGAAAAAGCAGGCCGAAAGCGGACAGAAATCCTTTGAGGTGCTGGCCACCATCTATTCCAAAGACGTGGCCACCGGCGGGAATGTGTTAACGGTAGACCGTACCCAGCATAACTTTGACCCCGACTTTGTAGCCGCCGCCTTCCGGCTGAAAAACGGAGAGATCTCCTCCGTCACCAAAACGCAGTTCGGCTATCATATCATCCAGATGGTCAGCCGCCAGGGCGATATTGCAAAAGTGCGCCATATCCTCCTGATCCCGCCGATCACCCAGATCGATCTGGACCGCACCATAAAAAAGCTGGACAGCCTCCGCACCGATATCGTGGAAGGGAAAACCACCTTCGGGGTAGCGGCCGCCAAGAACAGCGACGACGATAATGTCATGACCGGCACCAAGCGCTCCGGCGGCATGTTCACCGCCCAGGACGGGTCTACCTACCTGCCGATAGACCAGCTGGACAAAGGCATTGTGCTGATGCTCGATACCCTGAAGGTAGGCGAGATATCCGCGCCCGTAACCTTTACCCCCGATCCGCGGATGCAAAACAGCTCCGTCCGTATCGTTTACCTGAAATCACGCAGCGAGCCCCATCGCGAAAACCTGCAGGACGATTACAGCAAGATACAGGACCGGGCCCTGCAGGAAAAGCAATACAAGGCGCTGATGAAATGGTATGACGAGCATATGCCCTCTTTCTATCTGCGCGTGGACCCGCAGTATGCGGATTGCCCGTCGATCGGCGACTGGGTAAAGAAATCTCAGTCGGCAAAAGATTAATATGGAAACAGGGAACGCGCTGCGGATCATCTCCTACAACGTAAACGGCATACGTTCGGCCATCAACAAGGGCTTTATGGAATGGCTGGCCGGCTACCCGGCGGATATCATCTGCATGCAGGAAACAAAGGCCTTCCAGGACAATATAGATCATGCCGCCATCAGCGATCTGGGGTATCATCAGTACTGGTACTCCGCCCAGAAAAAAGGATACAGCGGCGTAGCCGTATTCAGCCGGGTAAAACCCGACAACGTGGGCTACGGCAACGGTTATATGCAAAGCGATTCCGAAGGACGGGTATTGCGGCTCGATATCGGCGACCTCACCCTCATCAATGCCTACTTCCCTTCCGGCACTACCGGCGAGATACGGCAGACCTATAAATACCAGTGGCTGGATGAGTTTTTCGAGTATCTGCAGCTGCTCAAAAAAGAACGTCCGCAGCTGATCGTCTGCGGCGATTATAATATCTGCCACAAGCCTATCGACATTCACGATCCCGTGAGCAATAAAAAATCTTCGGGCTTCCTGCCGGAGGAAAGGGCGTGGATGGATAAATTTTTCTCCAGCGGCTTTACGGATACCTTTCGGCACTTCAATCCGCATCCGCACCAGTACAGCTGGTGGAGCTTCCGCGCCAACGCACGCGCCAACAACAAAGGGTGGCGGATCGACTATATCAATGCCACCGAAAACCTCAATACCCGCCTGTCCGACGCCTGTATCCTGCCCGATGTCCGGCACAGCGACCATTGCCCGGTATGTCTTTCGCTGCTGCCCTGATAAGGCAGGGGCATCTCCGACACCGTAAAACGCCTTCCGGCCTTTCATTTTTATCCACACGATATGCACCTTTGAGCAGATGGCCAAATCCCCGTTCAGCGCAGGTTACAGCATATAGGGTTTTGTCATAAAGTGTTGAAATTCAATTCAGACAAGCGTTTGGCCGGAAAGCCCGCCGGAACCATCTTGCCGCCCAATCGTCCCGATCCGCTGAAATCATTGCCAGTGGCTGATTTCAGCAACTGAAAAAAAGCCAAAAAGGATATTCAAAAATTTGGTAGTCTGCTAAAACGCACTATATTTGCCTACATCATAGTTCATTATTCATCTCAAAATTCAAACCGCTATGAACAAAGCCGAATTAATTGACAAAATCGCCAAAGACGCCGGCGTGACCAAAACGCAGGCCAACGAAGCCCTGGATTCTTTTACTTCCGCCGTAATCGGTGCGCTGAAAAAGAATGACAAAGTTACCCTGGTTGGCTTCGGAACTTTTTCCGTAACCAAGCGTTCCGCCCGTAAAGGTCGCAACCCGCAGACGGGTAAGGTGATCAACATTCCTGCCAAGAAAGTTGCCAAATTCAAGGCAGGCAAGGAATTCTCCACCAAGCTGAAATAGGCCTTCTGTCTTTGTTTGGCGGACAAAGACCGCGGATAAGGGCTATCCCGGACCCGCGGCCACATAACTGAAAAACAGAAAAAAGCAAGGGATGTGTTCCTTGCTTTTTTTATTTTTGCCAGCCGGTAAAAAACATCTTTAAAAACAAAATTGCGTTATGGGAAAAGGAGATATCAGAACCAAGAAAGGAAAAATCGTAAAGGGATCCTTTGGCAAGTCGCGTCCGCATAAACCCGCCAAAGGCAAGAAAAATACGCCGGCCCCCAAGGGGGAAAAAGGTGAAGGGTAAAAGGCGAAAGGCATTGCAGAAACCGTATCACGGCGCCAGCCGCTCTTTCTTCCACCGGCGGGAGGGTTGCCGGGTATAGCGCAGCCGGTCATGCAGGCGGTGCGCCCTGCCCTGCCAGAATTCTATCGCCTCGGGATGCAGACAATAGCCGCCCCAGAAAGCGGGGCAGCGTAAGGGCGACTGCGAAAAACGGGCAGCCACTTCTGCCGTCGCCTGCTCCAGGAAAGCCCGGTCCGGAATGACGCTGCTCTGGGGAGAAGCCCAAGCGCTGATACGGCTTCCTTCGGGACGGCGCTGATAATACGCCTCATTCTGCTCAGGCGTCGTTTTCTCAAGTATCCCTTCTATGCGCACCTGCCGTTCCAGCTCCCTCCAGAAAAAAACGAGCGCGCCCCGCGGGTTATCGGCAATCTGCCGCGCCTTGCGGCTTTCATAGTTGGTATAAAAGTAAAATCCCTTTTTATCAAACCCCTTCAGCAGCACAATGCGGGCGGAAGGATACCCGTCCGCCGTGCTGGTGGCCAGGGTCATGGCGTTGGGCTCAGCCACTCCCACCTCCAGCGCTTCGTTAAACCATTTTTCAAACTGCTGTACCGGGTTAGCCAGGGCATCCTGCTCGCTGAGGGCCGTAAGCCGGTAATCCGTTCGTATATCCGCTACCGGTGACTTCATAGGAAATGTATTTTTGTTTTCCGGCAACAAAGCTACGGCATTACCGGTTACTGTGCCGCAGCCGTCGTATGGGCAAAAATTACGGTCTTACCATTTTATTTCGGACCTTTACCTTACGCTGATCAAGTACCCTATGGGCAAAGGCATCTATATCACCACCACGGAACCCTATAGCGGTAAATCCATCGTCTCCCTCGGCCTGATGCACGTGTTGCTGGGGGAAACCAAAACCGTCGGCTTTTTCCGGCCGGTGATCCCCGATATTCCCGGAGAAGAGAAAGATAATAATATCGCAGCCGTCCTCCGCTATTTCGAAGTGCCCCTGCCTTATGAAGATACCTGGGCGTTCACGGGCAGCGAGGTGATCATGCTGAAAAACCAGGGCCGCACCCATGAGATCATCGACCGGATCATCGAAAAATACAAAAGGATCGAAGAGCAGTTTGACTATATGCTGGTGGAAGGCTCCGATTTCCTGGGCGAAAGCGTAGCTTTCGAATTTGATCTGAATGCCTCCATCGCCAGAAACCTCGGGCTGCCCGTAGTGATCGTGGAAAACGCTGCGCTCAAAACGGTACCCCAGGTCGTGGCCAATATGCAGCTGGCCTTCGACAGCTTTAAGGATCGCGATATCCCGGTACTGCTGGCCGTAGCCAACAAGGCGGACCCCGCTTCCCTGCCCGAGCTCACCCGCCGGCTGCAGGAAGGGCTGGGGCAGCAGACCGTTGCCGCCGCCATCCCGCTGCTGCAGCGGCTGAACAGCCCCACCCTTGGAGAAATTGCCACCGCCCTCAATGCCCGGCTGCTTTTCGGAAAGGACAAGCTGCAAAACCAGGCCGATCATTACCTGGTCGGCGCCATGCAGCTGCGTCATTACCTGACCCTCCTTTCGGAGAATTGTCTGTGCATCACGCCCGGCGACCGGGCCGATGTCATCCTCGGGACCATGCAGGCGCAGGCTTCCGTCAACTACCCCGCCGTGGCCGGCATGATCCTCACCGGCGGCCTTATGCCCGAAGAACCGGTGCTGAACCTGCTGGAAGGGCTGAAGGACCTTTTCCCGGTTATGCTCACCGGCTATAATACCTTCGAGGTAGCCAATCTCGTGGGCGATCTGCCCTCCCGCATCCTGCCGGAAAATTCCCCCAAGATCGAGCTTTGCATCAGCACCTTTGAAAAGCATACCGACCTGGACCGCCTCGGCAAAGGGCTGCACACTTCCTGGTCGGCAGGCATTACCCCCCGGATGTTCCAGCATATGCTGGTCAAAAAGGCCAGGCGCCGCTTACAGCATATCGTATTGCCCGAGGGCAACGACGACCGCATCCTGACCGCCGCCGTGCGGCTGGCCGCGCAGGACATTGCCCGGATCACGCTGCTCGGCGATCCCGCAGCCGCGGAAGCCGCCTTCCAGCGGCTGGGACTGGAATACGACGGGGAAAAGATCCGCATCCTGGATCCTGCCACGGCAGCACAGAATGAGGCCTATGCCCATACCCTTTATACCCTGCGCAAAGAAAAGAATGTGACGCTGGAGATGGCACGCGACCTCCTTACCGACGTATCTTATTTCGGCACCATGATGGTGTACGCCGGGGATGCCGACGGTATGGTATCCGGGGCCGTGCATACCACCCAGGCCACGATCCGCCCCGCCCTGCAGATCATCAAAACAAAACCGGAGGCCTCGCTGGTCTCTTCCGTTTTTTTTATGTGCCTGCCGGACCGGGTAGCCGTTTTCGGGGACTGCGCCGTAAATCCCAACCCGGATGCCGCACAGCTGGCAGAGATAGCCATTACCTCGGCAGATACGGCGGCGGCCTTCGGCATAACGCCCAAGGTGGCCATGCTGTCGTACTCCTCCGGCGACTCCGGCAAAGGTGCAGAAGTGGAAAAGGTGCGGCAGGCCGCCGCCCTTGTGAAAACAAAGCGTCCGGACCTGCCGGTGGCGGGCCCCATACAATACGATGCCGCGGTGGACATTACCGTAGGGCAAAGCAAGCTGCCGGGGTCCCCGGTGGCCGGACAGGCCAGCGTGCTTATTTTTCCCGACCTCAATACCGGGAACAATACTTATAAGGCCGTGCAGCGGGAAACGGGCGCCCTCGCCATCGGCCCCATGCTGCAGGGACTCAACAAACCGATCAACGATCTCAGCCGCGGCTGCACCGTGGACGATGTCTTTAATACCGTAGTGATCACCGCCATACAGGCCCAGGGGATATCCTGAATCCACCTGTTCCGGGGCGGTGCGCCAAAAGCGATCAGCGTATGCACGTTTTAGTTATCAATGCCGGCAGTTCTTCCCTGAAATACGAATATATCGACACGGATACGCGAAAAACGCTGTGCAGCGGACTGGCGGACCGTATCGGCCTGCCGGGGAGCTCGCTCGTACACCGCGTATATACGGAAGCAGGGACTACAGAACAGATCAGCCAGAAGAATTTCCCCGATCATACCGCCGCCATGCAGGAAGCGGTGACACTGCTCACGCGCGGGCAGCATCCTGTAGTGCACCATCCCGAAGCCGTGAAGGCAATAGGGCATCGCGTGGTGCATGGCGGGGAAGCCTATACCCATACCGTGCTGATCAACGATGCCGTAAAAGCCGATATCCGCCGTCTCTCCCCGCTGGTGCCCCTGCACAATCCAGCTAACCTGCAGGGCATTGCCGTAGCCGAGGCTTTCTTTCCGCAGGCCCGCCACATCGCGGTCTTTGACACGGCCTTCCACCAGACCATGCCCGCCCGTGCTTACCGGTATGCCATCCCGAACGAGCTGTACGAAAAGCAGGGCATCCGCAGCTTCGGCTTCCACGGCATCAGCCATGCCTACGTTTCGCGCGAGGCCGCACATCATCTGGGTAATCCCGGCGCCCGCATCATCACGTTGCACCTTGGCAACGGCTGCAGTATGGCGGCGGTGCAGAACGGCCGCAGCATCGACACGTCGATGGGTCTGGGCGCTTTGGACGGCCTGATCATGGGCACGCGCAGCGGGCAGCTGGATCCTACCGTAATTTTTTACCTCACCGAAACGCTGGGGTATAAGCCCGGGCAGGTGCGGCACCTGCTGAACAAGGAAAGCGGTCTGAAAGGGCTGAGCGGCTTCAGCGACATGCGCGAGGTGCACCGGGCCGCCGACGCCGGGGAGAAAGAGGCCCGGCTGGCCCTGGATATGTATGCCTACCGGATCAAAAAATTCATCGGAGCCTATATTGCAGCCATGAACGGTGTGGATGCCCTCGTATTTACCGCCGGCGTGGGAGAGAACGATGCCGCCATGCGGGCGCAGATCTGCAGCGATCTGGATTTTTTTGGCATCCGTTTGGATAGAACAAGGAACGAACAAAAGAGCAGTGAGCTCCGCGAAATACAGATATCAGGCGCCCTGCCCCTGCTGGTCGTTCCTACCCGTGAAGAGCTGGCCATTGCGGTGGAAACCGCGCGCTTAATCACAGATCATGATGAAAACCCATAAACCGATGTATCACTATTCCCCATATCTCCGCCGCTGCTTAGCTATGGCAGCCGCCGGCCTGCTCGCCGGCTGCCATCCGGGAAGCCGCAACGACGCTTCCTCCTCCGGGCAGCACGAACGCGATGAAAAGGTGCAGACCGCCTATTACAAATATCTGCAGGGCAACCTGGGCGGGAAAAAGGTAACGCTGCAGCTGACCAAAAGCGACGGGCAGTATGACGGCATCTTCTATGAAGACTCCCTGGCCCGCCCCGTGACCATCAGCGGCAGCACCGACACGGCCGGCCATATCACCCTCGTTACCTACCGGCAGTACGATCCCGTGGACACGCTGCAGGGCACCTTCTCCCAGCCGGGCGTTTTCAGCGGGTACTGTAAGCCTGCGGAGCAGGAGGGGAAAGGGTCTCAGGCTGCCCCGGCAGCTTTCGCGCTGCAGGAGATCTACTCGGAAGGTACCCGCCGCTGGCAGGTATACCGACTTCAGGATTCCCTGTCGCTGAAGCCCGGAGACAGCAGCTCGCCCAAGGCGAGGATCGCCTATACGTTGCTGTGGCCGGGAAAAGGATGGCCGGATGCCGGACATCTGCTGGTACAGCAGACGCTGGCGGGCGACCTGCTGGGATTGCATACGCCGGTAACAGCGGGCGCCCAGGCCTTGCGGAATGCGGCAGACTCTTTCCTGACCACCTATAAGCAGGCCCGCGCTAACCTGTCGCCGGGTTTTGCCGCCGGTACCTTCAACTGGGAATCACAGATACGGATGGAACTGTTGTGGAATGCGGGAGATATCGTCAGCCTGGCCTGTAACCGTTACGAATATACGGGAGGCGCGCACGGGCAGACCAATACCCTGCTGGTGGTATGGGACCTCAAACATGCCCGGATACTGGAGCGGGGCGATCTGTTTCGTCCCGGATACGAAAAGAAGCTGCAGCAGGTACTGGAGCAAAAGCTGCGCCGGGCTTATGATATTCCGGAGAAAGCCGCGCTCAACAGCCGGCGTTACGGCATATTGTTCGACAAGCACCTGAACCTTACGGATAATTTTTACCTGACCGGTCACGGCATCGGCTTTATCTACAACCCTTACGAGGTAGCGCCCTATGCGGTAGGTCCCATCGAGCTGTTCGTGCCTTTTTCCGAGCTGCAGGATGTGCTGAAAAATCCGGGCGGCGTACCGGCTACTTAACGAGGGTGCCGACTTCTTCTCCGCTCACCACTTTCAGGAGATTGCCCGGCTGGTTCATATCGAATACGATAATGGGCAGCTTGTTTTCATGACACAGCGTAAAAGCGGTCATGTCCATCACATTGAGGTTATTGCGGTAAACTTCGTCAAAGGAGATCACGTTGTAACGCCGGGCGGTTTTGTCTTTTTCCGGATCGGCGGTATAGATGCCGTCTACCCGGGTGCCCTTGAGGATCACGTCGGCCTCTATCTCGATGGCCCGCAGGGAAGCTGCTGTATCGGTGGTAAAATACGGATTGCCGGTACCGGCCCCGAAGATGACGATACGGCCTTTTTCCAGGTGGCGGATGGCCCGCCGGCGAATATAGGGCTCGGCGATCTGCTCCATTTTTATCGCCGACTGCAGACGGGTAAAGAGCCCGATCTTTTCCAGTCCGCTCTGCAGGGCCATGCCGTTGATGACGGTGGCCAGCATACCCATGTAATCGCCGGTAGCCCGTTCGATGCCGGTCTCTTTTTCATCCATGCCGCGGTAGATGTTTCCGCCGCCGATAACGATGGCTACCTGAACGCCCAGGTCGGCGATCTGGCTGATGTCTTTGGCATACTGGGCGATGATCCGGGCATCGATGCCGTAGGACTTTTCCCCCATCAGGGATTCCCCGCTTAATTTCAGCAGGATACGTTTGTATTTTGGAAGCATAACGCGGTTGAAATTAAAACTTTGACCTGATTATTTCACGGCTGAGGCCGAAATTTTTCTTTCCCGCAGGGAGGAGGACCTGAAAGGGCACAAAAAAGGAGAGCGGCCGGCTCTCCTTTTTGAAGTGATTTTATCCGATCGCGACACGCCGGAACTCCGTGATGGACGCCTCGGCATCTACCGATTTCAGGTAATCGGCTACGCTCTTGCTGCTGTCTTTCACAAAAGCCTGCGCCAGCAGGGTATTTTCTTTAAAGAAGGCATTCAGCTTGCCTTCGGCTATCTTATCCAGCATAGCGTCGGGCTTGCCGGCCATTTTCGGATCGTTCTTGATCTGCTCGAGCACAATGGCCTTTTCCCTTTCCACCACTTCGGGGGCTACGGCATCGGCATGCGTGGCTACGGGATTCATGGCAGCGATCTGCATGGTAATATCCTTGGCGGCTTCGGCATCCACAGCCTTGGTAAAGCCGGCCAACACCCCGATGCGGTAATTGCCGTGGATATAGGCCGTTACGTATCCGGCTTCCACCCTTTCAAACCTGCTGAGGGTGATCTTTTCACCGATGCGGGCTACCTGGTCGTTCAGCTTGTCTGCGACGGTGGCGCCGTCCAGGGAAGCTGCGCTGAGCGCTTCCAGCGAATCCGCCTTTACCGACAGCGCCAGGTCGGCTACCGACTGGCCGAAGGCGATAAAGTCCTGGTTTTTCGCCACAAAATCCGTTTCACAGCTCAGGCAGATGATGACGCCGGCAGTATGATCGTCAGCGGTTTTGGCAATGACCACGCCTTCTTTCGTCTCCCGGTCGCTCCGCAGGGCGGCTACCTTTTGTCCTTTTTTCCTCAGGAAATCGATGGCTTTTTCAAAATCGCCGTCGTTTTCCACCAGCGCTTTCCGGCAATCCATCATTCCGGCGCCGGTTTGCTGACGTAATTTATTGATATCTGCTGCTGTTATAGTTGCCATTTCAGTTGATTAAATATATTTTCAAAACGGAAGGAGCATTCGCCCCTTCTCTTTCACGCTCCTCTCCCCGGCTTCTTTTACAGATACGGAGAAAATCAGCGCTTGGGTGCCGGTCTCCTGCCGCCACCGCCCGTGCTGGGCGTCCGGCGTTTGGGCGCTCCGCCTCCACGTCCGCCCGCTCCGGCGCCGCCTCCGCGTGGTGCGCCTGTTCCGGCGCCGCTGCGGCGGCCCTGACGGCCCTCTTCCGTTTCCGCTTCTTTTTCGAGGCGGCGGGCCCGTTTTTCATTTTCATCCTCTTCCACTTCATCCTGCTCTTTCTCGTTGGCCCTTTCTGCCAGGCCTTCCGCGATGGCCGCCGTCACATAGTTGGTGATGATGGCGATGGATTTGGTGGCATCGTCATTGGCGGGGATAGCGAAATCCACCTTGCTGGGATCGGAGTTGGTATCCACCATGCCGAGGGTGGTGATGTTCAGCCGGCGGGCTTCCGCCAGCGCGATATGCTCATGGCTGATGTCCACGATAAAGAGCGCGGCGGGTACACGGGCCAGCTGGGAGATACCGCCCAGCACCTTTTCCATCTTCTCTTTATCGCGCTGCAGGGTGAGACGTTCCTTTTTGGTAATGTTGTCAAAGGTGCCGTCGCCCAGCATTTTCTCGATGCTCTGCATCTTCTTCACGCTCTTGCGGATGGTGGAGAAGTTGGTGAGCATGCCGCCCAGCCAGCGTTCGGTGGCAAAGGGCATGTTGACCCGCTTGGCGGCGTCAGCCACGATATCCTTGGCCTGCTTCTTCGTAGCCACGAACATGATCTTTTTACCGCTCCGCGCGATGGCCTTCATGGCTGCGGCAGCTTCCTGCAGGCCTTCTACGGTCCTGTTCAGGTCAATGATATGTATCCCTTTCTTTTCCGCAAAGATGTAAGGCAGCATCTTGGGGTTCCACTTCTTTTTGAGGTGGCCGAAGTGAACGCCTGCTTCAAGCAGTTGCTGTTGCAGGGAGGTTTTATTCTCTTCCATAATATGGTATAAAGTCGAATGTTTAACGTTGATAACCTTTCTGATCTACAGGCAAGCGAACAAGGATTAGCGCTTGGAGAACTGGAAGTTCTTACGGGCTTTCTTCTGACCCGGTTTTTTCCGTTCCACGCCGCGCGGATCGCGCCTCAGCAGGCCCGCATGCTTCAGCGGGGGCCGGAAGTCGGCGTTGATCGTGCAGAGACTGCGGGCGATACCCAGCCGCACGGCCTCGGCCTGACCTTTTATGCCGCCGCCGCTTACATTGGCCTTTACGTCGAACTTGTCGGCGGCTTCGATGACGTTCAGCGGGGCCGCTACCTGATTCTGCAGGTACACCAGCGGGAAATATTCTTTATACGCTTTACCGTTGATGATGATCTCACCGCTGCCTTTGGTGAGGATCACACGGGCAACCGCTTCTTTACGGCGACCAACGGAGGTTTTTTGTTTCTCCATTTTATACAGCTAATTAAAATGTTAAAGACTCGGGTTTCTGGGCAATATGCGGATGCTCGGCACCGGCATATACGAACAGCTTCTTGAAAAGCTGGCGACCCAGGCGGTTCTTGGGCAACATCCCTTTTACGGCGCGTTCGATAACGGCTTCGGGACGGCGGTTCAGCAGGCTGCGGGCCATTTCCTTTTTCTGACCTCCGGGATAGCCGGAAAAGGTCAGATAGGTTTTCTGATCGAGCTTGGCTCCGGTGAGCTTTACCTTGTCCGCATTGATGACGATTATATAGTCGCCGCAATCCACATGCGGTGTATAATACGGCTTATTCTTACCCCGCAAAACAGTGGCGATGCGGGAGCACATGCGGCCCAGGGTCAGGTTGGTGGCATCCACCACGTACCAGTTGTGCTGAACGGTAGCCTTGTTCGCCGATTGGGTTCTGAGACTTAACGTGTCCATGAGTGTAAACTGTAAATATGATCAAACATCTTGATTCAAAAGGAGGGCAAAGGTAAGGGGAACCGGGTAATCCACAAAGTTTTTTCAGGGCATTTTTTTATAATGCCTTTGCAACCCATTGAAGATCAATAAAAATTTTGCAATCCTGAAAAGAAGGACAGGAACACTTATCGTTTAAGGTCTAAAGTTTCATTCCGGGCAGATCAACCTTAAACGCAGATCAACCTTAAACTTCAAACCTTAAACGTTAGACATATTCAGTTCCGCCGCTGCCCGCCGAGGAAGATCATGATGTAATAAAACAGCGTCAGGAGCGACTGCACGGCGGCGATCACATAGGTCATGGCGGCCCACCAGAGGGCGTCCTTGGCCTTTTCGTGCTCGGTGGCGGTCATGATCATGGCGCCCCGGCTCCCGTTGAGCCAGGCCAGCGCCCGCCGGGAGGCGTTGAATTCCACCGGCAGCGTGATCAGGGAGAAAAGCGTGGTCAGCGCAAAAAGCACGATACCCGCCAGCAACAGGCCGGGAAAGATACGGATGGTGAAGATACCGATCAGCAGGATCCATTGCACGATACCGGAGCTGAACTGCACAACGGGCACCAGCCGGCTGCGCAGCATCAGCATGCCGTAGGCGGTGGCATGCTGTACGGCATGTCCGCATTCGTGCGCGGCTACGGCCGCCGCGGCAATATTACGCCCGCCGTAGACGTCGGGGCTGAGGTTGACCGTTTTGTTCTGCGGGTTATAATGATCAGACAGGAAACCTTCTACAGATACTACTTTCACATCATATATACCATTGTCCTGTAGCATCTTTTCGGCCACTTCCTTACCGGAAAGACCGGCAGCCAGGGGCACTTCGCTGTATTTTTTGAATTTGCGGCGCAGCCGGGCGCTGATGATCATCCCGGCAATCATGATCAGGACGAAAACAACCCAGAAGGCAGAACTTCCGAACATAGGATATAGGCCCATTTCTTTGTGTTTTTAAAAATTTAACAATTCCCGCAAATCATTATCCAGAAATTACAGCCGGTGTTTAAATATCGATTTCTTGTTTTCGTTAGTTATTTTTTAACAGGACTTTATGAAACAATGACAATTTGTCACCCCGCCGCTGACAGCTGCTCCGTCGAAATGGCAAGCGTGTGGAGCGCTTCTTTTCTCAACGGCCGGTATATGCCCATTAGAATTAAAATATTCATAACAATTTAATAGACAATTGATTACATGAATTGTTTTTTATTATATTGAATTATTTTATCTTTGTCCAGCGGAGGGCTTTTGGGTAATTTAACACAAAAAAAGTTATTCACAAACGCAAATAAACTTTTTTATTCTGAAGTCATTTAGTAATTTCGACATGAATTTAATGGGTTAGTAAGTAAAAAGAGTCGGCGCCTCATGCCGGCTCTTTTTCATTTTTCCGGCCTTTTTTGACCGGTTTTCCCCATGTTCCTCCCCTTTTCGTTTTTTCTTTTCGTTTATTCTTTCCCGTGTAGTAGTTTTGGTTTGAGGCTTACGTCGTTCACAAAGTCTTTGTAACGGTCTCCGTAAAACGAGCTTCGGCAACACCATTTAAAAATAATTCAATCCCATTGCCAAGGCTTCGCTGCGCGTTTCTAATTTGAGGTTTATCCCGCACGCAAAGGATTTTCAAAGGTCTCGATGAGCGCTGCGCGTTTATTTCGGGCATAATATTTTTTAGCCGTCTCAATGAAGGCTGCGCCTTTCTGGTTTGAAATTAATTTGCCTGGAATGGAACCTTAGAGGCTGGACGCTGGAACTTGAACTTTAAACCGCCTCAGGTCTAAAGCTGATTACTTCGCGTATTACGATTGCTTAGCGGCCTCCCTGAACGCTGCGCGTTTCTGATTTGAGATTTCTGATTTCTGGTTTCCGGTCTCTAATCATCAAATTTCCAAATCATCAAATTTCCCCTCACCTTTCACCTTTCACCTTTTACCTTTCACCTTTTACCTTCCCCCTTTAGGGGGCCGGGAGTAGGGGGTTAGGAGGGCAAGTCCTATCTTTACATCTTATGAGCAAGCTTAAAACCGCTTTTTTCTGTCAGCAATGCGGCCATGAAAGTACGAAATGGCTGGGGCGCTGCCCTTCCTGCGGCAGCTGGAATACTTTTGTGGAAGAGGTGCAGGAGAAAAAGGGAACGGCAGTACGCGACAACTGGAAACCCGCCTCCTCCGGCAACCAGAAATTCGTCTCCCTTCAAGAGATCAGCGCACAGGAAGAGGACCGGTGGATCACGCCCGATGCGGAACTGAACCGGGTGCTGGGCGGAGGCATCGTTCCCGGTTCGCTGGTGCTGGTGGCCGGAGAACCCGGCATTGGTAAGTCCACCCTTTTTCTGCAGGACGCCCTGCAGCTGCCCGCTGTCCGTACCCTGTATGTAAGCGGTGAGGAAAGCGAACAGCAGATCAAGATGCGGGCAGACCGTATCGGATTGCAGCATGAAAATTTTTACCTCCTGACCGAAACCGATACCCAGACCATTTTCCAGGAGATAAAAAAGCTGCGGCCGCAGCTGGTAGTGATCGATTCCATCCAGACCCTCCGCACCCCTTTTGTGGAATCTGCACCCGGCAGCGTTTCCCAGATCCGGGAATGTACGGCGGAGCTGCAGCGTTTTGCCAAAGCCACGCGCACCCCCGTCTTCCTGATCGGTCATATTACCAAAGAGGGCAGCATCGCCGGACCCAAAATCCTGGAGCACATGGTGGATACCGTGCTGCAGTTTGAGGGAGACCAGCATTATATTTACCGGATGCTGCGCACCGTTAAAAACCGGTTCGGCTCCACAGCCGAGCTGGGCATTTACGAGATGAAAGAAAACGGGCTGCGCCCGGTCGCCAACCCTTCCGAGCTCCTCATCTCCGAAAAGGAAGAACCGCTGAGCGGCATTGCCATTGCCGCCACCCTCGAAGGACTCCGTCCCATGCTCATCGAAACGCAGGCGCTGGTGACCCCTTCGGTTTACGGCACCCCGCAGCGGACGGTCAACGGTTTCGACCTGCGCCGCCTGCAGCTGCTGCTGGCAGTACTGGAAAAACGGGGCGGTTTTCAGTTCGGATTAAAAGATGTATTTTTAAATATCGCCGGCGGCCTCCGGGTGGAAGATCCTGCCATCGATCTGGCTATCATCACCACCCTTCTTTCTTCATATGAGGACGTGCCGGTACCCCACAATTATTGCTTCGCCGGCGAAGTAGGGCTGAGCGGCGAGATACGCGCGGTGAACCGCATCGGGCAGCGTATTGCGGAAGCCGGGAAGCTGGGCTTTGAAAAGATATTTGTCTCCCGGTTCAGCCGCAAGGCGCTTGATCCGGCCAAGTTCAATATCGAAGTGGTGATGGTGGCGCGGGTGGAAGAATTGTACCGGCAGCTGTTCTGAGCGCGACCGTTTTCCCCTTCTGCTTATATCCGCGCTGTCATGTCCCTTTCTTTCCGCTTATGGACCGACGTGCTGCAGCTTTTTTTCCCGGACAGCTGTCCGGGATGCGGGGAAACCCTGCGGCAGCACGACGCACGCATCTGCGCGCGCTGCAGCGCACGGCTGCCCTACACCGGCTTTCGGGGCGGCACCGGCAATCCGGTCGAAAAGGTCTTCTGGGGGCGTACGCCGGTACAGGCCGCCACCGCGGTCTTTTATTTTGCCAAAACAGGGCTGCTGCAAAAGCTCGTCCATGACTGCAAGTACAGGGGGCGGCGCGATCTTGCCCTTTACCTGGGCGGCTGTATGGGCAAGGTCCTGCAGGAAGACTCTTCCTTCGGGCCGGTGACCCTCGTCGTACCGGTACCGCTGCACCGGCGCCGGCAAAGACAACGGGGTTACAACCAGGCGGCCCTGCTGGCGGAAGGCATTGCCGGCGTGCTCTGCCGGCCGTGTGCCTCCGATGTATTACGGCGCACCAAGAACACCGGCACCCAGACCCGGCGCTCCCGGACTGCGCGCTGGGAAAATATGGCGGACGCCTTTGCGCTCAGCAAGCCGGAGGCCGTGGCCGGAGCGCATATCCTGCTGGTGGACGATGTGCTGACCACCGGCGCAACGCTGGATGCCTGCGCCGCCGTCCTCTCTGCGGCCCCCGGCGCCCGGCTCAGCATCGCCACCCTGGCCTATGCCGGCGAATTGTAGCCGGAAGGCAACTTTTTATGCAGATTATCCGTTAATTTAGCGTGTGGTATGACCCGTGTGTCCGGCATCTCTTATTTTTTTAATCCGATTCGTTATGCTTCGCTTACTTTGCCTTTCCGCACTGCTGTTCGCCATGCCCCCGCAAATGAAAGATAACATCTACAGCTTCAAGGTACCCGGGCTGTCCGGGCAACAGATTGATTTTTCCCAGTTCAAAGGAAAAAAGATACTCGTCGTCAACACCGCTTCCAAATGCGGTTTTACACCGCAGTATGCCGACCTGGAAAAGCTTTACAAACGCTTTGAAGGCAAGCTGGTGATCGTGGGCTTTCCCGCCAATAACTTCGGTCACCAGGAGCCGGGAACCAACAAGGAGATATCCCAGTTCTGTACGAACAACTACCAGATTACCTTTCCGATGGCCGCCAAGGTCTCCGTAAAAGGAGAGGATACCGCTCCGATATACCAGTGGCTGGAAGGCCAGGCCCAAAAGAAAGGGCTGGATCCCTCGGTGCCGCAATGGAACTTTCACAAATACCTGCTCAACGAATCCGGCGAGCTGGTGGCCGTCTTCCCCTCAAAGGTCAATCCCATGAGCGAGGAGATCATAAAAGCCGTCGTCGCCCAATAACGCGCTGGAAAACCGCGGAAGTCTTAATACCTTTGCCCTCGTTTTAATCATCGCGCGAGCCCTGCCCGCGCGGCCGCTGAAAAGATTTTGCCGGCACGGCCATTCCCGTCTGCCGGCTGCGGTTTTTTATCACCCCGGCGTTGCGGGCCTGCTCCCGGACGTTCAAAAAACAATATACAGCCGTATGCAACTGGCCACGAAACTGATACATGCCGGCGTGGAGCCCGACCCCTCCACCGGCGCCATCATGACCCCCATTTTCCAGACCTCCACCTATGTGCAGGCCGCCCCCGGCGAGCACAAGGGGTATGAATATGCGCGTACGCAGAATCCTACGCGCCATGCCCTGGAGGCCGCCCTGGCCGCTATCGAGAACGGGAAGCACGGCATCTGCTTCGGCAGCGGCATGGCCGCTACCGACGCCATTCTCCGGCTGCTGCAGCCGGGGGATGAGGTAATCGCAGGCAACGACATGTACGGCGGCACCTACCGGCTGTTTACCAAGGTGGTAGCCCGTTACGGCGTGAAGTTTCATTTTATCGACATGCACGATGCCGCCAATATCAGCAACTACGTAAACGAACATACGAAGCTGGTCTGGGTGGAAACGCCCACCAACCCGCTGATGCATATCGTGGACATTGCCGCTGCAGCGGAGACGGCTCACCGGCACAAGCTGCTGTTGTGTGTAGACAATACTTTTGCTTCGCCCTACTTGCAGAACCCGCTGGAGCTGGGCGCCGACATCGTGGTCCATTCCGCTACCAAATACCTGGGCGGACACAGCGATGTGGTGCTGGGCGCGGCGATCGTAAAAGACGATGCCCTGGCGGAACAGCTGCACTTTTTCCAGAACAGCTGCGGCGCCGTTCCCGGTCCGCACGATTGCTGGCTGGTGCTCAGGGGCATCAAAACCCTGCATGTACGGATGCGGCAGCACAGCGAAAACGGCGCCGCCGTGGCCCGCTTCCTGCGCAGCCATCCCGGCGTGGATAAGGTGTATTGGTGCGGGTTCGAGGATCATCCCAATCATGCCATCGCTCAAAAGCAGATGCGCGGCTTCGGCGGCATGATGTCGTTTACCCTGAAGGACGACCGTATGGAAAACGCTTTCCGGGTACTGTCTTCCACCAGGATCTTCTCCCTGGCCGAATCGCTGGGAGGGGTGGAATCGCTGATCGGTCATCCTGCATCCATGACCCATGCCTCGATTCCCCGGGAAGACCGCATCCGCAACGGCCTGGCCGATTCCCTGATCCGGCTCAGCGTGGGGATCGAAGACGCCGAAGACCTGATCGCCGATCTCCGGCAAGCGATTGAATGATTTGACAATTTGAGGATATGCTGATTTGATAATTACTATTATCAAAGACGAAGCCTTCACGGAGACAAATAAAAAACATTGAGCACGAAGTAAATTGCCAAATTACCCATTATCATCATCAAATTACCAAATTGCCAAATCATCAAATCAATCAAATATCTGCTATTTCTGCTTCTGGCCCTGCTGTCTGCCTTACCCGGCGTCCGGGCGCAAACCGCAACGGCTGGGCAGGCTTACCGGATCTATGACGTCAAAGCCGGCAGGGAGATCAGCTTCGGCGAGCTGGTAAGCCGCATTCCGCAAAGGAGCATCCTGCTGTTCGGGGAGCAGCACGACGACGCTACCGGCCACCGGCTGGAAGATTCGCTCCTGCAGCAGCTGTATGCCCGTTTCGGAAAACATCTCCTGCTTTCCATGGAAATGTTTGAGCGCGATGTGCAGCCCGTGCTCGACGAATACCTAAAAGACATCATCAGCGAAAAAAACTTCCGCAGCGAAGCCCGCGCCTGGGATAATTATGCGGATTACCGGCCCCTGATCGAACGGGCCAAAGACCATCACATCCCCGTCATTGCCGCCAACGCGCCCGCCCGGTATGTCAACCTCGTGGCCCGGAAAGGGCTGACAGCCCTCTACCGGCTGGACCGCAGCGCCCGGCAATGGATCGGCCCCCTGCCGATAGATACGCTCTCCGGCCCCTACGCACAAAAATTCCTTGAAGCCATGGGCGGACATGTGATGCCCGGCATGCACCTGTACGAATCGCAGAACCTCTGGGATGCCACCATGGCCTACTCCATAAAAAAAGCCCTGAAGCGCCATCGCCGCGCTACGGTGCTGCAGCTGAACGGTCGCTTTCACAGCGACGACCATACCGGTCTTGCCGAGCGGCTCCGGCGCCTGCGGCGGCCGCTGCTGACCATCAGCTGCTTCCGGGCGGAAGACTTTGACCAGCCAAGCTGGGATACTTACAAGACCCTGGCAGATTTTGTCATCCTCACGCGCGCGGCGGCGGAGCCGTCGCACCGGCCCTGACAAACCCGGACATGTTTCATTCCCCGGCCTGCTTATCCATCGACCTTACATTTCCATTTTATTGTTTCGCCTTGCGGAAATCCGTAACCGTACAGAAGCCGTATATGAAAAATAAATCGCCGCTTCGGATACCGCGACATAAACCAAAGATGCCGTGATGTAAACACAGCGCTCCGGCGCAGGCACGGGAAAGAGCCGGGGGGAACAAAGATCAAGAATGGCAACGAACCGATAGGTGTGGCTTGTTTTGACAGACAAGGGGGCAGATCTGCTCCCTTGTCGCCTTCCGCGAGGCCGGACCGTGCCGCAGGGGCCGTTAGTCCATCGAACCGGAAGAAAGATTATCGTCTTCGTCTACCAGGCAGGATTGTTGAGCAGGATGATCCCGATCGAAAAGGGATGTTGATCCAGCCCGTACTGGTGTATGGGGGTAAGGCTGTAGCTGCCGTAGAGGGTGATCCAGGAATAGCCCAGCTCGCCGCGCAGCCCCACCCTGAATTTCTCCAGGTTAAAGCTGTCTTTGTTCTTTTTCTTGCCGCGCTCTTCGCTGATCTGTTTGGTACGCGATTTTACCAGGTATCCGAAGGTCGGTCCCGCACTGATGCGGAAGGAATTGGAAACATGAAAGGGGTTGGTCTCCAGGTTGAGCATCACCGGAAGGGTAAGGTACTCGGTAAACAGCTTGTTCTTGCTGAAATCCACCGAATCCCGGATTACATACGTCTTCGAAAAATCGCTTACATAGGTGATGTTCTTCCGGTAGCGGTAATTGTTCATCTCTATGCCCAGGTCCGCCTTCAGGTTCAGCCGATGACGGATGAGGTTTGCCCGCATCGAAAGCAGCCAGATATTTACATTGACCGACTTACCGGGACGCAGGCTGAACTGCTGGGCGCTAACCGCTTCCTCGCCGGGCTTCACCGGGGCAAAATCATTCACTTCGGCCGTGCCGTAGGCGCTGTTATCGATATAGTTGGTAAACCCGAGGTCCAGGTCCAGCCAGTGCAGGGAAACGTTGCCGGCTGTTTTTGCCGTTTTACCCCGGGGAGTGCCCAGCTCTACCCGGGTAGACGGCTTGGAGGTGCCCGAGCTGTCTTTTTTCGTCCGTATCACCGTGAACATGCCAAAATTGGAAGTATCGGACCTAACTTTTCCTGTGGTATCGGCCCTCCCCGTGGTGTCCGCGTTGGCATTTTCTGAAAAGACGTGTGCGCTGCTGTCCTGGGCTTTTGCAGAAACTGTCCACAGGGCGAGTCCCAGCAGGGCGGCCCCCGTTAAAATACGATGTTGCATGCAGGTAGTGGTTAGTGATTAAATGCGATCTCAAGGTTTCCGATCCGGATCGATTTCTTTTTAAGACGTGATATATCTTTCTGGATGCCGGCAAAGCCATCCGCTACGCGTTGATCGAGCTTTGCTTTCAGGGTAGCGATCTTTTCGGGGGCGGCATCCGTCAGCTCCTGCGCCCGCGCGGTAAGCCCGCGGGTATCTTCCTGCAGCCCGGACGCGGTTGGGGCCGGGGCAACCGCCTCCTCAGCAGAAGGGGCAGCAGCCACCTGCTCCTGCCCGGGAGGGCGGGTAGGCCTGTCCGTTATCTGCTCCGGACCGGGGGAAGCCGGCGTCTCCCGCATAGCTACCAGCGGGGGTACCTGCTGCGGTGCCGCTGCCGGCAATGATCCCGTTTCCGGCTTCAGCTCCGGTAAGGTTTTTTTATCTGCCGTCCGGACCGTTTTCTCTACGGAGGATGCCGGTTGTTGTTCCGGCGGTACCGCTCTCCGCCCGGATGCCGGCTCAGACGAGGCGGCTTGCGGAGCTGACGCCGTTTCGGGGCGGGCGACGGCGGTAACCGCCTTCCGGGCCGCAGCGCTGCCCGGAAGCGGAGTAGCGGGTGGCTGGGATGAGCCGGAATCATGTTCCCCGGCTGCGCTGCGCGCAGGAAGCGGAGCAGCAGGGGC
This sequence comes from Compostibacter hankyongensis, assembly GCF_039541075.1. NCBI lineage: Bacteria > Pseudomonadati > Bacteroidota > Chitinophagia > Chitinophagales > Chitinophagaceae > Compostibacter > Compostibacter hankyongensis. Next base: position 73,154 of record NZ_BAABFN010000020.1, on the reverse strand, counting down.
TACTGGCTGCTGCGCAGGCGCCGTCCGCACAGCCAATCCCGAGGCAGGCGCGTACCGCTGCCGGTACCATAGCAGGGAGAGGACAACCACAGCCGCCACGGCTGCAGCCGCGGCGGGAATCCAGAAATGCCTCCGGAAGATCACCTTTACCGGGGCGGCAGATGCCGGCGCCGCATGCCGGTACAAAACAGCCTTATCCCCAAAACTTTCCTCCGCCGGCTCCAGCCGCGCGGCCTCCAGGAGGCGCAGCTCGCGTCGCAGCTCCGGGTGCGCTTCCAGGAAAGCCAGCACCGACTGCCGGCCGGCTTCGTCCAGCTCCCCGTCTACAAAGCAGAGCAGCCAGGCCTCATAGTTCTGTATGCTGATGGGCTTCATGTTCTCGGTTTAATTCATTCCTACAAGACGTTTTCCATACTGACCATAAACTGTTTCAGGGCGATCCGCGCCCGGTGCAGGTACACTTTTACCTGGGAAGCGTTCAACCCGGTGATCTTCCCGATCTCCTCATAGCTGTAGCCTTCATAATCCTTTAGCAGCACCAGCGAGCGCTGCACTGTGCCCAGCCGGCTCAGCCCCCGCTCCAGCACCGACCGCAGTGCATAGCGGGGCTCTTCATGTACTCCGCTCTCCGGCAGCGCCTCCGTCAGGGAAACCCGCCGGCGCTTCCGCAGGTGATCGATCATGTTGCGGTATCCCACGGTGAACAGCCAGGATTTCGCCTTGCCCGTCTCCAGCGTCCGGTGGTTGACCCACAGGATCTCAAAGCTGTTTTGCACGATGTCCCGCGCATCCTCCGCATGACCCAGATTTTTCAGGATGAACCGGTATAAAGGATCAGCATACTGGTCCACACACCTGTTATATTCCTGCTCGGTCATTCGGTAGCTCTTTATCGCTAAGTTCTGCTTTCCGGTTCATTTTCCCAACCGGGTTCCGGACAGGGACAAGCACCAGGGCCTTGTAAAACAGCTTCATCGGTAGTGAGACGGAAGGGCATTGCAAAATGTTACATCCCTGAAAATTTTTTCAGGAAGATTAGGCTACATTTGTCGGCATGAACGAAAATCTGATCAACCGGCTGCAGTCTGAGCTGGAAGCCATCAATGATTCGGGATTGTTCAAGACAGAACGGATCATTACCTCTCCCCAGGGCGCCGCGATAGCGGTGGGCGGAAAAACAGTCCTGAACTTCTGCGCCAACAATTACCTGGGCCTCTCCTCGCATCCCGCCGTGCTGGAAGCCGCCAGGCGCACCCTCGACGAACGCGGCTACGGCATGAGCAGCGTTCGCTTTATCTGCGGCACCCAGGATATACACCGGGAGCTGGAGCAAAAGATCGCGGATTTTCTGGGCATGGAGGACACCATCCTGTATGCCGCCTGCTTTGACGCCAACGGCGGCGTGTTCGAGCCGCTGCTGAACGAGCAGGACGCCATCATCTCCGACGAGCTGAATCATGCCTCCATCATCGACGGAGGACGGCTCTGTAAGGCAAAGCGGCTGCGCTACCGGCACAACGATATGGATGATCTGGAGACGCAGCTGAAAGCATCAGCCGCTCAGCGTACGCGCGTTATCGTTACCGACGGCTCCTTCAGCATGGACGGCACCATTGCCCAGCTGGACAGGATATGCGATCTCGCCGACCGCTACGATGCCGTGGTGATGGTAGACGAAAGTCATTCTACCGGCGTGCTGGGCAAAAACGGCCGGGGTACGCACGAATACAGGAACGTGCTGGGCCGTATCGATATCATCACCGGCACGCTGGGCAAAGCGCTGGGCGGCGCTTCGGGAGGATTTACCAGCGGACGCCGGGAGATCGTCAGCATGCTGCGGCAGCGTTCCCGTCCTTATCTTTTTTCCAACACCCTGGCTCCCGCCGTTGTCGGCGCTTCCATTGCCGTGCTGGACCTGCTCAGCGAAACCACGCAGCTCCGCGATAAGCTGGAAAAAAACACACAGTATTTCCGCAGCCGGATGACGGAAGCCGGGTTCGACATCAAACCCGGCGTACACCCCATCGTACCGGTAATGCTCTACGAAGCTGCGCTGGCGCAGAAAATGGCCGCGCGCCTGCTGGAAGAAGGGATATATGTCAGCGGATTCTTCTATCCGGTGGTGCCGCAGGGACAGGCGCGCATCCGCGTGCAGATCAGCGCCGCACACGAACAGGAGCACCTGGATAAGGCCATAGCGGCCTTTACCGCCGTAGGCCGCGACCTGGGCGTGCTGCCGTAAATGCCGGCAACGGAATTCTGCATGCTATTCCGGAGCCTTTCCGAAGGCCCGGTAGGCTGCTCCGGCAAGCAGCGCTCCCGCAATAGGCGCCACCCAGAAAAGCCAGAGCTGGGATAATGCCCAGCCCCCTACGAAAAGGGCCGGCCCCGTGCTTCTCGCCGGATTGACAGACGTATTGGTGACGGGGATGCTGATCAGATGAATGAGGGTAAGGCCCAGGCCGATAGCGAGACCCGCAAAGCCCCGGGGAGCCCGACCGTCCGTAGCCCCCAGGATGATGATCAGGAACATGAAGGTCATTACCACCTCGCAAACCAACGCGGCACAGAGACTGTAGCCACCCGGCGAATGATCCGCGTACCCGTTGGCGGCAAAGCCGCTGCCCGCCGCGTCGAACCCGCTCTTGCCGCTGGCAATGCAATACAGTATGGCCGAAGCCACAACAGCACCCAGCACCTGGGCGATAATATACGGGAGCAGTTCCTTCCCTTTAAAGCGCCCCCCGGCCCATAAGCCGAACGACACCGCGGGATTAAAATGCGCGCCTGAGATATGTCCCAGTCCATAGACCAGGGTGAGCACGGTTAAGCCAAAGGCAAGCGCTACCCCCAGGAAGCCGATGCCGAGCTCGGGAAAGGCGGCGGACAATACAGCGCTGCCGCAGCCGCCCAGCACCAGCCAGAACGTTCCGATAAATTCTGCCAGGAATTTTTGACCTGTTTTCATGAATTACGTGGTTTTATAAGGATGAAGAAAATAAATGCCGCTAAACAAATCACACGCAGCACACCACGATCATCTTTCCCTGCCATGCCTTTTCCCGCTTCTTGCTCCCATCGCCTGCCGAAACCGGGACGGCGAAGGGAAAACGGACGGATAACGGATCCCACAAAAACAAGTCTGCAACAAAGGACTACCGATATAATGAATAAGTAAATATAAGATATTTTATATTCCGGCATCAACAGGCGTTTCCTTTCACCCGATTAAGGGTTACTTTTGCGGAACAATTATCTGTTCTGTTATGAAGATACACCGCCGGCTTCTGGGCTTCGTCTGCTGCGGTCTGCTCCTGGCGGCCTGTTCGCCCAACCGCATCCACCAGCGGGAAGAATGGGGAAAATACTTTTCGGCAAATGGCGTTACCGGCTCCTTTATGCTGTACAACAACGCTTCGGGCGACTTCGATGTCTACAACCTGAAAGACATTCAGCAACGCAGCTCTCCCGCCTCCACCTTTAAGATCATGAACGCCCTTACCGGACTGGAAACCGGCGTGATCTCCGATACCAATATGGTCATCCCCTGGGACGGGGTTCCGCGCCAGGTGCCGGAATGGAACCAGGACCTCAGCATGGGCAATGCTTTCCGCTACTCCGCCGTTCCCTATTACCAGGAGGTGGCCCGGCGGATCGGCCGCAAGACCATGCAGCAATGGCTGGACTCCGTAAAGTACGGCAATATGATCATCGGGCCGCATATCGACAGCTTCTGGCTGGACAACAGCCTGCAGCTATCGCCGGACGAAGAGCTGGGCTTCATAAAGCAGCTCTATTTCAGCAAGCTTCCCTTCCAGGAACGCAGCCAGCGGCTGGTACGCGAGGTGATGCTGATGGAACAGACGTCCGGATACAAGCTCAGCTACAAAACGGGCTGGGAGACCCGCGTGGGAGACAGCAGCCGGCAAAACGGCTGGCTGGTCGGCTGGGAAGAGGAAAACAAGCACGTTTATTTCTTTGTCTTACACCTGGAAGGTCCGCCGGACCGGAAGGATTTCGGGGCTGTCCGTTTTAAGATATTCCATGCCATCATGGAAAAAGAAGGATTTTTCAAGGGGCAGAAGTAAGCGGCAGGGTTAAAATTTCCCTAAAAAATCAAAATCCATCCGGGCAACCTGCTGAAGAGGGTATATTTGTTTGTTTATGGTCCGTTTTCAACATAGCTTTTACCTGTACGGCCTGCTGCTGCTGATCGTGCTGCTGCTGGTATTTGTGGTGGCCGGATACCGCAGGCGCCGCTCCCTCCGCATGCTGGGCGACCTTTCGCTGGTGCAGCAGCTGCTGGGCGGATACTCCCGCCGCCGTTATGTCCTGAAGTTTGCTTTCCTGTTTCTCGCCTTCCTGTTTCTCGTGGTGGGCGCCGCCAACCTGCAGATCGGCAACCGGATGGAAAAGATCACGCGCAAGGGCGTGGACGTCATGATCGCCCTCGATGTCAGCAAAAGCATGCTGGCGCAGGATATACAGCCCAGCCGCCTGGACCGGGCCAAACAGCTGATCAGCCGCCTGCTGGACAAGATGAGCAACGACCGGGTGGGTCTCGTGGTATTTGCGGGCAACGCTTACCTGCAGATGCCCCTCACCGTCGACTACAGCGCCGCTAAAATGTACCTGGGCTCGGTGACGCCCGACATGATCCCCACCCAGGGCACCGCGCTGGACAAGGCCATCAGCCTCTGCCAGGAATCGTTCAACCAAAAGGAACGCAAGCACAAGGCCATTATCCTCATCTCCGACGGGGAAGACTGGGACAACAACGCCAACACGACGGCGAAGAAAGCGTATGAGGACGGCGTGGTTATCAATACGGTCGGCATCGGCTCGGCGCAGGGCGCTCCGATCCGGGACCCGGAAACCGGCGCCTACAAGAAAGATGCGCAGGGCAATGTAGTGGTGACCAAGCTCAACGAAACGGAGCTGCGCGCTATTGCCGCCGCAGCGCGCGGCGTATATGCGCGTCTCGATAATACCGACCAGGTAGCGGATGTCCTTGCCGGCAAGCTCAGCAGCATGGAAAAGAAAACCTACGGAGAAAACCTGTATACGGATTACGCCAGCTATTTCCAGTACTTCCTGGGGATCGGGCTGGTGCTGCTCCTGCTGGAATTCTTTATCCCCGACGGGATAAGGAAAACAGCATGGGGCTAAAGCGCGGAGCGGATCGCAAAAACAAGAGAGCCATGAAAAAGAACAGCAGAAACAAGCGCCGGGCGGGCCTGTCCCCCTTTGCCACAGGGTGGGTACCCGCGCTCTTGGGGCTGCCTGTCCTGCTGCTGCTAACAGCGGTAACTGCGCGGGGACAGTCGCCCAACAAGCTGATACGCGAAGGGAACCGGCAGTATGAGCAGCAGCACTTCCCCGATGCGGAAGCCAGCTATAAAAAGGCCCTGGCCAGGCAAAAGGATATGGCGCCCGGCATGTTTAACCTGGGCAATGCCCTTTACCGGCAGAAAAGATACAAGGAGGCCATGGAGCAATATGCGTCCAGCGCCAAAGCCACGCCAGGGGATAAGCAGGCGATGGCCGATGCGCAGTACAATATCGGCAACGCCCATATGGAGGGCAAAGACTGGCAGCAGAGCATCGACGCCTACAAAAAATCGCTGCTGCTGAACCCGGGGGATAAGCAGGCCCGGTATAACCTGGCTTATGCACAGGCCATGCTGAAGCAGCAGCAACAACAGAACAAAAACCAGAACCAGCAGAACAAGGATAAGAACAAAGACAAGGACCAGGACAAAAACCAGAACCAGCAGAATAAAGACCAACAAAAAAAAGATCAGCAGAACAAAGACCAGCAGGACCGGCAAAATAAGGACCAGCAGAACAAACAGCCCCAAAACCAGGATCAGCAAAACCAGGACCAGCGTCCGCAGCCTCAGCCCAGCCGCCTGACCCGGGAACAGGCCGAACAACTCCTCAACGCGCTGTCCCAGCAGGAGAAAAAGCTGCAGGATAAAAAAACCGAACAAAAGAAGGGCGTGCCGGTACAGATGGAAAAAGACTGGTAAGCGCGGACTTCCCGCCGGTCTGCGGGGTTTGTCGTAACTTTGTCCCGGTATTCTGCCGGTCATTTTTTCAAACAACCGCATGCAATCCTACTGCGAATCACTGACGCATTATCAACGGCTAAAGACCCTGGAGGTCCGGGTGGGCGACCTGTTGCTGGGCAACTTCCATCCCATCCGCATCCAGACCATGACCACCACCGATACCCTCGATACGCAGGCTACGGTGGAGCAGTCCATCCGCTGCATCGAAGCCGGCGCCGAGCTGGTCCGCATCACCGCCCCCAGTAAAAAAGAAGCCGAGAACCTCCGGAATATCCGCGACGAGCTGCGCCGGCGCGGCTACCACACCCCGCTGGTGGCCGATATACATTTTACCCCCAATGCCGCGGAGATCGCCGCGCGCATCGTCGAGAAGGTGCGGGTGAACCCCGGTAACTATGTCGATAAGAAAAAGTTCGAATTCATAGCCTATACCGATGCGGATTACCGCGCAGAAATAGACCGCATCCGGGAACGCTTTTCCCCCCTGGTGAAGATCTGTAAGGAATACGGCACCGCCATGCGTATCGGCACCAACCACGGATCGCTGAGCGACCGCATCATGAGCCGCTACGGGGATACTCCCATGGGGATGGTGGAAAGCGCCATGGAATTTCTCCGTATCGCCGAAGACCTCGGTTATTACAACATCGTGCTGAGCATGAAGTCCAGCAATCCCCAGGTGATGGTACAGGCCTACCGCCTGCTGATCCGGCAGATGCAGGAAGAGCTGGGACATTGCTATCCTCTCCACCTCGGCGTTACCGAGGCCGGGGACGGGGAAGACGGCCGCATCAAATCGGCCATCGGCATCGGCGCCCTGCTGGAAGACGGCATCGGGGACACCATCCGCGTATCGCTTACCGAAGAACCGGAATATGAGCTGCCCGTCTGCCGGGACCTTGTAAAAAGATATACTTCCATACAGACGGCGGCAACGGCGTTGCCGGTATCCGCGCCGGCCCTGCAGGCCGACGACGGTCAAACAGCCTCCCGGCTCGCCTACGACCCCTTCGCCTACCGGCGCCGGGACACTTTCCCGGTGGGGAACACCGGCGGAAAACAGGTGCCTGTCGTGGTCGCCGATTTTTCAGCGGCGGAGCTCAGCCCCGCCAACCTCCGCGCCGCCGGCTATACCTACGACGCGCCTACCGACAAATGGCATATCGGGGATGCCGCCGCCGATTACCTGTATACCGGCAACCGGTATCCCGCCTTTCCCCTGCCCGGCACCTTACGCATCCTCTGCGATGCCGTCGCCTGGGACGAGGCGCCCGACGCCGGAAAATGCTTCCCGCTGTTTACCCCCGAAACCTGGCTGGAAAAAGCATATCGCCCTTCCCCGCTGATGAATTTTATTACCGTGGACGTCTCCCGGCTGACGCCGGAAAGCTGGGAAGAGCTGTTGGCCGCCACGGATAAAAGCGTGATATTCTGCCTGCATGCTTCGGGCACGCCCGCCATGAGCGCGGTGCGGCAACAGATCAACGACCTGATGCTCCGCAAATGCGATAACCCCGTGATCCTGCGGGTGGAAAGCCGCGCCTCCACCGTGGACGAACAGCTGATCCATTTCGCTACCGAAGCGGGCGCCCTGCTGCTGGACGGCATGGGCGACGGCATCTGGCTCGAAAACCAGCCGGAAGGCATACGGCAACAGCGCGTGTCCGGCCGCACTTACCTCGAAGTAAAAGACAACCGCCAGTTCCTGAACAATACGGCCTTTTCCATACTCCAGGCCACCCGTACCCGCATCAGCAAAACGGAATATATCTCCTGCCCCTCCTGCGGACGCACCCTGTTCGACCTGCAGGAAACCACGGCAAAGATCCGCGAGGTCACCCATCACCTGAAAGGCGTGAAGATCGCCATCATGGGCTGCATCGTAAACGGCCCCGGAGAGATGGCCGACGCCGATTTCGGCTATGTGGGCAGCGGGCCGGGAAAGATCACCCTCTACAAGGGCAAGGAGGTGATCAAGCGGAACGTGCCCTCCGCCACCGCGGTGGACGAGCTGATCGACCTGCTGAAGGTGCACCGCGCCTGGACCGACCCGGCGTAAGCCACCCGCAGACGGCAGGCCCTGCCTTTCCCGTTCGCCTGCTGCCATTTCCCGCACACCGACGCCGCGGTATCCGTTCCTTGTCATCCGGAAATAAAAAATCTGCCGGCAACGGGAATCCCGCGCCGGCAGACCACCTAAAAGTCCTCTTTACGTCGTCTTACTGCTGTTCCTGAACCTGGCCTCCGCCACCCTGGTGACGGCCGCCACCGCGTCCACCCTGGCCGCGACGGCCCTGGAAACGGCTCCGGTTGCTCTGTTCCATTTCCTGGTACTGCTTGTACTGATCGGCGGTAAAGACGCCTTTCAGCTTCTTCTCCCGATCATCGCGAAGCGTCTTCATCTTATCCCGCATCCCCTGACGGTCGCCGGAAGATTTCCCCCACGCGTCGCCGATGGATTTGGCATAGGCATCGTTGATGGTTTTCACCTGCGCCTTCTGGGCGTCGGTAAGACCGGTCACCTTCTCGGTGATCATCTTGGTTTGCCGCTCCGACATCTTGGAGGGATCAAACTGCCGCTGCTGGGCAAAGCCCGTTTGCACGGCCAGCAAGGCAACCAGCGCAAGGCCGGCGATCTTGAACGGTGTTTTCATGTTGTTCTTTTTTGCGGTTTAAAAATCTGCCTGTGCTCCTTTCCGGATATGGCGGCATTTTGACTGCCGGCATGCGCACTTGTTTAACCGCCACATCCCGCAACCGGCCATTATTAACAATAATTAACAGAGCTGCATTGCCGGTCCCGGCTGCACCGCCCCCGCCCGCCGTTTTCGATTGAAAAAAAACTTCCGGCCCTTAGCGCCGTGCAAATAGCTTGCGCCGCTTTCCCTTACATTTGTAACATGAGCATACTCCGCGAACAGCTAACTGCCGGCTTCGAAAAGATCTACCGGCAGCTCAACGAACAACAACGCCGCGCGGTAGACCATCTGGAAGGTCCCGTGATGGTCATCGCCGGTCCGGGCACGGGCAAGACGCAGCTCCTGGCCGCCCGTATCGGCAGGATCCTGCAGGAGACCGACGCGCTGCCGGAGAACATCCTCTGCCTCACCTATACCGACGCCGGCGCAGTGGCCATGCGGCAGCGCCTGCAAAGCTTTATCGGCGCCGAAGCCTACCGCGTCAACATCCATACCTTTCACGCCTTCTGTAACGACATCATCCAGGACAACCGTACGCTGTTTGAAAAAAACAGCCTGGAGCCGGTCTCCGAGCTGGAGCGTATCGAGCTGATCAAGACCATCGTCGACGGGCTGGACAAGGACAATCCCCTGAAGCGGTACCGCGGGGACGCCTATTTTGAGATATCCAACCTGAAGAACCTCTACAGCGATATGAAACGGGAGGGATGGGATGCCGCCTTCATCAAAACAGGCATCCGGGAATACCTGGAAGACCTGCCCAACCGGGAAGCTTTTATCTATAAAACCTCCCGCGCCGGCAAGTACAACAAAGGCGATCTTAAACAGGAGGCCATCGAAAACGAAAAGGATAAGATGGCCCGCACCGCCGCCGCCGCAGATACCTTCGTCATCTACCAGGAGCTGCTGCACCGCCACAACCGGTACGATTTTGAAGACATGATCAACTGGGTGCTGACGGCCTTCCGCGAACATCCCTACCTGCTGGCCCAGTGCCGGGAACAATACCAGTACATCCTGGTGGACGAGTACCAGGATACCAGCGGCTCTCAAAATGCGCTGGTATCTGCGCTGCTGGGCGACGATCCCACGCCGAACATCTTCGTGGTAGGCGACGACGACCAGTCCATCTACCGCTTCCAGGGCGCCAACGTGGTCAACATGCTCAACTTTGCCCAGGCTTACGCCCCGGTCCTCTATACCATAGTGCTGACCGAAAACTACCGTTCGGTGCAGCCCGTTCTCGACGTGTCCAGGGCCCTGATCGGGCACAACGAAGAGCGGCTGGTCAACAAGCTGCCCGGCCTGGAGAAAGTGCTGAAGGCCGCGCACCCGGACCGCATGCACGATCTTACCGTACCACGGTTATGTATATACGCCAATCCCTTTCAGGAGATGGCCGGCCTGGCCGGCGAACTCGAAAGCCTGATCCGGGAGCAGGGCGTGCCGCCGGAGCACATCGCCGTCATTTACCGGGAAAACAAGTACGGGGAAGCGCTGAGCCGCTTTCTGCAGATGAAGGACATCCCGGTATATGCCAAAAGAAAACAGGATCTTTTCAAAGAGCCGCTGGCCGTAAAGCTGCTGACCCTGCTGCGGTATATCGCGGCCGAAACCGAAGTGCCCTACAGCGGGGACGGCCTGCTTTTCGAGATCCTGCATTACGACCTCTACGGGGTACCCCCCGTGGAGGTGGCGCGCCTGAGCGTGGAGGTGGCCGAGAAAAGCTTCCGCGAAAAGACCTCCCTGCGCGCCTACCTGCAGGACTGGCTGAAGACCCGTAACCCCACCCTCTTTGAACAGCGTCCCCATGAAGCGCTCTTCGAGGTGGCCCGTAAGCTGGAAGGCTGGATCGGGGCCGCCTTCAACACTACGCTGCAGGAGCTAACGGAGCGGGTGATCCGGGAGGGTGGCTTTCTGCCCCATGTGCTGCAGAGCCCCGATAAGGTATGGCTGATGCAGGTGCTGAGCGCAGTCTTCGATTTTGTGAAGGCAGAAACCCGGCGCAACCCCGAGCTCAACATCGGGGGGCTGGTCCGCACCCTGGACCTGATGGAGCGCAACGGCCTGCCGGTGGCCATCAACCGCATCCTGGGCAACGAGCACGGGGTGAACCTGCTCACCGCACACGGCGCCAAGGGCCTCGAGTTCGAGTACGTCTTCCTGGCCGGCGGCAACGCCACCAACTGGGAAAAGAAAAGAAAGCCTTCCTCGGGGTATACCCTCCCGGATACCCTGCTGGAAACGCCGGCAAAATACCAGGAGGAAGAAGAGCTGCGACGCCTGTTTTTCGTAGCCGTTACCCGCGCCCGGCGGCACCTCTCCATCTCCTGGTGCCGGGAGAACAACGAGGGGAAAGCGCTGGAGCCGTCCCGCTTTATCGCCGAGCTGCGGGAAGGGTCCGACCTGCCGGAAGAAACGGTGACGCCCGACAGCAACCGGCTCGCCGACTTTGCCGCGCTGGAGTTCACCGCCGCCGCGCCCCGCATCAGCGCCGAAGGACAGGAATGGATAGACCGCCTGCTGGATAAGTTCGTGATGAACGTCACCGCGCTGAACAACTACCTGGACTGCCCTCTGAAATTTTATTACAACAACCTGCTGCGGGTACCCTCCGGCCGCTCCGAGGCCACCGAGTTCGGCTCCGCCGTCCACCATGCCCTCGAACGCCTTTTCCTGAAAATGCAGGAAAGCGAAGACCGCAGCTTCCCCGCCGAAGAGGTCCTGCTGAACGACTTCCGCTGGTTTATGCACCATCACCGCGAAAGCTTCACCCGCGAAGCCTATGCGCGCCGCATGGAATACGGGCAGGACATCCTGCGCCACTATTACCAGCAGTATGCCGCCGGCTGGAACAAGGTAGTCAGCATAGAGCTAAACGTCCGCCATGTGGTGGTGGACGGCATCCCGCTGAAGGGTAAGCTGGACAAGCTGGAATTCAACGGCAACGCGGTGAACGTAGTGGATTACAAAACCGGCAACTACGAACGCAAGGGCACCCGGGAAAAGCTGCTGCCGCCGAATGAAAAAAATCCCCTGGGGGGCGACTACTGGCGGCAGGCCGTATTCTACAAGCTGCTGCTGGATCATTACAAGCTCAAGGACTGGCGCGTGGCCAGCACCGAGTTCGACTTTATAGAGCCCAACAAAAAGAAGGAATATTACAAGCACCGCATCGACATCACGGCGGAAGATACCGCCACCGTGCTGTCGCAGGTGAAGACCGTCTGGCAGCAGATCCGGCAGCGGGAATTTTATACCGGCTGCGGCAAGCCGGACTGCCACTGGTGCCATTTCACCAGCACCCATCACCAGCAGCTGGAAACCGAAGACGCAGAAACCGAATAGGGAGCAACGGACAATTGGCTGAACAGTAGTATGTTTGCATAAATTTGCCTGAAGGGAATGCAACGTGCCGCGATCTATTTATGCTTACTGCTCTTTCTGCTGGGGGCCTTCAGCCGCTGTGCCCAGATCGTGGCGCCCACCGGTGGCCCCAAGGACACCATCGCTCCCCGGCTCACCGCTACGGTACCGCCGGACTCCTCCCTGCATTTCACAGCCAAAAAGATCAGCCTCACCTTCGACGAATATGTGCAGCTCCAGAACCTGCAGGAGCAGATGATCGTGACGCCCTACCCCAAGCACCAGCCGGTGGTGACCTCCAAGCTGCAGAACATCGCCATCAGCATCAAGGATACCCTGCAACCCAATACCACCTATACGATCAACCTCGGAAGCGCGGTGCAGGATATCAACGAAGGCAATCCCGCGGAAGACTTCCAGTACGTGTTTTCCACGGGCGATTACCTGGACTCGCTACAGATATCCGGAAGACTTTTCGATGCCGCCACCGGCAAGACCGACAGCAATGTGGTGGTGATGCTCTACACCCGGACGGACGACGACTCGGTCGTGCTCCGCGAAAAGCCGGTATACTATACCCGCAGCAAAAGCGGCGGCCGCTTCCGCCTGCGTAACCTGCCCCACGGCACCTACAGGGTATTTGCCCTCAAAGATGCCAACAACGATCTGCAGTACAACGACTCCACCGAGGCCATCGCTTTCCTGAACGACTCCCTTCGGCTGGACCACTCCGACAGCCTCGACCTGTACCTGTTCAAGGAAAAAGAAGCCGTCCCCGCGCCGGATACCAGCGAGGCCGCCAAAAAAGACACCCTCACCTACAGCGTTGCGCTGGACGAAGGTAAACAGGAGCTGCACAACCCCCTCTATATCCGCTTCTCAAGACCGCTGCAGCAGTACGACAGCAGCGGGGTCACCCTGCTGGAAGATACCCTGCTGCGCCCCGTGACGCCCGTATTCAGCCTGGACGACTCCACCCATAAGACGCTGTCGGTGGACTGGAAATGGAAGGAGGAAATGCCCTACCGCCTGCTGCTGAAGGCCGGCTTCGCCACCGATACCGGGGGACTGAAACCGCCCAAGGCCGACACCCTTTCCTTTACCACCAAAGGCGCTTCCGATTACGGATCGCTGATCCTGCATTTCACCCATGCCGATACCGCGCATCCTTATGTGCTGCAGCTGGTGCAGGAAGACAAGGTGGTAAAGGCCGCCCCGCTCACCGGGAAGGACTGGAAGATGGAAAACCTCAAACCGGGTAGCTACAACGTACGGGTGCTCGAAGACGATAACCGCAACGGGGTATGGGACCGGGGACGCTACTACGGCGAAAAAAAGCAACCCGAACGGGTGATCCCCCTGCAGCCCGATTTCAATGTAAGGGCCAACTGGGACAACGACTTCCCCGGGCTGCTGTGGATCACCGATCCGCAGCCGGCAGACAGCACCGCTGCGGGAACGGACAGCACCGCTGCGGGACGATAAAATGAGGCTTACCTTTACGCTATGATTTTTTCATCTGTTTTGATCGAAGAGGCCGTAAACGAATTTGCCCGTCTGCCGGGCATAGGCCGGAAAACCGCGCTGCGGCTGGTGCTGCACCTGATGAAGCAGGATGAGGCCCAGGTGAGCCGCTTCAGCGAAACCATCGCCCGCATGCGGCGGGATATCCGGTTCTGCCGGACCTGTCATAATGTTTCCGATGCGGAGGTCTGCAGCATCTGCAAAAATCCCTCGCGGCACCGGGAAACCATCTGCGTGGTGGAAAATATCCGCGACGTCATGGCCATAGAAAGCACGCAGCAGTACAACGGCGTATACCATGTGCTGGGCGGCATCATCTCCCCGCTGGACGGGGTAGGGCCGGAACAGCTTTATATCGATACCCTGGTGAAAAGAGTCGCGGAGGGCGGCGTGAACGAGGTCATCATGGCCATCAGCCCCACCATCGAAGGAGATACCACCATCTTTTTCCTGTCCAAAAAGCTGAGGGACTTCCCGGTAAAGATCACCACCATCGCCCGGGGCATCGCCTTCGGCGGTGAGCTGGAGTACGCCGATGAGATGACCCTGGCCCGCTCCCTCTCGAACCGCCTGCCGCTGGAGAACTACGTACGCGAAAGATCGGCATAGACCGGGGCAAGTTGAGCAGGCAGACCGATATTGAGTGGGCCAGCGTATCTTTCTACCTTTGCCAGCCTTTTTCCGTAAAAAGGATAACCGGTCAATTTGCGAAGAATATCTTAATTATTCTCCGCATTTTTGCGAAAAAAACATTGATCCGCATCCTTATTAAAAAAGCGGCTACCGTCCTGCTTTTACTTACTTTCTGCACGGCGCTGCAAGCCCAGTCCTCCCGTTATATATTTGTCAACACCGCTCCGGGCCGCAGCTGGTCGGTGGCTCATCCTTCCACCTTCAACCGGCAGATCATTGATGAGATCATCGAAGGCGTCGGCACCCGCGGCAATGCGGAGCTCCGCGTCGGCATCTCCTTTGTCTTTGATTTCCTGCGCGCCGACCTCGACTCCGTAGCGGCCAGCCTCGACCGGTTCATGGCCCTGAGCCGGCAGACGGGCATTCCCATCCTGATCAACCTGGACGGGGTCAATTGGTGGGGGGCGCGGCCGGACCTGTGGAACTGGTGGGACCCCTCCGCCCCCGGCTATAACCCGGCCAACCGCCGGAACGTGGAATGGAGCGGCTGGAGCGACTCCCTGGCGGTAAAGATCTGCTGGCGCAACTGGGGTGCGCAGCTCAGGGTGCTGCCGGCCCCCAACCTGTCCAGCCCCGCGGTGCTGGCTGCCCATATCGCTGCACTACAACAGCTCATTCCCCGTATCGTAAAATGGTATAACCAGCTGCCGGCGGACCGCAAATACTTGCTGGGCGGTGTGAAGCTGGGTCACGAGACCAGCATCGGCGTCAACGCGTATTACTATAAAAAGGGTAACCGCTACCTGGAGCAGCGGCCCCACGATCCCGGCCTGGACCCGCTCGAAAGCTTTCAGGCCGGCGCCGGGCTCAGCGGGGGACTGGCACAGCTTGGCTATGCCGCCGTCAGCACTGCCGGCATCGCCCATCAGGGAAGGATCACCCGGGAAGATATTGCCAGGGTGGTCTATCATTATCTGGATACCGTTTGCCAGACGGCCTGCCACCTGGGCCTGCCCCGGGAGCTGATCTACACCCACCAGGGCGATACCTATGCCCCCTGGCATGAGCACCTGAGCTTTGCCGCAGCGGCCAATGCCTGGTCGCGCCCCGGCTGGAGCTTCTACAGCGTAGACCCCGCCACCGCGGGCGACCTGGGAGACGTGCTGGACCGCCGGGAGCATCCCGGCTGGGCGGCAGTAGAATGGTGGTGGCCCGGCGAAACGGAACCCGAATGGAGCAGCCACCTGCTGCAGACCCTTACCTACAAGGACTGTCGCTTCCTGGATATCTACAACTGGGAGAACATGCTCGAAAAAAGCGCCGACGGACGGGCGGCCATCCGCCGCGTGGCCGGCATGCTGCAGAAACGCTATGCCAGGTAATCGGCTGCTTTCCCCGGCTTATCCCGGCCGGGGCCGGACGCCGGGCGGGGTGATATTTCACCGGCGGGCGGGCAGTTTATCCGCACCAGGGAATCCTGCATAGATATTGGCTGGTCATTGCGCAGGCTCCGTTCAGGATATTTTATCTGCACCACGGGATCCTGCACGGGAGCCGGCGCCGTATCACTGCTGCAGCACTTTGCGCAGCGCCGGCCACAGGAAGGTCTCATAGGGCGGGCAGGCGCCGGCCTTCCCCGCCACATAGCCGCCCAGCAGGATACCGGCCTGCAACGCAGCGGCCGGGTCAATACCCAGGAGATAGCCGTGGATAAATCCCGCCAGGAAAGCGTCGCCGGCGCCGATGGTATCGGCGACATCCACCGGAGCGCCCGGCTGCCGGAAGAACCGGCCTTCCTGCCAGAACAGGGCGCCTGCTGCGCCGAGGGTCAGACATATGGCCTTACAGTCCAGCGCCGCGGCCAGGGCCTCCAGCCCCGTTTCCGGCGAAGGCGGCAGCCCCAGGTCGCCGGCGATACGCGCATATTCTTCCGCATTCAGCTTTAGCATATCCGCCATCCGGAACAGGGGCATCATCGTCGCCGTATCGTAATGCGGCTCCCGGATATTGACGTCCATGATCTTCAGGGCCTCCGGGGCAGACGACAGCGCGCCCAGCAAGGCATTGCGGCTGTGTGCATCGCGGTTGGCGAGGGTGCCGTAGACTACGGCGGCAGCCTTCCCCGCCGCCGACTGCAGCGCCGGGGTCAGGCGGATGGCATCCCAGGATACGGGCTCGGGGATGCGGTACCGGGTATCGCCCGCGCTGTCCTGCCACACTTCTACCAGGCAGGTAGGCAGCTTCTCATCTTCCTGCATCAGGGGCGACCAGAGGCCTTTTTCCCGGAGAAAGCCGGTGAGCTTTTCCCCGCGTTCGTCCCTGCCGGTACGGCTGGCCATGCGCGCGTCCCGCCCGAGCTGCCGGAGATGATAGGCCACGTTCATGGGCGCCCCGCCGGGGACCGGACCGGAGGGAAGCTGGTCCCAGAGGACCTCTCCGAAACAGATGATGCCGTTACCGGCTTGCGGTTGGTTTTTCATAAATATATTTCTGCTAAAAAAGCCGGTGCCGCGGTTCCCGGCAGGGCCGGGCCATTACGACAGACCGTCGGTTCGCGGGGTTACCCGGGCGGCTCCGCCCGCGGTTCGCGGGCCGGACCCGGCCTGATGAAGGATGGGACCGGGACTCAGCCGCGCACCTGCTCAAACGCCTGCTGCAGATCGTCCTTGATATCCTCGATATGCTCGGTGCCCAGCGATACACGCAGCAGTCCGGGCTCCACGCCGGCCGCTTTCTGGTCGGCCTCCGACAGCTGCTGGTGGGTGGTGGTGGAGGGGTGGATGATCAGTGTGCGGACATCGCCGACATTGGCCAGGTGATAGATCAGCTTCAGGTGGCTGATAAAGGCATCGGCGGTCTCTTTCCCGCCTTTTATCTTGAAGGAAAGCACGCCCCCGAAACCGTTGCGCAGGTATTTTTTGGCCCGCTCGTGATTCGGCGTGCCGGGCAGCCCCGGATAATTCACATATTCCACCTGGGGGTGCTGCTGCAGCCATTCGGCCAGCGCCAGGGCGTTGTCCACCGTGCGCTGCACCCGCAGCGAGAGCGTCTCCAGCCCCTGGATGAAATAAAACGCGTTCTGCGGGGAAAGCGCCGGACCGAAGCTCCGCAGGCCGCCCACACGGGCCCGGATGATATAGGCGATATTTCCAAAGGGACTGCCCTCGCCGAACACTTCCCAGAACTTCATGCCGTGATAGGCCTCATCCGGCTCGGTGAACTGCGAAAACTTCCCGTTCCCCCAGTTGAAGTTGCCCCCGTCCACGATCACCCCGCCGATGCTGTTGCCGTGCCCGCCGATCCACTTGGTGGCCGCCTGTACCACTACATTGGCCCCGTGCTCGATCGGACGGCACAGGTAACCGGCCGCGGCGAAGGTGTTGTCCACCACCAGCGGGATATCGTGCTTCCGTGCAATGGCCGCCAGCTTTTCAAAATCGGGGATCACAAAACCCGGGTTGCCGAGGGTTTCCATATAGATCGCCCTGGTATTTTCATCGATCTTTTCTTCAAAGCTCTCGGGCCGCTCCAGGTCCGCAAAACGCGCGTCGATGCCCAGGCGTTTGAAAGAAACACGGAACTGGTTATACGTTCCGCCGTAGAGATAGGAAGAGGTGACAAAATTATTGCCGGGCAGCAGTATATTCTGCAGGGCGATGAACTGGGCTGCCTGCCCCGAAGCTACCGCCAGCGCGGCCACACCGCCTTCGAGGGCGGCCACCCTTTTTTCCATCACATCCGTAGTGGGGTTCATGATGCGGGTATAGATATTCCCGAACTGCTTCAGCTGGAAAAGATCAGCGGCATGCGCTGCATTGTCGAAGACAAAGGAAGTGGTCTGGTAAATGGGTACGGCAGCCGCATGCGTCGTGGGCTCGGGCGAATAGCCGGCATGGATCTGCAGGGTTTCGAAGCGTAATTTTTTTTCTGCCATGACTGAACTTTATTTTATAAAAGTGATAAAAGAATAGCGCTAAGCTAAAAGGAGGGCTTCAAGGTCTACAAACTTAGTGGACTTTCACATAAAAACCAATGCCGGGCGGAGAAAATGTGCCCCTTTCGGTTTTTCGGGCGTTTTTCCTAACTTTGCAGGATCAACAGGCGGATTTTCCCGTGTCCCGCTCCCGGCCCGATCGCAAGGCCGGCGCCGCGGCGGCCGGGAGAACCAACCCAGCTTCTTCGAGTCCCCCCATGCGGCATGCCGTATTACTTCAGGAGGTTGGTTTGTTTATTGTTCGGCCTGCAAACAACAGAACTAATAAACGAAGGATTTCCATATGCAAACCATCACCGATTGTCTGGAGGATCGTATCCTCGTCATGGATGGCGCCATGGGCACCATGATCCAGCAATACCAGCTTACCGAAGCGGATTACCGCGGAGAGCGGTTCAAAGACTGGCCTTCCGACCTGAAGGGCAACAACGACCTGCTGAGCCTTACCCGCCCGGATGTGATCAGGGCCATCCACAGCGCCTACCTGGAGGCGGGCGCCGACATTATTGAAACCAATACCTTCAGCTCCACCGCCATCGCGCAGGCCGACTATGGCATGCAGGAGCTGGCCTACGAGCTGAATGTGGCCTCCGCCCGGCTGGCGCGGGAAGCCCTAAAAGCTTTCCGCGACAGCACGGGGAGCCTGCCCGGAAAACCGGGCTGGGGCGGCGCCATAGCCGGCGCCATCGGACCGCTGAACAAAACGCTGTCGCTCTCCCCGGATGTCAACAACCCCGGCTACCGGGCGGTGACCTTCGAGGAGGTGGCGGAGGCCTACTATACCCAGGTAAAAGGGCTGGCCGAAGGCGGCGTGGACCTGCTGCTGATCGAGACCATCTTCGACACGCTCAACTGCAAGGCCGCCATCTATGCCATCAAAAAATACTTCCGCGACAGCGGGAAGCCCGCGCTGCCGATCATGATCTCCGGCACCATCACGGATGCTTCGGGCCGCACCCTCAGCGGGCAGACCCTCGAAGCTTTTTACGTTTCCGTCATGCATGCCCGCCCCCTGTCTGTAGGGCTGAACTGCGCGCTGGGCGGCGCCCAGATGCGCCCCTATATCGAGGAGCTGTCCGGCATCGCCTCCTGCTATGTCAGCTGCTACCCCAACGCCGGGCTGCCCAATGCCATGGGCGAATATGACGAGCAACCGGCGGAAACCGCGGGCACGCTGGGTGAATTTGCCCGGGCCGGATTTCTGAACATCGTAGGGGGATGCTGCGGTACAACGCCGGAGCATATACGCACCCTTGCGGCCACCGTCCGCGGTCTGGCCCCCCGGAAACTTCCCGAAACGGCAGCAACGCTGCAGTAAGACAAGATGATTATGCAGGATGGCATCATACAACCTTTTCTCCGCCTCTCCGGTCTGGAACCCCTGACCGTACGGCCGGAAACCAATTTTATCAACATCGGCGAACGCACCAACGTCACCGGCTCCAAGAAATTTGCCCGCCTGATCCGGGAGGAAAAATTCGAGGAAGCCCTCTCCATTGCCCGGCAGCAGGTGGAAAACGGCGCGCAGGTGCTGGATGTGAACATGGACGACGCCCTGCTCGACGGGGAAAAGGCCATGGTGACCTTCCTCAACCTGCTCCAGGCCGAGCCGGATATCGCCCGTATCCCCGTGATGATCGACTCCAGCAAGTTCAGCATCATCGAAGCGGGATTGCAATGCGTGCAGGGCAAGTGTATCGTCAACTCCATCTCCATGAAAGAGGGAGAGGACAGGTTCCGCGAACAGGCGGCGGTTTGCCTCAGCTATGGCGCCGCCGTGGTGGTGATGGCCTTCGACGAGGCCGGGCAGGCCGATACGCTGGAGCGCCGGGTCAGCATCTGCGAAAGGGCCTACCGCATCCTCACGGAGGAAGTGGGCTTTCCCGCACAGGACATCATCTTCGACCCCAACGTGTTCCCCATCGCCACCGGCATCGAGGCGCACGACAACTATGCGGTGGACTTCATCGCCGCCACCCGCATCATCAAGGAAAAGATGCCGCTGGCCAAGATCAGCGGCGGCGTCAGCAATATCTCCTTCTCCTTCCGCGGCAACGAGGTGGTCCGCGAGGCCATCCACTCCGTGTTCCTGTATCATGCCATCGCCGCCGGCATGGATATGGGCATCGTCAATGCCGGGCAGCTGAAGATCTACGACGAGATCGATCCCGGGCTCCGGGAGCTTTGCGAAGATGTGGTGCAAAACCGACGCACCGACGCCACCGAACGGCTCCTGGCCTTTGCCGAGACCGTCAAGGCGAAGGGCAAGACTGCGGAAAAAGACGAGAGCTGGCGCAAGGGCACGGTGGAAGAAAGGCTGAGCCATGCGCTGGTCAACGGCATCACCGACTATATCGAAGCGGACACCGAAGAAGCGCGGCAGCAATATCCGCGCCCGCTGGATGTGATCGAGGGCCCGCTGATGGCGGGAATGAACATCGTGGGCGATCTTTTCGGAAGCGGGAAGATGTTTCTGCCCCAGGTGGTGAAAAGCGCCCGCGTGATGAAAAAATCCGTCGCCATCCTCACCCCTTATATCGAGGCGGAAAAGGAAAAGCTCATGGCCGGGAACGGGGGCGTCGCGACCTCCAACGGGAAGATCCTGATGGCCACCGTAAAAGGCGATGTGCACGATATCGGCAAAAACATCGTGGGCGTGGTGCTGGGCTGCAACGGCTATGAAGTGATCGACCTGGGCGTGATGGTGCCCGCCGAAAAGATACTGCAGACCGCCGTGGAGGAAAAAGCGGATATCATCGGCGTCAGCGGGCTGATCACCCCCAGCCTCGACGAGATGGTGCATGTGGCCCGGGAGATGAAGCGGCGGGGCATGACCCTCCCCCTGATGATCGGGGGCGCCACCACCTCCCGCACCCATACCGCCGTAAAGATCGCCCCGGAGTACGACCACGGCGTGATCCATGTGCTGGACGCTTCCCGCAGCGTCACCACCGCCAGCACCCTGCTGAATGAAGACAACAAAACGCCCTTTCTTCAAAAGATCGGCGAGGAATACCGGCAGCTACGGGAAAACTTCAACAATAAAAAGCCGGTCAAGCAATATATCTCCCTCGAGGCCGCGCGGGAGAACAAAGTACCCATTAACTGGAACGGCTATACGCCGCCTGCGCCGGCCCACGCCGGCGTCAGGGCGTTGCAGGACTACGACCTGCGGGAGATCAGCGGCTATATCGACTGGCAGCCTTTCTTTATCGCCTGGGAGCTGCACGGTAAGTTTCCCGCCATCCTCAGCGACGCCGTGGTGGGCGCGGAAGCCACCCGTCTTTACAACGACGCGCAGGAGATGCTGCAACGGATCATCGCCGAAAAATGGCTGCGCGCCAACGCCGTATTCGGCCTCTTCCCCGCCTGGAGCAACGGCGCGGAAACGGTGTATGTGCAGGATACGGACGGCAGGACGGTGGCCCTCGAGTTCCTGCGCCAGCAGATCAAAAAAGCACCGGGACAGCCCAACCTCTGCCTGGCCGATTTCATCCGCCCCGCAGACGGTCCGCCGGCGGCGGGCGAAGCCGGGGATACCCTCGGCGCCTTTGCCGTCACGACGGGGCTGGGCATCGAGCCCTGGCTGGAAAAGTTCAAAGCGGAGCACGACGACTACTCGAGCATCATGCTCAAGGCGCTGGCCGACCGCCTGGCGGAAGCCTTTACCGAGCTGCTGCACGAAAAGGTGCGCAAAAGCTACTGGGGATACGCGGCGGCCGAGCAGCTGGGCAACGACGACCTGATCCGCGAACAGTACCGCGGCATCCGGCCCGCCCCCGGCTATCCTGCCTGCCCCGAGCACACCGAAAAATACAAGCTGTTCGACCTGATACAGGCCACCGGGCATACCGGCATCACCCTCACCGAATCGCTGGCCATGTACCCCGCTTCCAGCGTCAGCGGCTGGTATTTTTCCCACCCGGAAAGCAAATACTTCGGCGTGGGCAAGATCGAAAAGGACCAGCTGGAAGATTATGCCGCCCGGAAGGGATGGAGCCTCGAAGAAGCCGAAAAATGGCTGCGCCCCAACCTGAACGAATGAGCGGGGAAAGCGCAATTAACGGGTAAAAAACCGTAACTTTGCACCCTCAACCACGGGGGTTTCATGAGCGATGATATCAAGCACGAATGCGGGCTGGCCTTTATCCGCCTGAGAAAACCTTTTTCCTACTATCAGAAAAAATACGGTACGGTCTACTACGGGCTCAACAAGCTGTACCTGCTGATGGAAAAGCAGCACAACCGGGGACAGGACGGGGCCGGCATCGCCTCCGTAAAGCTGAACACCGAACCCGGCTATCCCTTCATGCACCGCGAGCGCAGCAATGCGCAGCAGCCCATACCCGACCTTTTTGAAAAAGTGTTTGCCGAGGCCCGCGAGGTGGAAAAGTACCAGCCGGGGATCACTCGCTATCCCGGGCTGATGAAGGGCAATATCCGCTTCCTGGGCGAGCTGCTGCTGGGGCATCTCCGCTACGGCACCCAGGGCAAGAACAACGTGGAGCTCTGTCACCCTTTTGTACGGCACCATCCCATACCCGCCTGCAACCTCACCCTGGCCGGCAACTTCAACCTGGTGAACGTGCGGGAGCTGTTTGACTTTGTCAACATCCGGCCGGAAGAATGGAATGCCGAGTCCGACCTGGCCGCCATGCTGGAGGTGATCCATCACTTCATGGTGCAGGAGGAGGAAAAGAACCCGCAGGAACCGGATATCGTCAGCGCGCTGCGGCAGGCCGCCGTGATGTTCGACGGCGGATTCCATATCGGCGGGCTCACCGGCAACGGGGACGCCTTTGTGCTGCGCGATGCCAACGGCATACGTCCCTCTTACTACTATATCAACGAAGACGTGGTGGTGGCCGCCTCCGAAAGGGCCGCCATCCGCACCGCCTTTAACGTGGACGAAGACGAGGTGCAGGAGCTGATGCCGGGGCAGGGCCTTATCGTCCGCCCGGACGGGGATATCCGCATCGAGCAGATCCTGGAGCCCGGGGAGCGCCGCGCCTGCAGCTTCGAGCGGATCTATTTCTCCCGCGGCAACGACCAGAAGATCTACCGCGAGCGCCTTTCATTGGGGTATACCCTGTCGGAGACCGTGCTGAAGGCGGTCGATTTCGATCTGAAAAACACCATCTTCTCCTTTATTCCCAATACCGCCGAGGTGGCCTTCTACGGCCTGATCAAAGGTCTGCAGGACTATCTGAACCAGATCAAGATACAGCGCATCCTCTCGTGGAACAAGGATTTTGACGAAGCAAAGCTGGAGGAGATGATCAACCGCAAGGTGCGGATGGAAAAGATCGCTATCAAAGACGTCAAGATGCGCACCTTTATCGCGGAAGACAACAGCCGCAACGAGATGGTGCAGCATGTTTACGACATCACCTACGGCACCGTCCGCCCGGGCATCGACAGCCTGGTGGTGATCGACGACTCCATCGTGCGGGGCACCACCCTCCGGCAGAGCATCATCAAGATGCTGGACCGGCTGGGGCCCAAACGCATCATCATCGTCAGCTCGGCGCCGCAGATCCGCTACCCGGACTGCTACGGCATCGACATGAGCCGGATGAACGACTTCGTGGCCTTCCGCGCCGCCATCGCCCTGCTGAAGGAGCGGGGCAAGCTGTATATCCTCAACGAGGCTTACGGCCTCTGCAAGGAGCTGGCCCGCACCCATACCCTGGACGCGCAGAACGTGGTCCGGCAGATCTACAAGGCCTTTTCGGTGGATGAGCTCTCCGCCAAGGTCGCACAGATCATCACCCCGCCGGGCACCCGGGCCGAAGTGAGCCTTATCTACCAATCCATCGAAAACCTGCACAAATCCTGCCCCAACAACCTGGGCGACTGGTATTTTACGGGCAACTATCCCACCCCCGGGGGCAACCGGGTGGTCAACAAGGCCTTTATGAATTTCATGGAAGGGAAACATACCCGGGGGTATTAAACCGCCGGTATTTGTTTATCTTTAAGTCCATCATGAAGCAGCTCCTGCTTATCCGGCATGCGAAATCCGACCGGAGCGATCCTGCCCTGGAAGATTTTGACCGCCCGCTGAACGAGCGGGGCCGGAAAGATGCGCCCCTGATGGCCAAACGTATCCTGGAGCAGGGCGTTGTCCCCGGTCTGCTGGTCAGCAGCGCGGCCCGGCGCGCCCGGCAGACGGCCCGGCTGATGGCCGCCGAATGGGACTACGAAAAAAAGCGGATCGTACTGGAGGAAAGACTTTACGAGGCCGGCCTGGCGGAATATTACGCCTATATACCGGCGCTGGACGACAGCCTGGAAACGGTGGCCCTGTTCGGGCATAATCCTACGATAGGCCTGCTGGCGGATGCGCTGAGCCCTGCGGAGGTGGATCATTTCCCCACCTGCGGCTGCGCGCTTTTCCAAATCCATTCCGGCTCCTGGAAAAATTTCCGGCAGGCGGAGAAGACCCTGCGCTGGCTCGGATACCCGGCCCGCTGACCGGTTACGGTCCTCCGCGCCGGCTCACCGCCGCTTTATCCGGACCTGCCGCCCGGTTACGGCAGCCGCTTTATCCGGCCGGCTTAATCTTACTCTTTAATCTTGTTGTAGGAAACGGTGATGCCCTTGATGAGGGAGGAGCTGAAGCCCTGGTGCTCCATCTCGTTGAGACCGGCAATGGTGCAGCCTTTGGGGGTGGTTACCTTGTCGATCTCCTCTTCGGGATGACGATTGCCCCGGATCAGCAGCTCAGCCGCGCCTTTTACCGTCTGGGCCGCGATGAGGTTGGCGGTACGGACGTCGAAGCCGATCTCGATGCCGCCCTGTATGCTGGCCCGGATAAAACGCAGCGCATAGGCGATGCCGCAGGCGCCCAGCACCGTGGAGGCATCCATCAGCTTTTCATCGATGGGTACTGCCACGCCCAGCTGGCCGAACATCTCGCTGACATACGCCACCTGCTGCCCGGTGGCGTTTTTATGACAGATACAGGTCACCGACTCGCGGATGGCGATCGCCGTATTGGGCATGGCCCGGAATACGGGCATGCCTTCGCCGGCTATTTTTTCCAGCTCTTCCATGGGCACCCCGGTAACGACGCTGATAAGCAGCTGCTTATCCGGACGGAAAGCGGCTTTCAGCTCCTGCAGCACTTCGCGGACATTATACGGCTTCAGGGCTACGACGATGACCTCGGCGGCCTGGATGGCCTGCAGGTTATCCGATGTGGTATGGACGCCCTTTTCGCTGAAACGCGACAGGGCTCCGGCATTCCGGCGGGTAAGGATCAGCTGGGAAGGTTGCAGGAAGCCGCTTTCCAGCAGCCCGTCCGCTATGGCTCCCCCCAGGTTTCCGCCGCCGATGATGGCCGTTTTTTTATTTTCCATGATGTGCTGATTAGCGGGGGGCAAGATACGGCAGGAGGCTTAAAAAGTCAATCCACCGTGACGTGCGACCAGTTCTCCCCGCTTTTGATACGGTAAAGCTGCATCTCGCTGATGCCGAAGCGCTCGGCGATCTGCCGCATGGTTTTGCGGCCCGGGCGCTGGAGCTGCCGCTTTATGGCCTTTACGTTGGCCAGGGTCAGCTTCAGTCCGCGGGTGCGGTTGCGCTGCCGCTCCTTGTAGGCTTTCTTGGCCGGGCTGTTCTGCTGGTGCTCTTCCATCTCCCGCTTGGTGGCCCAGCGCAGGTTCCGGATATTGTTGTTCTTCTTATCATGATCCAGGTGGATCACATATTTGTAGGTGCGGCCCGGCCGCGTCAGGAAGAGGCGGGCCAGCTCCCGGTGGAGGTACAGCGACTGAAAGGTATCGTTCGGCTTTACATTGATCACCGTATAGCCTTCTACGGTGGAGCCGTTCAGGAGCGTGCCTTCTTCCAGCCGGTCGGTATAGCTGACCACCCTGCCCTGGCTGGAAACGGCGTATTTCTTCCGCAAAGCGGATTTGTACTTGATAGGCAACTCTTTCCACTCCTCGTTTTTACGCAACTTGATCATGGCTGAAAGGTTTTGGTGAACAAATGATTTTAAGCATAGGATGCAGTTAATCAAACTACTGCCGGCGCTCCGGAAGCCGCTTGCTCATACCCTTCGTAGCAGACACTGATTTTGTCTAAGACCTCTTCCGTCTCTTCCAATGTTTTGCTCATCACCAGGCTGGTGCGAAAATCCTTGATATGGGGTAATCCTCTGAGATAGTTACCGTAATGTCTGCGCATTTCCAGGATACCGAGCACGGGGCCTTTCCATGCCACCGACCTGCGAAGGTGCTCCCGGCACACTGCCACCCTGGCCTCGATGTCCGGCGGCGGCAGGTGCTCCCCGGTCTGAAAAAAATGCTTCATCTCCCGGAATATCCAGGGGTAGCCGATGGCCGCCCTGCCTATCATAACACCGTCCACGCCGTATTTGTTTTTCATGGTCAGCGCCTCCTCCGGCGTTGTGACGTCTCCGTTACCAAATATAGGAATTTTTATTCTGGGATTGTTTTTTACTTTTCCGATGAGGGTCCAGTCGGCCGATCCCTTGTACAGCTGGGTACGGGTGCGCCCGTGTATGGTCAGGGCCCGGATGCCGGCGTCCTGCAGCCTTTCGGCCACCTCCTCGATGTTCTTGCTGCCCTCGTCCCAGCCCAGCCGCGTCTTAACGGTAACCGGCAAACGGGTGGAACGCACCACCGCCGAGGTGAGCCTGATCATCTTGGGGACATCCTTGAGGATGGCCGCCCCTGCGCCCTTGCAGACCACTTTTTTTACCGGGCACCCGAAGTTGATGTCCAGCAGGTCCGGGCGGGTGGCGTCCACGATCTGGGCGGACATGGCCATGGGCTCCTCGTCGCCCCCGAAGATCTGGATCCCCACCGGCCGCTCGTAATCAAAGATATCCAGCTTCTGCCGGCTTTTGATGGCGTCCCGGATCAGCCCCTCCGAGGAGATGAACTCCGTATACATCATATCGGCCCCCTGCGCCTTGCAGACCGCGCGGAACGGGGGATCGCTCACGTCCTCCATCGGCGCCAGCAAAAGCGGGAAATCTCCCAGCGATATGTCTCCTATCTTTACCATCGGGTTGCGCTGCAAAATTACAACTTTTGGGAACAGCAAGCCCAGACGGGGCCGGGCCGGTATTCCGGTGTCGATCCTTATTGCGTACATTCGCACTGCTATGGCGGAAATTCTAAAAAGACAGACCCCTTTTGTCCGGCTGCTCGGCTTTATCGTCCTTTTCCTGGGCTGTATGATCCTCTACAACGGGCTGCTGCTCGGCGGCGCGCTGTCGGGCGTGTTCCACGTCACCCCCGCAGTGCTGGCCAAGGGAGACTTCAGCGATCCGCAGGTGCTTTCCGGGGTAAAGGCGGTACAGCTTTGCTATTCCCTGATCTGCTTCCTGCTGCCCGCCCTGCTGTTCAACCTGCTGTTTTCCCGGAAGCCCTTCGCGGATGCCGGGCTGGCCGGGCCGCTGCTCCCCTCCCTGCTGCTACTGGCCGTCGTGATCCTGGCGGCGTCCCTGCCCTTTGCGGGGGTGCTGGCGGACTGGAACCGGCAGATCCACTTCCCCTGGGGGATGGATGCGCCGCTGCGGGAGCTGGAGCGCAGGGCGGCGGATATGACCCGCTCCCTGCTGGTGATGCCGGATGTGGGCGTGCTGCTGTACAACCTGCTGCTGATCGCCATCGTGCCGGCCATTGCCGAAGAGTGGTTCTTCCGCGGCGTGCTGCAAAGGCTGCTCATCCGCATGTCCGGCCGGCCCTGGCTGGGTATCCTGATCGCCGCAGTGATCTTCAGCCTCCTGCACGGGGAGATGCTGGGCTTCTTCCCCCGCCTGGCGCTGGGGATCGTGCTGGGCTGCCTGTTCTACTTCAGCGGCAGCCTGTGGACAGCCATCACCGCCCATTTCCTGAACAACGGGCTGCAGATCGTGCTGACCTACCTGCACCAGCATCACCACATCGCCTTTGATATCACGCAGGACACGCCCACGCCGCTGGCGGCGGGGGCCGTCAGCGGCGTGCTGACGATAGCGCTGTTCCTGCTTTTCCGGAAGCTGTCCGGCGACAGGGCCGGGCTCCGTGGGCCGGAGGCGACGGAGAAAGCCGTATCTTCGCCACCCGCTTCCTAAACAGGCCGGAGCGTTCCGCACATGAACACTTTTCTTACCCGTACGGGCACCGCCGTTATCTTCGTTGCCGTGATGCTGGGCGGCATACTGTGGAGCCCCGCTTCCTTTTTCCTGCTGTTTCTCGTGGCCGGTACCGGCGCGCTGCTCGAATATCTCCGCCTGGGCGCCCGCATGGGACCGGGTCTTGTTCCCGGGGGCCTGCTGCCCCGGCTGCTGCTGGCGCTCGCCGGGGCCGCGCTCTTCCTGTGGATGTCGGGTAGCCATTTTCAGGCCGGCGGCCGGACCGCCGGGGAGATAGGCCGCCTTGCCTTCGGCATCCTGCTCCCGCTCTGGCTGCTTTCCGCAGCGCTTTCCGGCAGGCCTTTCCGTATCACAAAGCTGGGGTACCCGCTGCTGGGGCTGTTGTATACCATCCTGCCCTTCTGCATGCTGGTGCAGCTGCGGCTCGACGATCCCGGCCGCATCCCCCAGATCCCGCTGGGGCTCATCGGCGCCATCTGGATCAACGATACGATGGCCTATATCGTGGGCTCGCTGATCGGGCGTACCCCCTTTTTCCCCGCCATCTCCCCCAAGAAAACCTGGGAAGGCACCATAGGGGGCATCATGCTGACCCTTGCGGCAGCGACGGTATTCGGCGTTTTGAACCAGCGCTATCCCGCGATGATCTGGATCATCATCGGCGGGCTGGGGGCGGTGATGGGCACTCTCGGCGACCTGCTGGAGTCCCGGCTGAAACGGCTGGCCGGCGTCAAGGACTCGGGGCGTATCCTCCCCGGGCACGGCGGCTTCCTGGACCGTTTCGACTCCCTGCTTTTGGCCACGCCTTTTGTCTGGAGCTTTATGCAGCTGCTATGGTATTAGCCGGCGCATGGCCCCCGGCGCTGCGGCCCGGAGCGGGGCATCTGTGTGCCGCTATGGTTATAAACCTATTCCTGCTTACCTTTGCAGGCGCTTATCCGCATAGCATATGACTATCCATAAAGAAGGCTACCCTACTATCCTGATCACCCTCGTGCTGCTGGTGCTGCTCAACGGGGCAGCGGGCTATTTTGTCCCCTTTGGGGTCGTCAACCTCGTCATCCTGGCCGCCTCCCTGCTGTTTTTCGGGTTCATCGTATCCTTCTTCCGGGTGCCCGCCCGGCAGATGACCACCGGGGAAAAGCGGGTGATCGCACCGGCAGACGGCAAGGTGGTGGTGATCGAAGAAACCGAGGAGCCGGAATATTTCGGCGGCAGGCGGCTGCAGATATCCATCTTTATGAGCCCGGCCAACGTGCATGTAAACCGCAACCCCATCGCCGGCGAGGTAAAGCTCTCCCGCTACCACCGCGGTAAGTACCTCGTGGCCTGGCATCCCAAGTCTTCCACGGAAAACGAACGGCACACGGTGGTGATCGGCAACCCCGCCACCGGGGATATCCTGGTGCGGCAGATCGCCGGGGCCGTGGCCCGCCGGATCGTCAACTACCTGCAGCCGGGCATGCAGGTAAAGCAAAATGCGGAGATGGGCTTTATCAAGTTCGGCTCGCGCGTGGATGTATTCCTCCCCCCGGGCACCCCGGTGAAAGTACAGCTCAACGAAACGGTCCGCGGCGGACAGACGGTGCTGGCGGAACTCGCCTGAGGTTAGGGCGGGCGGATTCTCTTTAAGGCATAGCGCCGTTTCCGGGCGCTTTCATTACAAAATATCCTTCAGCTCCAGCAGGCTGTTGATCGTATAGGTGGGCGTGATTCCTTCCGCAGGTATGGCGGGGTTGAAATAGATCTGGTCCATGCCCGCATCCCGGGCGCCGCGGATATCCACAGCCAGCGCATCCCCGATCATCACCGCATCGACGGCGCGGGTGCCGGCCAGCTCCAGCGCATACCGGAAAATGCCGGGATGGGGCTTCAGGCTGCCCGCCGACTCCGAGGTCACTACATGGGTAAAATAAGCGGAAAGCCCCGCATGCCGCAGCTTCAGGTGCTGCGTTTCTTCAAAACCGTTGGTGATGAGGTGGAGGGGATAGCCCTTGCCCTGCAGGTAGTCCAGCACCTCCAGGGTGCCGGGGAAAAGCTGTTTCCGGGAGGGCAGCAGGTCGATGAACGCCGCGCCGAAACGGCGCGCCAGCGCTTCGTCGGCGATCTTGAACTCCAGCAGCGTCAGCCACACCCGCTTCCAGCGGAGCAGCTCGCGCTTGATCTCTCCCCGGCGGAACCGCTCCCACAGCCGTTCGTTATGGGCGGAATAGGTGGAGTGAAACCGGTCGAAGCCGGGAACGCCTAACTCCTCCAGCGCAAACTCGGTATAAAGCACCTCCAGGGTGTTTCGCGCATTGGCTTCAAAATCCCACAGCGTATGATCCAGGTCGAAAAAAATATGTTGATAGCGCATGCGCAAAATTACGGGGGTTTTCCGGGCGGAAGCAGAAAAAAACGTACTTTTATGAGCCGGTTATTTTTTGTCAAAAACAAGACCGGCTTTAGGAAGAAGCCGGCACGACAAGAGCTGCCGGGGCGCTACCCGACCCTTTACAAAAAACAAATATTAACCGATGAAAAGAACTGCCACCGCCGTCTGGAACGGCTCCGGAAAAGAAGGAAAAGGAACGCTGAGCTCACAGAGCGAAGTGCTGAACAATACCCCCTATTCGTACAAGACGCGCTTTACCGAAGAAAAAGGGACCAACCCCGAAGAGCTGATCGCTGCGGCGCATGCCGGCTGCTTTACGATGAAGCTGAGCTTTGTGCTGGGCGAGGCCGGCTTTACCCCGGACAGCCTGGAAACGACCGCCGCCGTGACCCTGGACAACGGGGCCATCACTTCCTCGCAGCTGAGCGTGAAGGCCAGCGTTCCCGGCATCTCCAAGGAGCAGTTCGACGCCTGCGCCAAAGAGGCCAAGGACAACTGCCCCATCTCCAAGGCGCTGAACGCCGAGATCGGCCTGGAGGCTACCCTGGCCTGAGCCGCAGCCGGAAGATACCCGTTACCTTGTAAACTTTTCCCGCCCTTTTCCCGGAAAGGGCGCAGATAGCCATGCTTTTTTCCGATATCGTCGGCCATACCGCGGTCACACAGCAGCTGATCCATACCGTGGCGCAGAACCGCCTGAGCCATGCGCTGCTCTTCCTGTCCCCCGAGGGAGCGGGCGGGCTCCCCATGGCGCTGGCCTTTGCGCAATACATGGTCTGCACCGAAAAGGGGACGGAAGACGCCTGCGGCCATTGCGATGCCTGCAAAAAAGCGGCCCGGCTCGTCCATCCGGACATCCACTACAGCTATCCCGCCATCCCCCGGAAGTCGGGGGACAAGCCGCTGAGCACCGACTATATCGCCGAATGGCGGGAATTTGTCTCCCAGTATCCCTACGGCACCGCCTACGACTGGCTGCAGTTCATCAACGCGGAAAACAAGCAGGGCAACATCTCCGCCAACGAGTGCCAGGATATCATCCGCAAGCTGAACCTGAAAAGCTTTGAGAGCGATTATAAGATACTGATCCTCTGGCGGCCGGAATACCTGGGCAAAGACGGCAACCGGCTGCTCAAGCTGATCGAGGAGCCGCCGCCCCGGACCCTGTTCATCCTGGTCGCCGAAAAGCAGGAGCAGATCCTGAACACCATCCTGTCCCGCACCCAGCTGCTGCGGATACCGGCGCCGGCGCCGGCCGAGATCGCCGCGGCCCTGGTCCGCCGGCTGCAGCTCGGCGAAGCGCGGGCGGCGGGCATCGCCGCCATGTCCGGGGGCAGCTACCGCGAGGCGCTGCAGCTGGCGCAGCATGCGGAAAGCGACTGGATGCAGGAGCTGCGGGACTGGCTGAACCACCTGCTGGTACCCGGGCAGGCGCCGGCCCTGCTGCAATGGATAGAAGGCATGGCCAGCGGAAAGACCGGCCGGGAAAAGCAAAAACAGTTTCTC
The DNA here is from genome assembly GCF_039541075.1 of Compostibacter hankyongensis. Classification (NCBI taxonomy): domain Bacteria; kingdom Pseudomonadati; phylum Bacteroidota; class Chitinophagia; order Chitinophagales; family Chitinophagaceae; genus Compostibacter; species Compostibacter hankyongensis. The sequence continues at coordinate 40,867 of NZ_BAABFN010000020.1, read as the reverse complement.
CGGTATTTTATCAACCTGCTGGAACATGCCCTGCGGCTGCAGTTTCTTTCCCCGGAGCAGCTGTCCCTGCCGGAGGCCGAGCGCGACTTTGCCACCCGGCTCAACAAGCTGGCCGACCCGCTTCAGATAGCAGCCATCATCCGCGAGCTGGACGCCGCCTGCTATCATATCGAGCGCAACGCCAACGCCAAGCTGCTGCTGCACGCCCTTTCCATCCGGCTCCAGCATATCTTTTCCCGGCGGCCGCTTCCCGTATAGGCCCCCGCGGCGGCGGCATAATCCCGTTTTTCAACGGATCCTCCCCGATGCTTTCCCGTACAGGCCCACGGCTGCCCGATCGGTTTTCTTAACCGGAAACCCCGGGTCCCCACGTCCTCCCCCGACCCTGCCTTCCGGCGGCCTTTACCCGGGCGGATGGGCCCGCCAGGCCCCGTTTCCCCGCCGGTTGGCCCAAAAAGCATAACTTTGCACGTTTCCCTTGCGGGATTTTGCTATTTTTACAGGATAGCTATCGCCCGGCCCCGTTTTACGGCGGCCGGCGGGCAGATACCCGGCCCCGCATGCCTGACATCATATAAGGCGGCATTTGTCGCCACGCGGTTCAGGCCGCGACGGCGACGGCGTAAGCCCCGCAGGCAACGCCGTACGGCGGCAGATGATGAAGCGGCGGGCGCGGTAGTGCTTATTTTACTTTTAATTCGCTATAAACGAAAGATATGCCATGTGGAAGTTGTGGGACCGGAGCGGACGGGAAGCCGGCAGGATGCGGAAGCAAAGGCGGTTGCAGCAGCGGAAGCTGTAACCGGCTGAACGTGTTCGACTGGCTGGCAGATATTCCCCTGAGCGACCAGGCCGTCCCTTACGATATTGTAGAAATAAGCTTCAATAACGGTAGCCGGAAGGATTTTTATCGCAATACCACCCGTCATCTTTTTGAAAAAGGAGAACCGGTCACCGTGGAAGGAGTGGGTGGCTTCGACGTCGGAGAGGTAAGCCTCACGGGCGAGCTGGTGAAGCTGCAGATGAAAAAGCATCGCGTACAGGATACGCCCGATATCAAAAAGATCCTCCGGAGATCCACGGAGGGCGATATAGAAAAACAGCGGTCCAGCAAAGCCCGGGAGAAAGACGCGCTCATCCGGTCGCGCGCCATCGCCCGGCAGCTCAAGCTCGAGATGAAGCTGGCCGAGGTAGAGATCCAGGCCGACGGACGGAAGGCCACCTTTTTTTACACCGCCGACGAGCGGGTGGATTTCCGGGAGCTGATTCGCGTATATGCCGGCGAGTTCCGGGTAAAGGTGGAAATGCGCCAGATCGGCGCCCGGCAGGAAGCCGGTAAGGTGGGCGGCATCGGATCCTGCGGACGCGAGCTGTGCTGCTCGACCTGGCTTACGGCTTTCAAATCGGTGAACACCACCGCCGCGCGCTATCAGAACCTTTCCATCAACCAGTCCAAGCTCTCCGGACAATGCGGGCGCCTGAAGTGCTGCCTGAACTACGAGCTGGACACCTACCTCGATGCGCTGCGGGATTTTCCCGAAGAGGCGGACACCCTCGAGACCGCCGGCGGCATCATCTACCTGCAGAAGCGGGATATCTTCAAGAACCTGATGTGGTATGCCTATCAGGGCAGCAGCAAATCCTATCCCCTGGCCATCGAGCGGGTGAAGGAAATACAAAATATGAACCGGCAGGGCGAAAAGCCCGAAGAGCTGAAAGCGGTAGAGCTGGAGGTGGTGGTCAAAGAAGGGGAGGAAGAACACGCCTTTGTGGATGTGGTGGGGCAGATCAGCCTGCGCTCCCTGGAGCGGAACAGCCGCAAACGCCGGGAAAAGCAAAAGCAAAAAGGCCGGGACCGGCAACCGCAAAGCGGGGACAAACCCGCCCGGGACCGGGATCGCCAGCCGCAGAACCGGGACCGCCAGGGCCAGCCGCAGGGTCGCGACCGGCAGCCCCGTGACGGAAGGCCGCCCAAGCCGCAGGCCTCCGGAAAGGGACAGGGCCCCACAAAGGGGCAGGGCCAGCAACGGCCCCAACGCAGCGGCCAGGGCCAGCCCCAGCGAAAAAGACCTCCGGAAAAAGAAGATCCGGATACCCGTAAGCCATAATACCGACTCATGAAACTTCATTTCCTGCTCCCCGGTTTCCTGCTCCTCGCCGCCTGCGGCAGCCAACCCCGGAATACCGCGGACGCGGGCGGAGACGCCGCAGCTGCCGATTCCCTGTTCCGGAGCAGCGATCTTACCGCGGAAAATACCTTCAGCACCAACATAGAAGGGCCTGCCGTGTACCGCGACAGCCTCTTCGTGGTCAATTACCAGCACGACGGCACCCTCGCTTACGTTTCCCCGGAAGGGAAGGGCCTGCTGTGGGTCAGCCTGCCCGACAGCAGCACCGGCAACAGCATCAAATTCGACGCTGCCGGAAACATGTATGTGGCCGACTTCAAGGAGCACAATATCCTGAAGGTGGACCGGAATAAAAAGGTCAGCGTATTCTGCCATAACGACGCCTTTAACCAGCCCAACGATATCTGCCGCAGCAGCCGGGGCTGGATACTGGCCTCCGATCCCAACTGGAAAGATAGCACCGGCCAGCTATGGCGCATCGACGTCGACGGCAAAGCCACCCGCCTGGCTGCCGGCATGGGCACCACCAACGGGCTGGAGCTGAGCCCGGATGAAAAGCGCCTGTACGTCAACGAAAGCGCGCAGCGCCGGATCTGGCAGTTCGATATCGACACCGCGGGCAACATTTCCAACAAACGGCCTTTTACCGATTTTTCCGATTTCGGGCTGGACGGCATGCACTGCGACAAGCAGGGCAACCTCTATGTATGTCGCTACGGCAAGGGGGTGATCGCCGTTTTTGATCCCGCAGGAAAGCTGTTGCGGGAAATACCGCTGAAAGGGAAGAACTGCAGCAACCTCGTCTTCGGCGGCCCCGACGGGCGTACGGTCTACGTCACCCTCCAGGACCGCAAGATGCTCGAACAGTTCCGCACCGACATCCCGGGCAAGGATTTCTAAGCATACAGGATATCATTTTGCTTCCTGATCTAATATAATATCCACCCATTCCTTAAGATGAGGTAAATCTTCTTTTACGGTAGCATATACCGTTTCGTAGTCGATTCCGAAATAATGATGAATTAAGCGGTCGCGCATCCCGGCCATTACCTTCCACTCGATCAGGGGATATTTATTGCGAAAATCCGGCGGAACATGTTTGCTTGCCTCACCAATAATTTCCAAACTCCTGATGATTGCCCGAGACAAAACGCCGTCATTAATAAATGCATCGTAGCTTTTATCGGCCAGTTGCTTTAAACAGAATTCGGCTTCCTCTTTGATATGAAGAAATAACTCAAGCGTGGAAGGCTGCATACTGAACTTCTTTCAGAATATGAGGTCCTATGTATTTACTTAAGCCCTGTGGAGTAACCAGATCAACCTTACGATCAAAGAGACCTTCAAGAAAATCTCCCAGATAGACCAGGTTACGTAGATTTTTCTGTTGTTTATTGAAATCCACCAAAAGGTCAATGTCGCTCTCCTGAGTATCGTCTCCGCGTACAAATGAACCAAACAGCCCTATACGCTGTACGCCATATTTTTCCAGCTCTTTCCTTTGCCGGTGCAGGGTATTTAATATGATTTCCTTATTGATGACCTGGTCACGCATATTTCCAGAACGATTTTAGGACCCATTATCCGTTAGTAAATCTACAGCATTTTAAATAAATGAAAGCTGATGGAAAAGAACTCCAACCCTAAAGACAGCGCAATGCATCCTATTTTTTGATCTTGCATAGGGGTAAACGCCCCGTGAATTGTCATACTCCCAAACGGGAGTTTTGGCAGAAGCGCTTACCTTTGGCCTGATCTATCAGCCCGTACGCATGCAACCATACGACACGGACAAGGCGGCATTGCCGTACGAGAATACCGAGGCAGCATTCGAACAGGTCTTTAAAGCCCATTTTAAGGCCCTGCATGCCTATGCCTTTTCCATATTGAAGGACGGCGATACGGCCGAAGAGATCGTGCAGCAGGTCTTCTACCGGCTCTGGGAAGGCGCCGGCCGGCTCAGCATACAAGGTTCGGTAAGCGCTTACCTGTACCGCGCCGTCTATCACGAAAGCCTGAATTATCTCAAACACCAGAAAGTAAAGGCCACGCATGCCACCCATGTACGGCATCATGCGGCGCAGCACACAGAAAATACCGCAGGCGGGGCACGCCTCCGCGAGCTGGAGGAAAAGCTGGCCCGCGCCCTCGCCGAGCTGCCGGAGCAATGCCGTACCATCTTCCAGATGAGCCGTTTTGAGGAGCTGCGCTACCGGGAGATCGCCGGAAAGCTGGGCATTTCCGTAAAAACGGTGGAAAACCAGATGGGAAAAGCCCTCCGGCTGCTGCGGCTGAAGCTGGCGGATTTTTTACCCCTGCTGCTGTTCGGACTGATCGGGATGGGAGGGATGCTTTAAGATAAAACCTATGGACAAACAAAACGAAGCCGGTGCCGGAAAAAGATACCCATAACGCCATGGACGACCTGCTGGTAAAATACCTGCTGGAAGAGGCATCCTCTGCGGAGCGCGGCGAGGTGGAGCAATGGATCCGTGCCGATGCCGGCCACCAGCGCTATTTCGAGCACTTCCGGCTGATCTGGGAAACCAGCCGGCAGCTGAGCGTACCCGGCGCGCCGGATGAGGAAGAAGCCTGGCAGCGCTTCCGCAGCCGCATGGCGCAGCAACGCTTTTCCCGGCCGGCGCCTGTCCGTCTGCTGCGGCGCAGCATGCTGCTCCGGGTGGCCGCCACCCTGCTGCTGGTGCTGGCCGGGGGCTGGCTGCTCTACCGGCTCCTGCACCGCCCTGTTCCGCAGATGCTGAGCTTCAGCTCGGGCGCACAACCCCGTACCGATACCCTGCCGGACGGCAGCGTGGTGACCCTGAACCGGCATTCGCAAATCAGCTACCCGGCCGGCCTGTCGGGAAGCAGCCGCGAGGTCCGGCTCAGCGGGGAAGCTTTCTTTGAAGTGGCCCGGGCGGAGGGGCGGCCCTTCCTGGTGCAGGCCGGCGAGGTATCCGTCACCGTGCTGGGCACCTCCTTCAATGTAAAAAGCAGCGGCGCGGCTACGGAGGTGATCGTGGAAACCGGCCGCGTGGAGGTCAGCCGGCGCAAACAGTCCGTACAGCTTGCCGCACACGAAAGAGTACGGGTATCCGGCGGACAGGCCCTGCAAAAGCAGGAGCAGCGCGGCGAACTGTATAATTATTACCGGACCCGCGCCTTTGTCTGCAACAACACCCCGCTGGGCGAGCTCGTTCCCGCCCTGAATGAAGCTTACAACGCCCGGATCGAGATCGCCAACCCCGCGCTGAAGTCCCTGCCGATCACCACCACCTTCCGGGACCAGCCTCTGGATACCATCCTGGCCATTATCAGCCAGACCTTTCCCCAGGTGACGATAACCCAAAACGGACCGCGCATCCTGCTGAAATGATCAACCCCTACCATATCCATGCGGCATAGACCCCGCCTCATACTGCTGCTGACGGGGCTGTGCTGCTTCGCGCTTCCCCTCCGGGCGCAACAGCTGCTGGGCAGGAAGATATCCCTGACCCTCAGCGGCCGGCCGCTGAAGACCATACTCGCCGCCATGGCGCAAAAAGGCGGCTTTTATTTTTCGTATAACAGCAACAGCCTTCCCGGAGACAGCGTCACCGGTATCGACCTGCACAACCAGACGGTACGGCAGGGGCTGGACGGGCTGCTGGGCGAGGATTATGAATACCGGGAAACGGGCGGATACATCATCATCCGTCCGCGGGTATATAACGGAGAAGCATATACGATATCAGGCTATGTCACCGACAAGACCACCGGGGAAAAAATACCCTCGGCGAGCGTCTATGAAAAACGGCAGCTCGTTGCCGTCCTCACCGACGAACGGGGCTTCTACCGCCTGCGGCTCAGGCACCGTCATGCACATACGCTGCTGACGGTAAGCCGGATGGGGTACAACGATACCGTCCTCTCCCTCCCGGCGGGCAGCAACCTCAGGCAGGACATCGCCATCAGCCCGCTGCGCTTTGTCTACCTCCGGCCCGTCACCATCACCCCCTACTCCAAGATAGAAGGCACACGGCTGGGCCGCTTTTTTCTTTCCTCCCGTCAGAAAGTACAGGACATCAACCTCAGCCGTTTTTTTGCGGACAAACCTTTTCAGTATTCCCTTGTGCCGGGATTGGGCACCCATGGCGAGCTGAGCGCCCAGGTGGTCAACAAGTTCTCCTTTAACATACTGGGCGGCTATACCGCGGGGGTAAACGGTTTTGAGCTGGGCGGGCTGTTCAACGTCGATAAAAAGGACGTGCAGTACGTACAGGTAGCGGGGCTGTTCAATACCGTGGGCGGCGGCGTGCGCGGTTTTCAGCTCGGCGGATTGCAGAACCAGGTGCTGAGCGCGGTCAGCGGCGTGCAGGTGGCCGGCCTGGACAACACGGTGAAGGAAGCGGTGAATGGCTTCCAGCTTGGCGGGTTGTTCAATACCGACAAAAAGGACCTGCAGTTTGCACAGGTGGCGGGGCTGTTCAATATCGTCGGCGGGGGAGCGCGCGGTTTCCAGCTGGGTGGGGTATTCAACCACGTCAGCGGGGATTTTTCGGGGTTCCGGGGCGCCGGTATCGGCAACATCACGCTGGGCGGCAGCCGCGGCCTGCAGTTTGCCGGCATCTTTAACCGCAGCCGTTACCAGGAAGGTGTGCAGATAGCGCCCGTCAATATTGCGGACAGCGCTACCGGCTACAGCTTCGGGCTCGTCACCCTCAGCCGGAACGGATACCGCCGGCTTTCCCTGTCCTGGAATGAGACGCTGGATATCAACCTTGCTTTTAAGTCGGGAAACAAACATCTCTACAATATTGTACTGGCCGGCGCCAATGCGGATATGCAGCGCAACAAGGCTTTTTCATTCGGCTACGGGCTGGGCAATACCTTTTCACTGGGCACGCGGCTCGCCTTTATCACCGAGCTTACCGGGCAGGCCGTCTATACCGGCTCCTGGAAGAACATGCCTTTTCTGACCCGGCTGCAGCCCGCCCTCGAATGGCGGCTGGGCCGCGATGTGGCCGTGTTCGCAGGGCCGGCTTTCTCCGTTTTCTTCCCCGACGCCACGCCCCCCGGCGACGGCTACAGCAAGATCATTCCCGCTCATTCCCTCTTTATCACCCGGCATGCCCGGGGATGGTGGGGTATGCAGGCGGGGATAAGCCTTTTTTAAATTTTTTCCGCACATAGGGGTAACCATTCCCTGTGTTGTCATACTTCCAAACACGCAAACATGACAACACGAAAGACCGGGCTTATGCTGATTTTCCTGGCGCTCTCCGGCACTGCCGTTGCCCAGCAAAAGGATGATGCCACCCTCATTTCCCGCCCCGCCGATGTGGGCCTGATCTATCCGCTGAGCACCAACGGCACGGCGGCTGCGCAATACAGCAACAGGTTCTCCCTGCAGGCGCTGGCCGGCGTATCGGGCGCCGTGCAGGGCAGCGCTTTTGCCGGCATTGCCAATATCGTCAAAGGGAATGCCGACGGCGCCGTCTTTGCCGGTATCGCCAACCTCATCGGGGGTCGCGCCCGCGGCGGGCAGTTCGCCGGCATCCTGAACGCCGTTAAAGAAGACGTCACCGGCTTCCAGGCCGCCGGCCTGGTCAATACCGCCGGCAGTCTGAACGGCGTACAGGCGGCAGGGTTAGCCAACATTATCCGCGGCAAGAGCCGGGCCGTTCAGGTGGGCGGCCTCTTCAACAAGGCCGACGAAGCCCGCGCCCAGCTGGCCGGCCTGGTCAACAAGGCCGGGAAGGTAAAAGGCGTACAGATCGCCGGCCTGCTGAATATCGCCGACAGCAGCGACTACCCCATCGGCTTCGTCAACATCATAAAGACCGGCGATAAAAGCATCGGTATCAGCACCGATGAAACGCTGAACGGGCTGCTGAGCTTCCGCTCGGGAGGAAGGGTCCTCTACGGCATACTGGGAGCCGGCTATAACCTGAAAACGGACTACGACCTGTATGCCGTTCAGGCGGGCATCGGGGCGCATCTGCTGAACAGCGGGCGCTTCCGGCTCAATGCCGAAGGCACGCAGCTCTTCCAGATGGATCTCAAAGGCAATAACAGTCTCCGCTATACGCTGCACGTGCTTCCGGAAATAAACCTCACCGGGCGGCTGGCGCTGTATGCCGGGCCGACCGTCAACCTGCTGATCGATTACTCCGACGATAAGTTCACCGGGCAGACCGATCATTACTTCTGGAGCACCCGCCGCCGGGATCATTTCCTCGGTGCCTGGATCGGCGTTGCGGGAGGACTGAAGTTTATGCTCTAACCCGGGTATGCTCATCCAAAAACCGATAACATGGAAAAACACCGACCGGAAGCTTTTGCACTGATCACCGGTGCAGGGCGGGGACTGGGCAGGGCCTTTGCCACCGCGCTGGCCAAAAAGGGGATCAACGTGCTGCTGACCGCGCTGCCGGGAGAAGGACTGGACGCCTTCTGTACCGGATTGAAAGCGCAGTACTGCATACGCGCAGAATACTTCGAATGCAACCTCACGCGGGAAGAGGACCTTTCCCGGCTTGTCCGTTGGGTAAAAGAAAACTTTACCCTCAACATCCTCATCAACAATGCGGGCATCGGCGGCACATCGGAATTTGAAAAGGTACATGCAGATTTTCTCAACGATATGATCCTGCTGAATGTCCGCGCCACCGTGATGCTGACGCACCAGCTCCTGCCTTTGCTGCGGCGCAGCAAGGCCGCCTGGATCCTGAACGTGTCGAGCATGGCCTCCTTCTCCCCCATCGGTTATAAGACCGCCTATCCCGCTTCAAAGGCCTTCGTGCTGCATTTTTCGAGGGGGCTCTACGAGGAGCTGCGGGGCTCTGGAATATTTGTCAGCGTGGTGCACCCCGGACCGATGAAGACGAACAGCGATGTGGCCATGCGGATCGAGAAGCAGGGCCGGCTGGCGAGGCTGAGCCTGGTGGCCCCGGAGGTGATCGCCGAAAAGTCCATCCGGCAGCTGTTTAAAAAAGACTCGCTCATCCTCATCGGCTGGATGAACAAGATCAACTGGCTGCTGATGAAGACCATTCCCATATGGATCCGGCTGCCCCTGATCACCCAGATCGTAAAAAGGGAAATATCCTTATCACCGGTTAAAACCATCAATCATGAAAGTATTGGTTACGGGAGCCAACAGCTTGCTGGGGGCCAATGTGATCGCTGAGCTGCTCCGCCGGGACATCGCCGTACGCGGCATGGCCAGGTCCGCGAAAAAAATACCCCTGCGGCACGAGCGGCTGGAAGCCTGGACGGGCCGGATCACCGAAAAAAGCGAAGTGCTGTCCGCCGTTCGTGGGTGCGATACCGTTATCCATATCGCCGCCTGCACCGATCCCGGATCGCTGCGGTATGCGGACTACACCTTTGTCAACGTGCTGGGCACCCGGCATATCCTGGAGGCGGCCAAGACCTATGGCGTCAAACGTGTTATCCTGGTCAGCTCCGCCAACACCCTGGGCTATGGTACGGCCGAAGCGCCGGGGACCGAAGCGCTCGGCTTCCGTTACCCCTTCACCCGCTCGCACTATGCCCGCAGCAAGCATGCCGCGCAGACCTGGGCGCTGCAGCTCCCCGAGCAGGACCGGGGAGATATCATCGTGGTAAACCCTACCTTTATGATCGGGGCTTACGACAGCCGGCCCAGCTCCGGCGCGATAGTGCTGCGGGGCTATAAAAGAAAGGTGGTCTTCGTGCCGCCGGGCGGTAAGAACTTTATCCATGTGCACGACGCCGCCGCGGCCATCTGTAATGCGCTGACGGCCGGCCGGAACCGGGAGTGCTACTTGCTCGCCAACGAGAACATGAGCTACCGGGAGTTTTACCGGCGGCTGAACGAGGTGACCCACAGCCGGAGCCTCATCATCACCCTGCCGCGGACGGTATTGCTTACCGCGGGGGCGCTGGGGAGCCTGCTGGCCCGGCTGGGCATGCGGACGGCGCTGCGTTACAACAACATGCGCATCCTCTGTGTGCGAAATTATTACAGCAGCATGAAGGCCGTACGCGAGCTGGGGCTGCCGCAAACCCCGGTCCGGGAGGCCATCTCGGATGCCGTGGCCTGGTTCCGCGAAGCGGGCATGCTGAAAAGCTGAGACCGGAAAGACAGCCGGCACCCTTTTTGTTCACCCTAAAGCCTACACCATGAAAAATATCCGCTTACCCTACACGGCAGGACTGCTGCTCATCGCCGGGCTTTTCCCCGGACGTCTGAGCGCGGGGGATTTCAAGCTGGTCAAGCAGGACCGCTCCATTTCGCTGTATGAAAGATGGATCCCGGCCAAAAGCGGGGAGAAGGTCCGGGAGCTGAAAGCGGTTTTCAGCGTGCATGCGGACCCGGCTTCCGTTACCCGGCTGCTGACCGATGCAGACCGGGGCATCCGCTGGAATACGGCCGCCAAAACCTACGAGGTGCGGCGCGCTGCGGACACCGACAGCTGGGTCACCTATATCCGTTACGATATTCCCTGGCCTTTCGACGACCAGGACTGCTGTCTCCGCTTCCATGCCGCCCGGGATGCAGCCGGGCAGCTTTCGGGAGAGATCACCTTCAGCAGCATTGCAGATCCCCGCTTTCCCCGCATGAACGGGGTGGACCGTACCACCGGCACACGGGGCCGGTGGCTGATCGACGAGCAGGACGGCGGCATGCTGAAGATCACCTATTTCATCACGACAGACCGCAGCAAAAAAGTGCCCCGCTGGGTCTCTGACCCGATCATCCACGATCATATTTTCAGCAGCATGACCGCCTTCAAAAACCTGCTGGAGCAATAGTTATATCCTGATAATCATATGTATAAGCACCAATAGCCGCCTTGTGGCACCATCTTTGCAAACGGGGTGTTAAAGACAACCGTTATGCGTGTCAAAAAAGCAGGCTGGGCAGTCAGAGCAGGATTGACCGTTCTTTTAATGGGCATGATGGCGATGACCGCCCGCTCCCAGGCAAGGATCGGTATCCGCGGCGGGCTGAACCTGGCCAATGTGACAACCGATAAGGACGGGAACACCGATAATTCACACCTATTGCCGTCTTTTAACGCCGGTGTATTTGCCGATCTTCCGCTGGCCGACGAGCTGGCCCTGCAACCCGGCATACTGCTCAACGGCAAAGGATCGAAGGTAAATATCCGCAGCGGGGCGCTGAACACCGATATGGATATCCGGATGAATCCGCTTTACCTGGAAGTGCCGGTAAACTTTGTCGGTAAGATACCCATCTCCGCCGACGGCGATACCCGGTTGTTGCTGGGCGCAGGTCCCTATGCGGCTTTCGGGATAGGCGGCAACGTGAGAACCAAGGGGACCTTCCTTGGCGGCGATGTGGATGAGAAATCGTCTATCGAATGGGATGACGACACCCCTTTCTCAAATGACGACAGGAACCAGGGCTGGAACAAGCTCAAACGCTTTGATTACGGCGCCAACCTGATGGCCGGCTTTCAATTTGACAACGTAGGGATAACGGCCAATTACGGTCTTGGCCTGGCCAACATTCATTCGGGTTCCGATAACGACAATAGCGAATGGAAAAGCCGTAACCGGGTATGGAGCATTTCGCTAAATTACCTGTTTGATGACTAAATGTCAGAAACCCGGAAATTTTTCCGGAAATTTGCACTTGGCACTGTATTCGCTATTGTAAGCCGATAAAAAATTAAGAATAATATAACCGTTTTGTTTAGGCCTTTCAGCCATTGTTTGTTAACCAGTTTTTGTTTGTAACCTTTAACTTAAAAAAAATTTATGATGAAAAAATGGTATTTAGCGGTTGCCGCCATGCTGATTGCAGGTACAACCTTCGCCCAGACCACTTTTGGTCTCCGGGTGGGTCCTAACTTCTCCAGCGCCACCCAAAAGGTCGACGGAGAGAAAGAGACCAGTAAGATCATTACCGGGGTGGCTGGCGGCGCATATGCCAATATCCCCATCGCCACCGATTTTTACATCCAGCCGGCGCTGCAGTACGAAGGCAAGGGCGGAAAGGCGAAGGACTTCGACGTAACCACCCGTCTTAACTACCTGACCCTGCCGATCGACTTCGTATACAAACCCGAAATGGGCGACGGCAGCAACTGGATCGTAGGCGTAGGTCCGTATTTGGGTTACGGCCTCGGCGGGAAAGTAAAAGGCGGAGATGAAACGACCAGCGACCAGGATCCCTTCGACAGCGAATTCGGTCTGAAGCGTTTCGACGCGGGCGCCAACGTACAGGTAGGCTATGAGTTCAACAACGGGTTCAACATCGGGCTGAATACCGAGCTCGGTCTGCTGAACCTGGTACAGGACGGCGATAACGACAATTCCTTCCGGAATACCTCTTTCGGGGTGAGCGTCGGCTATACCTTCCGCCGCTAAGCAATAGCGCAGGCAAGCAAAAAAACAGAACCCGGTTCCGCCATGGGCAGGACCGGGTTTTTTGTATAAAAAAATATCCGTTCTCCGGGGAAGATCTCTTTTCGGGGGAGGCCCCTGCCGGGTCAGACCAGCTCCTTCACCACCTCGTGTATGACGCGTGGCTTGCCCAATGTGTAGTAATGCAGCGCCGGCACGCCGGCTTTCTTCAGCTCCCGGCTTTGCGCCAGCAGCCATTCTTTCCCAACCTGCTCCACTTCCGCATCGGTCTTGCAGGCCTCTATCGCGTGGGTAAGATCGGTGGGCAGATCGATATGAAAAGTGCGGGGCAGCACCGAAAGCTGCCGTTTGGTGGTGATGGGCTTCAGCCCGGGTATGATGGGCACGGTAATGTCCATACTCCGGCAGCGCTCCACAAAATCGAAATATTTTTTGTTGTCGAAAAACATCTGCGTGGTGATGTAATCGGCGCCCTTTTCCACCTTCTGTTTGAGGAAGCAAAGATCGCTGTCGAGGTTCGGCGCTTCGAAATGCTTTTCGGGATAACCCGCCACACCGATGCAGAAATCGGTCTTTACCCCGTCCTGCAGATCGTCTTCGAGGTAATGGCCCTGGTTCATGTTCACCACCTGCTCCAGCAGCTCCACCCCGTAGTGATGCCCGTCGGGCTCGGGGGTAAAAAAGGCCTCGTTGCGCGTGGCGTCGCCGCGGAGCACCAGCACGTTGTCGATGCCCAGGAAGTTGAGATCGATCAGCGCATTCTCCGTCTCCTCCTTGCTGAAGCCGCCGGCGATCAGGTGCGGCACGGCATCCACCTGGTAATGGTTCATGATGGCCGCGCAGATGCCCACCGTGCCGGGGCGCTTCCGCACCTCCACCTTTTCAAAGGTGCCGTCGCTGCGCTTTTTAAAGATATATTCGCTGCGGTGGTAGGTGACGTTGATAAAGGCCGGCCTGAACTCCATCAGGGGGTCCAGGTGGTTGTATATCGAATCGATGCTCTTGCCTTTTAAAGGCGGCAGCACCTCGAATGAGATCAGCGTATCTTTCGCCCGGCTGATATGTTCGGTGATCTTCATGGAATGGCAAAGGAAGTTTGGGCCGTCTGTCCCCGGCAAATTTTTTGCAAACCTACGCGAATTGGTACGAAAAGCAAAAGATAGTTTGGGCCGCGTACCGCCGGGGGCGCCCGTTACCCCGTTCCGTTTGAAATCACTATTTTTGTAGTTGCTAAACAGTAACCCTTGAGGATATATACCAATGAGCTGGTAAAGCGCTACCGCAGCCGTACGGTGGTCAACCATGTGTCGGTGGAGGTGACGCAGGGCGAGATCGTGGGCCTGCTCGGGCCGAACGGGGCCGGCAAGACCACCACCTTTTACATGGTGGTGGGGCTGATCAAGCCGGATGAGGGACGCGTGTTCTGCGACGATGAGGACATTACCCGCCTGCCCATGTACAAGCGCGCGCAGATGGGGATCGGCTACCTGCCGCAGGAAGCCTCCGTATTCCGCAAGCTCAGCGTGGAAGACAATATCTCGGCCGTGCTGGAGATGACCAGGCTGACGCGGGCGGAGCAGCTGAAGAAGCGGGACGGCCTGCTTGAAGAGTTCCACCTCGAGCATGTCCGGAAAAGCCCCGGCGATGTGCTCAGCGGGGGCGAGCGGCGCCGTACCGAGATCGCGCGGGCGCTGGCGGTGGACCCCAAGTTCATCCTGCTGGACGAGCCCTTTGCCGGGATCGACCCCATCGCCGTGGAAGACATCCAGATGATCGTGGCCCGCCTGAAATACAGGAACATCGGCATACTCATCACCGACCATAATGTGCAGGAAACCCTCTCCATCACGGACCGGGCCTATCTGCAGTTTGAAGGCAAGATACTGAAGTCCGGCACCGCCGAAGAGCTGGCCGCCGATCCGCAGGTGCGGCTGGTATACCTCGGCCAGAACTTTGAGCTGCGGCGGAAGAATTTATTGGATCACGTTTCCCAGTCATCAACCTAATGCGTGTAACGATCCTATGAAATTACTCAGTCCTGCTATATCCCGGCTCGCGCGGTGGCGCCTGGCGCGCATGGAGCGTTTTCTGCAATACCCGCTGGAGACGCAGGATCAGCTTTTTCACCACCTGATCAGCGCCGCCCAGTATACGGAATACGGCAAGAAATACGGCTTCTCCAAGATCTATACCATCCGCGAGTATAAACGGCAGGTTCCGGTTTGTAATTACGAAACGCTGCAGCCATATATCCGGCGGATCATGGCCGGAGAGCAGAACATCCTGTGGAATACCCCCGTCAAGTGGTTTGCCAAATCCAGCGGCACCACCAGCGATAAAAGCAAGTTCATCCCCGTCAGCCAGGAAAGCCTCAGCGAAGGGCACTACCGCTCCGGCAAGGACGTGCTGTCCCTCTATTACCGCAACTTTCCGGAATCCGATCTGATGACCGGCAAAACGCTGGTGATCGGCGGCAGCCACCAGGTGAACCAGCTGAACGAGGCTTCCTTTTACGGCGACCTCAGCGCGGTGATGCTGCAGAACATGCCCCTGTATGCGCAGCTGGCCCGCACGCCCGATCTCTCCATCGCCCTCATGGACAAGTGGGAGGAAAAGATCGAGCGCATGGCGCATGCCACCATGCATGAAAACGTGATGAGCATCGCCGGGGTGCCGACCTGGACCATCGTGCTGATCAAGCGCCTGTTCGAGCTGACAGGCACCGACAACCTGGCGGATATCTGGCCCAACATCGAGCTTTATATCCACGGCGGCGTCAGCTTTACCCCTTACCGGGAGCAGTTCAAAAAGCTGATCCGCTCCCCCCTGATGCGCTACCTCGAGACCTATAACGCCTCCGAAGGATTCTTTGCCGCGCAGGACCAGGTGCTGGACGACGAAGGACTGCTGCTTTTCCTGAACCACGGTATCTACTACGAGTTCATGCCCATGGAGGAATACGGCAAGGACCATCCGCAGACCCTGCAGCTCAACGAGGTGGAGACCGGCGTCAACTATGCCCTGGTGATCAGCACCAACGGCGGGCTCTGGCGCTATATCGTGGGCGATACCGTACAGTTCACCACCCGCTATCCCTTCCGCATCCGCGTCACGGGCCGGACCCGCTGCTTTATCAACGCTTTCGGCGAAGAGCTGATCGTAGAGAATGCGGACAAGGCCGTGGCGGCAGCCTGTGCCGAAACGGGCGCCGTGCTGAACGACTATACGGCGGCGCCGGTGTATTTCAGCGACGGGGACAACGGCGCGCACGAATGGCTGATCGAGTTCGACAAGCCGCCCGCCGACCCGCAGCGCTTCACGCAGGCGCTGGACCGGGTGCTGCAGGAGGTGAACTCCGACTACGAAGCCAAACGGTATAAAAATATTGCGCTCCGGCTACCGGAAGTGCATATCCTGGCCCCCGGCACGTTCAACAGCTGGCTCAAGCACAAAGGAAAGCTGGGTGGGCAGCACAAGGTGCCCCGCCTGAGCAACGACCGGCATTATGTGGACGAAGTGCTGGATTTTATCAGCCGGACCAACAAACAGCCGGCCGTCTGAGATTGTATATTGACATAACACATACCGATTAAACCTGATCCTACTATGCAACTACTCGAGAAGCAGGTGGCCCTGGTCACCGGCGGCAGCCGCGGCATCGGCGAAGCCGTTGCCCTGAAGCTGGCCGAACACGGGGCGGACATCGCCTTTACCTATGTGAGCGACAATTCGGCCGCAAAGGCCAAAGAGCTGGAAGAACGGCTGCAGGCCTACGGCGTAAAAGCCCGCGGCTGGAAGTCTAACGCCGGCGCATATACGGAGTGTGAACAGCTGGTGAAAGAAGTGCTGGAAGCCTTTGGTAAGATCGACATACTGGTGAACAACGCCGGCATCTCCCGGGACAACCTCCTGCTCCGTCTCAGCGAGGACCAGTGGGACGATGTGATGCAGATCAACCTCAAAAGCGTATACAACCTCACCAAGCAGGTGATCCGCCCCATGATGAAGGCGCGCAGCGGCAGCATCATCAACATGAGCTCCATCATCGGCATAAAAGGCAATGCGGGGCAAAGCAGCTATGCGGCTTCCAAGGCGGGCATTATCGGCTTCACCAAATCCGTGGCCCAGGAGCTGGGCAGCCGGAACATCCGTTGCAATGCGGTGGCTCCCGGTTTTGTGGAAACCGACATGACCCAGTATCTTAAGGAAGGGGACGCCGCGAAAAGCTATATCGAAAAAATCCCGCTGGGCCGTTTCGGCAAGGGCGAGGATATCGCCGACGCCGTGCTCTTCCTGGCTTCCCCGCTCAGCAGCTATATCACCGGCCAGGTGCTCAGCGTCTGCGGCGGCCTGAGCATGTGAGGGGTGGGAGATTAACGCTTCCTGCTTGTTTTCTTTGCTTTTTTATTGAAATCGAGGGCCAGGTTCACCCAGCGGCCAAGGTCCGCTTGGGTCCGTAGTGCGTCTTCGCTGATATAGACGTATCCCCGGTATTTCCGGCCGCCCATAAGGACGGTCTCGCAACCTTTTCTTTGGATGGCGGCTTCATGAACGGCCGGGTCGATGCGGCACATGATCCGGTCCGGGCCCGCGGTGAGACACATCTTCCCGTTGACCATAAAGGCCAGTCCGCCGAACATCTTTTTCTCTTCCACATCGGGTAAGTGAGCAAGCGCCTGCCGGAGCCTGTCTGCTAAATGTTCGCTGTAAGCCATGACCGGAACCTCCTTAAGGGTTGTTTTGATGATGGACAATAACCCGCTTCGCGGTTAACCGTACTAAGATACAAAGTTATGGTTCATCTGCCAGCACCCGGGCCAGCTCGTCCACACCCAGCCGCTTGGCGATTATTTTTTTGTCCGCATTCAGGAGGTACACTACCGGGGTCATATATACGTCGTAAAGGCGGCGGTAGCCCGTACGGTTATCCGGGTCCCGCGCATGCGTCCATCCTTCGAGGTGATGCGTTTCGATAAACTTCTTCCAGGCGGCAGGGTCGTCGCCGGTCAGCACCCCCAGCATCCCGACCCCTTTTTGCCGCCAGCTGGTCCGCCAGGCGGAGTCGAGCCGGGGCACCTCCTGCTGGCAATGGCTGCAGTCGGGGTCCCAGAAAACCAGCAGGGTATAACGGGAAGGCATATCCCACAGCTTCACCGTCTTCCCGTCGAGCCCGGTCAGCAGCAGGTCCGGCGCTTTGTTGCCGATGAGGTTAGGCGCTATCCGCGCCGCGCGGTCGACGAGCTTGCGGGTCTGCTCCTGGTCCAGCCAGGTCGCCTGCCCGGTCATGTAATACTGCTCCACGAGGTGCACGAATACCGCATCCATGCCCATGTAGGGAGAGTTGCCAAAGGTGCGGCTGAGCCACCAGAGGGTGAACTTAAAGACCTCGGGGCTGGCCTTGGCCCGGGCGAGGAGCCGGTCGGCCTCCGCATTGATGGTATCGGGCTGCGCGGGCACCAGACGGCGGAAGTAGTGCTCCAGCCGTGTTTCGAGGATGGGGGTATGCACGAGCCGGCTGTCTGAAAAAGCAACGCCGTCCCAGTAATGCGCGCGCAGGTAACGGTAGCGCGCCGTACTGTCGTGTCCGGCAGCGCCCCGGTCGCCGGCGGCGCCATCCCCGGCCTCCTGCGCAGGGTCCTGCATGGCGCGGAACAGGGCGGCCATCAGCGTGCCGGGATGTGCTTTTGCAAACTGCTGCCGGTACGCGCGGATCTGCCGGAAAGCATCTTGGCTTAGCCGTTGCCGTTGTACGCTGTCCGCCGGCAGGTTGCGCAGGGCGGCCTGCTGTTTTTGTAGGAAGCGGTTGTACTCCGCAAACCATTCGTTATCCGGAGAGCCGGAGAAGCGGGTCTGCAGCCTGCCCCCGGCCGTATCGGCCTGTATCCGGAAATGCTGCTGCCTGTCGAGCAGGAATTCGAAGTACCGCTGCTTGCCGGGCAGCAGGATAAAATAGATGCCGCCGGGCAGCGCCGTATCACCCCGGAACACGGCCGTACCCTGACCGTCCATACGGGCGGAATCCAGCACATAAGTCTGGCTGCCGTAATAATTGCCCAGGTACAGCAGGCTGTCGTGATAGCCGGCTACCTGCACGGTGAGGGCATGCCCCGGCTGCTGGGCTGCCACGCGGGCGAACAAGCCGGCGCAAAAGAGTATGACAAAAAAATAACGCATGGCGGATAACGCCGCAAAGCTACGTCAAAAGCGGGCAAGGCAAAAAGGGATCCGGCGGGAGACAGCGGCGGCAGGTTTCCGAGGCGGCATCCGGCGACGGACCCCGGAGTTTTTCTGAGCGGAATCGTAACTTCGGCAGGAATAACGGTCGCTCCTCTATGAAAAAGTTCCTCCGCATCCTGGCCATCGTCGTCGCCGTGCTCCTCATCCTGTATATCGCCGGTCCGCGCGAGCATGTGCAGGACCTCTCCGGTCCCCTGCCGGCCGTGCCGCAGCAGGCGGCGGCGCTCGACACCTTTGTACAAAACCGGGAAGCCCGCGTGCCCGGGCTAAAGCCGGACAACGAGGCGCGCATCATCTGGGCGGACCCGGCACAGCCGCAAAAAACGCGTTACAGCATCGTGTACCTCCACGGCTTCGGGGCCAGCTGGGCCGAGGGAGCGCCGGTGCACCGGCAGCTGGCGAAGACCTTTGGCTGCAACCTCTACCTCTCCCGGCTGGCGGAGCACGGCATCGACCGGCCGGATGCCTTCAGCCGGCTGACGGCGCAAAGCCTGGTGGCTTCGGCGCGGGAGGCCCTGGCCGTCGGCGAGGCCCTCGGCGACAGCGTCATCCTGATGGGCACCTCCATGGGCGGCGCGCTCATCCTGTACCTCGCTTCGGAGCATCCCGAGCTGAAGGCCGTGATCGTCTATTCCCCGCTGGTGGAGGACTTCGGTCACCAGCTGCCTTTCCTGTTCAAGCCCTGGGGCACGAAGCTGCTGCAGCTCGTGAATTTTAAGGGCAAAAGCGAGCAGCATGTGGAGCGCCCCACGGCGGCGGAGCGGCAGTACTGGTCGGAGAATTTCCATGTGAACGCTTACCGCTCCCTGGCGGTGCTGGCGCAGAGCACCATGCACGACAGCACTTTTCAAAAGATCCGCCGCCCCCTTTTCCTCGGCTATTACTACCGCGACAGCATCCACCAGGACAGCACGGTATCGGTGGCCGCCGAGCTGCACATGTTCGATGCGCTGGCTACGCCGGCGGGAGAAAAGGAGAAAAAGGCCTTCCCCCGGGCCGGCGATCATGTGATCGGCTCCTATATCCGCTCCGGCGACGTGGACGGCGTGTTCCGGGCCACGGCCGATTTCCTGGAAACGAGGGCCGGGCTGCAACCCGCGGCGCAGCTCCGCGACACGACAGCCATCGCCCCTCCGCCCGCCCGCGAATAACCGCAAGGGCCGCAGCCACACAATTTGTTACCTTTGCGGGCGTGAGAAAGAAAACAGTCCGTATACTGGAAAACGTAACGGTGAGCGATTATGCGGCGGAAGGCCGTTCCCTGGCGCGGGTGGACGGGAAGGTCTGCTTTATCAGCGGGGCCGTTCCCGGCGATGTGGTGGATGTGCGCGTGGTGAAGAGCAAGAAGGACTGGGCGGAGGGTTATGCCGTGCAGTTCCACGCCTACTCCCCGCAGCGCACCGACCCTTTCTGCGCGCATTTCGGGACCTGCGGCGGCTGCAAGTGGCAGATGCTGCCCTACGAAGCGCAGCTGCGGTACAAGCAGCAGCAGGTGGAGCAGCACCTGCAGCGCATCGGTCACCTAACGCTGCCCCCGGCGGAGCCCATCTGCGGCGCCGCGGAGACCGTCCGCTACCGCAACAAGCTGGAATTCACCTTCAGCGACCGGGCTTACCTGGACGCCGAAGCCTTTGCCCGGCAGCAGGAAGCGGGCACGCCGCCCGCTCCGGCCTTAGGCTTCCATATCCCCGGGCTGTTCGACAAGGTGCTGGATATCGCCGAATGCCACCTGCAGGAAGAGCCGAGCAACCGCATCCGCAACACGGTGCGGGCCTACGCGCTGGCGCAGGGATTGCCCTTTTACAACCTGCGCACCCACGAAGGATGGCTGCGCAACCTCATCATCCGCAACAGCACCACCGGCGGGCTGATGGTGAACCTCTGCCTGCACCACGAGGACAAGGCGGCGCGGGAGGCCCTGCTGGACCACCTGCTCCGCGAGGTGCCTGCCATCACCACGCTGCTGTATACCCTCAACCCGAAGCGCAACGACAGCATCTTCGACCTGGAGCCGGTAACCTACTACGGGGAAGGCTATATCCGGGAGCAGCTGGAAGATTTCACGTTCAAGATCGGACCGAAATCGTTTTTCCAGACCAATACCCGGCAGGCGGAGCAGCTGTACGGTATCGTGCGCGATTTTGCGGGACTGCAGGGCACGGAGACGGTGTACGACCTGTACTGCGGCACCGGCAGCATCGGCATCTTCCTGAGCCGGCAGGCCGCGCGGATCACCGGCGTGGAGCTGATCGGAGAGGCGGTGCGCGATGCCAGGGAGAATGCGGCGGTGAACAAAGTGTCCAATGCCCTGTTCTTTGAAGGAGACGCTGCGGAGATCTGCACGCCGGACTTCTTTGCGGCGCAGGGCCTGCCCGATGTGGTGATCACCGATCCGCCGCGGGCGGGCATGCACGAGAAGCTGGTGCGGCAGCTGCTGGAGATGCAGGCGCCGAAGGTGGTGTATGTGAGCTGCAACCCCGCCACGCAGGCGCGGGACCTGCAGCTGCTGAGCGAAAGATACCGGGTGAGCCGTTACCGGCCGGTGGACATGTTCCCGCATACCCATCATATCGAGAACGTAGCCCTGTTGGAATGGAATCCCTAATTTTACGGATCAAACGGCTGCTGACCTGGTGGTGGCGGATGCTGAAAGCATTTTTTTCGAACCCGCTGCGTTTTACGGTCACGGCCTTTACACAATTAAAAACAAATATGTCAGAGTTCAGACCCGGCGGCTTCCGGATTTTACCCCCGATCGTCAAAAACCTCCTGATCATCAACGTGCTGGTATTCCTCATTCAGGAGGCCAGCCTGCGCGTTTTTCATTACCCGCTGGAAACCCTCTTTGCGCTGCATTACTGGCAGTCGGAGCTGTTCCGCCCCTACCAGCTGATCACGCACCTGTTCATGCACGGCTCTATCGGGCACATCTTTTTCAACATGTTCGCCCTGTGGATGTTCGGCAGTATCCTCGAGAACACCTGGGGACCGAAGCGCTTCCTGATCTTTTATTTCATTTGCGGCATCGGCGCGGCACTATGCTTCCTGGGCGTGGAGACCATCCAGTACCACCGGCTGACGGAGGGTTACCTACAGGGCGCGGTATCGGCGATGGAGCTGCAGGGCTTCCTGTATTCCCCCACGCTGGGTGCATCGGGCGCCATCTTTGGGCTGCTGGTAGCCTTCGGCTATCTTTTCCCGAACAGCCTGATCTATCTTTACTTTTTTGTACCCATCAAGGCCAAGTGGTTCGTGATCGGGTATATCGTGCTGGAGCTGTGGTCCGGCATGCAGAACAACCCCCACGACAACGTGGCGCATTTTGCGCACCTGGGCGGGGCGCTGTTCGGCTTTATCATGCTGAAGATATGGGGCCGGAACCGGCATCGTTTTTACTAAGCGGCGGAGACCCATCCCTGTTTTTTTGATAACCCTGTTGATCCAAAATTGTCGTAATTTGTTGATTATTCAGGGAGACGAGCGTTATGCGTACCATGACCAGAAAATTTGAAGCGCGCCGGAGGTTCAGCCTGGGCAGCAACCACAATATGGTGGTGCGGCTGATCCTGGTCAATGCCATCGTATTTACCGCGATCAGCTTTATCAAGGTGATCTACCTGCTCACGGGGCAGGCGGAGGGCCATTTTATGGGCGAGGTGCTGCCCTGGCTGGTGTTGCCGGCAGAGCCGGCCCAGCTGCTGCGCCATCCCTGGACGCTCCTGAGCTACATGTTCGTGCACATCAGCATCTGGCAGCTGCTGGGCACGGCCATCTGGCTGTGGTGGTTCGGGGATATCCTGCAGGGATTGGCGGGGCACCGCCGCATCCTGCCGCTGTACCTTTTCGGGGGGCTGGCGGGCGCGGTGTTCTTCCTGGCGGCCTATGCCGTTTTCCCGGGGCTGCAGGCCACGCGCACTATTGCCGACACGGCCGGCATCGGGGCCGGGGCCAGCGTGATCGCCATCGTAGCCGCGGCCACCACGCTGGCGCCCCGCTATAAGGTATTTCCCATGCTGCGGGGCGGTATTCCGCTGTATGTGGTCGCGATCATTTATGTGGTGCTGGATGTGGTCGGCTACCAGGGGCGGGCGCCGCTGAGCTATCTTCCCGCGCTGGCGGGGGGCGCATTCTTAGGCTTCCTTTTTATCCGGCTGCTGCAGCGGGGGCACGATCCGGGCGCAGGCCTGAACCGCCTGCTTTACCGCGCCGGCCACCTGCTGGATCCGCAGGACCGGCCGCAGCTGCGGGCACGGAAAGGAGGGCGGGCCTTCTATAAGCAGCATGTGCCGCCCTATCGCAAGTCGGTCCGCCCTTCTTCCGGGAAGGTGGACGAGCTGCTGGACAAGATCAACCAATCCGGATACGATTCGCTGAGCCAGGAGGAAAAGGACATCCTGCTCCGGGCCAGCCGGCAGGACAACGAAACGGTGTAATAACGTGAAATGGTTCCGGTTCCTCACCAAGCGTTTCTTTATCGTCGTGCACCTGCTGGTGGTGGCGCTTTTCCTGCTGGCCTGCCTGGTCCCCTATGTGAATGCCGCTTATTTCTGGCCCATCAGCTTCCTGGGGCTGGCCTTCCCGTTCCTGCTGGGGATATTGCTCCTGTTTATCCTTTTCTGGATCATCTTCGATCTGAAGTACACCCTGCTGTCGCTGGTGGCCCTGTTCATGGGCTGGCAGTCGATCGCCGTGCTGGTGGCCTTCCGCCTGCCCGGCGCCGGCAGCGCCGACAGCAGTGTTGCGGATCCCATCACGGTGCTGAGCTATAACGTTAATTATTTCAAGGATTTTTCAAAGGGCACCACCGGCAAGGAAAACCGGCAGCTGCGCGCCGATATGCTGGACCTGATGGAGGAGCAGCATCCGGATATCGCCTGCCTGCAGGAGTTTTACACTTCGGAGGATCCGCACGATTTCAACAACCGGGAGGCCATTTCCGCGCGGATGAAGCTGCCGTACCGGTATTTCAGCAGCGATCACAATTTCCAGAACAACCACTCGGGCGTGATCATCTTTTCGCGGTATCCCATCCTGCATGCGCGCAAGGTGAAGCTCCTGGAAAGCTCCAACAGCGAGAGCGTGGTATATGCCGATGTGGTGCGGGGCAGCGATACGCTGCGGGTGTTCACCATGCACCTGCAGTCCGTTTACCTCAGCCACGAGGACCGGCAGCGCATCGAGCAGCTGAAGCGGCAGGACACCTCGCTGGCCGCCTCGCGGCCCATCCTCGAAAAGCTGAGCCGGGCATTCCTGAAGCGGCAGCAGCAGGCGCGGACAGTGGCGGAGGAGATCGCCAAGAGCCCTTACCCCGTGATCCTCTGCGGGGATTTCAACGACACGCCTAACTCATACGCCTACTTCAAGATCCGCGGCAAGCTGCAGGACGCTTTCCTGAAGAAAGGCTGGGGCATCGGGCCCACCTATGCCTACATCTCGCCCACGCTGCGCATCGACTATATCTTTGCGGACGCCCGCTTCCGGGTGGAGGCCTTTCACCGGGTGCCCCGCAGGCTTTCCGACCACTATCCCATCGTGACGCAGCTCAGCCTCGAAAAGAAAAAATGAGCCGCCCCGAAAAAATCATCTTCCTTTTGAACAACGATTTTGCTTTTTGAACAACTTTTTTGTGCTCCGGACAAATATTTTTTTATTCAAATGCATTTTTTTATTGCTGATGCGGGCATAAGGCTGTATATTGGGTATACGCCGTTATGGCACACTGACACCCTTTGTTACTCCGTCATGTCTTTACCTTACCGATGGAAAAAAATTTACGATAGCGCCAGCAGCTATATCCTTACTCACCTGGACGAGCGGCTCAGCATCGATTCCCTGTGCCGGATGCAGGCGGTAAGCCCCTACCTGCTGCAGCAATCCTTCCGTGCGGCTACGGGCCTTTCCGTGCACGTCTTTATCCGCAGGATGCGATTGCGGAAGGCGGCCCGGATGATGCGGCGTACCCCCCTGCCGTTGAAGAACATCGCCCTGCGGGTAGGTTTTCATTCGTTTAGCAGCTTCAACCATGCTTTCCGGAAAGCATACGGCTGTATCCCCAGCGTCTATCGCGACAAAGGCGGAAAATGATCTTTCGTTTGAACAACGATCCACCGGTTTGAACAACGATCCGTCCGTTTAAACAAATCCTTCTCTTTTCGACAAGCGAATTCCCTTGGCAGCAGGGCCTCTCCGGCCTTACCTTTACCGCAGACGCCAGACAGGCTTTTCCTCCGCTACGGCTTTCACGCTTCAGACCGGCTCCAATCCAAATCGGTATTCATCCTTTAAAGCAAGCTTTATTTCCTGTTTTTTAACCTGTGCCCTTATGAAACGTTCCTGGATCATAGAAGCCATCATCGCAGCACTCTTATTGTTATTCTCCTACGCGGCACTGAGCAAAATGCTGGATTACGACAAGTTCGTATTCCAGATGCAATTATCTCCCTGGCATATGCTGAAAACATACGCTCCTGTACTGGGGTGGCTGGTCCCCATCACAGAATTAGGCATTGTAGCGCTCCTCCTGATCCCACGTCTGCGGGTGACAGGGTTATACGCTTCTTTATGCCTGATGATCATCTTCGAGGGATATATCACTACAATGCTGTTATCCGGTCTGGACCTTCCCTGTACCTGCGGGGGATTGATTTCCCGTATGAGCTGGCCCCAGCATCTAATATTCAATGCTTTCTTTATCCTGATCAGCCTGACGGCCATCTTATTACACCAAAAAATAAAACGACAAGGAGCGTTTGTTTCCCCTTTCGATAAAGCATCACCTTTTTCGCGCGCGTAACAGGTACCGCTCCTGTAAAAGCGGGGTTATTCATTCCATCATTTCACTTTAAATCCATTTATTATGAAAAAGTTAAAAGTAAGCCTCACTGCACTGGCCCTGACGGCCGGAGTTGCCGGGGCATTTGCCGCCACATCAAGCCAGCCCATTGGTCAGCTGGATGAGTTCTCCTATGTAAAATCCGGAAGCCCTAATTTTACGGGAACCAGGGAACAAGCACAGGACAATTATGATTGCCATGGCCAGACCAATATATGTGCTTTGGCATATGATCCCGGATTTGCCGGCGATGGAAATCACAGACAACCAAGCCAGGACATCTTTCTTAACGATTAGTATTAAGAAAGTCGAAGGAAAAAGGCCGGTTGCTATGAACCGGCCTTTTCATTCGTTCAGCAAAAGTTATTTGTCCCGAATGACTACTACTTCAACCTTTCGCCTGGCTTTAATCAATTCAAACCCAAGCCTGGCAAAACCTTCCTGGAGCCGTTTTATATTCAGAACTCCATGTTGCGAGTCTATATTGTAGTTAATATCTATATCCACCGGCTCAGAATTCACGGTTTCATTCAAGATCGGGTCATAAAAGTTATCAAAATTAATAAAATCAACAATCTCCTGAATAGTCATTTTTCTGAACCCGTTAACAACGCCAAACTTCGCCAATATATCCTTCTGTGCAGTATGACTCTTGAGATGTCTGCTGACCTCCCTTTTATTAACCAGCACATAACAATCCATTTCACGACTTTCTATGCGCCCAGTAACATCCAAAGCTTTATTCAGATCATTGAGCATACGGGAATAAAATTCCTCGGGGGATACATAGCCAGGAAGCGACAATTCATAGCAATATGTCCCTTTCCCTTTGAGTGAAAATTCATCCATCGTTTTGTAAGGAGATCCTTTATATATATTGGGCGGCACCCAATCAGCAGAATCCTTTACCTCAAAAACAATCCTATTTCTGTTGGCATAAGCTACTTTGCCCTCGAAGGCAGCCCATAAGAAAAGTCCGGAAAGAAGATTATTAAACCGGAATATCCTTCTGATTTTATAGTCTCCTGATAAATGCGAAAGCATAGGAAGCCCATTATATTTAATATCAGCCGAACCTCCCCCCGGGAGTCCCGGCCGGTAACCGGTTAATACGGATCTGAATATGAAGTCGCTGTCTCCCGTTTTGAAAGGTTCTTGCGCATTAAAATTCATTACATCCCGCTTAACATGTAAGTCCACTTTATCATTAAGAATTGCTGCTTTTATATTTTCCTTTGTGATATCGTCGCTCCCGGTAATCGCGATAACCACGCCCGCTGAATTCACCCAAACTTCATGAGGGATCGTCCTATGGGGAAATAATGCATGCAGAACGGAATCATGAAACAAATAAGGTAAATCCAACCGCCTTAGATCCTCATGCTTCGTAAAGAATGTTTCAACCGTATTTCTTCGTTCATAGGTCAACGGCAATACCGACAACTTATCCGGGAACTCCGACTTTAATGCCGCTAATTTGGGCAATGCTTTAATACAAGGTGCGCACCAGGTTGCCCAGAAATCCAATATAAGTACTTTCCCTTCATAGAAGGAAGATAGCTTTACAGCATCACCATCAATATATACAGATATATCCGGCAGATGATCTCCTATCTTCAAAGTTTTCCTATCCTGGGCAATTAATGACGACGGGATCAACCACATCAGCAAGCAGAGACTATATATTCCGATATTATATTTCATAAAAGAAAGTTTTTAGTAAATCAATTATACCCGGGATTCTGAGTAAGAAAGGGATTTGCATCAATCTCACCCTGGGGAACAGGAAACAAGGCAGCCGTTGCTTTCCAGGCCGGCTTTAAAGATTTCATCACGGCATTTATTTTTCCTATTCGCTTAAGGTCAAAAAACCGATGTCCTCCTTCACAAAAAAATTCTATGCGTCTTTCATGAAGAATAGCATCCACGACCTCCTCTTCATCAAGCGATTCTGATAGCGGGGCCAACCCGGCCCTTTCCCGAACCATATTGACATCCTGAACTGCCCCTTTCAAATCCCCGGTTTCTGCACGGGCCTCGGCTCTTATCAGGTACTGCTCCGCTATCCTTAAAAGCGTACTAAATTCTTTAAAGGCACCTGCTGTACTTAGCTTATATTTATAAACCGCATTGTAGGAACTATCATCAATGATGACCGGCTTTAACCAATATGACCTCCTTCTGTCGTTTTGTTCAAAAGAATTATAGAGATCATTTGAAATGTAATATGAAGGGGGAGAGGTTGTTGAATTGGCAGCAAAGGTGAGCCCGATCTTTGAATAGCCATTCTGATTCCATAGCTGGAATATGGCTCCTTTTGAGTCTGAGTTAAATACCCCCTCTATATCAGGAAGACTGGCATTTACAGTAAAAAGTCCTGAATTAATTATTTCAGTCGAAGCGGTTATCGCTTCTCCCCACCTCTTATTATATAAATATACCCTTGACAGCATGGCCAGGGCTGCGTACTCAGAGGCCCTTATCTTTTCTCCGGTATTATTAACCCCCTTAAGTTTGCCCCTTGCTTCCTTCAGGTCACTGACAATCTGTTCATATATCTCATCGGGAGTATTTCTTGGCTGATGGGAGGTTATATCAACCTCCGCTGTAGTAATCAGCGGAACTCCACCCCAGATATTGACAAGATAGAAATAGCAATAGGCCCTTAAAAACCGGGATTCTCCTTCTGCCCCTGCTTTAATCGAATCTGCTATATCAGCAAAAGGCAGTCCGTTTATTATTAAATTGGTCTGATAAATGACCGAGTATAAACTTTTCCAAACCGTATAATTTCCGCTAACCACCTCGCTATTTATTTCGCCATTCAGATAATCAGGAATATTTGTGCTCAAGGAAGATGTAGAAAGCTCGTCTACATATAAACCCAGATAGTTCAAGAAGGAGCCTTCATAGTCCAAAGTATAACAACAGTTAAGCAACGCCGATTCCAACAATTTAGCATTCGTAAATATGCTACTTGTCGGAATAGACATTTTAGGCGGAGATACTTCTATCATTTTTCTGCAGGAAAAACTAAAGCAGCAAAACAATATCAACGAGAATATTTTTGATTGCATTGCACTTTTCATATCTCAAAGAATTAAAATGATAATTGAATACCCAAGACATAAGACTTCATCTGAGGGACTGAGGCAGATATTCCATTCACCGTCTCCGGATCTAATCCGGAAAATTCAGGATCAGATAAGGTAAATATGTTCTGCATTTGTAGGTAAATCATCGCTTGCTTTAGATGCAGTTTCTTCAAAAGCGGTTTGCTTATCAAATACCGGAGGCTGACATTTTTACAACGTATATAGGATCCATCTATCAATCCGGCACTTGAGTTTGTTAAATTCTGCATAGCAGCAAAGGCCGGCGTGCCGTAGGTGGCCGTTGGCTTCTGAACGTTCGTGATATCGCCCGGTTCTTTCCACCGGTTAAGCCCGTATTGAAGCACATTGCTTTGTGAGGCAATCGAATACAACCGGGGATTGATCCTGGATTGTTGCTTTACAAACTGAAAGAAGAGGTCTATGGAAAAAGATCCCAAGGACAAACTATTCTGTAATCCCCCGAAAATATCCGGGCTTGTCTTTCCGATAACTACATAATCCAATCCATAGGTCAGGCTGCCGTCTTTATCGATATCCTGAAATCGGGCGACGCCCGTACCGGCATCTATTCCCAGGAAACGATATCCCTTTACTATGCTCAAATCCTCCCCTACTTCATAAGTATTGGCATAGCTCGATTGTGCAAGACCAGGGAAGCTGATCAATTTGTTATGCGGGAATGTGATATTGAACGAAGTCTGCCAGGTTATTGCCTGGCCCGTTATGTTCTCGGTATTTAAGCTTAGTTCCCAACCGGTGTTTTGAACGACGCCCGGAAAATTGGCCTGATAGCTGCCGAACGGTCCACTTATATATGGAATCTTATAGGCTATGAGCTGATTCCCACTACGGTTATAAAAATAAGCCGCTGTTAAGGCAATTCTGTCCTTAAGGAAATTCAGCTCGAGGGCCGACTCCAACTTTTTCGTGGTCTCCCATCCGAATGCATCATTGGCCAATATGGAAGGCCGCAGCGTAGCAATGCCCTGGTATACATTGCCATTTTTGTAAGAAGATAAATATTGATAATTACTGATCTGGTCATTTCCGGTTATGCCGTAGCTGCCTCTTAATTTCCCAAAGCTTAAAAACGGCAATCTGTTTTTGAAGAACGGTTCTTCACTGAATATCCATCCCACCCCTACTGCTCCAAAATTGCCGAACTGCCGGCCGGGGCCAAACTTGGACGAGCCATCCCGTCTAAAGGTCATGTTAAGCAAGTATTTTTGCCTGTTGACCACGTTTATACGCCCGAACATCGACGCATACTTATATTCTGAATAACTACTCCCTTTGGCGCTTATGGTCCCAGCCGCAGCCAGGCTTTCAAGCAGCTCTTCGTTGGTATAATCCGTAGCAAAAATGTAATATCCCTCTGTGGTGACTTTTTGCCAGGTTCCCCCTAATAAGACAGAAAATTTACTCTTCCCTACCGAACGCCGATATTCGATCTGAGGCTCTACGAGGTAAGTTTCATTATAATTATTGCCGAAATTGGCAGAGCTTACCGGGCTAAAGGCCGGATTTTGCGTGGATGCCGGCAAAGAAGAAAACATGTCCATATTTATCTTGGTATAGCCGATACTGGTTTTAAGATCAAGCCCCTTTATCAGCGTGTAACGAAAAACCCCGTTAGCGATGAAGTTTTCAGTTTTACTTTTTGACTCCTGCCCCAGCCAGGCGACCGGATTGGTCAGCGTCCAATTATAGCTACCGTCTTTATTGTATATAGGATAATTAGGCGGCAACCCATATAAGCCTGCAAAATCGATTGATTTGATCAGGTTATTTTTATCCGAACTATAGCGGCTTGATAACTGAACAGAGAATTTCTTGTTTGCAGAAGAATGATCGAGATTGAAATATCCGGACCCGCGATCATATCGCTGATCTCCGGGCAATATGGTCCCTTCCCGGCGATAGCTTAGCCCTAATCGGAAATGGGTATTCATGGACCCTCCGGAAAGCGTCACCTCGGTATTGATAACGCGCCCGGTTCCTCCCAGGAGATACCGGCCCCAATCCGTATAGTGACGCTGATCCCATACCAAAAGATCAGGCGCATCTGCTGGGGAAGGCTCCTTATTGTCATTGACATATGCTTCTTTTCTTAATTGCAGGTAGTCGTTTAAGCCAAGCATTTGGGGAAGCCTTACGGATTTATTAAATCCATAGTATACATTGACATGCCCCTCGGTTTTACCGGACGTCCCCTTCTTTGTCGTGATCAGGACAACACCATTTGCACCCCGGGAGCCGTATATAGCGGTAGCATCGGCGTCTTTCAGGATCTCTATGGATTCAATATTATCCGGCGTGATGCTGTTTAAGGGACTGACCAAGCCGTTGATATTCTGAAAATTACTGGCCAGCGAATTTAAAGGCGTTGAAGTGACGGGCACTCCGTCTATGATGTATAGCGGATCCGTGCCGGCGGCAATAGATCCCCGCCCTCTCACCTGTA
The DNA here is from genome assembly GCF_039541075.1 of Compostibacter hankyongensis. NCBI lineage: Bacteria > Pseudomonadati > Bacteroidota > Chitinophagia > Chitinophagales > Chitinophagaceae > Compostibacter > Compostibacter hankyongensis. Next base: position 9,727 of record NZ_BAABFN010000020.1, on the reverse strand, counting down.
TCTTTATATTCCCACCCGGCAGCCCGTTGGTGGTCTGTACAAACACCCCAGGCATACGGCCGGAGAGCGCTGCCAGCACATTCGTCACCGGTTGCTTCCCGATCTCTTCGGCTGTGATCCTGCTGATGGAGCCGGTGTTGAGGCGGCGGGTGGTGGTGCCGTAGGCCATGACGACCGTTTCATCCAGCGTATTGAGGGCGGGTTGGAGGCGGATCTCCAGCATAGTCCTCTCCCCCGGTACTATTTTTTCCGGGCGGTAGCCTACCGAGGATATGAGCAGGGTATCACCCGGAGAAATACCGGGCAATGTGAAATGGCCTGAGGCATCCGTAAGGACGCCACGGGCGCCATGCAAGAGATGCACAGTAGCCCCGGCCAGGGGCTGACCGTTCCGACTGTCATATATCCCGCCGGAGATACTCCGGCCTGAAGGACGCTGGGCCTGTACAGTAAAAGACAAGCCCATCAGGCCTGCCCACAGCAGGGTAAATTTCTTCATGTACTACGTGTTCGTGAAACAATAAAGTGCAGGTCAGCTCCGGCAAACGGCTATATCTTACTTAGGAAAACCAGTAAGACACGGCTTCGAGCGTGAAGAGAAATAATAAACTATACCGGATTTTTGGGCTTAACACAAAACTTAGTCTGTAATAAGTAAAGTTCTATGTTCTGATAGATCAACTCCATTAAGCCAATATTGAAATAATGAAGCTGCTTAAGAAGTCTGCGGATAAGCGGCGCCTGGGAACTTGCGGAAATAAGAGGGCGCAGGCATCCACCTATCAACTGGAGGGCTAGCACACCCTTGTCATGATAAGTTTAGCCCACGCCCGGGTCGTGAGCTATCCACTTATCGTCCCATGACAATTGAAAAGTGCTAGTTTCCAGTTGAGACTCTAAGCGAATGGCTTCAAATCAGTTTTTGAAGAATCGCAAATTTAGTCATTTCGGCACTACCGGATGAGTATCTCCGGAAATGCTGTCCTAAAGGTAAGGAAATATTTTTAATCATGTGAGGTATAACACAATTTTATTTTTTCTGATTTGGCTGACTTTTCCTGAAAGTCAGTTTTATGGTTTGGGAGCAGCGCTACAATGAAGAAATTCAACTGTTTGGAGAACGGATCCGCTGGATCAGAAAATCCCTCGGCTTAAAGCAGGAAGACCTGAAAGCGCTTTGCGGCATCTCCCGCACGGAGGTGAGCCGGATCGAACACGGCAAGAATAATGTGGAACTGCTGACCCTTACCCGCTTGGGCATGGCCTTCAAAGCTGAGCTGCATACTTTCTTTGCTGCAGAAGACGCCGCTGTGGTTCCCGTAAAACAGAAGCGGAGTATGCCAAAGCGGCTGGCTTTTGAAAAGAAAGCGCTGGGCCTGCGTTTGTATGAGGTAAGAAAGCACCGGAAGCTGAGTCAGCTGGATCTGAACGTCTTGACCGATATAGACTCCGGAGAAATAAGCCGTTATGAAAGCGGACAAATAAATATCGTCTTTTCCACCCTTGTCAGGTTTGCCACCGCTTTGGAAATACCGCTTGCTGATCTTTTCGATTATGACGGCCCTCTGCCGGACAATACACATTATAAGGGAATGAAGCCGGATTGAATACGTGCTTGCAGAAGAAGGGAGATAAAAAATAAATGCTGCTCGCAATAGCCCCTAATCCTTCACAAAAAGATAGTCACAATACCTGCTCAAATAGACCAATCACACGTAAGTTCTTAGCTTCGTTACCTGTGAGCTTTATCACCTTATAACCTTCAGCATGGGTTAAAGGTTTCAAAGTAATCGTGGCATGCTGCCAGCCTTCAGGAGTAGTGTTTTTTGTACTGTGATATTCCTTTACCGTATAATAAGAACCGGAATCTGGGTCCTGCATATCCGTCAGCTCTACCAACACAATTTTGCCGTTTCTCGACCCGCCATCGTCTCTTCTAAATAAACAAATAGATCCATTAGGAATTACTTTATTCATAGACTCGCCAACTACAGCACACGCAAACAACCCTTCGGTCGATTTGTATTTGGAGGGCAAGGGAACCGTATCCACATTATCTACCTGCTGTTCATTGCTGAAAGCTCCGGCAGCAGCCTGTAGGTTATATAAAGGTATTCGCAGTATACTTTTATCGGCTATGGTATCCGCCGGATCTGAAGCTTCATTTGGCTGTGGTTCAATATACGGCAAGTGCTTCTCAAAATAAGCACGTAGTTTATCATCCACTACATATACATAACATCCCTCAATGGCGCGCAACAGCAATGTTTTGTAGATATGGATGATATATTCTTTTAATTCCGCATCGTCCTCAACGCCTTTTTTACCATTACTATCATAGTAATGTTGTTTTAAAATAACAATTTCATTTGTTTTCTCATTATAGGAAATTTCCTTCCCCAAAATAATCCCTGCAAAATTCAGATCGTAGCCCTGCGTAGTATGAATACAACCTACTTCATTAACTGCATTAGCAGAGTTTATCCAGTCGCTATTGGTTACATTCCATTTCAGCCATTTTCCCTCAATTTCAATATCCGCCTGCATCGGATTGGTTTTAGATCTCCAGGGCCAGGAGAACCCCGCTATCATGCGCGACAAACTGGATTCATCATCATGCTGCTTTACATGCTGTATTAGCTCCTCAATTGAATTACAAAGCCGTAATATGTATCTTTTTGAGTAAAATCTACCATATTCCTTCGGTAATTGTGTATGCAATAACCGGTGCACAAAAGATACATAGTCATTACCACCTTTTACCCTCAGTTGAGAAACCAAGGGTGTTACAATTGTATCCGATCGTGCTTTTAATGACGTAAATTGTTCAGCAGGTACATCGGCGGGTTTTATAGACTGTTCTTTGTCATAAAAAAGTACCGTCTTATCTGATTGTTTCAGCACCCAGTCCAGCTCGGTATGCCGATGCTTGTCAAAGCCCAACTGCCGGCTTGCAGTATCAAAGCTGAGGTAATTGGTAAGTGATTTTCTCCACCTCAACCGGTGCGCCTCATCTACTATAATAATATCAAAATGCTTTTTTGCGATATCAGAAGGTCCGACAACCATGCTCGGTTTTAACCCTTTAACATTTTTAAAAACACGCGTCAGGGTAGCCCTAAAAGAAGTCATTGGCACCACTAATGCCATTTGAGGATCGGGGTACTTTCCTTTTACAGCCCTTGTCAGATCCAGTATTTTTTCCTCATATTCGCCAAACGTTGCAAAATTAAACTCTTCAAGTGGCGTATGTAACAGCTTAAATAAAAACAAAGCCAAAACCGTCTTTCCTGTTCCGGCCCCTCCTTCCAATACAATATTTCTTTTGTACGGGTTGAGCAGCATTTGCAGGATAAGAATAATACCTCGCTTCTGGTCTTTTGTAAGGCTCTTATAGGGCGAATACTTAAAGAGAGCAGAATTATCAATATCCTTAATAGAGTGCCGGGCAATACCTAAGCCCCTTAACCGGCTCCAAATATCTTTAAACAACTCCCAATACCACTGCTTTTGGTAGTAATTGTGATTTGACAGCCCGACATTGCAATTTAATAACCGGAATTTCCCGTCTGCAGCAATATATTTTATAAGGTTACTTTCAATATCCAGCGTAGCAGATTTATTAAACCGATTACTCGTAATAAAATGAGCCTCAGTTAATCTGCTTTTTTCTCCATTGCTCAGGTGCGTGGCCATGCGCGCTAGTAGGTCCGTGGTCTCCCCTACGTAGGCTTCTCTTAGGGTACCGTCATTCAAAATATACACAATCGGCCAAAAGTTCCGCGCCTGTGAAAGTGTTTCCAATTGTAAAAAGATGGCTTTATTAAAAGCAATCTCTTTTATTTCCAGTTCCGGCTCACTCATTACAGTTCATTATATTTTTTGGCATTGCCTTTAGCCTTATCCACAGGGTATTTTTTTGCGTTGTCGGTTATTTTTTCCAACAATATTTCCTTTATATCAAACCCGTATTTATTGGCCAGCAAAAAGGCATAAGCCAGCACATCTGCCAGTTCCTCCTTTACCTTATCCCGATCAGCCACTTCCGGCTGCTTCCAGAGGAAGATCTCCAGCAGCTCCCCGGCCTCTACACTTAAGGCCACGGCCAAGTCTTTAGGATTATGAAACTGGTCCCAGTCCCGAGCATCCCTGAATTCCAGGAGACGTTGCGTTATAATTTCTATGTCTTGCATAAAAACAAATTTATACAATAAAATTAGTCGTTTTATGCATTTTATTTTAAAGGCCCTGAAGAAGAATCCCCAAGCTAACTAGGAGGCGACATCACCCGGAATACCGGGTCGGATTCCGCAGAATTTACGTAACTATTTTTGATAATAGCATAAGGCTATGACGCAATACGAGCCGGTTAAAGTTTACACACTTATCGAGATAGCCCTTATTTTTCATTCTCTAAAAATGGGGCTTCTTTATTAATAGACTTAATTCCTTTTAGTGTAGGAGTTGGGTTTCTCCTGTTTTGACGTTCAAAGAAAAAGGTGAGGGTTTGGGTAGCCGCAATTTGCCATTACCGATTTCCAGCGGCATCCACAAATACCTTGAATCCCATTGTTGAGCAGGCTTCCACTGATCTGCTAAAAACAGTACAGTGGTTTTTTTACTTCCGACAACTTTAACCATCATGGTAGATTGCGAGCCATAAGTATTGGCCTCCGGCGGAGCAATGTCTTTAAACGCTGACCAGGGGCCGGATAGCGACTTTGCAGTGGCATATTTATTAGGATTGGGTCGCCAACCCGTTAAGGCAGAGCCTATCGCGTAATACAATCCATTATAATTTACAATAGCGCCGCCCTCCAGGGGCGCCTGCACCAGGCAAACCTTTTTATCCACGTTCAGATAATCAGCAGTAAGGCTTGCGATAAAAAACCCTTTGGTGGGCCTGCTTTCAAAGATGAGATAAGGCGTGCCGTCATCGTCAATAAATTGACCAATATCCCGGCTTTCTTTCCCCAAGGGGCGAAAACTATGCGCATATTCAAAAGGGCCTTCGGGCTTTTTACTGGTAGCTACCCCCACACGCGCAAACCGATACCGGGCATCATCCAGGTGAAAATACATTACGTAGGTTTTGGTTTTCTTATTATAGAAAACCTTGGGCCGCTCCAATACCCACCGGTTCCCCAGGTTTTCAGGATCTGACAATTGCAGCGCATTCCCTTTAAACTCCCAGTTAACCAGATCCCGGGATTTATAGCAGCTTACATAGCGGTAGCCCGTATCCAATCCCTTGGCACGTTGCTCACCATACCAGTAATAATCTTTACCCAGCTTAATAATGCCGCCACCATGTGCCTGAATATGATTGCCTTCATTGTCTTGCCATATAGCACCCGGATAAATAGTGCTTTTCGTCTGTGCCTGTACGATGGTGGACAGAAACATCAGACAGGTCCCAAGCCATAATTTCATATTCATGACATCTATTTTTTTAGGGACTACAATTTAACCATCCCCTTCCCCACAAATTTAGACTTTCGTGGACTTGCCTTAAAGGGCTTAATGTTAAATTGGCTTCATCAAGAGGCTTGGAATGTATCGTTATCTTTGTCTTCCGTCCAGTTATATTCAATTCCAACCGCAACTTTTCTCGCAACATCAACGCCGTGGCGATCGCCTAAAAACCCCAACGCCATATCCATTCCTGCGCTCACGCCGGAGGAGGTATAGAACTTTCCGTCGACCACCCACCTCGCTTTCTTGTTCCATAGTACATTGGGGCCGTTGGTAATGACCCAATCAAAAGCGCGCTTATTGGTCGTTGCGCCTTTTCCATCCAACAAACCCGTCTTTGCCAGTAGGGCGCTCCCCGTGCAAACGGTCAATACATACGCGCTGATGCCGGATATCGCCCTGATCTTGTCAATGAGCGGCTCGTTATTGACTTCTTTGCGCGTCCCCAGGCCGCCGGGGATCAGAAAAATGTCCACGCGGTCAGGGATAGCCGATAACTCCTCCGTCAAAATAGCTACACCGTCCTTGTTCCTTATCGCGCCGCCAGGTAGGGAGAAAAATCTAAGGGTATACAAGCCATCCAACCGGCCAAAGATCTCAACCGGCCCGAAAACATCTAAGGTTTCAAAGTCTTCAAATAATAAAACGGCGATTTCCATATTGCAATTTCTATAAAATTAGGGCAAATTATTCATAGTTAATCTTCATCTATAGCACGTGATCAACGGCCCGGTATTGATCCACTATCGCCTTTATCACCAGTCCGGGGTTATCATCAAAAACATAATGGCTGCAACCCTTCGCAAAGATATATTTACGGTTCGGCCGCACCCGGGCAAACTCCTGCATACACCGCTTCCACCTTATGCTATCCGCTCCTTCGAAGGGTGTATCGTCAGAGCAGATAACCGTCAGAGGAGCATCCCATGCAGGGGCGGCCTCCCGCATCACCCTGCTGGTATATTCATAATTGCGCGCGATGAAATAAAAACCCAGGCTTTGCCTTTTTATGCTTTCCAGGCTGTCGCTAAAGAACATCCTGACTTCATGCGCCTTCTCCGCGGTCATAAAGCAGGGCGATACATTGTCTATAAACACCCCACCCTGAACCCTATCCTCATTCCTGGATGAAAAGACCATGGCATACGCCCCGCCCAAAGAATGCGCCACCACAAAGCAGCCCTTGCCGTATCCTAACTTCCTCAGCCCGGCCTCCAGCCCCTTGACCTCATTGATGACACTCAAGCCGGCCGTGTCGATCCCGCTCTTCCCAAACCCCTCCCGGTCATACGTGATCAAAGGCGCCCCTAAGGAGTCATCCAAGGGCTTTAACAGGTCCTTCCAGACACTGCCGTCATTGCCTGCCCCGGATTCAAAAAGGATGGGTGTGCCCCGCCCTTCAACCACCTTAAAATGCAGCTTGTAGCCTCCCACGTCGATCAAGGTGTCGATGTCCTGGGCGCTCCCCTTCGTATGGAGGCCTATGGATAGGAGAAAGAGTAGGAAGCTGAGCAGTTTGGCCATAATGGTGAGCTTTTTGCTTGTTTTTCGAAAAATCAGCCGGGCCTTCGGGACAGCATCTCAAGGCTACGCAAATGTAAGGCAACCAGGCCGTTAAGGAATGGGGTCGGCCATTAAGGCAGGGTAAGTGGATTAAGCTACTTTTCCTAATAGGCGGGCAAAAGTATCCTGATTTATAAAATACATTAATCATCAACTAATTATTAATTAATAGAATTAATATATTGCATAAATGAAGAAACGATTTTATATTAGAGCGACGTAATTCTTAACTTATTTATAAACCTAAATTTTCTCTGACAGCCAGACATCCCTTTACAATGAGTATTAGGTCCTTCTCAATATGGATCACCACTCTAATAATTCATCAAATTTTATACTTCTTAAAACAAAGTCAATACAAGGCAGATCTATTATGTTGATGTGATAAAACTTTTGACATATACTCCTCACTTAATGCAATTGATAAGCGGTCATAATTGTAAACTGTAAGGTTCCAAAGCTTTAAAACAGAGAAGCGAGTTGACATAAACGTTTAACCACAAGAAACAAGGGTTTCAAATAAAGTTACGATGTCTATTGAAATTGAACATTTGAAACTATCAGTAACAATCAATGTATGTATATAAATATTGAAATAGAAAACTTCAAGTCCATAGTTTCAACTAAACTGGAACTCCAAAAAGGTCTCAATATTTTAATTGGTCAAAATGGTGCCGGAAAAACCTGTACTCTATACAGCCTCAAATTCATAAAAGACATTTTGACAAAAGGAGTTGGCTTAGCTATGGCACGTGGAGGCGGGCCATCCAGAATTTATCATAGGGGAAAAAGAAAAATCACCTTCCGAATTAAACTAGATTATGGGGAACGAGTAATAAATAGCCGTAAACGGGATACTACATGTTATTGGACTCTCTCTGTTGAACAAAAGGGGCGGGAGAAAATTGCCACAATTTCCTATGAAGGAATTTCAATTGATTGCGAAATAGGGGGCAATATAGAAAATGTACTTAATATTGAAATCGACAGAAAAAATGTTGACAAACCTATCTCAAACTTCAAACTAAACACGACCGTCGCTGGAAAGGACATCTTAGATATTCGACGAAATAGATTTGATAGGAAAAAAGAATATCTATTTGAAAATATGAGAGTCCATATTGAAGGAATTTTAGCTAAGTTAAAAAAAAATGGAGATAAAAGTTTGCTGTCAATATTATGGCTCGAAGATAGATCATTAGCAAAGCTCTTTTCTTTCTTTTCTTCTCTTAATGAATATAATATCATCCCTGAAAGAGCACGACAAGCAACAGAACAACTTCCATATTCAAAAATGGAATCGAATGGCTTTGGAATAAGTGAAGTAATATATGCTCTTGAGAAAAGGAATTTCCACAAACTTTCGATAGTAAATGAAATTTATGATATTGATGATTACGAATTCCCAATTTTTAGAGATTACTATTTTGGTAGCGGCTTTATGACCAGAAAAGATCGGAAAAATATTGAGTCTGCCTTTGGAAGAATTAATAGAGAACTCTCTGCCGCTGTTAAACCAATCTCCAATGTTTCTGTAAAAATAGATAACTCAACCGGTCGGCGATATGTCGTTTTCAACACAAGTAAAAATACTTTTTATCCCGACGAGGTATCGGATGGGACTATAAAATGGTTATGCATTGTAACAAGTATTTATGTTGGTTTCTCAAATATCTATTTACTTGAGGAACCAGAAAACTTTTTACATCCTTGGATGCAACAAAAACTTATACAAATCATGCGAGATCAAGCACATGAGAGCGATACAATCTTCCTTTTAACATCCCATTCAATTACGCTCCTTAATGGATGTAATCCAAACGAAATAAGAATAGTTGAATCTACAAAGGATGGCACCAAAATAAAGTCAATTGAAGAAGAAGAGGAGATAACTGGATTTTTAAAAAATTCTGATTTTAGATTAGGGGATTTATGGGTTAGTGGAGGGATTGGTGCTGTCCCCCAATAATAATATTATTAAGCCATGAAGAAACTCGGTATAATAGTTGATGGAGCCGCTGATTTACTTTCTATAAAGAAAAGATATCCCGGTAAATTTAAAGTATTAAAAACAGACGGCCCTAGAGGCCATTGTTCACAGGTTTGTGACATAATTTCAAAGTCACGTAAACAGGTATCAATGTTAAAAGCATTGAATTGCAAAAGAGCTATTATTCTTTTAGATTTTGAATGCAGAAAGGAGTCTATTACTAGTTTTGTTAAAGATTTAAAAACAGAAATAGAAAAACAGGATCTCCCCCTCATAACAGATATAGTTGTCTCTAATAAAATGATTGAAAATTGGTACCTAGCGGATATTGAATACTTATCACAAAGGAAAGAATATATAAAAGACCGTCTTAAGCAAAAAAGTTATGAAGGAAAACATGGAAAAGATGAATTAAGAAAGTTATTTAAGAGAAATTATAGTTATTCTGAAACCTCACATGGTCCCGAGTTATTTTCTATGATTAGAGAATCAATAGCCAAAAAAAATAGCATTTCATTTAAAATCTTTATAGAAAAAACCAGTTAAATCGATTTTTAATCAATCGTCAATATCTACTAAATACTAAGAACCGACCTAAATCATTCCGATATCAAATATTAACGTCTTGTGCTATTAAAAACATAATGCGTGTTTGATCTTTGAAATTTTGAGTCCATTTTTGAAATTGATAAACTGGAG
>NZ_BAABFN010000019.1:0-66978 GCF_039541075.1 Compostibacter hankyongensis | reverse complement strand
GCAAACGGGATCACCTCCTGGCCGACGATATAGGAGGTCGGCAGCAGTATGTTCCTAAAGCCCATCCGGTCCGCCGTCTTTATAATGTCCGCACAGTGGGGGTAGTTGCTGCGACGCGAGGGGTCCACCGTCCCCAGAAACGCCGTATCCCCGCCGCACAGATCGTCAAACCAGGATACCTCGCATACCCGCTTCTCGGTACGCGCCGGCACCGGCACTATCGGTGTATCTATCATCGTTGCTCAGATTAAAATGATGAATGTTATTTATACCTGTATTCGTTTTTTGATTACAACGTTCTGATCCAGATGTTGCGGAAGCTGATCGGCTTGCTTTTGTCCCCGTGTGCCTGCAGCCGGATGGGCCCATTGCCCTGCGGCGCCACCTGCGGAAGACCGATAAACGGCGTCGTACCCTGGATGACCGTATTGTACTGTACCAATACGCCGTTTTGCAATACGGTAACCATCGGCTTTGTCCGGTAGGTTCCGTCTTCCTTAAAGGTGGGAGCGGTGTAAAGGATATCGTAGACATTCCAGTCGCCGGGTTTCCGCATGGCATTCACCAGCGGGGCGGTTTGCTTGTAGATGCTGGCCGCCTGCCCGTTTACATAGGTTTCGTTATGGTACGAATCCAGTATCTGCAGCTCATAACGGCCCTGCAAAAATACACCGCTGTTGCCCCGGGCCTGGCTACTCCCCGCTATATCTTCCGGTATACGCCATTCGATATGCAGCTGAAAATCCCCGAAGGTCTGCTTGGTTTGTATGTCGCCGGCTGCTTTATTGACCGTCAGCACACCGTCTTTTATGGTCCACTGGGCCGTTTTCCCAGCCGAGCTTTTGAACTTGGACATGTCCTTGCCTTTTACCAGTACATCGGCATCGGGAGCGCCTTCCCATTGAGAAAGATCCTTGCCGTCGAACAATACAATGGCGTCCGAAGGAGCAGGAGTGGCTGCATCAGACGGAGACTGGCCCGGGGTCACCACTTTGGGGACGGGAGACCAGAACTCGGTCATTTCGTGCGTCATCTGCGGGGCTTTTTCCTGTTGTTGCGCCAGGGCGGCTACCGTACCCAGGGGCAATAAAAACAATACACCAAAAATCCTTTTCATCTGTTAATGATTATTTTTTGTTTTTAACGCTTTTTCAAAAGGTCTCCGAAGATCGGCAAGACAACCTAAAAATAATTCAATCCGTTGTCAATGCTTCACATTTTAATGGTCTTCAAATGATCACCGGGAACTATCTGCCATATATCGGCTTGAGCTTTGCGTTGATATATGCTATGCTCTGGGTAGCCGACTCGCGGGGTGTCAGCCTTGTGCTGTCCTGTTCCTGGTTGATCCATCCGCGGAACTTTATTTCCTTTAGAAGACGCATCACAGCAGGAAGATCAACTTCTCCTTTACCCAGCTCCCGGAGGTTGGGGCCAAAGTTCGGCCGCTTTACCTCTCCGGCAACATCCTTGAAATGAAAATAGTTAAGGCGGTCTTTGTAAGTGCGCAATATCTCAAGCACATTTCCGCCGCCCATGGCAAGGTGTCCGGTATCGGGCGAGAGATGCACATACCTCGGATCGGTCAGTTCCATCGCCAGGTCAATCTCGCCGGGCTTTTCAATAAAAGTATTATAGTGCGGATGGATACCGATCTGGATACCCTGATCCAGCGCCATTTTCCCCAGTTCGTTTAATAGAGGGGCCGACTTGCGGATAAGCTCCGCAGGATCGCCAGCCTTACGGCTGCCGGGGCCGACCACGATATTTTTTGATCCGTAGAATTTCAGGCTCTCCATCGTTTCCCGGAAAGAAGCGACGATCTCCGCTTTACGACCGGCATCATAAAAGGGAGCGCCCCAATAATGCGCGCTGACCGCCAGCTTCTTCTTGCGGAGCAGGTCGCGGAAGCTTTCCCGGGTTAAGCCGTTCCGCTCCAGCTCTCCTTTACGGGGACTGTATTCCACGCCATCGAGACCCAGGTCGTGCATATCCTGGATCACTTCCTGCAAGGGTATCCTGCGGGCGGCGTATCCGCGCCAGAGTATTACTCCCATTGCCCAGCGGATGGGCGGACGACCCCAGAAAGAGGGGAATGACAGCATCCCGGCTCCGGCCCCGAGGGTCACTGTCGAAACCGAGCTGATAAATTGCCTCCTGTTCATCATATACGTTGATATTTCTGTCCTAACGGCCTTTTAGAGGGGTTTAAATATAGGCATTAACTTTTTCCCGGGGGGCTTTTTTCTTGCCCCGGAAGAGCCGTTTTCCCGCGAAGGGCCTGACAGACGGGCAAAAGAAGAGGGTATAAAAATTTGTTATCCCGGACAGGAAAATCACCTGATCAGGCATAACAGCACGAAGTGTGTTTAGAATGCTACCGTCACAGGTAGCTGCGAAGCGTCTTCAACGATTTGGACAGGCTGATCCCTTTGCCAAGCACGCCGCTGAACAGGTCGCCCCGTTCTTTCAGCATATCGGGCACCCGCTTGAGGGTAAAATCCTGCATTTTCAGTCCTTTTTTCACCTCGTCCCAGTGCAGGGGCATGGAAACCGTGGCGCCGGGCTTTGGTCTTACGGAGTAAGGCGCAGCCAGCGTGGCCTGAGGCCGGTTTTGCAGAAAATCGAGGTACATCTTGCCTTTCCTGTCACTCAGCTGCCGTTCTATGGTGGTAAATCCGGGTATCTGATGGTGGACAATGGTCACGATCAGCCTGGCGAACTCCTTGGACTCCTCATAGGTGTACCGGGCATGGAGAGGAATATAGATGTGCATGCCCGTAGAGCCGGAGGTTTTCGGATAAGAAGGAATGCCGGCATCCTCCAGCAGCTCGTGAATGACGCGGGCCGCTTCTATTACCTGCCCGAAATTGCCTTTTACGTCCGGATCCAGATCCAGGATACACCAATCCGGATTTTCCGGCTTCTTCACCGTGCTGTTCCAGGGATTCATCTCTACGCAGCCGTAATTGGCCACGTAGAGCAGGCTGGCTTCGTTGGTCACGACGAGAAATTTTTTCCGGCGATCGTCATCCTGGCTCTTGTAAGGCAGGGTATCTATCCAGGAGGGTATCTTACCGGACACATCCTTCTGGTAAAAATGTTTTCCGCGATAACCGTCGGGGAACCGGTTGAGCGACTGCGGTCTGTTTTTCAGATAGGGAAGGATATAAGGCGCTATCTGATAATAATAGTTCAGCAGGTCCCGCTTGGTGATGCCTTCCTCGGGCCAGAACGGCTTTTCGAGGTGAGTAAACTTCAGCTCGACCCCGCTGACTTTCCTGACCTGCGTTTTATCCTGCGGATTCAGCAAGGTCTTGCGGCCGTTTTTTACCGGCGGCTTTATCACCGGCACACCCGCTTTGTCCTTTACCGCTTTATCTTTTACCGGCTTTTTCCGTCCGGCTTTCCGGGCCGGTTTCTCTTCCGGATCTTCCTCTACCACCGCTTCTACGGGCATCTCTTTTTCCCTTACCACCTGCCGGGCATTTTTGTCCGCACGCATTCCTTCAAAGGCGGGATGCCGGAAAACGCCGTCCTGCGTCACTTCACTGAAGCTGATCTCACAGACCAGCTCGGGTTTCAGCCAGGTAGCGCTGGCATGGGGCGGGTTGGGGCGGAAGCGGGAGGGCTTGTTGTAATCGGGGATATCCTTCAGCGGGCTCTTCTTTATGATCAGCGACTTGAAACGCTTCATCATCTCCTGCTGCATTTTTGCGTTAAACCCGGTGCCTACCTTGCCTACATATTCCAGCCGTCCGTTGCTGTATGCACCCAGCAGCAGGGAGCTGAACAGCTTTGGAGAACCCGTATTCCGGGTATATCCTATTATCACCGCTTCCTGGCGTCTGGACACTTTTATCTTTAGCCAGTTCCGGGAACGCTCTCCCGGTTCGTACCGGCTGTCCAGCTTTTTGGCGATCATCCCTTCGAGTCCCATCTCCTTGGCAGCGGAGAAAAACTGCCTACCTTCCCCCCTGACCGAAAAGCTGCCCCGGATGATGCTGTCGTCTTCCGCCGGCAGCATGCTCTTCAGTACCGCCATTCTTTCTTTCAACGGAAGTCCCGTCAGCAGACGGCCCTTGTACCAGAGCAGGTCAAAAACATAGTATAGCAGCTCCCCGTCGGCTTCGCTGCGCCAGTTCTGCAACGCATTGAAGTGAGCGATTCCCTTTTTATCGACGACTACGATCTCACCGTCGACCACGGCATCGATATCCCAGCTTTTCAGGGCATCATGCACGGGGTAAAACTGGACGTCAAATGATTTGTTGTTCCTCGATTTGAGCAGGGTGATATGCTTATGGCGGAAACCGAGCGCACGGTATCCGTCCCATTTGATCTCATACTCCCAGTCTTCATCGTCAAAAGGCTCGTCCACAAGCGTCGCCAGCATGGGCGACAAGTTTTCTGAAAAAGGTGCAGCAGGCGCTTTTTCAAGAATGCTGTTCACGGTCAGGTTTGAGGTCGCCGGGTTTTCCTTCTCCCCGGATGCCGTGTCCGCCTTCTTTTGCCGTGTGCGGGAGGCGGCGCTGCGTTTCTTCACAGCCGTCTTTTTCGCAGCGGTCTTTCCTGCGCCCTTTTTAGCGGAAGCTTTCTCTGCAGCCGTTTTACGGGAGGCGGTCTTACGGTTTTTTTTCTCCCCGTATACGCCTTCCGGAGCGGCGGCCATCCTGCTGATGCTCTTTCCGCTAAGCACCGATTTGTCCTTTTTGGTGACGTCGGTCGCTGCAGCATATTTATCCCGGTGCTTGATCAGCAGCCAGGAGTTCTCCGCCATGCCTTTGGTCCTGACCAGGGCGAACTCTCCTTTCAGCTTCTTCCCTTTCAGGGCAATCTTCAAAGAGCCGGCCTTTAGCTGCTTTAAAAGCGATTTCTCCTGCTCTTTCTTTTCCCCGGCGCCGTCGATAGGTTCGTAGGTGCCTTCATCCCATACGATCACCGTACCTGCGCCGTAGTTGCCTTCGGGAATAATGCCTTCAAAATCCTTGTAATCATAAGGATGGTCTTCGACCATCATGGCCAGGCGTTTGTCTTTTGGGTCCAGGGAGGGACCTTTGGGTACGGCCCAGCTTTTCAGCACCCCGTCCATCTCGAGCCGGAAATCATAATGCAGGCGGGAGGCGTCGTGCTTCTGCACCACAAAATGCAGCGCCTTGTCTTTGCTTTTTCCGGACCGAGGCTCGGGAGTGTCCCGGAACGACCGCTTTTCTCGGTATTGCTGAAGACTCATAGGAGGCGGTTTGGTATAACGCGGCAAGATAGCCGTGCCATCCGCTGTAGATACAAAAACTGTTCCCTCCTTATTTTTTGCGCAGCAGCGTTTCCAGCGCATCCAGGAAGGCGGCCTGTCTGTCGTTGATCTTTTGTCTTGCTGTGGGCAGGTCAAACCAGGCGGCGCGGTCTACTTCGGGATAGGTGCGGGCCTTTCCGCTGCCGGGTGGCCATTGCAGCGAAAAAGTGTTGCCCGCGATGTTTTCAGGGTCCAGGTCTCCTTCCACAGCCCAGGCATACACGGTTTTCCCGCCCTTCTGTATTACGGGGTCAAGGGCTGTAAAGTCGCCGTCTATCTCCATACCGGTCTCTTCCTTAAATTCTCTTTTGGCCGCAGCCAGCGGGTCCTCCTGCTCGTCGATCTCTCCTTTGGGGATCGACCACGCACCCAGGTCCTTTTTTTGCCAGAAAGGACCTCCGGGATGCACCAGCAGCACTTCAAGCTTTTTTTGTTTCCTGAATAAGAGAATACCGGCGCTTTTACGGGACATATCAGAGGGGTATGAGGAGCGGGTGGGGAAATTTCTCTTCATCTGCGGAGTAGCATCACGTATCGCCGTATATTTCCATAAACTGCTTATAATCCGGCGTACCATATAATACGAACACCACTTCTGTCAGGGAAGAGGGTTGGTCCAGAAACGCGCGGACCGTACGGATGGCGGCTTTAGCGGCGGCCTCAAACGGGTAGCCATATACGCCTGTGCTGATCGCGGGAAAAGCAATGGTTTTCAGTTCATGATCCGCGGCCAGCTGCAGGCTTTTGCGGTAGCAGCTCTCCAGCAACGCCTCCTCCCCCTGCGCGCCGCCCTGCCATACAGGCCCTACGGTATGGATCACGTGGGGAGCCGGGAGGTGATAACCGCCGGTGATCTTTGCTTCTCCGGTAGGGCAGCCGTTCAGCTTCCGGCATTCTTCCAGCAAACCCGGTCCTGCAGCCCGGTGTATGGCCCCGTCCACCCCGCCGCCGCCGGTGAGCGATTCGTTGGCGGCGTTTACAATGGCGTCGACGGCGAGTTGGGTGATATCGCCTTGTATGATGCTGATGGCTGACATGGATAGTTTCTTAACGTGAAAGCACCGCAAAAATCATGCACAGCCAACTTATGCTGCAATCAGATATACTGATTGATCAGGTTTTCCAGCCATTCCTGCTTCCCGCTGGTACGCACCGGTTCCCCGTTTCCGAGGGCAACATCGCGCAGGTCTTCGAGCGACAGCTTTCCGGCTTCAAAGTCCTTTCCTTTTCCGCTGTCGAAAGAGCGGTAACGTTCGGTACGGAATTTTTTATAGGGAGAATGCTGCAGGATGCGGTCGGCTATGATCAGTCCCCGGGCAAAGGCGTCCATGCCGCCGATATGCGCCAGGAAGATATCCTCGAGATCCGTGGAGTTACGGCGGGTCTTGGCATCAAAATTCACGCCTCCCCCTGCAAAGCCGCCGGCCTCGAGAATGACCAGCATGGCTTCGGCCAGCTCGTTCAGGTTAGTGGGAAACTGGTCTGTATCCCAACCGTTCTGATAGTCGCCCCGGTTGGCGTCTATACTTCCCAGCATGCCGGCATCGGCGGCGGCCTGCAGCTCGTGCTGGAAGGTATGGCCGGCCAGGGTAGCATGGTTTACCTCGATATTCAGTTTAAAGTCTTTGTCCAGCCCGTAATGACGCAGGAAGCCGATGACGGTTTCGGTATCGTAATCATACTGGTGCTTGGTGGGCTCGCAGGGTTTGGGCTCTATGAGGAAGGTACCGCGGAAGCCCTGCTTGCGGGCATAATCCCGCGCCATGGTCAGCAGGCGCGCCAGGTGCTCCTTTTCCCGCTTCATGTCGGTATTCAGCAGGGTCATATATCCTTCGCGACCGCCCCAGAATACATAGTTTTCCCCCCCGAGGGCAATGGTGGCGTCAAGCGCATTTTTGATCTGGGTGCCGGCGCATGCCACCACGGAAAAATCCGGGTTGGTCCCGGCCCCGTTCATATAACGGGGATGACTGAACACATTCGCCGTACCCCAGAGCAGCCTTACGCCGCTGGCTTTCTGCTTCTCCCCGGCGTAGCCGACAATGGCTTGCAGCCGTTGCTCATATTCACGCAGGGAAGCGCCCTCGTCCACCAGGTCGATATCATGAAAGCAGTAGTAAGGGATACCCAGCTTGGTGATCAGCTCAAAGGCGGCATCCATCTTATCCTTAGCCCGCTGCACGGCATCTTTTTGCGCATCCCAGGGATAATTTTTGGTACCCGGGCCAAAGGGGTCACCGCCGGTATTGCAGAAGGTATGCCAGTAAGCCACGGCAAACCTGAAGAATTCCTTCATCGTTTTTCCGCCGACCACTTTGTTTTCGTCATACCATTTAAAGGCCAGGGGATTATCGGATTCCGGGCCTTCATACGCGATCTTTCCGATATTTTCGAAATACGTTTTATCACCTGTCAGGATGTTCATGGTTCTGTATATTTAATGTGTTTGGTTCTTTTTATGCTTCCGCGGATGTGGTCAGCGTTTTTTCCAGCTCCTGTTTCCAGCGGCGGTATGCCGTTTCATAGCGATCGCGTTTTGTGGGGTCGGGTTCTACAACGCCCGCCGATTCCATACCTATGTAGCTTTCCCGGTAACCGGCATAGTAGCCGGCCCCTACTCCTGCCGCACGGGCTGCGCCCTGGGCTCCGTCGGTACGGAAAAGCTCGATGACGGCTCCGGTAGTGGACGCAAAAATATTCCGGAACACAGGGCTCAGGAACATGTTGGCTGCCCCCGCCTTTACACGGGTTACCTCCACTCCCATTTCCAGCATGATCTCAAGGCCGAACCGTAACGCATATACGATGCCTTCCTGTGCAGCCCGCAGCATATGCGCCCGGGTATGGATGTTAAAATTCAGGCCAACCAGGCTGGCGCCAAGGTCGCGGTTTTCCAGGATACGCTCCGCACCGTTCCCGAAGGGGAGGAACAACAGTCCCCCGGCGCCGGGTTCCACGGTAGCGGCCAGTTCGTTCATCCGCTCATAACCATCCATCGCCAGGTTTTTCTTCAGCCAGTTGTACAGTATGCCGGTGCCGTTTACGCACAGCAAAACGCCGTTGCGCACCTGCTCCGGAGTATGGTTTACATGCACAAAGGTATTCACCCGGGAAGCAGGGTCCGACTGTATACGGTCGTTCACCCCGTATACCACCCCGCTGGTACCCGCAGTGGCAGCCGCTTCCCCGGGACTGAGCACACCCAGCGTATAGGCGTTGTTGGGCTGGTCGCCGGCACGGTAAGTAACGGGAGTGCCCGCGGCTATTCCCAGGGCCTGCGCCGCGGCCGCATTCAGCCGTACCTGCTCGCCGAAGGCAGGAACCACCGGACAGAGCAGGTCTTCCGGATAACCGTAGAAACCGCAGATATCCGAAGCTATCCGCTGCTCCCTGAAATCCCACCAGATACCTTCCGAGAGGCCCGAAACGGTAGTGGTCATTTCCCCGGACATGCGACAGGCGATATAGTCGCCCGGCAGCATTACCTTGTATATCTTTTCAAATACAGCGGGTTCATTTTCCTTTACCCAGCTGAGCTTGGAGGCGGTAAAATTACCGGGAGCATTCAGATACCGGTCCAGGCAAAAATCCCGCCCCAGCGCATTCACGGCCGCTTCGCCCCTGGCTACTGCCCGGCTGTCGCACCAGATGATGGCGGGCCGCAGCACCCGTCCTTCCCTGTCCAGGCATACCAGGCCGTGCATCTGGTAGGAAAGCCCGATACCGACGATGTCCCCGGGTCCGAAAGGGTGGATATTACGAAGTTTATCCGTTACCGTTATCACCTCTTTCCACCAGGCTTCTGGATCCTGCTCCGCCCAGCCGGGTCGGGGGGCCAGGATGGGCATTTCCTCCTCCGGAGAGAAGGCTGCCGCCAGGCAGCGGCCGGTGGCCGCATCCAGCAGAGCTCCCTTTACCGAGGAAGAACCGATATCGTATCCGAGTAAATAGCGCATAATCCCGAGCAGGCACCGCAAAGGCGCATATTAGTTATCCGTGGAGACGTGTTCGCTTTCTTCCGCATTTTTTTCCATACCGCCCCATTTCCACATGGCCAGCATGACCAGGGAAAAAACGACAAACACTATCCCGCAATCGCGATTGATGGTCTCTCCGACAGGCAGCCCGGTTTGTCCGGTAAAGGAAACGATCAGCAGCATGATACCCACCAGCAGAAAGAAAAAGCCTACCACAAAACGGAGATCAATCATATTCTTCATGGCATATTATTTTTCGGATCAGTAGAAGATCAGGTTCAGCAAAAGGGTAAGCACCAGTACGATAACCGCCAGCGTCACGGGTTTCCTGTACCAGACAAGATGCTTTGTTTCCGGTCGCGGGGTAAGGCTGTACACCAGTCCTACCAGCTCGGGCTCTTCTTTTTTCCGGGTAAACAGGCTGATCGTCCAGGTCAGCACAAAGCAGCAGCTGAAGGCCATGATGGCGATCATGAAGTTCTGCCCCATGGTGGAGCGAAACTCATGCAGGTTGGCGATCCAGGCGCCTTTTCCTTCAGCCAGGGTGAGCCCGTGGGTGAAAGCCGCCGCTGCAGTGCCGCCCAGCAGGCCCCAGAAGGCGCCGTTGGCCGTGGTCTTCTTCCAGAACATGCCCAGGAAGAAGGTGGCAAAAAGCGGGGCGTTCACAAAGCCGAACACCAGCTGCAGAAAATCCATGATATTGTTAAAGCTCCTGGCCAGATAAGCGGTGGCGATGGAGGCCAGTATCCCGAACACGGTAGCCAGCTTGCCCACCATGAGATAGTGCTTGTCGCTTTTGCCCGGTGCAAAATAAGACTGGTAGATGTCAAAGGTCCATACCGTATTGAAAGCGGTGACATTGCCCGCCATGCCGGACATAAAAGAGGCGAAAAGTGCGGTGAGACCAACCCCGAGAATACCGCTGGGATAAAAATGACCCAGCAGGGAAGGCAGCGCCATGTCGTAGTTGGGCGTTACCCCGTCCGGCTTTAACGGGAGGGTATAGCTGCCGCTGGCCTGCAGGGCAATGGCGATAATACCCGGCAGGATCACGATGAAGGGCATGATCATCTTGGGGAAACCGGCGATCAGCGGGGTCTTCTGCGCGGCGGTCATGTTACGCGCGATCATGGCGCGCTGTACCACCAGGAAATCCGTACACCAGTAGCCGAAGGACAGCACAAAGCCAAGCCCCATGGCCATCTGCCAGATATTCACTCCCATGGCGTTGGCATCCGCATCGCCCATGTATTTCCAGGCATGGGTCATGGGCTCGGGTATATTTTTTACGATACCCTGCCAGCCGCCCGCCTGGTGGATACCCAGGTATACCAGCGGGGCAATGCCCAGGACGATCAGGAAGAACTGCAGCACCTCATTGTAAACGGCGCTGGTAAGACCGCCCAGGAAAGTATAGACCAGCACCACGCCTGCTGCCAGGAAGATGGAGAACTCAAAGCTCCACCCCAGGATGGTCTGGAACAGCAGGGCCAGCGCGTACAGGGATATGCCCGAGCTGAAGATCGTCATCACGGCAAAGGTGATGGCATTGAAGCCCCTTGTTTTCTCGTCAAAGCGTTTGGCCAGGTATTCCGGCACGGAGCGGGCCTTGCTGCCATAATAAAAAGGCATCATGAATACGCCCAGGAAAAGCATGGCCGGGATCGCTCCTACCCAGTAGAAGTGGCTGGTCATGATCCCGTATTTGGCGCCCGAAGCGGCCATACCAATTACTTCCTGCGCGCCCAGGTTGGCCGATATAAAGGCCAGGCTGGTGATCCACAGGGGGATAGACCGGTTACTCATTAAAAAGTCGTTGCTGGTCTTTACCCTTTTTTTAATAAAAAACCCGATGCTGATCACGAAAACAAAATAGAGTCCGATGATCAGATAATCGATGAGCTGCAGGTGCATAATTCAGGTCGTTTCTTGACAATACGGTGAACAGGTCGTGCCGGCGCGCATAGCCTTCCCGGCGTCTTTTCCGTTTTACGGGCGGGAAAAATAATAATAATTAGCCTATCTCCCGGGAAAAATTCATAAACGGGTCTTTTCCCTTCCGCAAGGGGGGATCAGCCCCGGAATACATTGGGTGCAAATCCCTTTACACCGGGTCTTACCGCAAAGATGCTTCCGCTGAGCGGATATTTTTCCAGGTCGGCCTTTTCCAGATCCTTCCGGGAGGTAGTGATGTACAGGGTATCCAGGTCTTTCCCGCCGAAAACGCAGGAGCTCACGTTGGGCGCCGCCACATCTACCTTAGCGAGCATCTCTCCCGTAAGGGGATCCCAGTGATAGACCCCCGCTCCACCCCAGTGCGCCACCCAGAGCCGGTCGTTTTCATCGATGGTCATCCCATCCGGGTATCCCATGCCGGGCGACAGCCGTATGACGTTTTCCCGGAAACGAATGCCGCCCGAGATATCGTCGTAATCATAGGCCTGCACACAGCCGGTAGACGTATCAATATAATACATCGTTTTCTTATCCTTCGTCCATACGATACCGTTAGAAATGGAGGTACGCGCTATTTTTACTTCCGGATTGAGGTCGGGTCCGATGCAATAAAGGTTGCCCTCATGGGGCTTCCCGTCCAGCTCCATCGTGCCCAGCCAGAAGCGTCCTGCCGGGTCGCATTTACCATCGTTGCTGCGGTTGTGCGGCCGGTCCTGTTCCAGCTCCAGCAACGTCTCCACCTTGCCGGTATCCGGATCAAAGCGGTCCACAAAGCCCTGCATGCCGATGACAATGCGACCCTGCTCATCGGGAACGATGGTCCCCGAGAGGGAACGCAGGGACCAGGCCTGGTGTACCTTGGTCAGCGGATCGATATTGTGCAGCTTTTTTTTCAGGATGTCCAGCCAGAAAAACTGCTGCCGTTTTTCGTGCCACAGGGAAGCTTCTCCGTGGGCACAGGGTATCCGGTAAAAAAGAGCTGCCTGCATGGTATAGTGATTTCTTTTGCGGGGACGCTAATCTCGATGCAACTTCGAGGTCTCCTGCCCGCCGCAAAGCGATGGCAGGCAGATCCGGCCCCTGAAAACGAATACGAGCGGATGAAAATACATAAATTGCATGATCTTTCACGGCAAACCTCCTGTTCATGCAAAATATAGCGGTCATCGGGGCGGGAACGATGGGAAACGGCATTGCTCATATATTTGCCCAAAAGGGATTTAACGTCACCCTCTGCGACTTATCACCGGAGGCCCTGGAGAAGGCCCTGCAAACGATATCCCGGAACCTGGACCGGCAGCTGGCCAAAGCGCGGCTGTCTGCCCGGGAAAAGACGGAAACCCTTTCGCGGCTCCGCTGTTCCGCCTCGCTGCAGGAAAGCGTCAGGGAAGCGGCGCTGGTCGTCGAAGCTGCCACCGAGGACGCCCCCACCAAGCTGGATATATTCCGGATGCTGGACCGGGAGGCGCCTCCCGCCGCCATCCTGGCCACCAATACCTCTTCTATCTCCATTACCCGGATCGCCGCTGCCACCCGCCGGCCCGGGAAGGTCGTCGGCATGCATTTTATGAATCCGGTACCGGTGATGGAACTGGTAGAGGTCATCCGCGGCTATCATACCAGCGGGGAGACGGTCGCCGCCGTGACGGCACTGGCGCGCGATCTCGGAAAAACACCCTGTCTGATAAACGATTACCCGGGTTTTGCGGCCAACCGCATCCTCATGCCCATGATCAATGAAGCGATATTTGCCCTGCACGAGGGTGTCGGCGACGTGGAAGCCATCGACACAGTGATGCGGCTGGGCATGTCCCACCCGATGGGTCCCCTGCAGCTGGCCGATTTCATAGGGCTGGATGTATGTCTTTCCATCCTGCAGGTACTGGCGGCGGGGCTGGGCGGATCCAAATACGCCCCCTGTCCCTTACTGGTCAACATGGTGACCGCAGGATGCCTGGGGATAAAAAGCGGGGAGGGCTTCTATACCTATACGCCCGGCAGCAAGGAGCGAAAGGTCAGCACACGGTTCATACACCCTCTTTAAGGCGAAAGGCTATCTCCAGGTTGGGAATCCCTTTCAGGTCTTTCAGGCAATCCTGCAGCTTATTCACGGGAATACCTATACGCAAGCTACAGAACAGCTGCAGCTCCTGCTGCTGTATGCTGCAGCGGTATTGCCGTACCGTCTGCAGCACCTGGTTGAGCGTCGTATAATCAAACTGCAGCTCGCAGGTCTCTTCAATCTGCTTGCGCACTGCCGGGGTAAGCTGAAGGGCAAGCGCGGCGGCGCTCCTGTACGCCTGGATCAGCCCCGGCACGCCCAGCAGCGTACCGCCGAAGTAGCGGACTACGGTCACCAGCACGTCCGTCAGCCCGCGGCGGTCTATCTGACCCAGGATCGGCTTCCCTGCCGTTCCGGAAGGCTCTCCCGCATCGCTGACGCGGAACAGGAGCCCTTCGGTGCCCAGGCGATAGGCAAAACAGTGATGGCTGGCTTTGGGATGCTCCTTCCGTACCGACTGCAGCCGCTCTTTTACCGCTTCCGGCGTGCTCACCGGAAAAGCAAAAGCCAGGAACCGGCTTCCCCGGTCCTTGAATTCCGCCTCGGCATTCCGCTCTATGGTAAGATAGCTGTGTGTCTCCATTATGCCGGATAATAGGTATTTATTTCATCGCCATGCAGCAGCGCATGTTCCCCAAGCTTCCAGTGCGAACAAGCCGGCTCCCGTATTCCGCCGGGCAGGCTTACCTGCCCGGTGATGACGCGCGCCTCATCCCAGCAGCCATGATCCAGGAAGGACTGCAGCACCGCGGGGCCGCCTTCCACCAGCACAGACTGCACCTTACGCCGGTACAATTCCTGCAGCACCGTCTCCGGAAAAGCGTCCGGATCTGCAGCGATCCATTCCACCGCTCCGCGTTTGCCGGTTTTCAGGCCGCTGAATATCCAGGTGGGTCCGCCATCCTGCAGCAGGCGGGCCTTTTCCGGTATGCGCAATCTCCTGTCCAGCACAATACGGAGGGGGGAGCTTCCGCTCCAGTACCGGGTCGTCAGCAGCGGGTCGTCAGACAGTACGGTGCCGGAACCCACCAATATGGCCGCCTCCTCGCTCCGCCAGCGATGAACCAGCCGGTCGGTGCTGTCGCCGGATATCTTCAGGGCAGCGCCATCGGCGCAGGCCACGGCGCCTTCAGGCGTCCGGGCCCATTTCAGCATCACGTAAGGACGCCGTTGTTCGTGAAAGGTAAAAAAGCGCCGGTTTATGTAACGGCATTCCGTTTCCAGCACACCCGTCTCCACCGCCACCCCGGCGGATCTTAATTTTCCGATCCCTTTTCCGGCTACTTCGGCAAAGGTATCGGTGCAGCCGATCACCACCCTGGGTATCCGTTCCCGTATAATGCGGTCGGCGCAGGGAGGCGTTTTCCCATGGTGGGCGCAGGGCTCCAGGCTCACATACAGGGTAGATGCGCTGATCAGTGGGCGGTCTTCCTTCGTAACGCTTTCCAGGCAGTTTACTTCGGCATGCGCTTCCCCGTAGCGGGCGTGCCAGCCTTCCCCGATGATGCGCTCCCCGTAAACCAGCACCGCTCCCACCATCGGATTGGGCGCTACGCTCCCGGCTCCGCGGGCCGCCAGCTGCAGGCAACGCCGCATCATCTTTTCTGCTGTAATGATGTCTTCTTTCATGAAAAACGGGATGTACAAAAGTAGGCAATCCCGGGAAACGGTTTTCAACGATATCGTACCTTCGCGGAATGACAATGGAGCAGCATACCGGTCAGCAAAAAAGACTCTCGGCCGCCGCCGCCAGGGCCAATCTATATGCCCTGCTTTTTGTCATGCCCATTTTTGTGCTTTATGCCGTTCCCTACCGGATGATCTGGGGAAGAAACCTCGCCACCGCCGCCCTGGGGGTAAAATGGCCGCATCCGCTCCTGCTGTTGCTGTGCCTGGGTGCGGGCATCCTGCTGCATGAGCTGATCCACGGCCTTACCTGGGCGTTCTTCTGCCGGTCCGGCTTGCGGTCCGTCCGCTTTGGTATCCTGTGGCGTTCGCTCACTCCCTACTGCCATTGTACCGCGCCCCTGAAGCGCTGGCAATACAAGACCGGGGCGCTCATGCCGGCCCTCCTGCTGGGACTGGGGCCCGCGCTGTACGGCCTGGCTACGGGCGCACTCTCCGCACTCTGCTTTGGTTTTATCTTTACGCTTGCCGGCGCAGGGGATTTCCTGATCGTATGGCGGCTGTGGAAAACAGGGAAACACAGGCCATGATGAATTTCCGGGAAGCAAGGCAACATTACAGCCAGCTGCTGCATCCCCTGTATGAAGCGCGGGAAGCGGAGGCGATTACAGACCTCGTCCTGGAATCGGTAACCGGGAAAAGCCGGCTGCAGCGGATAACGGACCGCGATGCCTGCCTTACCGGGGTGCAGCAGAGCCGGCTGCAAGCGGCGTTTGACCGGCTGCGGCTGCAGGCACCCGTGCAATATGTGCTTGAAGAAGCCTGGTTCCATGATTTACGGTTACGGGTAAACGAAGAAGTGCTCATTCCCAGACCCGAAACGGAAGAGCTGGTGGAATGGATCATACAGGACCAGGAGAAAGCTCCGTCAAAAGCGCAGCAGCTCATAGATGCGGGGACCGGCAGCGGCTGCATCGCCATTGCCCTGAAAAAGACCCTGCCGGACCTGCAGACCACCGGTACGGATATCAGTGCGGGCGCGCTGGCCGTGGCTGCCGGAAACGCAAGCCGTTATGGCCTGGATATCGGCTGGATAAAAGCGGACATGCTGGATGAGACGACCTGGCCCGCGATGCCGGGCTGCGACATCCTGGTCAGCAATCCCCCATATATCCGCCGCAGCGAGGCCGGGGCCATGGCTCCCCATGTCCGGGACCACGAGCCGGCGCAGGCCCTTTTTGTGCCGGACGAAGACCCCCTGCTTTTTTATCGCGCACTTGCCCGGCTGGCCTGTCGGAAGCTGCGGCCCGGAGGCGCCCTGTATGTGGAGATCAACGAGGCCCTGGGCGACAGCGTGGCCGCTCTCTTTCGTAAGGCGGGGCTGAATCCCGTCGTCCTGCGGCAGGACCTGTTCGGAAAAGACCGTATGGTAAAGGGAAGCTTGGGTTAACCCCGGCGGTACCCCCGCAGGAATTCTCCGACAGGCATCCGCTTTTTTCCTTCCAGCTGCACTTCCAGCACGCGTATCCACCCATCGGCACACGCAAAGCGGAGAAAGCTTTTGTAGTCGGTATCCCAGGCGCCGGGGTCTGCCCGGGGCGGCATCCTTTCTTTCTCCGCCCGGAATATCTTCAGGGTCTTGTCCTGCAGCCAGGTCCATGCGCCCGGGTAAGGGCCGAGCCCCCGGATACGGTTATAGACGGCGGCGGTATCCTGCTGCCAGTCGATCTTCCCGTCTTCCTTAAACAGCTTGGGCGCCCGCTTCAGCTGCGATTCCGGCAGCTCCGGCTGAGGGGAGGTCGTATAGCCGCCCGCCGCCATGGCTTCCACGGTCTTTAACAGCAGCTTCGCTCCCGTATGCATCATCTCATCGTGGAGCTCGCCGGCCGTCTCATCGCGGCGTATGGGCATCCGTTCCTGAAAAAGCATACTGCCGGTATCAATTTCCTGCTGCAGCAGAAAGGTGGTAACCCCGGTTTCCTTTTCCCCGTTGATGATCGCCCAGTTGATCGGGGCCGCTCCCCGGTATTGCGGAAGCAGGGAACCGTGCAGGTTAATGGTGCCGAGGCGCGGCATGGCCCACACCACTTCGGGAAGCATCCGGAAGGCCACCACTACCTGCAGATCGGCCCCGAGGGCGCGCAGCTCCTCCAGAAAGCCCGGGTCGCGCAGCTTTGGTGGCTGGAGCACGGGGAGGTCGTTGGCGACCGCATACTCCTTTACCGCGCTCTGCTGCAGTTTCAGCCCCCGGCCGGAGGGCTTGTCCGGGGCTGTTACCACCCCCACGACGGGCCAGCCGTTTTTGATCAGGATATCCAGCGAGGGCACCGCAAATTCCGGCGTCCCCATAAAAACAATGCGCAGTTTTTTCCCGGGAAGGGGCGTATGGCGAGATGTTCCGGTAGTCATGGGATGCGGTTTTGAAGATTAAAAGGCAGCGGGCTTCCGGCCACGCCTCGGGATGCGGCACACTCAGGGATACAGCAGGTAGCGCTGTCTGATCTCTTTAAACCGGGTCAGCTCCGGCGCCCAGCTTGCCCGGATCTTTTCTGCGCTCCAGCCGGCCTTTACCTGCTGCATCAGCGCGTCGTTGCCCGCCAGCTTGTTAAAATACGCATTGAAAAAATGATCCTTGTCCGGCGCCAGACGATAGGCTTCGAGCAGCCATTTCAGCTGTATCTTCCCGCCGGTTTCCCGCAGGGCCTCCTCCGGAGATGCCGCCGCAAGGAAACCATAGCAGCGCTTGTCCAGCTGAGGGGGATTTTTGGCGCCCGGACGGCTGCGGGGCGTAAAAGCATAGAGATCCGGCGGAAAGTCCGGGCGGCCGAAAACCTGAAAAGGACGATCCGTGCCCCGGCCCACGCTGCAGTCCGTGCCTTCAAAAAAGCACAGGGAAGGATAAAGATATACCGAAGTCATGTCCGGCAGGTTGGGCGACGGACGTACCGGCAGGGTATAACGGCTCCGGTGGGTATAGCCGCGGCAGGGTATAACGGTCAGCTCCGGCTGCAGATCCGGACTGCTCAGCCAGCGTTCCCCGATCAGCATACGGGCATACTCCCCGATCGTCATCCCGTATACGATTGGGATAGGCTGCGGACCGACGCCGGACCGGAACTTCAGGTCCAGCACGGGGCCATCCACATAAAACCCGTTGGGATTGGGACGGTCCAGGATGATAAAGGGCTTGTGGTTCTCGGCGGCGGCTTCCATAAACCGCTGCATGGAGCTGATGTAGGTATAAAAGCGCGCGCCGACATCCTGGATATCATACAACATGACGTCCACATCAGTCAGCTCTACGGAAGTAGGCTTGTTGTGCTTGCCATAGAGCGAGATCACCGGCAGCCCGGTTGCCGGGTCGGTGCTGTTGCCGACGGTTTCACCCGCGTCGGCATTACCCCGGAAACCATGTTCCGGTCCGAATATCTTTACGATCTTCACCCCTCTTTTCAGCAGTGTATCCACCAGGTTCTGCTCTCCTACAAGGGAGGTCTGGTTCACCAGCAGGCCTACGCGCTTTCCATCCAGCAGGGGAAGATATTTTTCGGTTTGGTCTGCACCGGTAAGTATCTTCTGCGGCTGTGGCCGCCGGGCAGCCTCCGCATGATCCGGGATATGCGGAGCACAGAAAATCAGCAGGGGCAAAAAGAACAGGATCAGGCGCATGGGAGAACTGTTGATGTTGTGACAAAGATAATATTCTTTGCGCTGCTCCGGCGGTACCGCCGGCGGCCTGCCCCTGTTACAGGGTATATCGGGGCAGCCCGGGCATTTTTTCTTACCTTGCAGTTTTATTCATCTTATTAAACTTTTTTTATGCAGACTGCGAAGAAAGGAGATACCGTAAAGGTGCACTATCACGGACGGCTCGGCAACGGCGAAACTTTTGACAGTTCCGAAGGCCGCGATCCTCTGCAGTTCCAGGTAGGGGAAGGCATGGTGATCAAAGGCTTCGACGACGCTATGATCGATATGAAAGTCGGCGACAAGAAGACGGTGAACATCCCCGTGGAGGAAGCCTATGGTCCGCGTGATGAAGAGCTGGTCATCGAATTTCCGGCCGACCGGATGCCGGCCGACCTTAAGCCGGAAGTGGGCATGCAGCTGCAGATGCGCAGCCAGGAGGGACAGACCATGCCCGTCGTGGTGACGGCCATCGGCAACGATACCCTCACCCTGGACGCCAACCATCCGCTGGCGGGAAAGGAACTGACTTTTGACATAGAATTGGTAGAGATCGGCTGAGCACGGGTCAACCTCACGACACCCGGCCGGCATCATATCTGCTAAGCCATGTTTGAAAACTATGCTTATACGGTCGCAGACCGCTTTCTCCGTTATGTACGGATCGATACACAGTCCGATCCCCGCTCTACGGGCTTTCCTTCCAGCGCGGGGCAGCTGGACCTGCTGCGGCTGCTGGCGCAGGAGCTGCGGGATATGGGATTGGCCGACGCTGAGCTCGACGAATACGGGTATGTATATGCCACCCTGCCTGCCAATACCGCCAAGCAGGTACCGGTGATCTGCTTCTGCTCGCATGCGGACACCTCGCCGGATTGCAGCGGCGCCGGCGTTAAACCGCTGGTACACCGGCAATACGACGGGAACCCCATTGTGCTGCCGGACGATCCGGCCCAGGTGATCCGCGCGGAGGAGCATCCCGCTCTGGCCGGTAAAAAGGGGGAGGATATTATTACCGCCTCCGGCACTACCCTGCTGGGCGCAGACGACAAGGCCGGGCTGGCGGAGATCATGGATGCCGTGCACTACCTCGTTGCCCATCCCGAGATAAAGCACGGGAACATCCGCCTGCTTTTCACGCCGGATGAAGAGATCGGCCGCGGGGTAGACCATGTGGATCTGAAAAAGCTGGGAGCCGACTATGGCTATACGATGGACGGAGAAACCGCCGGCTCGCTGGAAGACGAGACCTTTTGTGCAGACGCCGTGGAGATTATCATCCACGGTATTGCTGCACACACCGGTTTTGCAAAAGGCAGGATGGTCAACGCCGTAAAGGTGGCCGCCGCCATTATCGATGCCCTCCCCAAAGACCAGCTCTCACCGGAAACGACAGAGGGAAAAGCCGGATTCATCCATCCGCTTCATTTGGAAGCAGGGGGCGAAAAGGCCGTTATTGAATTTCTCCTGCGGGATTTTACCCTCTCCGGTCTGAGGGGTCATGAGCAATTGCTGCAGGCGGTGATGGAAAGGGTGCTTCGTAACTACCCGGGAGCGCAGGTGGAATGGAAGGTAACGGAGCAATACCGCAATATGAAAACGGTGCTGGACCGTTATCCGGAGGTAACCGCTTATGCGGAAGAGGCCATCCGGAGGGCCGGCCTGCGACCGGAGCGGCACAGCATCCGCGGAGGGACCGACGGCTGTCGTCTTTCTTTTATGGGCCTTCCCTGTCCCAATATCTTTGCCGGCGGACATGCCTTTCACTCCCGGCAGGAATGGATCAGCATACAGGATATGCAGAAGGCCGTGCAGACCATCGTACACCTCTGCAGCATCTGGGAGGAAAAAGCTTGAGCCTTAGCTTCCGGCCTGCTCCTGCCATTTGAGCATGCCGCCCTCGAGGTTCACGACATTGGTGAAACCCATGGTCTCGAGCAGCATGGCGGCCTGTCCGCTACGGTTGCCGCTGCGGCAGTAAAGCACGAGCTCGTCGTCTTTATAAGGCTCGAGCTCATCCACCATCATGGCGCGGATATCGCCCAGGGGCAACAATATACCTCCGATATTAAATTCCTCGTGTTCGTACGGCTCCCGCACATCCACCAGGCGGACATCTTCTCCTTTGTCCAGCCGCTTTTTCAGTTCCGCTACTGTAATGTTTTCCATAATGATCAGGATCGGTATTTCGGATTGTTCAAGCTGAAAATATCACCGCGAAGTTAACGCATTCCGGTCAATTCACAGGGCTGACGAGTCTGCCGGAGGGATTCCGGCCGCAGTGCTGTCCTGCGATATCCAAAGATCGATGCTTTCGCCTGCACGGATATAATGGGGGGCGCCGGAAGCGCTTCTGGCAGAAGGATTCTGCCTGAACACATGGGCGTTGGCGGTGTCGGTCAGCACGCCATCCGTCAGCACCACCCCGCGGTTCAGGTTGCTTGCGCTCAGCAGATCGAGGGCCTGCAAATAGGTCAGCCCCACCAGGTTGGGAACGGGGTTGTCCACATTCCCGATACCGTCGCCCAGCACCAGGGTAATGCGCGCGCCTTCCGGCACCAGGGTGCCCGGGGCAATGGGCTTGCCGTTGTACAGCTGCTGCAATACGGCATCCTTGGCAATATCGGGGCGGTAAAGCGTGTCGCCTAAGTTCAGCCGCTGGCTTTCGAGGGTCATCATGGCGCTGCGGAAGGAATAGTTGACCAGGTCCGGCATGGCGGTGGTCGGCGGCATTTTTTTATTGAGGGTAAGATATACGGTACGGCCCACCTTCACCACAAAACCGGCTTCCGGCGTCTGCCGCAGCACGGTCAGTGGAGCTGCCGTATCGGTATAGGCAGAATCCTGCACTACTACGTTAAAGTCCAGCGAGCCCAGCAGGCGGCTGGCTTCTGCGCCCTGCTGCCCGGTTACCTTGGGCACCCGCAGGGTCTTGCCGTGACGCGTGATCACGCCCAGCAGGGTAAAAAAGAGGATGGCCAGTATAATAATCAATACAATTACGGCAATCAGGTTGGCCAGAAAAGATCTTTTAAACACGGGCAATCGGTTTTAACAAAAATCGAATTTCCTATTTTTTGCTTATATCCCCAATTATAACCTTCAAATCATTCAAAGCAGGCCTCCAGCAAAGAGCCGTAAAAATCCTTCAGGGTCATCCCCGCCGCCCGCACCTGCTTCGGTACAATGCTGCCGTCGGACTGCCCCGGCATGGTATTGATCTCCAGGAAAAAGAGCTCGTCGGTCTCCTCTTTCCAGATGAAGTCAATCCGCGTAATCCCGCGGCAGTTCAGGGCGTTATAAAGACTGCAGGCGGTCTGACGGATCCGTTGCTGCAGGGACTCCGCCGCTTCGGCGGGCGTCACCTCCTGGGCCAGACCGGGGGTATACTTGGCTTCATAATCAAAAAAATCGCGGGTGCTGATGATCTCGGTAATGGGCAGCACGGTAAAGATACCCTGGGTTTTAAAAAGACCGCAGCTGAATTCCCGGCCCGGCACAAACTGCTCTACCAGCACCTGGCTATCTTCACGGAAAGCCTTTTCGAGCGCCGGTTCCAGATCGTCCACGGTGGTTACGCGGGACATGCCCACGCTGCTGCCGCCTTCGTTGGGCTTTACAAAACAGGGCAGCTCCACCTGCCGCAGGATATCGGCAATGGCATAAGGCTGGTTCCGGAAGAGATGCACCGAGGGGGATATGTTTACCACACCCAGCGCGGCAACCACCTTGTTGCAATAGCTTTTGTTAAAGGTAAGCGCGGAGGTGACCGATCCGCAGCTGGTATAGGGGATGCCCAGCATATCGAAATAACCCTGAAGACGGCCGTCTTCGCCCGGGGTGCCGTGTATGCCGATAAACACGGCATCAAAGGTGACCTTGCGCCCGTTCAGCGTCAGGGAGAAATCATTCCGGTCTACCTGCACCACTTCACCCTTGTCTGTAATGTGCTGCCAGGCCGCGCGGGTGATCTCTATTTTATAGACATCGTACCGCTCCTTGTCAATATGCTTTTCGATGGTTACGGCACTTTGCATGGAAATACCGTACTCTCCGGAATATCCGCCTGCTACCAGGGCAATGTTTTTTTTCATATCGTCATGGGTCAATAGTCAATGGTCCGGTTTCCGGGTTTCTGGTTTCCAGTTTCCGGTTTGAGGCTGCTGGTTTATCTCGCCCACTATGATTTTCAAAGGCCTTGATGAACGCTGCGCGTTTCCGGTTTTAAAAAAGCCCGTACTGCGGAAACAGACGGGCTTAAATGCTTTCGGCAGCTCCGGGCCTGCGGTCCGGATGTCCGCATGCTCAGATGTGGAGCCGTTCCTTTTTGGATAGCAGCTCATCCACGGTTTCCCGGTACATTTCGTCCGGCACGCAGCAATCTACCGGGCATACCGCTGCACACTGGGGTTCTTCATGAAAGCCCTGGCACTCAGTACATTTATTGGGTACGATATAATAATAGTCCACGCTGATGGGCTCCATACGCTGGTCGGCATCCACTGCGGTGCCGTCCATCAAGGTATATTCTCCCTTTATGCTTGTTCCGTCGGCAATGGCCCATTCCACCCCTCCCTCATAAATGGCATTATTCGGGCACTCCGGTTCACAGGCTCCGCAATTGATACATTCATCCGTGATCTTGATAGCCATGTCAAAAATTTATTTCAGTGGTAAACGATACTTTTGCATGGACAAAAGTAAACTATCTTGTGCTAAATCTATAATTTTTGAGATGGAATTACCGTTGGACAAGCGCATTGCCCTGATGGCCCGGCTGGGCGAATACCTGGACAGCCCCGCTCCGGAGCTGGATGCGATCATTGCCGCAGCCGCCCGGGAAAATCCCTGGTTCACACCCGGTTTTATACGGCTTGCCCTGCACAACTGCTGCAATGAGCTGCTCCGGCCGGAGCTGTTGCACAGCTGGGCCCGGCATTATGAAGTACCCGACCGGCTGTCCGCGGCGGAAACGGGCATCGTCATGGCCGGCAATATTCCCCTGGTGGGCTTTCATGATTTTCTCTGCGGCTTTATCAGCGGGCATCCGCTTCGTATCAAGCTTTCTTCCAAAGACGCGGTACTGCTGCCCCATCTTCTGGAGCAGCTGTACCGCTGGGAGCCGGCCACCCTTCAGCGGGTGCGCATCGCTCCCCAGCTGAAGGATTGCGCAGCCTACATCGCTACCGGCAGCGACAATTCTGCCCGGTACTTCGACTACTACTTCTCCAAGTACCCCCATATCATCCGCCGGAACCGGACTTCTGTTGCCCTGCTGGACGGATCGGAAACCACGGAAGAACTGTCTTTGCTGGCTGATGATATCTGTCTTTATTTCGGCCTGGGATGCCGCAATGTCACCCAGCTGTACGTACCCGAAGGATATGATTTTATACCGCTGCTGGAGGCCTTGAAAAAGTATGTCGAGTTCGGCGAGCATCACAAATACCGCAATAACTACGATTATAACCTGGCGCTGCAGCTCCTGAATAACCAGCCTTATCTGTCTACCGGGTTCATGCTGCTGACCGACGACGCTTCGCCCTACTCCCCCATCAGCGTACTGCATTATCAGACCTATGCCCCCGGCGACCGCCCGGGAGAGCGCCTGATGGCGGATGAACGCATCCAGTGTATCGCCGGCCACGGACATCTTCCCTTTGGCAAAGCCCAGCAACCCGGCCTCACCGACTATGCCGACGGCATAGACACGATGACTTTCTTCCGGGGACTTCGCTGAAAAGGGATTCCCGGTTCGGGATTTCCGGTTTCTGGTTTCCGGAAGTCTAAGGTTTAAAAGCCGAAGGTCTAAAGTTCCATTCCAGACAGATAAACTTTAGACTTGAAATGCCCTTCGCCTTTGACCCTTCACCTTTTACCTTTCTTTAACCTTTCGCCTAAAGTATTGTTAAAGTGACTGTGGGCTTGTCTGTATTTGTTTCTTCAGGCGTTAATTTTGCAACAGACCATGCAAAACCGCAGAAAGCCCTTGCGGCCACCGCTGCGAACCGCATTTACCGATGGAAAAAAATTCATGCTCATGAAACTCAAAAATATCGCCACGATTGTCCTCATCAGCGGCGCTACCGCAGTGGGCAGTGTATTTGCCTACGACCATTATTTTGCCAAGCACGAGGATATTTACCTTACCGACAGCAACCGGATGCCGGCGCATTATGTCAGCTATAACAGCAGCGAAGCCGCGGATGCGGTGGACTTTAGTCCGGCTGCCAGCGTTGTGATCCCCGCCACGGTGCATATTAAAACAAAAACGCCGCCCCGTGAGGTGAGCGCCGGCCATTCCCAGCAGGATCCCTTTGGCGGGATGTTCGGGAACCCCTTCTCCGATTTCTTCGGGGGCGGAAGCGGTGGTCATTATTACCGCCCGGGCCAGATGGCTTCCGGCTCCGGTGTGATCATCGCGGAAGACGGCTACATCGTCACCAACAATCATGTGATCGACGGGGCAAGAGAGATCGCCGTTACGCTCAACAACAACAAAACTTACAAGGCCAAGATCGTGGGACAGGATCCGAACACTGACCTGGCTGTGATCAAGATCGACGCCAAGGACCTTCCTTATATCGTATTCGGCAATTCCGACCAGACGAAGGTAGGACAATGGGTGCTGGCCTGCGGTTATCCGCTGAACCTGCAGTCCACCGTTACCTCCGGCATCATCAGCGCAAAATCGCGCAAGCTGGGGATCAACGACGAGGGCATCAACCCCATCGAAAGCTATATACAGACCGATGCAGCGGTGAACCCCGGCAACAGCGGCGGTCCCCTGGTGGATACGCAGGGCCGGCTGGTAGGCATTAACTCGGCCATTGCCTCCCCCACCGGTTCCTTCGCGGGCTATGCGTATGCCGTGCCGTCCAATCTCGTGAAAAAAGTGGTGAACGATATCCTCAAATACGGAACGGTACAACGGGCCTACCTGGGTATACAACTCCAGCAGCCCAACCCCAGCAAGGCTTATCAGATCTCTTACAACGGCAACAGCAATGAGCCGGAAGGCGTAAAGGTAGATGAAGTGACTTCCAACGGAGGCGCCGTAAGCGCAGGCCTCAGAAAAGGAGACCTCATTACGAAGATAGACGATCAGGAGGTTCATACCCAGAACGAGCTGCTGAGCGTAATCGCCAACTACCGGCCGGGGAATGTGGTAAAGGTTTCCTATACCCGGGACG
The DNA here is from genome assembly GCF_039541075.1 of Compostibacter hankyongensis. Lineage (NCBI taxonomy): Bacteria > Pseudomonadati > Bacteroidota > Chitinophagia > Chitinophagales > Chitinophagaceae > Compostibacter > Compostibacter hankyongensis. The sequence continues at coordinate 41,184 of NZ_BAABFN010000019.1, read as the reverse complement.
GGAAGGAATACACCACGCGGGTAACGCTGAAAAATGAAAACGGCACCACCGATATCGTAAAAGCCGGCATCCTGGATGTGCTGGGCGCCGATTTCCGGGAACTGCCGGAAAAATATGCCCAGAAGCTGGGCATCTCCGGCGGAGTGGTCGTGGTCAATATCGGCAGCGGCCTGATCCGGCAGCAAACCGATATGCATCCGGATTTTATCATCCTGAAGGCCGGCAGCACCCTGATAAAATCAGTGGACGACCTGAAGGAAGCGCTGCAAAAGCAGGGTAATAATGTGGTACTGCAGGGATTTTATATCGGGGAAGACGGTGTTTCCGACATCTACTCGTATGCGCTGAACAATGTAAAGGGCAGCATTGTAAATTGATAAAATAATTTAGCGCCTTAGGTACAGGTTTGTTTGTTTCATATAGGTTTATAGGTTAGCAAGGGCTCCGGATTTTTCCGGGGCCTTTTTGCTTCCCGGTTTCCGGGTCTCTGATTTCCGGTTTGACGTTTCCGGGTTTCCGGTTTGAAGTTCATCAAATAATCGAAGGTCTAAACCTTAAACAAGAAACTTCAAATCTCAAACTTCTAAAGTCGATCTGCCTGGAATGATACTTAGACTTTAAACTTAAAATGCCTTTTACCCTTCACCTTTCACCTCTATTTCCCCTTTAGAGAGTGGGGCTTAGTAGGCCCGGGCAAAGAGCACCCGTTCGCGGGAGGGCTTGCCGCTGAGGATGCATTTTCCTTCTTCGGGGGGATTATCCAGCGGTATACAGCGTATCGTAGCTTTGGTCAGCTCCTTTATCCTGGTCTCGGTTTCCGCGGTACCGTCCCAGTGGGCGGATACAAAACCGCCTTTCTCATCCAGGATTTTCCGGAAGGTATCAAAATCGTCGGCCGGGGTAATGTGCTCTTCCCGGTAGGTGGATGCCGCACGGTATATCTGCTGCTGGATATCATCCAGCAGGTCCTTTATCCTCGCGGCAAGGTTATCCAGCGACAGGCTCATTTTTTCCCGGGTATCCCGGCGCGCCACCTCGGCAACGTTCTGCTCCAGGTCCCGCGCACCCAGGGCAATCCGTACCGGCACGCCTTTCATTTCGTACTCCGCAAACTTCCAGCCCGGGCGCACATTGTCGCTGTCGTCGTATTTTACCCGGATACCCGCTTTTTTCAGCTCGGCGCTGATCTCATCCGCCTTCGCATCAATGAGGGCCTTCTGCTCCGCTCCTTTCCAGATCGGGACGATCACTACCTGCAGGGGAGCCAGCAGGGGGGGCAGCACGAGGCCTTCATCATCGCTGTGCGCCATGACCAGTGCGCCCACCAGCCGCGTGGAGACCCCCCAGGAGGTAGCCCATACGTGTTCGAGCTTGTTCTCCCGGGTAAGGAACTGCACATCAAAGGCTTTGGCAAAGTTCTGGCCCAGAAAATGCGAGGTACCGGCCTGCAGGGCTTTGCCGTCCTGCATGAGAGCTTCTATGCAATAGGTATCTACCGCTCCGGCAAAGCGCTCTGCCGGAGATTTTACACCCCGGACGACGGGCAGAGCCATATAGCGTTCTGCAAAATCGGCGTATACGGCCAGCATCTGCCGGGCTTCCGCCTCGGCTTCCGGGGCGGTGGCATGGGCGGTATGCCCTTCCTGCCAGAGAAATTCGGAGGTCCGCAGAAAGAGGCGGGTCCGCATTTCCCAGCGCACCACATTGGCCCACTGATTGATCAGGAGGGGAAGATCGCGGTAGGATTTTATCCAGTCTTTATAAGCATTCCAGATGATGGTTTCCGAAGTAGGTCTTACGATGAGCTCCTCCTCCAGCTTTGCTTCCGGGTCCACGATCACCCCCGCACCCCCGGGATCGTTCTTCAGCCGGTAATGGGTCACCACGGCGCATTCCTTGGCAAAACCCTCTACATGAGCGGCTTCCCGGCTGAGAAAGCTCTTGGGGATAAAAAGGGGGAAGTAGGCGTTTTGATGACCGGTATCCTTAAACATCCGGTCCAGCTCATCCCGCATTCTTTCCCAAAGGGCAAAACCATAGGGCTTGATGACCATGCAACCCCGTACTGCCGAATAGTCAGCCAGCCCGCTTTTGATGATCAGATCATTATACCACTGGGCATAATCCTGCTGACGGGGGGTGATCTCTTTACTCATAATGTTGAATTGGCGCGTTTTTTGAAATATTCCTGCCGGAAAAAACGCCACAAACGTACAATGAAAATCCCAGATTCTGCGGCGTATTTTGTCTGCCCTGCTATCCGCTGAAGCCCTCCCGAAAATTGGATGAACGGTGTGGCCAGACCACAAAAAACCATTATCTTTACGGAAGAGAGCCTGTCATACAGGCAGCAGAGCGCTGCCGGCATGATGTGTGATCTGAAACATTAAACCCATACACAATGAAACCGATATCCATATACCTGCTCGCCGCCGCCCTGCTGCTGGGGGGGTGCGCAACGACCTACCGGTCGGGGCAGACGCCGGATGACGTATATTACTCTCCGGTTCAGCAGTCGACAAGCGCTCCTGCCGCTACAGAAGAGCAGTACAGCACGGACGACAACGGCTACGCCGCTGCCGCCCCGGAGGACGACGGCAATTATGTCACCTACGAGAACGGCGACACCTATGACGATGAATACAGCAGCGATTACGACTATGGCCGCCGTTTTGACCTGTTCGACAACCCGGGCGCATTTTATAATTCCAACTACTATTACTACAATACCCCGATGGGCTTCGGGAATCCTTTCTGGTATAGCTATACGCCCGGATGGTCCTTCGGCCTGGGCTATTCCCCCTTCTACTCCTCGCTCTGGTATCCTTCCCTTTCCTTTGGCCTGGGCTGGGGCGGCGGTCTTGGCTGGGGATATCCCGGATGGGGCTGGGGTGGCGGTTACTACCACGGTTGGGGCAGCCCATACTGGAATGGCTATTACAACGGCTATCTCAACGGTAAATATGCCTATGGCTACCGCCGGCCGGCCACTACGGTAGGTCCGCGGCGCAGCTTTACTTCGAGGGCGGGCGCAGCAGGCACCGTAAGAACGAGCACAAAGCCTTCCGAAAGCAGCGTCAATGCCCCCAGAAGGGTGTTCAGACCCGGCGAAAGCAATACGGTTGACCGGAGCGGCAACAGAAGGGTGTTCCGCAGCAGCACGGACGAGCGCAGCACCGGCACGCGGCCGACTACTACGCGGAGGGTGTTCCGTCCGTCGTCCGATGAACGTCCGGCAAATACTGAAACAGCGCCCCGTCGGGGATTGCGGATATTCCGGAGCAATAACAGTAACAGCAACGAAAGACGTGCTCCGGAGCGCACCGTCGCTCCCCAGCAGAGAAGGTCCTATACTCCTCCGCAGCGGTCTTATACGCCGACGCGTACCTTCTCCGCACCCAGCCGGAGCTTCAGCAGCCCCAGCAGCGCACCGTCAAGGTCCGTTGCCCCGCGGCGGTAAATAAAAACAAAGCATTCAATCCCTCCCGTCTCAAGCGGGAGGGATTTTTCCATCCGCAACAGCCGGTTCAAGCGCAGCCGTCATTTTTAAATCTTCCAGCCAGGAATAAAGCTACTTTGTCAAACGGAATAAGACCATGAAGCGATCCCTTTTATCAGCCGTTCTTGTTTTTTTATCTATCGTTGCCGCACAGGCGCAGGACGAAACCGATGCGCTCCGTTACAGCCGTCTTACCTCGGGAGGCGATGCACGCACTCAGGCTATCGGAGGCGCCATGGGCTCGCTGGGCGGCGACGTCAGCGCCATGTCCGTCAATCCCGCAGGCATCGGCCTTTTCAAGACCAACGAGCTGACCATAACGCCCGGCTTCCGCAGCCTGAATACGGATGCCACCTATTACGACAACCAGGCTTCCGATTCCAAAAGCAGCCTTTTCCTCCAACAGATAGGCCTGATCTTTGCCAGCAATCCCCGCCGCAAAAACAACGACAGCCGCTGGAAAAATGTCACTTTCGGACTGGGGGTGAACCGTCTGGCCAACTTCAATCGCAGCCTGTATTATACCGGCACCATAAAAGGCGACAAAAGCAATTTCTCTTCCTACTCGGATAATTACTGGCTGCAGCTGCAGGGCGAGACCGATCTGGATGGCGCACAGGACAATTACCCGTTCGGGCCCAGCCAGGCGATCCGCACCTATCTCATCGACCCGGTACTGGATGACAACAACAATCCTACGGGAGACTGGGCCGCCCTCCCCAGCGATATCATCAGCAACGGCCATCCGCTGGAGCAATCCAATTCCATCTCCAGCAAGGGCGGCATCAATGAATTTTCGCTGTCCGTAGCCGGCAATTACGACGACAAGCTCTTTATCGGCGCCAGCCTGAACATCCCCTCTATCAATTACGACCGGAGCCAGACTTTCCGGGAAACCAATACACAGGATAAGAACTCCGTGCTGAACTATTTTGATGTCGACAACAGTCTCCATACCAACGGCGTGGGCATCAACGGCAAGCTGGGTCTTATCTACAGCCCCCAGCCTGCGCTGCGGCTGGGTGCGGCTTTTCATACTCCCACGGTATACACCCTGCACGATACCTATTCCACCCGGGTCACCACCAGCACCACCGACCAGGGACTGCTGACCTCCTCCACCCAGGATATTACCGACGGTTATCCCGGGGAATACGATTACAACCTCACCACGCCCTGGCATGCGCTGGCCAGCGTCTCCTATCTTTTCAATGACGGGGTGGATGCTCCGGTACACGGCTTCATCACCGCCGATTACGAGTATGTCAACTATGCCGCAGCCAAGTACCGCTTCAACCGCGACGACGGCGGCTCCGGCCTGGGCGGCGCCACCGCCAAAGATCAGGCCGATGCGCTGAACCGCTCTATCAAGGACATGTACAAAGGAGCTTCTAACCTGCGGTTGGGCGGAGAAGTAAAGTTTAACGTAATGGCCGTTCGGGCCGGCGTGGCCTGGTACGGCAGCCCTTACCAGGACAGCAATGTCAAAGGCGACCAGCTTTTATACAGCGGAGGCCTGGGTTACCGCAACGGGGGCTTTTTCGCCGATCTGACCTATGTATACAACCGGGAAAAGGACGAAGACCAGCCCTATTACGTGACGGCCAACGACGCAGGTATCCCCTCTCCCCAACCCGCCGCCCTTACCTCCGGTGGAAGCAATATTATCCTGACGATAGGGTTTAAGCTGTAGGGTAAATAACCCGGTTAAGCATAAAAAAACCCGCGGTAGACACCGCGGGTTACAACATAATGAATCGCCTAATAAAATCTTTATGCTTACGCACTTAAAGGTGCGGGACAATTCCTTGATCAGGCCCGGGCAGGTTTGCCGGATACCAGGCTGCGTAATTCCTCATCGCCGATCTCTTTTTTCTCATCTGCCATCATGAGAAAACGTTCGTATACCTCATCCATATCTATTTTCTGCACATCGTAGCCCAGCCGCAGCAGGTGATGCCGCAGCGCATGCCGCCCGCTGCGGGCGGTAAGGATAATGGAGTTCGAGGCCAGGCCCACATCTTCCGGATTGATGATCTCATAGTTCTCCCGGTGCTTCAGCACGCCATCCTGATGAATGCCGGAGCTGTGGGAAAAAGCATTGCGGCCTACAATGGCCTTATTGGGCTGCACGGGCATCCGCATCATATCGGAGACCATACCGCTGATGGCATAAAATTTCTTGGGATCGATACCGGTGGTCAGCCCCAGGGTCGCCTGATGCGTACGGAGCACCATGGCCACTTCTTCCAGGGAAGTATTTCCGGCCCGCTCCCCGATGCCGTTGATCGTACACTCTGCCTGCCGCGCCCCGTTCTTCAGACCGGCAATGGCATTGGCCGTAGCCAGACCGAGGTCGTTGTGGCAATGCACGGAAAGGATGGCCTGCTCCACATTCGGAACATGATCCTTGAGGTATTTGATCTTGGCGCCGTATTGCTCAGGCAGGCAGTAGCCGTTGGTGTCCGGAATGTTCACCACCGTGGCTCCGGCGGCAATGACGGCTTCCACCATCTGCGCCAGATATGCATCGTCGGCCCTGCCGGCATCTTCTGCATAGAACTCCACATCATCCACGAACTTGCGGGCATATTGCACTGCATCGACTGCCCGTTCCAGGATCTGCTCGCGCGTGCTGTTGAACTTGTATTTGATATGCATATCGGACGACCCGATACCCGTATGGATACGCGGACGTTTGGCCTGTTTGAGCGCTTCCGCCGCCACCTCGATATCCTTACGGTTGGCGCGGGTCAGCGCACAGATAACGGGAGCGCTGACCGCCTGTGATATTGCCACCACGCTCTGGAAATCACCCGGACTGGAAATCGGGAAGCCGGCCTCGATAACATCCACACCGAGCGCTTCCAGCTCGCGGGCAATCTCTATCTTCTCCTTCGTCGTCAGCTGGCAGCCCGGTACCTGCTCCCCGTCTCTCAACGTGGTGTCAAAAATGTAAACGCGGTTCTTATCATCCATGATCATGGGTTTAATAATTTTATAACGGATTTATCCGGCCTGAGCCGTGTCTGTCATCGCCTTACTGTAACAATGCAATCACCTTGCCTCCCATAGCCGAGGTACCCAGCACAAAATCGTTGGGTATTTTCTTGTCGGCAATATCCAGGGTCCGGTAGCCCTGCTTCAGGGTATGGTCCACCGCCTTTACCAGCGCTTCGGCCTCGTCTTTCAGCCCGAAGGATATCTCCAGCATCAGCGCGGCAGACAGGATGGACGCCAGGGGATTGGCGATACCTTTGCCGGCAATATCATGCGCCGATCCGTGGATCGGCTCATAGAAGCCGGTGGTGTCTCCCACGGAGGCCGATGCCAGCATACCCATGGAGCCAGCGATCTGCGAAGCCTCATCGGTGAGGATATCCCCGAAAAGATTGGCGGTCAGCACCACATCAAAACGTTTCGGGTCTTTTACCAGCTGCATGGCGGCATTGTCGATAAACATATGCTCGGTTTCCACATCGGGATATTCCGCTGCGATCTGCTGCACTACTGCGCGCCAGAGCCGGGAAGTTTCCAGCACATTGGCCTTGTCCACCGAGCAGAGTTTTCTGCGTCTTGCACGGGCAGCCTCAAAGGCCTTGCGGGCGATGCGCTCCACCTCATAGCGCTGATAGCTCATCAGATCGGAAGCCCAGCTGCCGTCCTCTGCCTTTTTCTTTTCCCCGAAATACACATCTCCGGTCAGTTCCCGGAAAAACAGGATATCGGCGCCGCTCAGGATTTCCGGGCGGATGCTGGAAGCTCCGAGCAATTCGTCAAACAGGCGGATCGGACGCAGGTTGGCATACAGTCCCAACTCCTTGCGGATCTTTAACAAGCCCTGTTCCGGCCGTACCTTCAGCGAAGGGTCGTTATCGTATTTGGCATGGCCGATGGCCCCAAAGAGAATGGCATCGGAGGCCCTGGCCTTGTCCAGCGTTTCCTGCGGCAGGGGATCTCCTGTGGCTTCTATGGCCACATGCCCCATCAAAGCCTCGTCAAACGAGAAAGTATGTCCATGCTTTTCGGCAATGGCCTGCAGGGCCTGTTTCCCCCATTCCGTTACTTCCTGCCCGATACCGTCGCCGGGGATGACCAGTATTTTTTTGTTGATTCCCATGTAGTCGTTTCTGATTTCTGGTTCAGTAGTTTAATGTCTAAAGTTGATCTGCCTGGAATGGAACCTCAGACGTTAGACTTTAAACTCAAAATGCCTTTCACCTTACACCTCTCCCCCTTAGGGAGTAGGAGGTTAAGGCGACTAAAAATTAAACAGCCGGCTGGCCTCATATGCTTTTATCTTATCCTGCTGGCTAAGGATAAAGTCGATATCATCATAGCCGTTGATAAGACATTCCTTTTTATAAGGATTGATGTCAAAATGCTCCTCGCCACCGCCGGTCAGCCGGATCACCTGCCCGGGCAGATCCACTTCCAGCCGGGCCTGCGGATCGTTCTTCACGGCCATAAAGATTTCCTGCAGAAAAGACTCCGATACGGTGACGGGCAACAGGAAATTGTTCAGCGCATTGTTTTTAAAGATATCGGCAAAGAAGCTGCTGACCACCACATCAAATCCATAGTCGGCGATAGCCCAGGCGGCATGTTCCCGCGAAGAGCCGCAACCGAAGTTCTTGCCGGCTACCAGTATCTTCCCGGAGTAGGTGGCGTCGTTCAGCACAAAATCCTTTTTCGGACGGCTTTCGTCATCGTTCTCGTAACGCCAGTCGCGGAACAGGTTTTCTCCAAAACCTTCCCGGGTGGTCGCTTTCAGAAAGCGGGCCGGGATGATCTGGTCGGTATCCACGTTTTCGATGGACAGCGGCACTGCCGTCGACACGAGGTGTTTAAAGGTACGTTTGGACATAATTTTCTAATTGCATTTCTTTAAAATCGTTCCCTCATCAAATCAGCACATCATCAAATCATCAAATCAATCATATCATTTCCCGCACATCCACCACCTTGCCGGTCACCGCAGCGGCGGCCGCCGTCAGCGGGCTGGCGAGGAAGGTCCGCGCATTGGGGCCCTGCCGGCCTTCAAAGTTGCGGTTGGAGGTGGATATGCAATATTTCCCGGCAGGTATCTTATCCTCATTCATCCCCAGGCAGGCGCTGCAGCCCGGCTCGCGCAGCTGGAATCCGGCCTCCTCGAAGATTTTGTCGATACCTTCGGCACGGGCCTGCTCCTCTACCTGTTTGGATCCGGGCACCACCCATACCTGCACATGCTCGGCTTTTTTCCGACCCTTTACAAAGTTGGCCACCATACGGAGATCTTCCATACGGGCGTTGGTACAGCTTCCGATAAATACATAATCCACCGGCTGGTTCAGCAGGGCGGCTCCCGGCTGCAGGCTCATATAATCCAGCGATTTTTTGAAAGCGGCCTTTTCCTTTTCCGGAAAGCTTTCCAGCTCGGGGATATGACCGGCCACTCCCATGCCCATGCCCGGGTTGGTGCCGTAGGTGATCATCGGGGTAATGTCCGCAGCATCAAAAGAAAGCACCTTGTCAAACACCGCATCTTCATCCGAATACAATGTCTTCCAGTATTCCATCGCTTTGTCCCAATCGGCTCCCCGGGGGGCGAACTTCCGGCCTTTGATATAGCTGAACGTGGTTTCGTCCGGGGCAATCATACCGCCGCGGGCGCCCATCTCGATGCTCATGTTGCAGATGGTCATACGAGCCTCCATGCTCAGGCCGCGTATGGCCGACCCCGTATATTCCACAAAATATCCCGTAGCGCCGGAGGCGGATATCTGCGAAATAATGTACAGGATGATGTCCTTGGACACGACGCCCTTTTTTAGCGTACCGTTGACCTCGATCTTCATCTTCTTGGGCTTGTACTGCAGGATGCATTGCGTAGCCAGGACCTCCTCCACTTCGGAAGTGCCGATGCCGAAGGCCATGGCCCCGAGGGCGCCGTGCGTGGAAGTATGACTGTCTCCGCATACGATGGTCATCCCCGGCAGGGTAATGCCCAGCTCCGGCCCGATGATGTGCACAATGCCCTGGAAGGGATGTCCCAGCCCGTATAACTCTACGCCGAACTCCTCACAGTTACGCGTAAGCATTTCCACCTGATGCCGGGAGAGGGCTTCCCGGATCGGCAAATGCTGGTTCAGCGTAGGCACGTTATGATCTGCCGTGGCATGCGTTTTTTCCGGACGGAATACCGGTATCCCCCGGCGCCGCAGACCGTCAAAGGCCTGGGGACTGGTCACTTCATGAATAAAGTGCGTGTTGATATACAACACATCGGGATACCCTTCGCGACTGCTCACCACATGCGCGTCCCAGATTTTTTCTACCAATGTTTTTCCCATAAAATCGGTTTCTCGTTTTCAATTTCTTGTTCAGGAGGCTAAGGTTTAAAGTTTAAGATCTAAGGTTGATTTGTCTGGAAAGAAACCTTAGGCTTTAGACCTTGAACCTTAAACTGCAAAATGCCTTTTACCTTTCACCCTTTACCTTTCACCTTTTACCTCCGTCTCCGGCGGCAGGGGTTTCTCCGCCACAAATCGCAGTCGCCTGTAATCGGCATACCAACGCCCGTTACGATAGCAGGAAGGCCGCAGCAGCTCCTGCGCTTCCCGGGCCAGGTCTTGCTGCTCCGCTTCGGGTATCCCTTCAAAAAGCGCTCCTCCAAACATCATGAGCCAATCCGCTACACCGTTGTCGGCGTCTTCCAGAAGCGTTTCGCGATCAAAATACTGCAGCAGCCGCAGCACAAAGCCGGTCTGCTCCAGCAGGGCGGCATATGCGCCGGGGGCCGGGAAATACCATACTTTCCTGGCGGCCTGCGTCTTATATCCGTGCTTTTCGAGCACCGCGCTTATGGCGCCGGTGACCAGGCCCACATTTCCCTTGCCGCCCATCTCCGCCACAAAACGTCCTCCGGGCTTTAACACACCGCAAACGGCGGCGAGGACTTTTTCCTGCTCCTGCATCCAGTGCAGCGCCGCATTGGAAAAAACGGCATCGAACTGCTGCTCCCCGGAAAGCGCCGTCGCATCCTGTAATTTAAAATTTATCCCCGGATATAGCAAGCGGGCCTGCCGGATCATGTCCGGCGAACTGTCCACCCCGGTAACTACGGCTCCCTGCTCCGCCATCTTCGCAGCATGATGGCCGGTACCGCAACCCAGATCCAACACCTCCATCCCCGGACGGATATCCAACAGATCCAGCAGCACGTTCCCGTATTCCGCCACAAAGCCGTGGCGTTCATCGTAACAGCCCGCGTTCCATTGCATCTCCGTCATACCGGTGTCTTTTTATTTCTCAAACCTACATGACCTCAGGAAATTGTAATAACTTTATTTGTTTCAAATTACGATCATAAACCAGTTTTGTTTTTTCAAAACACATTAAATATCAAATAGTTAAATACATTCAATTCCGATGCCCAACCAGATAAATGAGGCCTTGTTCGACCTGGTAAATACCCTCACCAAGGCAGAAAAAAGGCATTTCCAGCTCTATCTGAACAAAAACAGGGACAAGGAAGACAAGCTTTTCATCCAGCTTTTTCATGCCCTGGAAAAAATGAAGGTTTATGATGAGAAGGCGCTCTTCCGGAAAGTCCCTGCCATCAAAAAACAGCAGCTCTCCAACCTGAAAGCTCATCTTTACAAACACCTGCTGACCAGCCTGCGCCTGCTGTACAAGGAGAAAGACCCTGCCATCGAGCTACGCGAACAGTGCGACTATGCCCGGGTGCTTTATGATAAAGGTCTGTATGCGCAAAGCCTGAAGATGCTTTCCAAGATAAAGCTCCAGGCCCGGGAGCGGCAGGAGCTGATCCTTTGTCATGAGATCATTGAGTTTGAGAAGCTGATCGAATCGCGGCACATTACGCGCGGACTGGAGAACCGTGCCGAACAGCTCAGCCTCGAATCGCGGCAGCTAAGCCGGCAGCTGGCCCGGATCAGCTACCTGAGCAACTTCTCGTTGCAGATGTACGGTCTTTACCTGAAAATCGGTCATGTGCGCAATGAAAAAGATGAGCAGCTGCTCCGTCATTTTTTCGAAAGCAACCTGCCCCGGCGATCGGCGATCGACAAGATGAGCCTGCAGGAAAAGCTGCAGCTCTTTCAGGCTTTTTGCTGGTACTATTACGCGCTGCAGGATTTTCTGATGTATTACCGGTATGCGCAGAAATGGGTAAATCTGTTTGAAACCTATCCCCTGCTGAAGGAAAGCGATCCCGTCCTTTACATAAAAGCCATGCACAACCTGCTTACGGCGCATTTCTACAACAGCAACCGGGAGCGTTTTCTGCAGGACCTCCGCACACTGCAGACCTACGTAGAGGAACATGCCCACCGCTTTGATGATAACATGCATATCACGGCTTTTGTTTATCTGTACACGGCTGTCATCAACCGGCATTTTCTGGAAGGCACTTTTTCCGAAGGCCTGGAAGTGGTGCCGGTTATCACCGAAAAGCTGGAGAGCCTGCACCTGAACCTCGACCCGCACCGGGTGGTAGTCTTTTATTATAAGATCGCCTGTCTGTATTTCGGCAGCGGCGACAATCAATCCGCGATTGAGTACCTGAACCGGATCATCAATATGCGCATCGGCAACCTGCATGAAGACCTGCAATGCTTTGCCCGTATCCTTCACCTCATTGCACATTATGAGCTGGAGAACTACAGCCTGGTGGAATACCTGGTACGGTCGGTCTATCATTTCCTGGCACGGCACCGGGACCTCAGCCAGGTGATCGAAGCCATCATGGTATTTCTGCGACGAAATCTATATACCGATCCCCGCAAGCTGCAGGGCGCTTTCCGGGCGCTGAAAGACCGGCTGGAGAAGATTGCGGAGGATCCGTATGAAAAACGGTCCTTTCTCTATCTCGACATTATTTCCTGGCTGGAGAGCAAGGTCAGCGGGCGTCCCGTCCAGGAGGTGATCCGGGAAAAATACCTGAAGGGGGTGCCGAGATTCTGAGGGTTTCTGATTTGAAGTTTCTGATTTCCAATTTCTGATTTGAGGTTCTCCTTAGTCTAAGGTCTAAAGTTTCATTCCAGGCAGATCAACTTTAGACGTTAGACCTTGGCCTTTAAACTGCAATGTGCCTTTCGCCTTTAACCTTTAAGGAGTCAGTGGGTTAAATATTTCTGCTCGATATCATAGAGCACTTGCTTGTTTTCGGGGCTCAGCGCTGCGGTGGTATCCGCAGGGATAAAATGCCGCTTAAAAGCCAGGATGGCCGCGGTGGTATCACGAAGGTTATAGCCGATCACCCGCAGGGCCGCTTTATAATCAAAATCCTCCGACGGCGCTACCAGTACTGAATCCTGCCAATAGCCGTAACCGTTATCCGCCAGCTTTTTCCAGGGGAAAAATCCGCTGGGATCTACCTTTCTTCCGGGCGCTACATCGCCGTGCCCCACAAAATTGGCGACAGGGATATGGTACCGCTCCTTCAGGGAATGCAGGATCACCAGCAGGGCGGCGATCTGTTTTTCGCCGAAGGGTTCATGTCCGTTGTTGTCCAGCTCTATTCCTATAGATGCCGAGTTGACATTGGCAATGTTCCCCCAGCTGGAGACGCCGGCATGCCAGGCCCGGTACTGCTCATTGACCAGCTGGTATACGGTTCCGTCCTTACAGACCAGGTAATGGCTGCTGACCCGTCCGCGGACAGCCGGGTTGGTCAGCGTTTTAAGGGACTGCATACAACCGTCCTGCGCCGTGTGATGAAGGATCACAAGATCGGGGGTACGGATGTCAAAGTTGGAAGAGGGAGCAAGGATACTGCTCACCGACAGCGAATCCAGCGGCAACTGCACGGGTACAAAATCCCCGTAGCCGCTGCTCATCTTTTTCTGTTGATCCCGGTACGCGGTCCGGGCGCTTTTTCCGAGGGGATAAAATCCGGTTGGGGCACAGGAGGCGACGAGGACCACCGGCAACAGCAGAAAAAAGGATCTGAATATTCGCATAGGCAGAAGAAGTACTGTCTGCTAATATAAATAAAAAAAGCATCCCCTGCTCCAGACGTGAACAGGGGATGCACACTTTCCACATAAAACTCAAAGTTTATCCATTCATCTTCGTCAAGCCCTCGTTATGGTTCAGATCCTGCTGAATCCACCGTTGACGGAGCATCCGGCGGTTTTACACTACCGTTGTCCTGCGCAGATGCCGCGGAGGTATCCATGTACTGTACCGGAGCATTGCCGCTGGGCGAAGTCTGGCTGGGCGTTGCCGACGGGTCGCTCCCGCTTTGGGCGCCCGGTACGGTATCCATCGCCGGGGCTATGGCCGGCTGCTGGTGCTGCAGGTCAGGTGTCGCCTGCCCTGCGGGTTGCTGCATATTGTCCGGGGTCTGCCCTGCGGGTTGACTCAGGGACGGCTGGGTTGCCTGAGGCGACGGCTGCTGCAGGCTGCCGGGCGTCTGCCCTGCGGACGGCGTTTGTGCCGGCTGCGTTCCGAAAGGATCGGCCGTCGATCCTGCAGGACCGGTATTGAGCGTGTTTCCCGAATTCAGGGCCGGGGAAGTAGAAGGCGTCCCGGCGCCAAATTGAGAAGGATTATTTCCTGAGGGGCTTGTACCGGGGGCCGGCTGGGTTCCTCCTCCGGCCGGACTCATGCCGGATTGTGCAAAAACTGCCGCGCTGACGAATAGTGCCGGTACAACCATGGTCCATTTCACGATCTTGTTCATAACACCTCCTATTTTATGGTTAACATTCAATTGCGCTTAAAAAATAACTTTCTTCCCGTCTGCTCTGTTATATCCCGTAAGAGGAGGAGTAAAAAAATACGCTACCGGTAAAAGTTCAATTACTATGCCAAAAAGCGATACAAAAAGCGATTAACGAACCTACAACAAATAACATTTTTATTAATATTACCTTATCCACAGGGTGTTTAAAACTAAAGGCCGCCCGATTCCGAGCCTTTCCTATTTTTGTTTTACACCACGCAAACGACCGGCAAGTATCCTGCTGCTTCCCATGCGGAAGCAGAGGCGGACCTGCCCCCTGAAGTTTAGGAAATACCGGTAATTTGCGGACCGTTTCAACGTCATCATAAAACCCTGAGATATGAGCAACGAACCAGAAATTCTGCTACGGGAAAACAAAGACCGCTTTGTGATCCTCCCTATAAACTATCCGACCGTCTGGGAACACTATAAACGGCACGAGGCCAGCTTCTGGACGGCCGAGGAAATAGACCTCAGCAGCGATCTGAAAGACTGGGCCTCGCTGAACGACGGGGAACGTCATTTTATCTCCCACGTGCTGGCCTTTTTTGCCGCCAGCGACGGTATCGTCAACGAGAACCTGGCGGTAAACTTCATGAGCGAGGTACAGATACCCGAAGCGCGCTGCTTTTACGGCTTTCAGATCATGATGGAGAATATCCACTCCGAAACCTACGCCCTGCTCATCGATACGTATGTGAAGGATCCCAAGGAAAAAGATCGCTTTTTCCATGCCATCGAAACCGTACCGGCTGTAAAGAAAAAGGCCGAATGGGCGCTCCGCTGGATCGAGAACGGCAACTTCGCCGAAAGGCTGGTGGCTTTTGCCGCCGTGGAAGGCATCTTCTTCAGCGGCAGCTTCTGCTCCATCTTCTGGCTGAAAAAAAGAGGACTTATGCCGGGGCTTACCTTCTCCAATGAGCTGATCAGCCGCGATGAAGGCCTGCACTGCGAATTTGCCTGTCTGCTCTACAAAATGCTGAAAAACAAGCTTTCCCAGGAACAGGTATACCATATCATCACAGACGCTGTAAAGATCGAAAAAGAATTCATCACCGAAGCCCTGCCGGTAGACCTCATCGGCATGAACAGCCGGCTGATGAGCCAGTATATTGAATTTGTAGCGGACCGCTGGCTTAGCGAGCTGGGCTATCCCAAAGTATACCAGGTCTCCAACCCCTTCGATTTTATGGAGATGATCTCCCTCCAGGGTAAAACCAATTTCTTTGAAAAACGGGTGGGCGATTACCAGAAGAGCGGCGTAATGGCTAATAAAGCTTCCCAGACCTTCAGCCTCGACGAAGATTTTTAATTTTTCAGAAAGATTACTAACCCTTTAATACACCAGCCATGTATGTCATAAAAAGAGACGGCCGCAAGGAATCGGTCAAGTTTGATAAAATTACGGCGCGCATTGAAAAGCTCTGCTACAGCCTGTCCTCCCAGTATGTTGACCCGGTGGATGTAGCCAAAAAAGTGATCAACGGGCTGTATGACGGCGTCACCACTACCGAGCTGGACAACCTGGCCGCAGAAACCGCCGCCTCGCTAACCGTCAAGCATCCGGACTACGCTTTGCTGGCTTCCCGCATTGCGGTCAGCAACCTGCATAAGAATACGGTCAAATCGTTCTCCCGGACCATGAAGCTGCTCCACGACTATGTGGATCCCAATTCGGAGAAACCGGCCCCCCTGATCGCCGACGATGTATGGGAGATCATTAAGAAAAACAAGGACCTGCTGGATTCTACCATCATCTACGACCGCGATTTCGACTTCGACTATTTCGGCTTCAAAACGCTGGAACGCTCCTACCTGCTGAAGGTAGACGGGAAGATCGCGGAACGCCCGCAGCATCTTTTTATGCGCGTGGCCATCGGCATTCACAAAGAAGATATCGACTCCGCCATCAAGACTTACGAGCTGATGAGCGAGCGCTGGTTTACCCACGCCACCCCCACCCTCTTCAACGCCGGCACGCCGAAGCCGCAGATGTCCTCCTGCTTCCTGCTGACCATGCAGGAAGACAGCATCGAAGGCATCTATGATACGTTGAAGCAATGCGCCAAGATATCCCAGAGCGCCGGGGGGATCGGCCTGAGCATCCATAACATCCGCGCTACCGGCTCTTATATCGGCGGCACCAACGGCACCAGCAACGGCATCATTCCTATGCTGCGCGTATTTAACGATACGGCACGGTATGTGGACCAGGGCGGCGGCAAACGCAAGGGCGCTTTTGCCATCTACCTCGAACCCTGGCATGCCGATATCTTCGAATTTCTCGACCTGCGTAAAAACCACGGCAAAGAAGAAATGCGCGCCAGGGATCTTTTTTACGCCCTCTGGATACCGGACCTGTTTATGAAACGGGTGGAAGAAAACGGAGACTGGAGCCTCTTCTGCCCCAACGAAGCGCCGGGTCTGCACGAATGCTGGGGCGAGGAATTCGAAAAGCTCTATACCCGCTATGAATCGGAAGGACGCGCCCGTAAAACCGTAAAGGCGCAGGAGCTTTGGTTTGCGGTTCTGGAAGCGCAGATCGAAACCGGCACCCCCTATATGCTCTACAAGGATGCCTGCAACCGCAAATCCAACCAGCAGCAGCTGGGCACCATCAAAAGCTCCAACCTCTGCACCGAAGTGGTGGAATATACCGACCGCGATGAAATCGCCGTCTGCAACCTGGCATCGCTGGCCCTGCCGCGTTTTGTACAGGACGGCGCTTTCGACCACAAGAAGCTGTTTGAGGTAACCTACCAGGCTACCGTAAACCTGAACCGCATCATCGATCATAATTATTACCCGGTGGAAGAAGCAGAGCGGTCCAACATGCGCCACCGCCCCATCGGCCTCGGCGTGCAGGGGCTTGCGGATGCCTTTATCCTGATGCGCTACGCCTTTGACAGCGCCGAAGCCCGCCAGCTCAACAAGGATATCTTTGAAACCATCTATTTCGCCGCGCTGACGGCTTCCCTGGACCTCGCCAAGAAAGAAGGCCCCTATGAAACCTTTGCCGGCTCTCCCGCCTCCAAAGGCAACCTGCAGTTCGACCTCTGGGGAGTACAGCCTTCCGACCGGTGGGACTGGGCATCCATCAAGGAGGGCATCCGGGAGCATGGCCTGCGCAATTCGCTGCTGGTAGCGCCGATGCCTACCGCCTCCACTTCGCAGATACTGGGCAACAACGAATGTTTTGAGCCGTATACCTCCAACATCTATACCCGGCGGGTGCTCAGCGGGGAATTCATCATCGTCAACAAACACCTGCTGCGCGATCTGGTACAGCTGGGTCTGTGGGACAACGACATGAAAAACCGCATCATTGCCGCCAACGGCTCTATCCAGCATATACCCGAAATACCGGGCACGCTGAAAGATATCTATAAAACGGTATGGGAGATCAAACAGCGCACCCTCATCGATATGGCAGCCGACCGCGGCGCGTTTATCTGCCAGTCCCAATCCCTGAATGTGTTCGTGGATCAGCCCAATGCGGCCAAGCTTACCTCCATGCACTTCTATGCCTGGAAAAAAGGATTAAAGACCGGGATGTACTACCTGCGGACACAGGCGGCCACCCAGGCCGTGCAGTTTACCGTGGAAAAGCAGGGCGGTAAGAATTTCGATCCCGTTATCCCGAAAGCCATACCGGAAACCGTGCCCGTCGCCGCAGCCGCCGAGGCCGAGATAGAGCCGGTCTTCGTGGAAGGCGCCGCATGCCCCACAGATGGCAGCTGCGAAGCCTGCAGTGCATGATTATTTCTTGCCACAATAAACAAAAAGGTCCCGTTTAAGGCGGGACCTTTTTTATATCAGCTGTTAAAGGGAGCCCGGCTATCGGCCCGCTTTCTTTGAACGCATCGCCTTTACGACCTGCAGCTTCTTATCCCGCAGGAAAGCCCGGTATTCGGGCGTCTCCATACCATACAAAGCTACCCGTCCCTGCTCGTCGCTATGAATACCCCAGCCGTATCGCTTGGCGAGCGGAGAGCAACGGAGACAGGGCTGTCCCTTCGCAAAAAAAATCCCGCGCTCTGTTTTCAGACTATCGCCGGAAAGCCCGTTACGGACCGCATGTACCTCGAAGACCACATCGTCGGAAGTGAACCGGTAAGGATGATCATAGATCAGCTCGAACTGGATCGTGGCGACTGATCTGGCAGCTCCCCGTTCGGGAGGCATTTCCCCCCGGGAAGCGGGACAGTCTTCCGCCACCGCAATAAGGGTATTGAAATAATTTGTCGTATGAACCTTCTCCATGCTTCGATGCTTTTTAATCGATTACTCCTGCTCAATTTACATTATTCCCGGAAAATGCCCACCTTATTATAACACGGCATTACAGCTCGGGATGAGCAATAATGGCAAACTTGTACTTATCTCCCCGGTAGTAGGAACGTTCGATCTCTACCACCTTTCCTCCTTTGGTAACGATGGATGAATCCAGGATAAAAATGGGTATCGGCTCCCGGGTATCGAAATTATTGTCCGGCGCGCCGGGCTGAAGGATATCCGCGCTGAGGGTCTGCTTGACATCGGTTATCTTCAGATAATATTCATCCTCATAAAGCTTGAAGTAGGACTTTTCCGTGGACGTCATGTGTATCTTGGGACAAAGCTCCAGCGAGATGTACTTTACCTCGTCTTTCATGAGTACGTCATCCGCATAGCGCAACTGATGGATCTTCAGCACAGACCCCTGGATGATAAAATGCTGTCCGTTGATCTCCGAAGAAATGCCGTCCTGCAGGACGGTCTTTTCCAGGATAATGTTCCGCGGGGTAAATCCTTCCGCCTCCAGGCTCTCATTAAAACCGCGGCGGGTACTGCCGATAGATCCCAGCACGCGCAGCAGCTGATGGTCCCGGGTACGATTCACCACAAAGGTCCCCTTCCCCTTTATCCTTCTGCCCCAACCTTTCAGCTCGATCTCCAACAGGCTCTTACGGGCCGTGGTATTGCTTACGCGGTAGCTATGAATAATCTCATTTTCGGAAGGTACCTTATCGCCCGGCTGTAGCTCCCCGGACGCGATCTTCGCAATGATATCTTCCGATATCGCCAGGAATTTCGGTTGCTGTTTTTTCATCTTATACGGATAGGGTTTGAATGCAAACGCATAAAGTTAAATACTCTATAGGAAAACCGGATTGTTTTCCCCGAAACACCCTCCTTTAAAAGCATCCATCGTCCTGAAAAACCATTCCGTCGCTCTTAAAAATAAAATTTGTTTTGTTAAAAAAAACTGTTTTCTTTGTCATGATTAACTTAGAGCGTTAACTATTATGAGACCATCCTCGCTACGCAAGATCATTCTTGCCATGCCCTCGTCAGCTCCGGGGTGAACCTGATGCCCGGAAATGGGCGAAGGAAGGCGCTTCCCGGACACAGCAAACCCTTTACCCGCTGGCATATCATAAGATACTCCGGAAGCGGCCGTATTTCATATGACCACGATGCTGTCCGTCCACAAACGCCGGATCACCCACTATACCACTATCATCAACCATACTTTGAGGAGCAAACGCTTCCTCCTCACCGGAAAAGTTATCTCAAATTGAAACAAACATAGTGCGTAAGGATATAATCAATAGCGCCGGCTATTAATGATTGATGATCACCGAGCCACCGGCATGCTTCGCCGGCACAGGGACAACGCCCGGAAAAGCTCATAAAATGTTAATTATAGCATAAAATTGCCGTAATACTACCGCGATAACTTTGCCGCCTGATTGACCGTTTTTCTTACCATAAAAAACACCTTTATGTTTGACATGAGAAAAATTATACACAAGCACAAAATCTGGGTTCATGCTTTAACCCTCTCACTGGTATGCAACGTTTTAGCGTTAAGCCTGCACGCGCAGGCGTCTTATGCCAGCAACGACGTACAGGCTTCCAAAAACATTGTTCCATCTCATTCCGCTCCTCAGGAATCATCCACGATGAATCTGGTCGCGGCAGTCCCCATTACCGGGGCGGTAAAAGATGAACTGGGTAACCCGTTATCCGGGGTAACGGTTCAGGTCTTAGGTAAAAATGTGGGGACCATTACCGATGACAACGGGCATTTCAGCCTGGAAGCGTCCTCCTCGGACTCTTTACAATTCACCTATATCGGTTATCAGACGAAGCATATCATCGTCGGCACTGAAACCCGTATAGACGTCACGCTGGAAGCGAATGCGGGCAGCCTGAACCAGGTGGAGATCGTTGCTTTCGGCGAACAGAAAAAGGCTACCGTTACAGGAGCCATTGCATCGATCGGCACCGCGGAATTGAAGCAAAGTCCCTCGGCCAACCTAAAAGTATCCCTGGCTGGCCGGCTCCCGGGGTTGACAGTCATTCAAAACGGCGGGGAACCCGGCGTGGATCAAACGCAATTATACTTACGGGGCAGGGGAACGCTGAACGGACAGGCACCTTTGGTCCTGGTAGACGGAATTGAGCGCGACATCAGCTATCTCGACCCCAATGAAGTAAAGAATGTCACCATATTAAAAGACGCTTCGGCAACGGCACTTTTCGGGGTTAAGGGCGCCAATGGGGTCGTACTGGTTACTACGAGAAGAGGGGAAGCCGGAAAGCCGGAAATCAGCTTAACGCAGGAGTTTGGCATCCAGAGTTTTACAAAAACCCCTGACGACGTGGATGCCTATACCTGGGCCCAGTTGAAAAATGAAGCATGGCGTAATGACAATCCGGGTGCGGCCCCCAATGACCCCACCAACCAGCCCCCCTACTCTGCCGATGCGCTACAGCATTTTAAATCGCAGGATAATCCCCAGGCCTACCCGGACCATAACTGGCTTCAGGAGCTTACTCATAAGTATGTTCCTATGGAACGCGTGAACCTGAATATGTCCGGCGGGGGAGGGTTTGCCCGTTATTTTGTAAACGTAGGCTACCTGTACCAGGGCGGATTATGGAAAACGGATCCGGACCTGGACTACGATGCCCGGGCCTTCCTGAGAAGATACAGCTTCCGGGCTAATATTGATGCTACCCTGGATAAAAAGAAAACCCTTACTACCTTTTTAAATGTGGCCGGGTATCTGGATGATCAAAACAAACCGGGTAAGGACAACTACGGAAACGGCGGCACTTATGCCTTGCTGAATACGCTGTTCCAGAAATGGCCTTCCGTACAACCGGGCCCAACGACACCCGATGGAGAGGTACTGATCGGAGACGGAAATTATGGACAAAGTCCCTGGGCGATGATCAACAGAACCGGATACCAAAAAAATACCGGGGATAATGTTACGGCAACCTGGGGATTGGAAAAGGACTTTAGCAGTCTCACCAAAGGATTGACCGCCCGGTTTGTAGGATCATTTGATACCAGAACAGTCTATAGCCTTTCCGCCAGAAGGGATTACGAGAGATGGGTACAGTTTATTGATCCCAACACACCCGCCGCGAACGGAGGCGACAGCGTCATGTATCTACAAACGATGACCAATTTTATCAATACGCCGCTTTCCACGAGCACAAGTGCTACGTTCCAATCCCATACACAATTGCAATTCTTTCTGAATTATGCCCGGGACTTTGGAAAACATGCGGTCACAGGCATGTTAATGGCCAATCAGGAAAGCTGGATAAGAAATGGTGAAAGATTGCCTTTTCATCTACGCGGCCTGGCCACAAGGTTAACCTATGGATATGATGAGCGTTACAACATAGAATTTGATGCCGGATACAACGGTTCGGAACAGTTCAGAAAGGGTAACCGGTATGGTCTATTCCCTGCTATTTCAGCTGGCTGGGTAGCCTCCAACGAAAGCTTTCTCAAGGGAAATAAAGCCATTAGCTTTTTAAAACTAAGAGGTTCCTACGGTATTGTGGGTAATGATCAGCTGGGCGATCAGCGGTTTTTGTACCTGGATGATATAAGCGTGGGCACCGGTGGATTTACCAGCAATCTCGGAGAAGGACATGTAGTAAATGAGGATTACCTGGGAAACCCGGATCTTAAATGGGAAATTGCAAAGAAGGGTAATATAGGCCTTGAGCTGGGGCTCTTTGATCAACTGAATCTGACGGTTGATCTGTTTACAGAAAGACGGAATAATGTATTGATCAACCGGGGGACCATACCCACTTTGATCGGACAACCGAGTAGTTCCCTGCCACCTATTAACCTGGGGAGAATTGAAAATCACGGCTATGAAATCAACCTGAAATACGAGAAGATCATCAGTCATGATTTTACCGTTCTCGCCAACCTCAATTACAACTATGCCAGAAACAAAATATTATTTGTAGACGAAGCGCCCAAACCGGATGATTATGCCTATCGCTATCGTATGACCGGATATGAAATCGGACAGATCTGGGGATACATTACAAATGACGGATATTACCAAAGCCAGGAGCAAATAGATAACTCAGGCCTGGATTTTGAAATCGGCAAAACTCCGCGCCCCGGCGATCTCATCATCAAAGATCTAAATGGAGACAAAGTCATTGATGAGAAGGATATCGCACCGATCAGGCACAGTACAGTTCCAAGGCACACCTGGGGCGCCGCACTCTCTGTCAACTACAAGGGATTTGACTTGTCCGCTTTGTTCCAGGGACATTTCGACGTAGGCAGCGGAACAAACAGCTTCGCCTGGGAATGGTATGACTTCCGGGACTACCATAAAAATGCCTGGACGGCAGAACGTGCGGCAAACGGAGAAAAAGTCACTTTCCCGGCGTTAAGTCAAACCCAGTCCTTCAGCGAATTCGGAAATACCTTCTTTGCTGAAAATACCAGTTATGTCCGGTTGAAGAGCCTTGAAATCGGCTACACCCTGCCGGAACGTCTTTCCAGAAAGTTAGGCACCAGCCATATCAGAATTTATCTCAACGGGCTAAACCTCTTCACCTGGGATAAGATGAAATTTAATTCTTACGATCCGGAACTGGCCAGCCAGGATACGTATCCGATTCAGCGGATCTTTAATTCGGGGATTAACATCAACTTCTAATTCTTAATTGTCTATATCATGAACCGTATCAGAAAATCTATTATACTGACGATAGCTGCAGCATTATGGCTCGCCAGCTGTAAAAACGACAAATACCTGGACATAACCCCCGATGGCAGGGTTAGTTTGAATGACGTATTCACCGATGCTCAAAACACAGAATCCTATCTGAACACTGTCTATAATTACCTTCCTTTTGGCGGAATTTATTATCATTATTATGAGTTTCTGGCCGCCTTTACGGATGATGCGCAGAGTAGCGATGCCCCTACCCAGGCCGGGTTTGCCGCAACCGAGTGGTACAGCGGATCGCTGACCCCTTCTAAAAACCCGCTTTATACCGGCAACTACCCAACAAACAATGGAAATCGATACGAAAGAAACTGGGAAGGCATCCGCAAGGTAAACACCTTCCTGGCCAATATCGATAAAGCCGCTGTAAAGAACGAGTCGAACAGGGCAAGCATGAAGGCTGAAGCAAGAGTATTACGGGCATTCTTCTATTCACGGTTGATCAGGAAGTACGGAGGCATGCCCATTATCAAGGAGCCGCTCAGCCCGGAATACGATTTCAGCACCTTAAAGAGAAATACCTTTCAGGAATGTGTTGACTTTATCGTGGAGGATTGTAACGCAGCACTCGCCGAAGCCAATTTCACCTGGAGGAGAGTTTCCACTGCCGATGCCGGCAGAATGACAAAAGCCGTGGCCGAGGCTCTTAAAACCCAGGTTACCCTTTATGCCGCCAGCCCGCTTTGGAACAAAACAAATGATGCAGCCCTTTGGCAAAAAGCCGCCGTAACTGCCAAAACCGCGTTGGAGGACCTGCTGGCTAACGGCTATCAACTGTATAATAACTATGGAGAATTTTTTGAGAACTCTCCCGATGATGGCGCTAATCCCAAAGACAAAGAGACAATTCTGGTAAGCCGGGCCTTTGGAGCACAATACCCCCTTAATATGCTTGTACTCCGAATGGCTTCCGTATTAAATGCCGACAAGGCCGGGTCCTGCCCCACGCAGGAATTGGTAGATACTTATGATATGGATAATGGTGAAATGGCCATAACCGGATATTCCGACGCAGATCATATGCATCCTATCATCAATCCTGCCTCAGGCTATGATGATGCCAACCCGTATGTACACAGAGATCCCCGCTTTTATGCGACCGTATGGTATAACAATGCCTATTACGGGAAGGTTAACGGGGCCGATTACTACATCGGGGCTTATAAAGGAGGAAATGTAGGCATTTCCAACACCAGGCAAAGAACGCATACCGGATATTATCTTAGAAAATACAAAGCTCCGGAGGATCAGTCCAATAATTCCGGAAATGAGTCCTTCCGGTTCATCAGACTTGCCGAAGTTTATCTGAGCTATGCAGAAGCAGAAAATGAAGCAGTGGGTCCGGACCAAAATGTCTACAGCGCTATTAACGCGATCCGGCGGCGGGTCGGAATGCCTGACCTGCCTGCCGGTTTAAGCAAGGATGATATGAGAGAACGTATTCGCCGGGAACGCCGCGTTGAAATGCCTTATGAAGAAATACGCTTTTATGACGAGCGGAGGTGGAAGATCCTGGACAAATCGGAAAAAGTTACCACCGGAATGTCCTGGACCAAAAATGCCGACGGCACCTTCAGCAATGAACGCATCGTCGTAGACAGGCGGAAAACATGGGAAGACAAGTACCTGATTTTACCCATTCCGCTGGATGAAATAAATAAGATGCCGTCTTTTGAGCAGAATCCGGGATGGTAATTATTTATTTTTCTATACCCAATTGCCCGATGCGACTTAATTTTAAATATTTCGTAACGCAAATCTCAAAGTCATAAAAATAAATCATGAAATCGAGTAACCTCTCCTGCAACCTAAAAAAGGCCATAGTAACGGGTATGCTGGCCTGCCCGTTCACCTATTCCTTCGGACAGAAGTTCACCATCCCTGTATTTCCGGATACGCAAACCGAGATAAGCAAGGATCCCGAAATGCTTTTTAGCCAGGTAAACTGGATAAAAGAGCATAAAGACAGCCTGCATATTCCTATTGCCCTGCATGTGGGCGATGTGGTTGACTTTAATAATCACAGCCAATGGGAATATGCCAGCGAAGCTTTTGATATCCTGGATGAGGCCGGCGTACCTTATGCCATAACCGTCGGAAATCACGACACCCATGCCATAGGCTTGCACTCCGGCAGCGCTGCGCCCGGGAATGTAAATGCCAACTTGAGAAATACGGATAAGTTCAATTCTTATTTCCCCATTTATCGATTTAAAAAACAAAGAGGCCGGTTTGAAGAAAATAAAAGTGACAATGCCTATTATACTTTCAGGGCAGGCGGATTGGACTGGCTTGTACTGACATTGGAGTTCACCTCCAGACGGGACCCGATCAACTGGGCCGATGAAGTGGTTGCCAGCCATCCCAGTTTTAATGTCATTATCGTCACGCACTACTTTTTGAATCCTGACGGGAGCATCGGACAACGAAACGCCGGCTATGGAAACCTGAGTCCCCAGGAGATCAACGATTTCCTTGTAAAAAAATACCCTAACATCCTGATGGTGCTGAGTGGGCATGTAGATGGCAGCGCCTGGCATGTAGAGAAAGGAGACAAGGGCAATAACGTCTATGAAATCTTGCAGGATTTCCAGGGAAAGAAATATGGCATGGGCGGCGGATATCTGAGGTTGCTCGAAATCGACACCCAGGCAAAATCCATATCCGCTAAAATATATTCGCCCTATCATGATAAAGAAATGGGCGGGACATCTACCTTCTCATTCTCCAATGTCGATTTTATAACCAAATTCCCGACCGGAGAAGCATTAAATGACTAAGAAAACGGCTTGTGGAAAGTGGGACACAAAAAATATATTATGAAAACCAACAGAAAAACAAAAGTCTGTTCCATCCTGAACATCCTGCTCATGTTCACCTGCCTCAGCATATACGGACAGGATATGACCGGACAGAAAGCAGGCAGCAGCGATATCGTTTTGGGCGCCTATTATTTCGATGGCTGGACCGGGACCACATTCCATATAACAGACAAGCTAAAAAGCCAGTATCCGGTCCGGGAACCCATATGGGGCTGGGCGACAAGCACCCAGCCGATCGTGGACGCTCAGATCAGCAAAGCAGCTGAGGCCGGTCTCGGCTTTTTTGCATTTGACTGGTATTTCAAAGACGGCACCGATAACTATCCGTTGAACCATGCCCTCAGCCTGTATCGCTCATCCCCCAATAAAGACCGGCTCCAATTCTGTCTGATGGTTGCTAACCATAATCCATATTATATCCAACCTGACAATTGGGGAGATGTTTCTCAAATATGGTTGAAGCTCTTTAAAGACAAACAATATTTAAAAGTGGACGGAAAGCCGCTGCTGATATTTTTCGAGGTTTCGTCACTCGTTGACAAATTCGGCTCAACCGAGGCCGTCAAAAAAGCATTTGCTCAACTAAAAGAGGCCTCAATCAAAGCAGGGCTGAAAGGGGTTTCCATTGCCGCTTGCGTTTACAATAATGCAGCAAACCTCCATCAGGCAGAAGCTTGTGGATTTGACGTTTTAACCGGGTACAATTATCATAGCGACGGACTGGCAAAAGACCGGGAAGTGACGCCTATTGACAGCATGAGCACTGCAGAAGTCCGGGTATGGAATGGAATTAAAACCAAATCTCATTTGCCCTACATGCCATGTATTACTTTGAATTGGGACCCGAGACCCTGGAGAGCCGACACGGTGAAAGTACCCCGTTTTTCGGGTTATTCCATGTCATCGGTTTATCATGCGGTCCATGCTGCCAGAAAGTGGATAAGCGAAAATACACAGCGGACGCCCAGGGAAAAGATTGCGGTGATGTATGCGTGGAATGAGAACGGAGAAGGCGGATGGCTGACACCATCAAAGATAGCAGGAGACAGTCTGCTGTCCGGCGTCAAAAAGTCACTCTCTTTCTCCCTTAAGGCAAACGGCCAAACCAATAACATCCGGGATGTTCGCAATGTCCTGATCTTGGGGAATAGCATAACGAGACATGCGCCGAGTCCGGGATTGGGATGGTTCGGAGATTGGGGCATGGCGGCCAGTGAAAAGGAAAAGGACTATGTGCATGATCTAATAAGAAGATTTAAGGAAGTAAATCCTTCGGTGCACTTTCATATCAAAACCATTGTTGATTTTGAAAGATCATACTGGAATTATGATTTTTCGGCTTTGGACAGCCTGGCAATGATAAAGCCGGATCTGATCATTCTGCATATAGGAGAAAATGTCCCCTCAAAAAAGCTCGGGGAAAAGCCGTTTGGCCCTTATTATGGCAAATTGCTGCATTTCTTTATCTCGGGGAATACGGATGTTAAAATTATCTGCACGTCTTCCTTTTGGAGCTGGGAGCAGCAACAGAAGATAAGCGATATAATAGAAAGGGAAGCGCATAAAGAGAATTGTTTTTTCGTAAGGATAGACCAGCTATCCTCTGATTCTTCTGCTATGGCCATTGGAAAATTTAAAAACCACGGCGTTGCGATACATCCTTCGGATGCAGGTATGAAGGCCATGGCAGATCTGATTTGGCAAAAAATAAGCGATGTCTATATAAAATAAAAAGTACCGCCCTAAAATTTTGTTTTGTTAAAAGAATTGACTTTCTTTGCAGCAATCAACTTAGTGCGTTAAGCATAATGAATCCATCCCTGCTGCGAAAGGTCATTCTTGCCATGCTCTTCATCACGACCGGACTGAGCTTCCTGGACAGACAGGTGCTGTCCGTGGCCATCCTGAAGATGCAGCAGGAATTCACCATCACGGACATACAATACGGATTTGTCAATACCGCCTTCCTGGTCAGCTATGCGATCATGTTTTCCGTCAGCGGGCGGCTCATCGATAAAATGGGCAGCACGCTGGGGCTGGCTATATCGGTAGGGATATGGTCGCTGGCGAACATCCTGCACGGCACTGTCACGACGGTTTACCAGCTGATTGCTTTCCGTTTTCTCCTGGGAGCCGGGGAAGGAGGATGTTTCCCCGGCGCGGCAAAGGTCGTAGCCGAATGGTTCGATGAAAGGCGGCGCGCCCTGGCCAATGGGATCGCCATCGGCGGCTCTGCTATCGGAGCCGTTATCGCCCCTCCCCTTACCATCTGGATGACCGCCGCCATGGGCTGGCAGGCAGGCTTTGTGTTGCCGGGATTGGTCGGATTAATCTGGGTGGGCGGCTGGTTGCTGCTCCTGCGCCGCCGGCAGGGAAGCGCTGTCCGGCAATCGTCGGCCTCATCCCCGCTTCCCTCCCTGGGAACGCTGCTGCAGAACCGCCGTGTCTGGATATTTATACTGATCCGCTTTCTGCTGGATCCGGTGCTGTACTTTATCATGTTCTGGGCGCCCAAATACCTGTCCTCCCAGCGGGGGGCCTCTTTTGAAGCGGTAGGAAAGCTCTTCTGGATACCTTTCCTGGCGCTGGGGATCTCCAATATATTCGGAGGCTGGCTTTCCGACAGGCTGATCCGCAGCGGTATGACCACGGGACGGGCACGGAAAACCATCATGGGAGCCGCGGCGGCGCTCACCATGGCGGCCCCGTTCATCGCCGTTGTTTCCACGGTGGAAGCGGCGGTCATCCTCATGGCCGTGATCCTGTTTGCCCACGGCTGCTGGATCACCAATTACATTACCGCCATCACCGACACCTTCGGGAGCAATGCCACTTCCACGGTCGTCGGGCTATCCGGCACCGCGGGCGCCGTTTCCAGCCTGCTGATCAATCCGCTGATGGGCGTGATCATCCAAAACAGCGGATACCGGCCGCTCTGGATAGGCTGCGGATGTATGTATCCCCTGGGCTTCCTGCTGCTGGCATTTTTTATCCGGAATACACGGCAGCGGGCTACGGTTCCGGCTGTTTAATTTTTTTTTATTTATCAAAACATAGTGCGTAAAGTTTAAAATAAAAAACGGTAAGAAGATGAAAACTCCCCTTGTCATGGATGACATACAGGTACCCTTTAACAGTATTCACAGCCCCCGGCGCGGGGCGAGGATCGGTATATTCGGAGTGGGATACCATAAATACTGGAAACAGTTCGACGGACTCAAGGAGCAGTTGCTGGAAAAGCAGGCCAGGTTGCTGAAAAAGCTGAGCAGCCTGCCGGCAGATTTCCTGGATTTCGGGCTGATAGACCATGTCACAGCCGCCTATGATCTCGTTCCCCGCCTGAAAGCCGCCGACCTGGACCTTGTGTTTTGCGACATGCTTACCTATGCCACCTCAGATACTTTCGGGATCATCATCAGGAGCCTCGACATACCGGTGGTCCTGGTAGCATTGCAGCCGGATATGGCGCTGGACTATGAAAAGGCCTCCACACACCTGCAACTCTACAACGACGATATCTGCGCCCTCCCGGAATTTGCCGGCGTGGCCGTGCGGATGGGAAAGCAGGTGCCCCATATGGTCATCGGCACGCTGGAAAACGATGAAGCCGCAGAAAAGGAGCTCGAAGCATATTGCCGGATCGCTGCCGTGCTGGGGGGTCTGAAACGGGGGCGCATCGGCCATATCGGGCATCCGATTGACGCCATGCTCGATATGCATACCGACGCTACAATGCTCACCGCCCATTTCGGGACCCATATCGTGCAATGCGAAGCACACGAAATCCTGGCCCAGTACCGGAAGGTAAGTCCGGAGGAACAGGAAGAGGCCAGCCGGCGTATTCTTTCCTTCTTTGATACCCCGGATCCCGTTTCGGACCCGATCTCTGAAAAGCTGCAGGACCGGGACCTGGCTGTCGCCGCGCGCACCACGGTTGCCCTGGAAAAATTCGTACAGGAAAAAAAACTCGACGGGCTGGCCTATTATTATGAAGGAGACGAAAACAGCGATATCCGTCTCATCATGACCAACCTGATCGTCGGAAATTCCCTGCTGACGAGTAAAGGTTTTCCGATGTGCGGCGAGTCCGATCTGAAGACCTGCATTGCCCTGTTTATCATGGATCGCCTGGGCATCGGCGGCAGCTTTGCCGAATTCCATCCCGTGGATTTCAGGGAAGGCTTTGTCCTCGTCGGACATGACGGACCGCACAATATCGCCATAGCAGAAGGGCGGCCCGTGCTGCGGAGCCTGAAGAAATACCACGGAAAACCGGGATTCGGCGCGAGCGTGGAGTTCAAGATCAAGGAAGGTCCGATCACCATGCTCAGCATCAGCTCCACCTTCGAGGGAAAGTTCAAGTTTATCATCGCGGAAGGCGAATCGGTGAAAGGCCCTATCCCGCCTACGGGCAATACCAATACCCGGGGCTTCTTCAAGCCGGATGTAAGGACCTTTCTTCAGAGCTGGATCAAAGAAGGCCCCACGCATCATTTTGCATTGGGCACCGGACATCATGCCGATACCATTGCTAAGATAGCCGGCTATCTGAATATTGAAGCGGTCATCGTGCATTGACTTCGCTGAAAGCCTGTCCTCCGGGTTGCAGGCGGTTACGCTTATGGATTACCCATCCGTTCACAAGCAGGTCTTATCCGCTAACAAACCGTTCAAGTATGAAGAAAAAAAACAAGACATCCTCTTCTGCTTCGATAAGGAATCGGGCAATCCGGGGACTGTTGATCCCTGCGATGTCGCTGTGCCTTATCTGCTGTCTTGCGGGGATCAGCCCCGCCGCATCGCTACCCGCCGGGAACCACGCCGGATTGCCGGAGGCGGCATACCACAGGTTGCCAAACAAAGAAATCCGGGGCACTGTAACCGACAGTTCAGGCGCTCCCCTGCCGGGTGTGACGGTATCCGTAAAAAACGACCCTTCCGTCGCGACCTCTACCGACCTGAACGGGAAATATATCCTTGACGTTCCCGATAACGCGGTCATCCTTTTCAGCATGGTGGGCTTTGACCGGCAGGAGGTTTCCGTAAGCGGGCGGGAGATCATCAATATCACCCTGATGCCATCTTCCAACCAGCTGAACGATGTGGTGGTCGTGGCTTTCGGCACACAGAAAAAGCAGGAGGTCGTAGGCGCCATGACCTCCATCAGCCCGAAAGAGCTGAAGATTCCGGCAAGCAACCTTACCACAGCCCTGGCCGGAAGACTGGCCGGCGTGATCGCCTATCAGCGCAGCGGCGAACCGGGCGCGGACAATGCGGACTTCTTTATCCGCGGGGTGACCACCTTCGGATATAAGAAGGATCCGCTGATCCTCATCGATGGGATCGAGCTCTCTTCGACAGATCTGGCCCGCCTGCAAGTGGACGACATCGCCAGCTTTTCCATCATGAAAGATGCCACAGCCACGGCGCTCTACGGCGCACGGGGAGCAAACGGCGTGATCCTCATCACCACCAAAGAAGGGGTGGAAGGCAAAGCCCGGGTTTCTGTCAGGATAGAAAATTCCGTATCTGCGCCCACCAGGAACGTGGAGTTCGCCGATCCGGTGACCTATATGAACCTGGCCAATGAAGCCGTGCTCACCCGGGATCCGCTGGGCGTCCTGCTCTATCCCCAAAGCAAGATCGACAATACCCTTGCCGGCACAAACCCCTATGCCTATCCGGCCACAGATTGGCGAAAGGCGCTCTTCAAGGATTACACCATGAACCAGCGGGTCAACTTCAATGTATCCGGCGGCGGAAAGGTAGCCCGCTATTACCTGGCCGCCACGCTCAATCAGGATAACGGCGTGCTGAAGGTGGATGACCGTAACAATTTCAACAGCAACATCAATCTGAAAACCTATGAGCTGCGGTCCAACGTCAATATCAATCTTACCAAAACTACCGAAGCAGGGATCCGGCTTTACGGCACTTTCGACGATTACACCGGACCGATCAGCGGCGGAACAGATATGTACAGAAAAGTGATGAGAGCCAATCCCGTGTTGTTCCCGGCCTATTTCCCGGCAGATGAACAACATCGCTATGTTCAGCATATCATGTTCGGCAATGCTGCCGACGGCAACTATCTCAATCCTTATGCAGAAATGGTGAAAGGATATAAGGATTATACCAAAACGCTGGTGCTGGCGCAGTTTGAGCTAAAGCAGGACCTCTCCTTCGTCACCAAAGGATTATCCCTGAACGGCATCTTTAATACCACGCGGCAGGCTTACTTCGGCGTAGCCCGTTCCTATAAGCCCTTCTGGTACCAGACGGGAGGATACGACAAGCTTACCGACACCTATACGATCAGCTTACTCAATGAAAACGAAGGAACCGAATACCTGGACTATAACGAGGATCCCAAACAGGTGAACGCAACCACCTATATCCAGGCATCAGCCAACTACACCCGGACATTCTCCGATAAGCACGACATCAGCGGAATGCTGGTATTCCTGCTGAACAACCAGGTGGAAGCCAACGTCTCCAGTCTTCAGGCCTCGCTTCCGCACCGCAACATCGGCGTATCCGGCCGTTTTTCGTACTCCTATAACAACCGGTATTTCGGAGAATTTGATTTCGGATACAACGGCTCAGAACGCTTTTATGAAGACAAGCGTTTCGGGTTCTTCCCTTCCGTGGGCGCAGCCTGGTATGTCTCCAATGAAAGCTTCTGGGAACCCTACAAAAAAGTGATATCCAATCTCAAAATAAGGGCTACCTACGGTCTGGTCGGGAATGATGCGGTCGGGGATCCGCAGGATCGCTTCTTTTACCTTTCCGACGTGAACATGAACGATGCTGCCAGGGGATCTGTATTTGGTACCGACAACCGCTATGCCCGGAACGGCATCTTCGTGAACCGTTACGGCAACAGCGACATTACCTGGGAAACAGCTACCAAAACCAACCTGGGTCTGGAAGTCGGCATTTTTGACCAGGTCAATGTTCAGGTAGACCTCTACCAGGAGCATCGCCGGAATATCCTGATGACCCGCGCTTATATCCCGATGACCCTCGGCGTATCCGGCACCTCCGACATAAAAGCCAATATCGGGGAAGCGGCCGGCAAAGGGATAGACGTCTCTGCCGACTACAACAAATATTTCGGCAAATATTTCTGGCTCCAGGCCCGGGCCAATTTCACCTATGCCACCAGCAAGTTCGAGGTATATGAAGAGCCGGACTATGCGGAAAAATATCTTTCGCACAAAGGCTGGCCCCTCACCCAGCAGTGGGGATATATTGCAGAACGTCTCTTTGCCGACGATGACGAAGTTGCCAATTCTCCTTTACAGGGTTTCGGGGAATACGGAGCGGGGGACATCAAATACCGCGACCTGAACGGCGATGGCCAGATCACTTCGCTGGACCGGATGGCGATCGGCTATCCCTCCACACCCGAAATTGTCTACGGCTTCGGCATATCTGTGGGATATAAGTCCTTCGACCTCTCCTGTTTCTTCCAGGGACTGGCGAGGGAATCCTTCTGGATCGATCCCGAAGCGACAGCGCCTTTCGTGGCTTACCGGTACAGCAGCGATGAGCTGCCGGGTACTTTGCTTCAAAACCAGCTGCTGAAAGCCTATGCGGACGATCATTGGTCCGAGGATCACCGCAATCTGTATGCGCTCTGGCCCCGGCTGAGTACCCGGACGATCGCCAACAATACCCAGACCAGCACCTGGTTCATGCGGAACGGGGCTTTTCTGCGGCTGAAGACCGTCGAGCTGGGCTATACCCTGCCTCAGCGCCTCACCCAAAAAATACACCTCGAGAAAACCCGGTTTTATCTGAGCGGTATCAATTTACTCACCTTCAGCCATTTCAAGCTTTGGGATGTGGAAATGGGCGGCAACGGCCTGGGCTACCCCGTACAACGGGTAACCAACATCGGTGTTCAGGTTTCCTTCTAAAAACAATGACATGAAAAACATAAAATACTGCTTCTTCACCTTATGGGGCCTTTTATGCTCCTGTCATTATCTGGATATCGTGCCGGACAATGTGGCCACCGTGGAATACGCTTTCAGGATGCGCAGCACGGCAGAACAATACTTGTTCACCTGCTATCATTACCAGCCTCATTTTGCCGACCCTTATAATTATCCGGCCTTTCTGGGGGGAGATGAGATCTGGAGCAATCCCTTTGACGTAAACACTCCCAAGCTGAACTGGCAGATCGGCATGGGATTTCAGAATGTCGTAAACCCCTACTGCAACTTCTGGGGAGGCGGCCAGGGCGGAACGGATCTCTTTTTGGCCATACGGACCTGCAATACCTTTCTCGACAATATCGGGGCGGTTCCCGACATGAACGACTTTGAGAAAAAACGGTGGGCCGCAGAAGCTAAATTCCTGAAGGCCTATTACCACTTCTTCCTGCTGAGGATGTACGGCCCCATCCCCATCATCGATAAGAACCTGCCCATATCCAGCGGACCCGAAGCGGTAAAGGTATACCGCGAGCCGGTAGATTCCTGCGTCAATTACATCGCAGCCCTGCTGGACGAGGCGGCGGCTGATCTCCCGGACGCCATCACCAACGAGGTCTCGGAACAGGGCCGGGCCACCCGGCCTGCAGCGCTGGCCATCAAAGCGAGACTCCTTATGATGGCGGCCAGCCCCCTGTTCAACGGGAATACGGACTATAGCAACATGGTGGATAAAAGAGGCCTGCCGCTGTTCAGCGCCACAGCAGACCCTGCCAAATGGCAGAGAGCGGCAGACGCCTGCAAAGCCGCCATTGATGCCTGTCAGGCCGCAGGCAAGGCCCTGTACTATTACCAGCCGGCGGCGTTTGTACCGGCCAATATATCGGAGACGACAAAAACCGAGATGAGCATCCGCAATGCGTTCTGTGAAAAATGGAACCCCGAGATCATCTGGGCCAGCACCGATAATATGGCCTCTACCGTACAAAGAGAGTCCCTGGCATGGCTGTACAGCAGCGATATCCAGCAAACGGTACGCTCTACTTTCTCTCCTCCGCTTAAAATGGCAGAGCTCTTTTATTCCAGCAACGGCGTTCCCATTTCGGAAGACAAGACCTGGGATTACGACAACCGGTACGGTCTCAGAAAGGCCGTTCACAGCGAGGAGCTTTATATCAAGGAAGGATATACCACCGCCGTGCTCAACTTCGACCGGGAGCCGCGGTTTTATGCGGATCTGGGATTCGACGGAGGAAGATGGTACGGACAAGGCAGATACAGCGATACCGATAACGTATACGTGGCGGCCAAATTCGGCCAAACCGCCAACAACCACGCCTGGAGCTTTTCCATTACAGGCTATTGGCCCAAGAAGCTGGTGAATTACCTGGATGTCTCCAACGCCCAGGAGGTAACCGTGGAAGCATATCCCTGGCCGGTCATACGGCTGGGAGACCTCTATCTGCTCTATGCAGAAGCCCTCAATGAAGTAAACGGACCGGGGGCGGAAACCTTTAAATGGATCGATCTGGTGCGCCAACGGGCCGGCCTGAAGTCCGTAGCGGAATCATGGTCACTGTATTCCAAACGGCCGGATGCTTATCAAACTCAGACGGGTCTGCGAAAGATCATCCACCAGGAGCGTCTGATCGAAATGGCCTTTGAAGGCCAACGCTTCTGGGATCTGAGAAGATGGAAAGAAGCCCAGCAAACCCTGAGCCAGCCGGTACGCGGATGGAACTATACCGGAAAAGACGAGGAAAACTATTACCAGGTCAGGGTGCTGTTCAACCCGATCTTCAAAAAACGGGACTATTTGTGGCCCATAAAAGAAAGCGAGACGGTCACCAATAACAACCTGCTGCAAAACCCCGACTGGTAACCGGCAATGCCGTAAGAAAAATATCCTTTCGTCTATACGATCATTATAAACTGCCGATATGAAATATCTATCATTTCTGATACCGATCCTGCTGCCGACCCTGCTGTCCGGATGCAAAGAAGAAAAGCTGGGACCTTTTAAGGAGGGAGGCCCTGCGCCTGAGCCCGTCTCAGGAGTGCATGTTAGTCCCCGACACGGCGGAGCAAAGCTCACCTATACCCTTCCGCAGGATCCCCATCTTTTTTATGTGAAGGCCGAATATGAAATCCGGCCCGGTAAAACGCTGGAAAAGATACAGACCTTTTATAACAATACGCTGACCCTGGAAGGCTTTGGCGATACCCTGGAACACGAGGTCAGGCTATACAGCGTCAGCCGCGGAGATATCAGATCGGAGCCGGTCATTGTAAAGGTAAAACCGCTTAGCCCTCCGGTACTGGAGGCATTTAAATCCTTAACGATGCAGGCGGATTTCGGAGGCGTGACGGTACATTTTGAAAACGAGGATTCGGGCAATATTGTGATCAGCGTGCTGACCAAAGACTCCGTGGGAGAGACCACCACCGCCGATATCTTTTATACCAGCCTGAGATCCGGACAGTTTTCCGTACGGGGCTTCGCTGCCGAGAAAAGATGGTTCGGCCTGTGCATCCGCGACCGCTGGGACAACCGTTCCGACACCCTGACTGGCGAGCTGACGCCCCTGTTTGAACAGAAGCTGGACAAAAAGAAGTTTAAGTCCCTTGTATTGACAACAGACGCCGTAGCGGCTTCCGCCACCGTGCAGATGAGCAACCTCTGGGATGATGTAACCGCCTATCCCCAGTTTTTCCGGACGGCGACAGGGTCCGGCATACCGCACTGGTTCACCATGGACCTCGGCACTACCGCCAAGCTGAGCCGCTACGTGATGATTCAGCGTGGCGCCTTTGATGAAAATACCCTGCTGTATTCGGCCGGGGATCCGAAGCTGTGGGAGGTCTGGGGAAGCAACCAGCCGGCGCCCGACGGCAGCTGGGAAGGCTGGACGAAGCTCGCCGACTGTGAATCTGTAAAGCCCTCCGGATCCGGAATAGGGCAGAACACCAATGACGATATTGCCAAAGCCCGGGCCGGTCAGGAGTTCAGCTTTCCGCTGGATGCACCACCGGTGAGGTATATACGAATCAAGATGCTGCAGACCTGGGGAAATTCGGACTATATGTGGATGTCCGAGCTCACCTTTTACGGACAGCCGCAACAGTAACCCATACCGCTACGCTAAATCATTATTATCATGGCATACCATTATATCCGCTGCTTTGTCCTCCCGACCTTCCTCTGCTGCCTGCTTTGGTCCTGCAGCAAGATGGACGAAAGCTACCGCCCCCTCCGGGATAAGGGAGAAATCAACTATCCGGGGAAGGCGGATTCCATCATCGTTTATCCCGGACAGAACCGGGTCAGATTATCCTGGATCCTGCGTGCCGATCCGAATGTGGTTAGCTGCCGGATATTCTGGAATAACGGCAGGGATTCGGTTGATCTCCCCGTTGAACGGACACACGCGCAGGATACCCTCAGCATCGTCATAAAAGATCTGGAAGAAGGCAATTATGTCTTCGAGGTATATACCTACGACGATAAAGACAATGTATCGGTAAAAACATCGGCAGACGGACGGGTATACGGAGCGTCTTATACCGACGGCCTGACAGACCGGCGGCTGCTCAGCGCCCTGAAGGTAAACGGGAAAACAAAACTGCTCTGGGCCGCATCCCCGGAAACATCCCTCGGTACGGAAGTCCGGTACACCGATCAGGCAGGGGCAACCCATACCCGCTTTATCCCACCCTCAGACAGCATCAGCAGATGGGAAGGCTATCCCGGCGGCGACACCCTGCAATACCGAACGCTGTATATGCCGGAAGTCCTGTCCATCGATACCTTTTTCACCGCGTATAACACCATAACCGTACAACAGGCCGTTCCCGAAAAGCTGGACCCCGCCACCTTCAGGGAATTCACGCTTCCGACCGATGCCCAGCCCCTCAGCGGCACCAAAGTGTCCAACCTGTGGAACGGCGTGCTCGCCGGCAAAGTAAATAACGTTATACAATGGTATCGTACAGTGGATGGTTCCGGCATACCGCACTGGTTTTCCTTCGACATGGGCATGACCGCCAGCATCACCGGCATGCTGACATGGCAGCGGGGAACGCTGGACGAGCCCACCCTCCTTTATGCCAACGGGAATCCCAGAAAATGGGAAATATGGGGCAGCAATGATCCGGCTCCCGACGGCAGCTGGACCGGCTGGACCAAGCTTGCAGACGGCGAATCTGTGAAGCCTTCCGGCCTTCCGCAGGGTCAGACGACACCGGAAGACATCGAACATGCCAGGGACGGCGAAGCAACCGTTTTCCCGGAAAACACGCCGGCAGTGAGATATATCAGAATAAAAATCCTGGAAACCTGGGCCCGAACCGATTATATGTTCATGAGTGAAATTGAATTGCAGGGCATTGCCGAATAATAAGCACAGAAAGGGCAAACATGATTGCTTAGTTTTGAAAGATAAAGACAAATAACATGCAGCATAACCGCCTCGTCTTTTATACCGCCCTTGTCTGTTTGCTGGGATATTTTCCGGCAACCGCACAACGGCCCGGAAGCGCCAACACCGCTTTCCTGAAAGGAGATCCTTTTCACAATATCACCCTGGAGGTCTCGCTCAAGCCCTTCAAGAAAAATGATAAGGCTTATATCAGAAAGACCGCGGAAGAGATGTTCACACAGTGGTTTTCCCTGCTCCGTCATACCGATACCGTATCCATCATGCTCTGGACCGCCGACGGCTCCGAGATACTGGACTATTCCGGCAACCTCAGTCAGCATCTCGAATGGGCAAGATATATCGGTAATCCCAACACAGGCCGGCCCGTGGGCTCGGGCCCGAAAACGCTTTCCCTGCACGAAAGGGCTTACTACTACATGGAGCATCCGCCCGAATTCACCTATGGTGATCTTAAATACATCATCTCCGTCCTGAAAGAAACCGGGCGGGCCATCACCGGTAAGCCCATTAGGGTAGGCGCCACTTTCGACCCGGGGCCTGAATTTGCCAAATCCCCTTTCAAGTATGAACGGCATCGTGAGATACTGGGCGGGAGCGCTATGGGTAAGAGCACCTTTGTCAGCTGCTACTCCGTCTTACATGCAGATACGGTACGCTATGCCGGATTCCCCCGGGGCATCCCCGACAACACACCGTTCGGCACCTTCTTCGGGCGGCAAAGCCGGCATTTCCTGCAAGACCTCGGATACGATTATCTATGGCTGAGCAACGGGTTCGGATTTGGCGTGGAAGGCTGGTCATCCACGGGAGCCGTGTTTACGGGGAAAGGCTTTCTGCCGGAGAAGCTCGGTCCGACGCGGGCCAGGATCATGCAGTTCTGGAACCTGTTCCGCCGGGAGTGTCCCGGCTTTCCCATCCAGACGCGGGGTACCAACCTGTCTACCGGGATCGACCTGGCGAGGGACGGTGTCGATCTGAAAGGCATTTACGAAGGGGGATATGACATCCTGCCTCCGCCCAATTCACCTTGGGCAGCGCTCGACGGCGACTTCGGGCTGGAAATGGTCGGTTATATGTCCCGGATAGCGCAGCTGCCGGACAACCGGTTTCTTTTCCGCTATTAC
The DNA here is from genome assembly GCF_039541075.1 of Compostibacter hankyongensis. Lineage (NCBI taxonomy): Bacteria > Pseudomonadati > Bacteroidota > Chitinophagia > Chitinophagales > Chitinophagaceae > Compostibacter > Compostibacter hankyongensis. The sequence goes on along the minus strand of NZ_BAABFN010000019.1, from coordinate 1,566 downwards.
ACTCATGATCCCTGGTGGCTGAACAGCCCCTGGCTGGACCGATACGGCCGGGAACCTCACGATATCTACCTGCCGATGTCGGTATCCCGTATCGACAGCGCAGGCAAAATAGGCGTGCCCACACACCTGAACTTCCTTTCCATCGATAACTCTTACGGAGAAATGCCCACGCAGGTTCCCGATGAAGTGATCCCGCATATCCTCAAAGCGCGGTACGACGAGCCGACAGCGCCCGGTCCGCTGGTCTGGGTTTATCCGTTTGACGAATATCACCGGTGGGCTTACCATTCGCCGGAAAGGCTTCCGGAAGTCTATTACGGGGATTGGTTTATCCGGCAAGCGATCAACAACGGCTTCCCGCTGAACACGGTTGTTTCCACCACGGCTTTTCAGAGGGTATCGGAACGGCAACCCCGGTATTTCAGGGAATCGATCCTGGTATCGGTGGCGCCGGATGCCGGCAGTGCGCTCGAGCAGGACCTTATCCGCTATGTAAAAAACGGCGGCCGGCTTATCGTCTACGGACCGGCAGATCGTACCGGACCGGCTTTCCGGGAGCTTCTCAACCTGAAAAACGTCGATCCCCTGGAAGGCCGCTTCAGGCTGTCCACTACACTGAACGAAGATGAGCTGGAATCAAAATATCCGGACAGCATACTTCATCGTTCCCTTTTTTGCGGGGGAGGTATAAGCACCCTCATAAAGGATACCGCAGACCCTTATACGAAGCTGGTTGCAAAGATGGAGCAAAACGGAAAGATCCGTCATGCGGTCTGGACAAGAAAGGATCCTTCCTGGAACGGAGGCAGGGTCGTCTATGTCAGAGGCACTAACTCCGCCAGCTTCCTGGGGGGCAAACTACTCCTGCCGGACAACCCGAAAAAATGGTTCCCGGGCGCTGTATATCTGCGGTACGTACTCGGCGAATTCGGCATCGACTACGGGATCGCAAAAAAGGATCCGCAGGTGAAGAGCCCTATTATGACGGTTTCCCGGAACGATAACGGATTTTTCTTTTCGGGTTACGTGCCCAATACCACAGTCCGGCAGTCATTTAAATTTCCCCAGGGCGCGCCGCTGCTGACCGGATTCCAAACCGAGCTGAAGGAAGGGCGGTCTGTTTATTACCTGCCTACGGCATGGCACCGCGAATGCCGGATATTCGTACAACAACCCGCAGGCATGCTCTCCTGTAAAGAGCTGCATTCGGGAGAGATCGGCATCAGCAGGAGATTCCAGGTAACAGGCCTTGATCATGCCACGGTAGTCATCTATCCGCCTGCCGATATTACAAAGGACAAGCTGCGGGTCTATCTGAATGCAGGATACCCCTGGAAAACGGGGAAAAAGGAGTTTATCCCGGGCGAAAGCAGCTATGGAAAAAGTTATGAAGCGAAAGATGTGACCGGCACCCTTACGGTGGCCTGGTAACGGAAGCCCTGCATCAGATGGAGAGTTTTTCAGCAGGTGTTATATTTGTTCTTAACGCGTTGTGCTATTAACGGGTGATTATTTATGGGAATAACAAATATGTATATAGTTATGAAATAAAAAATGTTGTGCAGT
>NZ_BAABFN010000018.1:0-7197 GCF_039541075.1 Compostibacter hankyongensis | reverse complement strand
CTGCATGCAAGTGCCAGGGTGTCCGGACAGCGGATCAGCCTGTCGGAGAAAAATGCTTCCCTGGAGGAGGTGTTTTCGGAGATCCGGGATCAGACCGGCTATACGTTTGCCTATACCGAGTCGTTAATGCGTCCTTCGCGCAGGGTGACGGTGGAGCTCCGCAACGCGACGTTGGAGGAGGCACTGGCTCGTTGTATGGAGGGCCAACCGCTCTCCTGGGTGGTGATCGGCAAGACGGTAGTGATCCGTTCTCTGACCCGGGACCGGGATTCAGCGGACAGGATGCCGCCGTTGCCACAACAGCCGGTATCCGGCAGGGTCACCGATTCCTCCGGCAATCCGTTGTCCGGCGTGACGATACAGGTAAAGGGGACATCAACAGGCGCTACAACCGGCGCCGATGGGAACTTCCAGATAGATGCCCCCGGAGGCGCGGTGTTGGTATTTTCGTATGTGGGGTACGAGAAGCAGGAAGTGGTCCTGAATGATCAAGCATCGTTAAAAATAGTACTGCACCCCGCCTCAACCGGCTTGAATCAATTGGTGGTCATCGGCTACGGCACTCAGAAAAAATCCGATGTGACCGGGGCCATAGCCTCTCTGAAAGGTGAGGATGTAGGAAGCCAGGCTATCGTCAACCCCGTTCAGGCATTAACGGGTCTGGCAGCCGGTGTGCAAACCCTGCAGAACTCGGGGGCGCCGGGGGCTTCACTGAGTGTAAGAGTGAGGGGAGACAATTCCCTGTTGGGAGGGAATGAGCCCCTTTATGTTGTAGATGGTTTTCCCTATACCGGTGCGTTGAATAACTTGAATCCTAATGATATCCAGTCCATAGAAGTACTGAAGGATGCATCTTCCACCGCTATTTATGGTTCGAGAGGTTCCAATGGTGTGGTAATGATCACGACAAAGCGGGGAGGCCCGGGTAAAACGGCGATTGAATACAACGGTTATTATGGAATACAGCAGGTAAGTAAAACCCTGGACCTGCTTGATGCGAAGGAATTTGCCCGGTTGGCCAACCTGCGTGCAACCAATGATCATATCGCTCCTTATTTTACGGAAGAGCAGATCAAGGGATTCGGTAAAGGAACAGATTGGCAGAAAGAAATATTTCGTGTTGCGTCCATCCAGAATCATAGCTTGCGTATATCCGGAGGCAATGACAAAAGCCTGTTCGATCTTTCCGGTAACTACCTTAACCAGGAGGGCATCATCCTGGGATCAAAATATACCCAGGGGCAGCTACAGGCCAATATATCGCATAAGATAAGCGAACGCTGGAAGCTTGATTTTAACGGAATCTTCAACAGAACGGTCAACAATCAACTCAACAGCGATAACCAGGAGAGGGGCCTGGGCGTGCTCAGCGGAGCGCTGGTAGCTCCGCCGACGTTGCCTGTCAGGAATGCAGACGGCAGCTATACAAATCTGAGGGGATATGCATTCAGTCCGGACATTCTGGAAAATCCCGTGGCCATGGCGCTGGAGAGAAAGCAATCGAGCGCCACCAACGGTTTGTTGTCCAACCTTATTCTGAACGGGAACATTACGCGGGATCTGGAGTTTCATACCTCAGTCGGGGTTCAGTATAACATGACGAGAGGCGATTTTTATTCACCTACTCTTTTTCAACAGACGGCCAACGGCTCTGCATCCATTACCTATGCCGAGCTCATGCATATTGTCAATGAGAACCTGCTGACGTATACCCAACAACTGGGGGACGATCATAAACTGGTGTTGCTGGCGGGTTTGACCAATGAAAAAATATCTGATCAGTCTGCCAATGCCAATTCCAAAGGGTTTTCCAATAATGCACTCGGGAATAACAGTCTTCAGTCGGGTACCATACCGGGTACGCCCGTTTCCGGTTACAGCAAGTATACCCTGCTCTCCTGGCTGGGAAGGGCCAATTACTCCTATAAAGACAAATACCTGCTTACCGCGAGTATACGGGCCGACGGGTCTTCGAGGTTCGGAAGTGCCAACAAATGGGGGTATTTCCCTTCTATGGCGGTTGCCTGGAAGCTGAGCGAGGAAAAATTCTGGGCAGGGCTAAAAAATACCATCAGTGATTTTAAACTAAGAGGCAGCTGGGGGGAGACCGGTAATACAGCCGTAAGTCCTTACCAGTCGCTTTCCGTGCTCACGGGTATGCCCACTGTTTTTGATGATAACCTGTATGTAGGGTTTGCACCGGATAATGTAAAGCCCAATCCGGACCTGAAATGGGAAACCACCTCACAAGTCGATGTAGGGGCTGATCTTATGCTGATCAACGGACGCATCGGGCTGTCTGTTGATTATTATCGAAAGATGACCCGCGACCTGCTGGCCTCTGTTCCGCTGCCGCTATCTTCCGGCTACGCTTCACAGTCCGCCAATATCGGCAGTATCCGCAATGCCGGCATGGATGTGGCGCTGGACCTCCAGCTGATGAACCGGGGTAAGTTCAAATGGGATCTGGGAGGGACATTTACCGTTAACCGAAACAAGGTCATATCACTGGCCGATGGTGCCGATATTTTTGGCGCCGGCATGGGTAATAACCTGCCGGCTATGAGCCTGGTAAGGGTAGGGCAACCTATCGGAGTGTTTTACGGATATGTGGAAGACGGCTTAACGGCCGACGGCGACATCAAGTACAAAGATATCGACGGCAACGGGAGCATCACCACCGCAGACCGGCAGATCATCGGCAACCCCAATCCGAAGTTCATTGCCGGTGTAAACTCGCATCTGTCCTATGGTAGCTTTGGCCTTTCTTTTATCGTGAATAGTATTCAGGGTAATCAGATATTGGCCTATAACCTGTCCAGTATCGCCAATGGTTTTTACTTTGGGGAGAATCAGCTCCGGGAAGTGCTGAACAACTACTGGACGCCCGAAGATCCCGATCCCCATGCCCGGTATCCACGCATCAGCGCGACCACCCGTTACCAGGGATCAGACCGGTTTATAAAAGACGGTTCCTATATCCGTTTGCAGAACGTCCAATTGTCATATACCCTGAAAGGCCGCCGCATAGCGGCAATCGGTATCAACCACGCGGAGATCTACCTGAGTGCGCAGAACCTGTTTACCATCACCAGTTATCCGCTGTATTCACCGGATGTGAATACGCAGGGATCCGGCATTTCGAAAGGTATTGACGAAATGGGATATCCCAATGCTACAACCATCCTGGCAGGGTTAAAGATTAATTTCTAACGGCTTGAGACCATTCAAGCAAAAATTGGTAAACCAATGAAACAGGTCATATTAAATATAGCGCTTTGCACTGTTTTGATTATTTGCTTCTCTTCCTGCAAAAATTATCTGGATGAGATACCCAAAGATCGTATCTCCGAATCGACTTATTATAATAACCTGGAAAGCGCACAGGGCGCTATCAATGCAATCTATTCGCCCATCAGGAAAGGCGGACTCAATGGCCCGTATTTTTTACAGATGGACATCAAAGCCGATTATGGTTACGGGAGAGGATCGACAGCGCCCATCGGCGAGTACAAGACGCTGGATCAGGTGAATATCGCCAGAACGGACGGCCTATGGGCGGATTTTTACAGGAGTATCAATTACGCCAATATAGCCATTGAAAAGATACCGCAGATCACCACGATCGATGAGGATACCCGAAATGCGCTGGTGGCGGAGGCGAAGTTTATGCGCGCTTTCTGCTATTACCACCTGGTTATTAACTGGGGCGCCGTGCCGTTATATCTGGATACCCGTCATGAAGATACGAAAAGGGCTGCCGTTAAGGATGTCTATGATGCGATTGTTGCCGATCTGACTGAGGGAGAAAACAGTCTTCCATCGACACCTGCACAATTCGGTCATCCTACCAAATGGGCGGCTAAGGCCTTTCTGGCACAGATTTATCTGACCCTGGGGCAGTGGGATGACGCGCAGAAAAAGGCGCTGGAGGTGATCCAATCCAAGGCTTTTTCGCTGGTGGGCGTCAGCAAGCCGGAGGATTTTGATAATGTTTTCGGAGCTTCTGCCAACGGCACATCCGAGGAGATCTTTTATCTCAAATTCAATCACCAGGATGGATGGGGATGGCCGCTGAACCTGTTATGGACCGCCACTCAGTTTGCCCCGTTTGGGAACTATGTGATTTATGAAACGCCGGACAATCCGTTTATCAGGAACTGGAATGATAATGACCTTCGTAAACAGTACGATCTGTTTACCGAATATATAGATCCGGCTACCGGTAAGGTGACGCCATTGCCTTCCTCTACGCCGGTCTTGTGTAGCAAGTTCCGGGATCCCGGTGCTACCGGTATTACCGGTTTCGGTAATGACTATCCGTTTTTGCGTTATGCCGATGTATTGACCCTGTATGCGGAGGCTGATGCCATGGCAGAAAACGGCCCTTCGGCACTGGCGATTGAATGTTTGAATAAGGTGAAGCGCCGCGGTTATGGGTATCCGTTTGATGTGGCGTCTCCCGTGGACTATCCGAGCACCGGCTGGACGGCGGAATCATTCAGGGATACCGTACTTCAGGAGCGGGGTTATGAACATTTTATGGAAGGGAAACGCTGGGAAGACCTCCGGCGCACCAAAAAGGCCGCGTCGGTTATTCTTCATGCCAAGGGGATCGCCGTACAGCAATCGGCTTACCTGTGGCCTATTCCGCAGCAGGAAATAGATACAAATCCGGCGTTGTCGCCGGACGATCAGAATCCGGGATACTGATGCCGGGTACGCCAATTTTATCGAAAGTTCTATAAAAAACAGCATAATGCGTTTTATATCCATACTGTCAGTATACCTGTTCCTGGCTACCGTAACAGCGTATGGAACACCGCCGGCGCCTGAAGATGGTGTGGTGTTGGGCAATAAGGCCATTAGGATCACCTTTGATGCCGCTACCGGCGAGCTGGTATCCTTAAAAGATCTGAGCACCTCGCTTGAATTCCTCGACCGGAACGGTACACGGGGAGCTTCATTATGGAAGCTGGAACTGGGTGAGCCAGGAGTGGCGGGGACGGTAGAGATGTCTGCCGCGGGCGCTTTTCATGTCTCTCAACCGGATGCACAAACGCTGGTATTGGAATGGAGCCGGTTTTCAGGGATCGCCGGTCCCGATTTGAAAGTACGGGTTAAGGTCAGGCTCCGGGGCGATCAGGCGCTTTCCGCCTGGAATATCTCATTATCGGGGGTAGCGGGAAAGCAGCTGAAGAAGATCGTTTTCCCCAATATCTCCGGCCTGCGGGATATGGGTAACGAGGAGCTGGCCGTGCCCGTCTGGATGGGGGAGCTGCGTAAAGCGCCCCGTACCGCGTTGTCCGGGCTTGATGGTAAGGACAGGAGTTTTACCTGGCGTTATCCCGGGCCGTTGTCGCTTCAGATGCTGTCATTATACAATCCGGCTACCCATGGTTTTTATGCAGCCTGTAATGATGCGCAAGGGTATGCCAAGCAATTTTCAATTTCGCTCGATAGCCTCAACAATCTGGGCTATCAGATGAATAACTATCCGGTGGCCGGGGATGGAAAAGATGCTTATACCTTGCCCTATGACGCCGTGATCGGTGCATTTAAGGGAGACTGGATTTCTGCCGCTAAAATATATAAAGCCTGGGGAGTGCGTCAGGCATGGTGTCAGGACAGCCGTTTTAGGAAGCATGCAGGGGAAAGCTGGGCTGACAGTACTGCACTCTGGGTATGGAACAGGGGGCGATCCGGAAATGTACTTACACCGGCTGTAGATCTCAGGAAAAGAACAGGCTTACCCGTTAATGTGTTGTGGCATTGGTGGCATGGTAGTCCGTATGATGATGGATTTCCGGAGTATTTCCCCCCAAAGGAGGGTGATGCATCTTTTAAGGCCGCCGTTCGCAGCGCAAACCAACAGGGGGTAAAAGCCATCGTGTATATGAACTCCTTCCAGTGGGGGACGTCTACGCAGAGTTTTGAAAAGGAGCATGCGCTGAATTGGGCGGTAAAAAACGAGGCAGGCGGTACAGAAGCGCATGTGTTCAATATTTTTACCCATCACTCGCTGACGCCGATGTGCATGGCTACCAGGTTTTGGAAGGAAAAATATGCTGCCCTTGCCGATAAAGCCATCAATGAATATCATACGGGAGGAGTGTATATGGACCAGGCCTGCCTGAATTATATATGCTATGATACCACCCATGGCCATCCGGTCGGAGGCGGTAATTACTGGGTGAAAAATTTTGGCACACTTACGCAGATGATCCGTACAAATGACATGGTCAAAGATCATACGGTGCTCGCCGGCGAAGGCTGCGGGGAATGCTGGCTTCCCTATCTTGACGCCTTTCTGACGTTGCAGGTGAGCAAAGAGCGGTATGCAGGGGTTGGAGGACCGGAAACGATCCCGTTTTTCCAGGCCGTGTATCATGCTTACGGGGTAACCTTCGGAAGCTATTCGTCGCTGGTTTCCCCTCCTTATGACGAGTTATGGCCTAAAGGGACGGCGCCTGAATCACAGGAGCAACCGTTGGGGAATGAGTTTAACGATCAGTTCTTTATGGAGCAGGCCCGTTCGTTTGTATGGGGGATGCAACCGACCATCGCCAATTATCATCCGTCCCTGACTTCAGAAAGAAAAGAGGAAGTGGATTATCTCATCCGTCTGGCTAAGACCAGGTACAAGGGGCTGAAGTACCTCCTGTATGGTGAGTTCATGCGCGCCCCTCATATAGATATTCCCTATAAAGACATTCCGATCTCCCGGCTTTCCATTTATGCAGGACAGCAGGACCGGGTAACCACCTTTCGGGAGAAGGCGCCGTTGTTGTATACGGCTGCATGGAAGGCGAAAGACGGACAGATGGGTATCGCTGTGGCCAGTATCAGTGGAGCGGCCCTGCCGCTGCATTTTGCATTTAAGAGCAGCGACTATAGCCTTTCTTCCTCCGGTAAAGTATATGTTACCCATGCCGATGGCAGAAGGTTGATTGGCGCGTATAAAAATGGGGAGGTAACAGTGAGTTATTCTCTTCCTCCAAAGGACCTGTGTATTATTGAGATCGTGCCTGATGCTTCCGTAGCTCATAACTTGTCTGGGTAGTCAGGTAAGACAATCAATGGCAACGGCGAAGCTTCTGATCGTCGACGAGAAACGTCGGATATCGTTTAAATCTAAAAAAACAGAACTATGGAATAAAAAGAGCATCCCCTTGCATATGCCCGTAAAAAGGCCGG
>NZ_BAABFN010000017.1:0-2217 GCF_039541075.1 Compostibacter hankyongensis | reverse complement strand
GTATCCGCCCGACGAACTACAGGTCTGTTGATTTCTTGAAATTCTGCGGGTAAAGATCTTTTAAGTTTTTGTGGTTTATTGATTCTATGTTCAGTAGCGTATGTTTTAACCATTGGTAGGGGTTCACCTCATGCTTTTTACAGATGGCGAAGAAGGAATAGATCATTGCAGCCCGCTGTGCGGCTTCATGGCTGCCTGCAAAGAGGTAGTTCTTTCGTCCCAGCGCCACGGGTCTGATCGCATTTTCAATGAGGTTATTGTCGATCTGCAGGTTTCCGTCGTATAAGTAAGCCGATAAAGCATCCCAACGCGCGTAAGCATAGGCCATGGCTTTTCCGATCTGGCTTTTGGGCAAGGTGTTTTTTATCTCCTCAAAGATCCATTTGCCCATTTCATTGATTACCGGTAAGGCTTCTTCTAGCCGCAGCTCCTTGATTTTGTCGGCAGAAAGTTGTTCTTTAGCTCTACGTTCAATTTCATAGAGTTTCTGTATCATGAGTAGCGCCTTTTCGGCTCTTGGGCGGTCATTCTGTAAAGCTTTCTCGAACTCACGGCGTGCGTGTGCCCAGCAGGACAGATGGATGATCCCTTTCTTTTTTCCATATTTATCATATGCGGCATACCCATCCGTCTGCAGGTAACCCTTAAAGTTATCCAGCATGGATTTAGGCACTTGGCCACCACGTGAAGGATTGTAGTCAAACAGCACGGTCCTGTCCAACGGGGCATGGTATACCCAATAGTATCCCTGGTGGGCAGCGCCTTTTTTTTCGCTGTCCAGTACTTTTATTGGCGTCTCGTCCGCCTGTAGATATCCTTTTGCTTTGGTATCGAAGACCAGTTGTCCGTAAAGTGGTTCGAGTTTGATCAGGGCCTCCTTTGTCCAGCCCTCGATGGTCGAGGAGGCGATCTGTATGTTTTCCCTGGCGAAGATCTGCTTCTGGCGGTATAATGGAAGGTGATCGGCATATTTACCCGTAAGGATCATCGCCAGCAGACCTGCTCCGGGGATACCTTTGTCGATAACCCGCTCCGGGAGCTCACCGATCCTGACGCCTTCACCGTTTCCAGCGGCATATTTATAACGGATGTAGCGGTTGATATAGAACCTTGCAGGCTCGCACTCCAGTTCCTCGGTGATTTCTTTCCCGATGCATACCATTTCGGACAGGTCACCTTCGGGGTGGATCTCGATTTCAACAACCGGCAGGTGTTCGGGCAATCTCGCACGCCCTTTATGGTTTACACGCGTGCGGGTGTATTCGATCTTTTGTTTGATCTCTTGCTGTTGCTGCTCCACCTCTACGGTTTCCGCTTCAAACGGGAGTGCGGTCTGGTTGGGGTCTCCCTCGAAGCGTTCGCGTTTCTGACCGAACTGCATCCGCTTGTACATGGCAAGCTGTGACTTTAGGTAATCTATCTCTTCATCACGGCTGGAAACGACCTTGAGAAGGTCTTCTTTCGAGAGGGATTCCAGCGCTGTTTCCATACGCTAAAGATACGGTTTTACCAGCGTTCCCGCAATCAAAAAAGCTGTTTTTGTGGCAAGGAATAACGTTTTTTCTGTATGCTTTTCACAACTTGCACACCTTCGATCAGTAGAACCAGATCGCTCCATGACAGCTCTCCTTTTTTGAGCGACGATGTACCAAAAGTGCCCTGCTCCAGACGTTTGTAGTAGAGTACAAACCCACCGTGCTCCCAATGAAGCAACTTGATATGCGTACGACTACGGTTCAGGAACACGAATACCTCACCACTGGTCGGCTGACGTTCCATAACAGAACTGACCAGACCGCATAGACCGTCAAATGACTTCCTCATATCGCAACTTCCATCATAGAGATAAAATCGGTGCGAGGAACCTAGCGAGAACATCAGTAAAGGCGGATCAGCTGGGACAGAAGACCAAGATCGGCATCTGACTTGATCCGCACACCGTTGGGATAGATAACCTCAACTTCGCCTTTTTTGCAGGACTTATCGATAGCTATAAAACGTCCGCTGGATGTATCGTTTTCTTTACTACGCGAAAACCAATAATAAAAAGTGGCTTCGTTGATACCTTGTTCCGAACAGTAAGCTTTCTTGCTCTTACCGCTCTGTTGCCAGTCTGCTACCATCGATAGCATCTGTGATCTCTTTTCTTCTTTGCTCATTAAGCAAAGTTCTGCATTATACAACGCTCAGGAAATATGCACTTGGTCGGGCGGATAC
>NZ_BAABFN010000016.1:0-1606 GCF_039541075.1 Compostibacter hankyongensis | reverse complement strand
GCCGGGGGCAGCTTCAGCAGCGGCGCCGGAGATGAGTTTGTCGCCGAGATAGACCCGGCTGCTACTACGCCCACGGTGAGGACCACCGTTGCCGTATTCGGGAACCCCATTACCGCCGCGCAGCTGAGCAACCCATCCGTAACGACGGTATTGAAGTACCAGTTCTACGACGATTATTCCTCCGGCTCGCCCGCATTTGCGACCAACTTTGACAATACCACCGCCTATCCCAACGGGACCGATATCTTACCGATAACCGCCTCCAAGCGGACGACCGGTTTTCCCACCGGCAGCAAGGTCAGGGTGCTGGGCACGAATACCTTCCTTACTTCCACGTATTACTATGACGAGAAGGGTCACCTGATACAATCCCAGGAAGACAATATCAAAGAAGGCCGGGATGTGACTACTTACCAGTACCATTTCGACGGGCGGCTGCTCAGTACCGATATCAAACACACCACGGCGCATACCGGTTATACGGATTTCGGGGTGCTCACCAAGTATCTCTTTGATCAGATCGGCAGGACAAACGGCATACAGAAAAAGATCGGCACAGGTGGTTGGAAAACGTTGTCTGCTTACGACTTTGACGATATGGGCAGGCTCAAGACCAAACATCTTGACCCGGGCTATACCGGTACCGGGGGAACGGAGATGGAGACGCTGGACTACTCCTACAACATCCACAACCAGATCACTGGTGTGAATAAAGACTATGCGCTGAAAACATCCGGAGTATACCATCCGGACGATCATTTCTTCGGTTTTTACCTGGGGTATGATAACCGGGACAATGCTTTTTCCACGGCCAGGCTGGACGGTCATGTCGCCGGTCAGATGTGGAACAGCCGCAGCGATGAAGCCCAGCGGAGATACGATTACACCTATGACAATGCCGGCAGGATCTCCGGGGCGGCCTTTGCCCAATATACCGGCGGCGCCTGGAATACCAGTGCAGGGGTGAACTTTACGGTAAGCGGGCTGAGCTATGACGCCAACGGTAACATCAGGCATCTGAACCGGTACGGACTGAAAGGCTCCACCTCTCAGGTAATCGACAACCTGAGCTATGTCTATAAAAGCTATAGTAACCAGCTGAACAAGGTCACCGATGCAGCCAGCGACCCCAGCACCACGCTGGGCGATTTTCACGACGGCGCCAACGGCTCGGCGAATGATTATGTTTATGACCACAACGGCAACCTTATCTCCGATGCCAATAAAAAGATCGCGGCCATTGCCTACAACCATCTGGACCTTCCTGAGCAGTTTACCATCACGGGTAAGGGAAAGATCAGGTTTGTATATGATGCGGACGGCAATAAGCTGCAAAAGATTGTTACGGACAATACTTCCGCTCCATCAAAAACCATTACAACCAGCTATGCACACGGGTTTATCTATAATGCAGATACCCTGTTATATTTCCCCACCGAGGAGGGGCGCGTGCGGTATGTGCCGGCCCATGGCAGTACGGCCGCCGGCTATACCTATGACTATTTTGTCCGGGACCACCTGGGCGACGTGCGGATGGTGCTGACCGAGCAGACAGACCTTTCCCAATACATGGCCACCATGGAGCCCGCCAATACGGCAAAGGAGA
>NZ_BAABFN010000015.1:0-1334 GCF_039541075.1 Compostibacter hankyongensis | reverse complement strand
GCATTCGTCCTGCGCCAGAACACCCCCCAGAAAAATACGATCACCAACCCCGGCTTGATATACGACGCCTGGTTGGCCAGGATCAGAAAGAAGTTGTCCGACGAGGTAGGGTCATAGGTCGTAAAGGCCAGCACCGAGGCCAGCGCACAGATCAACCCCACGCTCAGCTGACCAAAACGGACCGTCTGACGGTCAGAAGCCTGCGGCTTGATGTATTTGCGATAAATATCATAGGCCATCATCGTCGATACCGAGTTCATCATCGAGTACACCGCCGAGAAGATCGCACAGATGATCCCGGCCAGCACCAGCCCGATCAGCCCGTAGCCCGCCGGCACGACCGTCTCCAGCAGCATCAGAAAGGTATCGTCCGGTTTGACCACGCCTGCTCCGTAACGCGACCGGAACAGGTAATAGGCGGCCGCTCCCGCCCCGATCGAGAAAAACGGGATCACCAGCTTCAGCATCCCCGCCATGATGGAGCCCAGCTTCGCATCCCGTTCCGTCTTGGCCGCCAGCACCCGCTGGACCTGGTACTGGTTGGTGGTCCAGTAGAAAAAGTGGATGATGAACAGTCCGGTAAAGATGCCCAGCCACGGCAGATCCGCATCGCTGGACGGCAGATACAGGTGCATCCGGTTGGCCTCCAGGTGGTCCATGGCCAGGAAATGACCAAATCCGCCGATCTCCGGCTGCAGGTAGGTCAGCGTCCCCATCAGCAGCACCGCGATCAGCATGATCACCGTCAGGATATTATCGGCGATCACCACCGACACCATCCCCCCGAAGATGGTAAAGATCACCGTAGCGGCGGCGATGATCAGGATGCCCTGCAGATAGGTCAGCCCCGAGCCCTCCCCGCTGAACAGCAGGCCCAGGATACGGCTGCCGATATAGAAGTCCGCGATCAGCTGCGTCATGATGAAGGCCAGCATCAGCACCGTATATACCAGCCGGGCATGGGCGTTGAACCGGTCTTCCAAGAATTGCGACAGCGTAAAGAAGTTCCGCTTGCGGTAAACCGGGATGAACACATACACCAGGATCAGGATCGCCGGGATCGCCAGCAGCTCGTAATGGCTCTGCGCGAAGCCGATCGAGTAGCCCACCCCCATCATCCCGATGATCTGCTGGGCATGGATGTTGGTCCCGAAGATCGAGCCCGCCACCGAGTACCACTTCAGCGACCGGTCCGCCATGAAGTATTCTTCGGAGCTCTTTTTGTGAAAGCTCGAATACAGGCTGGTGATTACCAAAAACAGCAATAACAAAACCACCACCACCAGGTCCGCTGTACTGAGTGTCTTGATCATGAATACGCAACTATGAAGGCC
>NZ_BAABFN010000014.1:0-1141 GCF_039541075.1 Compostibacter hankyongensis | reverse complement strand
TTTAAAGTCTAAGGTCTAAGGTTTTCTTCCGGGCAAATGAACTTTAGACCTTAGACTTCTGAACTGGAAATCAGAAACCAGAAGCCTCAAACCGGAAAGGCGAAGCATTGGCAACGGGATCGAATTATTTTTAAATGGCGTTGCCGAACTTCGTTTCATCGAGACCTTTAAAATCATTGTGGACGAGATAAATCAGAAACCAGAAACTTCAAACTAAGAAACATGGAATTACAAGGCAAGACCGTATTGATCACGGGCGCCTCGAAAGGGATCGGCCGACAGCTGGCAGAAGACCTGGCGGCCCAGGGCGTAAATCTGGGATTGGTGGCCCGCAGCGAACAGGAGCTGACCGAAGTGCAGCAGGCTGCAGAAAAGGCCGGGGCAAAGGTGATTATCTTTACCGGCAGCGTGGCCGACGAAGAGCTGGCCATCCAGGCCGTAGAAGCCACCGTAGCAAAGTTCGGGGGGATCGATTTTCTGATCAACAATGCGGGCTACGGCATCTTCGGGCCGACGGAAAGCTATACGGCCGACAGCTGGGGCGATCTGTATGATACCAATGTCAAAGGGACCTTCCTGTTCTGTAAGGCCGCGCTGGGACCGATGAAAAAGGCCGGCGGCGGTCATATCATCAACATTGCTTCGGATGTGGCCAAACGGGTGTTCGACGGCGGAGCGCTGTACTGCTCCTCAAAATTTGCCCAGGATGCCTTCTCGGCGGCCCTGCGCAAGGAAGTACGGCGTGACGGGATCAAGGTATCGGTAGTATACTCCGGGTTGGTGGATACGGCCTTTCACCCGGATCCGCATGCCCCGGAGAAAAAAGACTGGCTGACGGCCCGTAATATGTCGGCGACCATCCGCTATATCATGACCCAGCCCGAGCATGTGGTGATAGACGAGCTGATGATTCATCCCCTGTCACAGGATTATTAACCCCCCCCCCCCACCCCCCTGAAGGGGGAGATAGAGGTGAAGGGCTAAAGGTGAAAGGCGAAGGGTAAAAGGCGAAGGGTAAAAGGTGAGAGGTGAAAGGTAAAGGGTGAAAGGCATTTTAAGTTTAAGGTTTAAAGTCTAAGGTCTAAGGTTTTCTTCCGGGCAAATGAACTTTAGACCTTAGACTTCTGAACTGGAAATCAGA
>NZ_BAABFN010000013.1:0-1037 GCF_039541075.1 Compostibacter hankyongensis | reverse complement strand
ACGCGTTGTGCTATTAACGGGTGATTATTTATGGGAATAACAAATATGTATATAGTTATGAAATAAAAAATGTTGTGCAGTCGTCTTTAGTAAATAACCACAAATACTAAACGATTCATGCACAACATTCCCACGAATTTCAGAAAATTTTATAGCATTTGCAAAGAGCTCTTTAAAAAAGAAGTAAATGATCGGAATGATTTTCAGTTTTATCCGGCAGTTCCGAAGATGAACGATTTGCAGATCGTTGCACTGTCGTGTCTGATGGAAACATTGGGAATTGATTCCGAAAATTTGCTTTGGAGTAAGCTGAAAACTGATTATGCCGATTTGTTTGACAACCTGATTGACCGGAGTCGTTTTAATCGTCGTCGCAGGCGGCTGTCCCCTATGATTGAACGAGTACAACATCATGTAGCAGAGCGTTTGGATCAGTTGAGTCAAACCATGATTGTAGACAGCATACCAGTTCCCGTTGTTAAACTGGCCAGAGAGAAATCGTTCAAGTCCTTTAAAAGTGATTTTGAAACAGCTCCGGCTAAAGGTTATAGTGCTGTAAACAAAAGCTGGTATATTGGCTATAAGCTTCATGTGATTATATATGACAATGGGGTAATCCAGCAAGCAGATATAACCAAAGCGAATGTTCATGATATTAATTTTTTAAAGGAGATCAACCATTTACCAGAACAAAAATTCCTGTTAGGGGACCGTGCATACATTTCTCAGGCTGTTCAGATAAATTTATTCGATCACTATGAGGTTAAGCTCAAGGTTCCTTTTAGGCATAATCAGCACCACTATAGGAAATATCCAAAGAAAAACAGATCGAAACGGCAAATGATCGAAACAGTATTTGCGCAATTATGCGACCATCTAAATCTGAGAAGAAATTATGCCAGATCATTCCCTGGATTGGCTGCCAGATTAGCTTCTAAGCTGTCGGCAGTTTCTTTACTCCAGTTTATCAATTTCAAAAATGGACTCAAAATTTCAAAGATCAAACACGCATTATGTTTTTAATAGCACAAGACGTT
>NZ_BAABFN010000012.1:0-812 GCF_039541075.1 Compostibacter hankyongensis | reverse complement strand
TCCGGCGTGCCTACCAATGCGCCTCCGCAGCCCGACCGGGCCCGTCCGATACCCGTCCACAGCATCGGCTCCACAAAGTCGTCCGCATCGGCTTGCTTGCGCAGCTCATCCTGACGCAGCACTCCCGCCGAGTGGGAATCCTGTGCCCGGTGCTTCAGCTGTTCTCCCATCCGGGCATCAAACTTCGACATCAGCTGTTTGGTATAGTCACGCGCTTCTTTTTCCGTCTCCCGTACGATCACATGCACCCGCAGTCCAAAGTCGATCTTTCTGTCGTGCGCCGCCGCACGTGCGCTCATCTCCTGCATCGTCGCATAGATGTTCTCTTCCGGCTCCGGCCACATCAGAAACACATCGCAGTATTTGGCGCATACTTCCTTGGAGCCCGGGGAGATGCCCCCGAAGTACAGCAGGGGACCCCCGTTCTGCTGGTAGGGTTTTACCGGGTCCGACGGCATCTTGAACTGGTAGATCTCGCCCTGGAAGTCGATCTCATCACGCGTCCAGGCCTGCTTCAGGATCTCGATCACCTCTTCGCAGCGCTTGTAACGATAGGCGGAGTCCTCTTTCAGACCCGGAAGGTCCGAGTTGATGATATTGACCGTCAGCCGGCCTTCCAGCACATGGTCCAGCATCGAAAGATGACGCGCCAGCATCGGCGGGTGGATCTCTCCGGTACGGATCGCCGCCAGCATATTGATCTCTTTTACCTGCGGGGCCATCGCCGCCGCAAACGGGATCACCTCCTGGCCGACGATATAGGAGGTCGGCAGCAGTATGTTCCTAAAGCCCATCCGGTCCGCCGTCTTTAT
>NZ_BAABFN010000011.1:0-585 GCF_039541075.1 Compostibacter hankyongensis | reverse complement strand
GACGACTTTGTGGAGCCGATGCTGTGGACGGGTATCGGACGGGCCCGGTCGGGCTGCGGAGGCGCATTGGTAGGCACGCCGGAGCAGATCCTGGAAAAGATGAACCGTTATATGGATATGGGGATCCGTGCGTTTATCCTGTCGGGTTACCCGCTGATCGAGGAATGTGAGCTGTTCGGGAAGCTGGTGCTGCCGCAGCTGCCGAATGTGAAGCTGTCGGTGGAGCAGGGGCGGACACCGTCGGAGACGCCGGTCACCCCGTTCACAACCGGCGCGCTGCGGGTGGGGTAGAGGTGAGAGGTGAAAGGTGAAAGGCGAAGGGTAAAAGGTGAGAGGTGAAAGGTGAAAGGCATTTTAAGTTTAAGGTTTAAAGTCTAAGGTCTAAGGTTTCCTTCCCGGGCAAATTAACTTTAAACCTTAGACTATTGAATCTCAAACGAGAAACCGGAAACTTCAAACCGGAAACAAGAAACCAGAATCCCGGAGGCTTCAGGTATTCCGGGGCCTTCATAGTTGCGTATTCATGATCAAGACACTCAGTACAGCGGACCTGGTGGTGGTGGTTTTGTTATTGCTGTTTTTGGT
>NZ_BAABFN010000010.1:0-539 GCF_039541075.1 Compostibacter hankyongensis | reverse complement strand
TCTGATTTCCAGTTCAGAAGTCTAAGGTCTAAAGTTCATTTGCCCGGAAGAAAACCTTAGACCTTAGACTTTAAACCTTAAACATAAAATGCCTTTCACCTTTCACCTTTCACCTTTCACCTCTCGCCTTTTACCCTTCGCCTTTCACCCTTCGCCTTTTACCCTTCGCCTTTCACCCTTCGCCTTTTACCCTTCGCCTTTTACCTTTTACCTTTTACCTTTTACCTTTCACCTTTTACCTTTCACCTCTACCCCACCCGCAGCGCGCCGGTTGTGAACGGGGTGACCGGCGTCTCCGACGGTGTCCGCCCCTGTTCCACCGACAGCTTCACATTCGGCAGCTGCGGCAGCACCAGCTTCCCGAACAGCTCACATTCCTCGATCAGCGGGTAACCCGACAGGATAAACGCACGGATCCCCATATCCATATAACGGTTCATCTTTTCCAGGATCTGTTCCGGCGTGCCTACCAATGCGCCTCCGCAGCCCGACCGGGCCCGTCCGATACCCGTCCACAGCATCGGCTCCACAAAGTCGTC
>NZ_BAABFN010000009.1:0-34207 GCF_039541075.1 Compostibacter hankyongensis | reverse complement strand
CTGCACAACATTTTTTATTTCATAACTATATACATATTTGTTATTCCCATAAATAATCACCCGTTAATAGCACAACGCGTTATAAATTAAATATTATCTTGTCCCGGCCCCGCCGGAGAACAAGCCGCGTAAATATTTGTTAAATTACTATCTGCTTTAACGGCGGCGTGGTAAAGATGGACAGATTCGGTTAATTTTGAACCCCGGCTTTTATTATTAACTTTGATGACTATGCGATTGAAATTCATTGTGCCTGCCTTGTTGGTGAGTTCCGCCGTGGCTGCCCTGGCTTTCGGGACCTATAAAAAGCATGCCGCGCCTCCGGGAAAAGATGAGGCCATTGTGGCGTTGATAGGACAGGTATTGAAACAGGGGCATTACGATCCGAAAGATATTGACGACAAGTTTTCCCAGACCGTCTTCAACAAATACATCGACCAGCTGGACGGGGAAAAGAAATTCTTTCTGCAGCCCGATATCAGCTATCTCCGGAAATACGAGCATCTGATCGATAACGAGATCAACGGGGAGGGCCGGCTGGGCTTTATCCGGGAAACCGATTCCATTTTTGATCTGCGTTTCCGCCAGGCGAGGTCTATTTACCCGGTGGTGCTGGAAAAACCGTTTGATTTTACAAAAAAAGACAGCATACAGCTCGACCGCGACAAGACCGGATTCCCGGCTTCTGCGGCGGAGGCCCGTACCCGGTGGGAGAAGATGATGAAATACCGGACGCTGGACAAGCTGGTGGAGCTGCAGGAAATGAAGGCCAAGGCCAAGACCGGCGATACCCTGAAAACGGAGACGCCCCAGCAGCTGGAAGCTGATGCCCGCCAAAAGGTAAAACGGATTTACGACCTGTACTTCGACCGTATGCATTCCCACCTGACCGAAGACGACCGCTTCAGCATGTTTGTGAATGTGATCACCACCAGCATGGACCCCCATACGGACTATATGGCGCCTGCGGAAAAGCGGTACTTCGACGAGCAGATGTCCGGAACCTTTTTTGGGGTGGGCGCTGTGCTGCGCCAGGATGAGGATAAGGTAAAGGTGGAAAGCATCGTCACCGGCGGCCCGGCCTGGAAAGAGGGCGAGCTCAAGGCGGGGGATGTGATCCTCAAGGTAGGCCAGGCCGAGAAGGAACCCGAGGACCTTACCGGATATACCACCCAGGATGCAGTAAAGCTGATCCGCGGTGAAAAGGGAACCGTTGTGAAACTGACGGTAAAGCAGGTGGACGGATCCGTAAAAACCATTGCGATCACCCGCGGCGAGGTCAAGCAGGACGATACCTTTGCCCGCTCCTATACCATCGGCGGCAAGCACAAGATCGGGTTTATCGTATTGCCCGAATTTTACTTCAGCAGCACGGGCCGTACCGGCCCCGGCAGCAGCGCCTATGACGTGGCCAAGGAGATCAAGAAGCTGAAGGCCGAAAAAGTGGAAGGCATCGTGCTGGACCTGCGGTTCAACGGAGGCGGCTCCCTCGGGGACGCTATCGATATCGCCGGCCTGTTCATCCCGCAGGGGCCGATCGTGCAGGTACGCTCGCGGAACGGGAATGTAGACGTGCTGAAAGACCGCGATCCCGCTGTGGCTTATGACGGTCCGCTGGCCATCATGGTCAACGAATACAGCGCCTCCGCTTCCGAGATATTGGCCGCCGCCATGCAGGACTACAAGCGGGCCGTGATCATCGGCAGTCCCAGCACCTACGGGAAGGGAACCGTGCAGCGTATGTTCGATCTGAACGATTTCCTCTCGTCCGCCGACCGGGAAAAGCTGGGCGATCTGGGCGCCATCAAGCTGACCATCCAGAAATTCTACCGGGTGAACGGCGGTTCCACGCAGCGAAAAGGGGTGACGCCGGATATTATCCTGAAAGATCCTTATTATGATATAGCGGAAAAAACCGATTCGGCCGCCCTACCCTGGGATGAGATATCAAAAGCCGCGTATGTACCCTGGAAGGATACTTTCAATACCGAAGTGCTCAGGAAGGGCAGCGCTTACCGCGTAGCCCACAATCCGGCCTTTCAGCTGATCGGTCAAAATCTGGCAGCCCTGAAGAAGATCGATGATAACAAAGTGATGTCGCTGAACATGCAGCAGTTCAAGGCCGAACAGAAGGCGGACGACAGCGAGCTGAAGCAGCTGGATAAGGTGAAGGACGTGGTAACCCCGCTTTCCATTGCCAACCTGCCGGTAGACCTGTCCTATATCAGGAGCGATTCGGTAAAGGTAGGGCGCAACCGCGATCTGCTGAAGCTGTATGAAAAAGATCCTTACCTGATGGAGACCCTCCATGTCATGGATGATATGATTGATAAACCAACGTTGCAAAACGCCGGGAAGCTTTCCAAAAACTAAGCAGACCAGAAACTGAGCCGACCGTGCGATATCCCAAAGACCCTGGCAGGAAGATGCCGGCTGAGCCGGCCCGTCCTGCCGGGGTTTTTTATAGCGGTAAAGGGTGAAGGGTAAAGGGCGAAAGGCATTTTTGCCTGCCCAAGCTGGTTATAAAAACAAAAGCGAATGAAAGTATTGATTACCGGTACAAACGGCTTGCTGGGGCAGCACCTGGTAAAGCAGTTCCGGCAGATGCCGGATTGCAGCGTGGTGGCTACCGCCCGGGGCGAGAACCGTTTGCGGGACCGCGAAGGATATGTATACGCGCCGATGGATATTGCCGATCCTGCACAGATATCGGAGGTGATGCGGCGGGAAGCCCCCGACAGCATCATCCATTCCGCGGCGATGACGCAGGTAGACGATTGCGAAACGCAACGGGAACGCTGCTGGCAGAGCAATGTGCAGGCTACGCGATACCTGGTGGAGGCAGCCCGGGAGCTGGGCGCTTATTTCCAGCTGGTTTCCACCGATTTTATCTTTGACGGTGAGCAGGGGCCTTACCCGGAAGACGCCCTGCCGAATCCGGTAAATTATTACGGGTTGAGCAAGCTGGCTGCGGAACAGCTGCTGCCCTGCAGCGGGCTGGAATGGTCTGTCATACGGACGATCCTGGTGTACGGCGTAGCGGAGGACCCCGCCCGTTCCAATATCGTGCTTTGGGTAAAAAAGAGTCTCGAAAGCGGGCGGAAGATAAAGGTGGTTACTGACCAGTGGCGCATGCCCACGCTGGTGGACGATCTGGCGGCGGGCTGTATCCTGGCGGCGGAGCGCCGCGCTACCGGCGTTTTTCATATTTCAGGGAGCGAGCTGCTCACGCCTTATGATATGGCGCTGCAGGTAGCGGATTATTTCGGGCTGGATAAGGGACTGATCGAAAAAGCTGATGGAAGCACCTTTACACAGCCGGCACGGCGGCCGGCCCGTACGGGCTTTGTGCTGGATAAAAGCCGGCAGCAGCTGGGGTATCAGCCGCATACTTTTAAGGAAGGATTAACGGTAATGGAAGAAGGCGCCGGGAAATAGCCGCGTTAATCGGCCCGCCTGCCGCTGCCCCGCCGCAGCCAGCCCACCACCAGGGCGAACAGGGCCGACCCGATCACTGCCCAGATAATGGGAAAGGGCTTCCCTTCGATGTTGACCTCGAGGATGGCCGGTAATCCGAGTTTGTCCGCTACCCACTGCCCGATAAGGGCGCCCACGAAACCCACAACGATAGAGACCAGGCAGCCTCCCAGGGAGTAGCCTGCGAGACTTTGTCCCACGGCGCCGCAAATGGCGGCGATCAGCAGGAGCAGCAGAAATCCGGTAAGTGTCATAACATACGCAGTTGGACAAAACAAATATATCGTAAAATGCGCATATTCCCGCTGCTTTCCCTTTTTTTAAAAGTCGCTTTTCAACAACCGATTTTAAAAACCCGGCAGGCGTAAGCGTGCCTGCCGGGTGTAACAAAGGATGGAGCAGCAAGACGTTATTGCCGGCTTCCCAGCATCAGGAAATCGTTGACGACGATTTCGGTGAACTGCCGTTTTACCCCTTCGCGATCCACATACTGGCGGTGGGTCAGCTTTCCTTCGATGGCCACTTCGCTGCCCTTGTGCAGGAAACGTTCCGCGATCTCCGCGCTTTTTCCCCAGGCTACGAGGTGATGCCAGGAGGTTTCGGTGACGCGGTTGCCTTCCGCATCGCGGCGGCTTTCGTTGGTGGCCAGGGAGAAACGGGCCATCTTTTTGCCGTTTCCAAGTTCCCGGATATCGGGGTTCATGCCGAGGTTGCCGATGAGGCGCACACTGTTTCTTACGTGGTTCATGATACAAAATTTAAGGATGAAATAACAAACACTCCGACTGCCGGGCAGTACTGTAGTTGATCAACGAACCAAAGATAGGGTGGGGGAAAAGCGATAGCCGGTTTTTAAACGTTTGTATTCGGATATAAATGGTTATAAGCGTTTACAAACGTTTAAACACGGTTATTAGAATTGATTGTCAGTATTTTGGGAAAATATTGACGGTGGCTTCCTTATTGTACTTGTTCCGGTATTCGAGGGGCGACATACCGGTAATTTTTCGGAAAACTTCACGAAAAGCCTTTACATCCGAATATCCGACATCGTACATTACCTCATTGATATTTTTGCGCGTGGTCTCAAATGCTTTCTTGGCGGCCTCGATCTTTACCCTTTGTGCATACTCAACAGGCGTATTGCCGGTGGCTTTGATAAACCTTCTGTCAAAGTGCCGTCTTCCGACGGCAAACCGCGAAGACAGATGTTCGATGGATATTTTTTCCTGGAGGTTCTTTTCGATATAGGACTGGGCCTCTTTTATGATTTCGTCCTCGTGCAGCTTTTGTCCCTTGAATATGATAAACCCCGACTGGCTTTGCCGATCCATTTCAATCTGAAATACTTTGGAGCAGAAAATAGCCGTTTCCCGGTCATAATATTTTTCTACCAGGTAGATCATCAGGTTCAGGAAAGAATAGGCGCCGCCGTTGGTATAAATGCCGTTTTCATCGGTGATCAGCCTGTCTCTTTGCAGCTTCACCTCCGGGAACATCGTTCGGAACGTATCTGCGGCCGCCCAATGCGTGGAGCAGGGCTTTCCGTCCAGCAGCCCCGAGGAGGCCAGCAAAAACGCCCCGGTACAGATGCTGGCTATTTCCGCTCCGTTTTTATATTGTTTTTCGATCCACTCAATCAACGGCTTGTTTCCTTTTACCGTCTTCTGATAATTATGGTTCAGCGAAGGAATGATGATCAGATCGGTCCGGGTTATAGCCGCAACACGCGTCTGCGGCTTTACGCTGAACAGGCCGTCATAGAATTCCACCTCATCCGAAATGCCCGCCAGTTCGATCTTGAACACCTCCTTCCGGCCGGTTTCCTTCCGGTACTGATTGGCCCTGGTGAATATTTTATAAGGCCCTACTATGCTGCTCAGGTTGTTGCCCTCTCCCTCGGGAACGATTATGGTAAGACGTTTCATCTGTGGGTAGTTGTTTTTTATTATCCGTCTCAGGCAGGATGATCATGACCGGTTTCACGGATAGTCTTTTTACAAAGATAGCTTTTATATGTCCATATTAACCCGCTATGAAGTCTATTTTGCACCCTTCCCAAATGAAATATGGACCATAGCTTTGCATTATGGTATTCAGGAAGACCCCAAAGACCTTAGTTCCGGGCGGATAAAAATGGACAGCTTCCTGAAAAACAAATTACCGGATAGAGAATCATTAAGGTTAAATTACAAAATGATGAAAGCCATGAAAAATAATGATTTCACCGCTGCCGTTCAGGTAGACCAAGCCCCCGAAAAAGTATTCAACGCCATCAACAACGTTCGGGGTTGGTGGTCGGAAAACATTGAAGGGAAAACTGATGAGCTTAACGGCGAATTCACGCATCGCGACCGGTATCTCAATGTGACCTTTAAGATCACGCAACTGACGCCGCAAAAGATCGTCTGGGATATTGTAGAAAGCCATTGTAATATGTTTTTAGAAAACATACACGAATGGGAAGGCACCAGGATTGTTTTTGAAATAACCCGGAAGGCCGGCAAAACCGAAATCAAGTTCACGCACCAGGGATTGTCGCCGGAATTTGAATGTTACAAGGTTTGCTCAAAGGCCTGGAGCTTTTTTATAACGACCAGCCTGAAGGATCTTATCGAGACCGGAAAAGGAGATCCTATCTCAAATGAATATGCCTCTTTTACCACTGCTGTTATGGTTGATAAGTCTCCTGAAGAAGTATTTGCCGCTGTCAAGAACGTTCGCGGCTGGTGGCTGAATAATATCGAAGGCAGCACGGATAAGCTCAATGACGAATTCAAATTTTACGTAGATAAAAGGCTTCAGTTTCACTTTAAAATAATTGAACTGGTTCCTTACAAAAGGATAGTATGGATAGTCCTGGATCAAAGCTTCGGGAATACCGAAGAGCAGGAATGGAAGGGCACTACGGTGCTTTTTGAAATCTCAGCGACCGGGGGGCAAACGCGGCTCCGGTTCACACACCAGGGTCTTGTTCCGTCGCTCGAGTGCTACGAAGTTTGCCACTATGCCTGGACTCAATATATCCAGGTCAGTCTGTTCGATTTCATCAAAAAAGGCGAAGGTCAGCCTAATAAATGGTAAATCCGGATCTTTCCGTTGATCTGACCGTTTTATAAATAAAAGATAAAAATGACATCTATGAACAATCACAAAACAGGAACCCGCGAGGAATGGCTCGCAGCCCGGCTGAAACTGCTGGAAGCCGAAAAAGAGCTCACCCGTCGCAGCGACGAGCTGGCCCGGCAGCGGCAGGCCCTCCCCTGGGTAAAGGTCGACAAGGATTACAGTTTCGATACTGACAAAGGCAAATCATCCCTTGCAGGCCTCTTCAGGGGCCGCTCGCAGCTGCTTGTCTATCACTTTATGTTCGGCCCGGACTTCAGGGCAGGCTGTCCTTCCTGCTCGATGATCGCGGATGGCTTCAATGGGTTTGCAGTGCACCTTGCCCATCATGACGTGATGCTCTGGGCGGTTTCGCGGGCACCTCTGGAAAAATTACAGGCGTACAAACAGCGTATGGGATGGACGTTCCCCTGGGCTTCCGCCGAAGGCGGATGCTTCAATTACGACTTCTGCGCATCCTATACCGAGGAGCAACAGCGTGCAGGCATCGAATACAATTTCAGCCGCGAGCCCAAGCTGCAGTGGCGGGAAGGCCAGGAAGGCGGGGATGGAGCAGAAGCCAGATTTGCCGCCATGTGCGAGGTCAATGTTCCCGCCTATCACCGTGAAAGGCCGGGCATGAGCGCATTTGTGCTGGAGGATGATGTTGTGTATCATACTTATTCCACCTATGCGCGGGGCGTGGACAGCCTCTGGGGTATATATCCCTGGCTGGACCGGGCCCCGAAAGGACGTAATGAGAGCAGCGGCGTCTGGTGGCGCCGTCATGACGAATACGGTGAATGATCATAGCCGGTTTTTATACGGCTGTAATCAGATCCCCACTTTCTTCCGGATGTCTTCCGGTACGCCCTTCTTATTGACCAGGAAAGAGGTGGTCTTGTACGCTACAAAGGCTTTTGTTACATACAGATAGCCCTGGTGATCGTTGTCGGTACCCCAGGAGTTTTTTACGATATAGTATTCCTTGCCGTTCTGGTCTTTGGCAATACCGGTGATCTGCATCCCGTGATCGTCCGTGGTATTGTAATTGTCAAAGGCTTCCTGCCGCAGCTCGGGAGTAATGTTCATTTCGGGCTGCGGACCGTTGAACAGCCCCGCTTTTTCCTGGGATGTCATAGCAGCAAGATCGCGTTCAGGTACATAAGCCACCCCGTTCTTCCAGCTGAAATAAGGCTCGCTGACATCCGTGCCCCAGGCGATGGTATAACCCTGCTTCAGGGCATGATCAATTATCTTGGTAATATCGTCCATCGGAATGTTCCAGTCCTGCTGGAAAGCCCAGTTGTCCGGCACCATCATCATGGCCTTCTGCCAGTAAGGAGAGGTGGTTACGGAGATAAATTCCACGTAGTTGTCCGGGTTCAGGCCAACCACTTCTTTTGCAAAGCTATCCGGCGTATAGTCCTTTCCATTATAAGTGAATTTTTCGGGGACTGCTCCCAGGTAGCTATCCAGCACGGCGGTAAATGCTTTTTTCCATGCCGGCGTCAGCGTGCCGTTCTTATTTTTGACAACGGCATCCAGCATTCCTTTTAATATTTCCTGCATTTCGCCAAAATTATTGTGCTTTGTGCCATAGTGGAGACCGGTATATACCGACTCCGGCATGGTACCGTATTTGGCATACATATTGACCACATCGTGCGGCTCGCCGCCGTCGCCCCAGTTCAGGGAGCCATGCATCCGCACATAGTTTTCCGCCTTATCGATATAAGAGCATCGCGCTGTATAGATCTTGGAAAGCGGTACCGGCTGTTTGCCGGCCTTGATCATCTCTGATTCCAGAAAGGAGTTGGTGGAATAGCTCCAGCAGGTGCCGGAGGCGCCCTGGTTTTCCACGGGAGTCGTTTCTGCATTTACCACGGTGGTAAAATGAAAGCCGCTGCTGGCCTGCTCGCTTTTGTTATTGATCACTTTGTTGACCAGATCCACCTGCGCGTAGCTCAGGCCCCAGGTCAAAAGCAAGGCAAGCGTTAAAACTGTTTTGTTATACATAAGCCATCAGATTTGGAAGTGGCTAAGTTAGAATTATTTTTACTTTTACGGTCACCGGCACATGCAGTAGAAAGGATGTTTGGCTTATCCGATGATTATCAGTATGAAAAATATGCACTTCTCCGTTAATTATTATCACCGGCAGGGACTTGATATCTGGGAGCTGGCAGATGCGGAAAGTGGCTGCCGCGTACAGCTGCTGCCCCGTTACGGGTGTCTGTGGCACGCCTGGTATATTCCCCGGCCCGGAGCGGAACGGCTGAATCTCATCGAGCAGTATGCAGACCGGCAAAGCCTGGAAGCGGAGCTGGGCCAAAGCTTCCGGGGGGCGCGGCTGAGTCCTTTTGCCTGTCGTATACCGGAGGGAAAATATACAGCAGATGGGCATTCTTATGCTTTTTCTGCTACCGGCAAGGACGGCAGCGCGCTGCATGGTCTGCTGTACGACAAGCCCTTCCGGGTGCAGCATACCCGTGTCTCTGCCGCAGGGGCCGAAGTAGCGCTTGCATACCCTTACCGCCATGAGGATCCGGGTTATCCCTTCGACTATGACTGTACCGTCATCTACCGGCTGGAGCCCGGCTGCCGCCTCTCGCTCAGCACCGTTGTTCATAACCGGTCGGAGGTGCCCATACCCCTGATGGACGGATGGCATCCTTACTTCCGGACAGGCACGCCGGTAGACCGAATGATGCTACAGTTTCGTGCCGATCACCTGCTGGAATTCGATGCGCGGCTTGTCCCCACCGGTCGTTTACTACCCAACAAACGGTTCGGAGCGCCGGAGACGCTAAGTGGTGTGGAGCTGGACAACTCTTTTATAACAACGCCTGCAGAAGGACCGGTAGCGCAGCTGTATGATCCCGAAAAACGGATCCGTATCCTTTTCAGCCCGGGGGATACTTACCCTGTGCTGCAGATCTATATACCGCCGGAACGGCGAAGCATCGCTATCGAGCACCTGAGCGGCCCCCCCGATGCATTCAACAACCACCTGTATCTGCAGCGACCGGAACCGGACGAGACGGTAACCTTCACCGCAGTGTACACTGCTTTGCAGGAATGATCTTTCGTATATCCGGTCTTGTTAGTGGTACCGATCCGGATACGGACCGGTGGCATTGCCGTTACAGGCCCGGCAGACCCTGTAGGCCCGGCGGCAGCGAACCCTCTTTTCGGGGCATTTTATTCAGCTATCCGCGACGCAGCGGAATCCGAGGTTGGAGGTGGAGCTGTCCGGCGTATTTGAGGAACGCGCCGCTACCCGGTACCGGTTGCAGTAGGAGTGGTGGCATAGAAAAGAGCCGCCCCGCATGACCCGGGTCTGTCCTTGTGCCGGTCCTTGCGGATTCTCCCGCGGACCGCGGATATGAAAATCCGTATCAAACCAGTCGCCGCACCATTCCCATACATTCCCTGCCATATTATAAAGACCGTAACCGTTCGGGGCAAAGCTGCGGGCGGGAGCCGTACCCAGGAAGCCATCGTCGAGACTGTTATGATCGGGGAAAGTGCCCTGCCAGATGTTGCATTGGTGTATTCCATCCGGTGTCAGCTCGTCGCCCCAGGGATATTTTTTCTGTATCAGACCTCCCCGGGCGGCATATTCCCATTCCGCCTCTGTAGGCAGCCGCCGGCCCGCCCAGCTGCAATAAGCCATGGCATCGTTCCAGGACACATGCACCACGGGATGATCCATCCGGTCTTTGATATGGGTGCCCGGTCCTTCCGGCCGGTCCCAGGTGGCTCCGGGGATAGCGCACCACCAGGGCGTTTCTACCGCCACCTGCGGTCCTTCGTCGAGGGCTTCTGCAGATAACAGCCCGTAAAAGACGAAAGACCAGCCGTATCGCTCGGCATCTGTTTTATAGCCGGTGGCTTTGATAAAGCCGGCAAACTGAAGATTGGTGACCACAGTAGCGCCTATATGAAAAGCATCCAGCCAGACCTCGCGTACCGGCCCTTCTCCGTCGGCGGGAAATCCCTCGCCGTCATCCGTGCCCATCAGGAACGATCCTCCCGGCAGCGCTACTATATCGTCTGTGGATGGCTGTTCCGCCTGCGACGGGACGGGGAGGGCCTGCGGCGGCATTTTTCCCTGCCGGGAAGCGGTGCAGCACGAAGGCTTTTGCTGGTTTTCTGTAGCGGACATCAAAAATCAATTATAGGTATTACGGAAATGACGTCTTGGTCTTTCATCGGCTTGGGTTGAAATCATTTCAGGCATTGATCAGAAATTCCTGCAGCGATCTTCTCAGCCGTATCAGCGCCCGGGAAATCTGGGTTTCGATCGTCTTTACGGAAATATCGAGCTGGGCGGCTATTTCCGCATATTTGAGGCCGTCGAAGCGGCTCATCTTAAAGATCTGCCTGCACGAAGCAGGCAGCTCTTCAATGGCTGCGGTGATCTTATCGTTCAGCTCTTTATAAGCGAGGCTGTCCATAACGGGGTCCGACAGGTATTCGTCCCGGAGCAGGCTCTCGCGTATCCTGGAAATATAATTGTTGCGGATCTTGATATGTGAGAGATGATTGCTGCAGTGGTTAAAGGTGCTGCGGAAAAGATAGGACTTGAGCGAAGTGTCGATGTTGATCGTTTCGCGTTTTTCCCAGAGCTTCATAAAAATGCCCTGTACGATTTCTTCCGCTGCTTCGGGTTCCTGCACGAACCGTATGGCAAATCCGCATAAGCCTACATAATACCTTCTGAAGATGAGCTCATAGGCGTATATGTTTCCTTCCTGTAAAAGACGCGTCAGCTCTTCCTCACTCTGATGGGTTAGCGGTGTCATAAGTTGGCGGAGATAGTTCTGCCTGTTAAAATTAAAAATAGATTTCTGATTAAAAAATATTCCGGAATAAAAAAGATATTTGTCGGGGTAACGTTCTTTTGAACTGTCTTATTATGATAAAGCACAGGTTTTATGGCTGATTTGGGCGATATGCGAGCGCCTTTGTTGAAATATATCGCCGGCGAAGCTGATGAAGAAGAAACGATAAAGGTTGAACAATGGCTTGCGGAGACGCCAGAGCACTTTAAAGAATTTGAGCGCTTATGGGATTTGTGGTACGCTGTAGGTACGGCTACCAATGTATACCGCTTTGACGTGGACCGGGCGTGGAAAGCAGTATCCGAAAACCAGGATGTCGCCGCCCAAAAGAAAACGCGTTTTGTGTCCCGGCCGATGATCGGGATCGGAATAGCCGCTGCCGTCCTGGCGATCCTGTTTGCCGCCATAGGTTGGTGGCGCAACGATCACGGGCGGCCCGGGTTCGCCGCAGGTGGGAAGGCCACCGCAGAAGATGCTGCTGCGCTGCATGACCGGCCGGAAAAAAACGGATTGAAAAACACCGATACAAAAGTTGATCTGAAAACACGGCCGGGAGAAAGGGAGCGGAGGACATTGCCGGACGGGTCTGTTGCCTGGCTGAACGGTAATACATCTGTCAGCTTCTGCAGCAGCGCATCGGGAAAAAGAATCGTATACCTTACCGGCGAGGCTTTCTTTGACGTGAAGCAGTCGGCAGAACATCCTTTTATTGTGAAAACGGCATATGCCACGATCAGCGTGCTGGGTACCCGGTTTAACGTAACGGCTTACGGGAATGACTCACTGACCGAGGCCGTGCTGACCCGGGGCGCCATTGCCTTCAATGTGCGGGTCAATAACCACGAGATGAGCCGGAAGATCGAGCCGGGGGAAAAAGTCAGCATTAACCGTATCTCGGATCAGCTGAAGGTGATCAGCGTGGATACCTCTTTTTATTCTTCCTGGACGGAAGGGGTGCTGGTCTTTCGCAGCGAAGCTTTCGGACAGGTAGCCAGGGCCATGGAGAGAAAATACAATGTCTCATTTATTTTTCTGGACAAAAGCCTGGTGGCCAAGCGGCTGAGCGGTTACTTCGACAGGGAAACTTTGAAAGAAGCGTTGGATGCGCTGCAGCTTACCTTACCCTTCCGGTATCGTATCCATGATCGCGAGGTGGTGATCAGCCAGGACTCCGAAATGTCTCCATAGATCCATGCAGATCCTATAAATGAAAATATGATGCTGTCCTTCGTAGTATATTATTACCCGCCTTAAGTATCTGTCCAGCCGCGCGTTTACCGTCTTACCCGCAGGCCGCAGGTCTGCCCGGGAAGGGTAATGCCGTGCCTTTTACGGAAAGTAGATAAACCGGGGAGCGAACTCCCCGGCAACGAGACTGTTTTGCCGATGTTTTCCTCTTGCAAAGTCCGACATCAGCTTAATCTCCAATTCAAATCTATGCAAAAAAACAATAACAGAAGATCGCATCCTGGGCTGTCTGGTGGAGCGAAAATACTGATTGCTATGAAGCTGGCCGTTTTGCTAACGCTCGTTGGAATACTTGATGCATCTGCCGCTGCTTATTCACAAAGCGATAAGGTAACCCTGAATGTTGAAAATGCCACTATTGTGGATGTGCTCAGTAAGCTCGAGGGACTAACCGATTATCATTTTATCTATTCCCTTGATCTGGTAGCCGATAAAAAGCCGGTTTCCCTGAATGTAAAAAAGGAACCGCTGAAAAACGTCCTCCGCAGCATGCTCTCCGGTAACGGGGTAGACTATAAGCTGCTGAACAACCGCCTGATCGTCATCACCCCAAAGAAAGAGCTGGCTTCGTTAAAGCGGATGAGCGTTATCATGCATGCCATAACCGTTCACGGTACGGTGAAGGATGATAAAGGTATTTCCCTCACGGGCGTGACCGTGCGGGTCAAGGGTACGGGTGTCGGCACGGTAACCGACGTGAACGGGACCTTTTCGCTCGATGTACCGGAGCTGAACGATACGTTGGTATTCACTTATGTGGGTTATATCACCAAAGAGGTGCCTGTCGGCGGTCAGACCAGTCTTGACGTGCGGCTGGAGTCCTCATCCAAGGCGTTAAAAGACGTGGTGGTGATCGGCTACGGCACGCAGAAAAAGGAAGACCTTACCGGGGCTATCTCCAGCGTGACCAGCGAGGACATCGAAAAAGTACACGGCGGCTCCACCGTGAGCACCTCCCTGGCCGGAAAGATCAGCGGTCTTTCCTTCCGCCAGTCTGAGGGCCGTCCCGGCGCTTCGGCCGGCATTCAGATCAGGAACATGGGCACACCGCTCTATGTGATCGACGGCGTGGTAAAAGACGAAGGCCAGTTCAACAACATCGCCCCCAATGATATCGCCAGCATCTCGGTGCTGAAGGATGCCTCGGCGGCCATTTACGGGGTACGTGCGGCCAACGGGGTAGTCGTGGTCACCACCAAGCGGGGCAGCCTGAACATGCCCACCCGTGTCAGGATCGATGCCTACACCGGCTGGCAGAACATGTTCCGCTATCCGAACGATGTGCTGAATGCTTACCAGTGGATGGCGGCGGCCGCCGACGCCCAGATGAACGGCGGCGGCAGTACCAATATTACCCCCGAGGAGCTGGAAAAATGGAAGAAAGGCACCGAATACGGATACCAGAGCTTCAACTGGCGCGATTTTATTTTCCGGAAAAACGCTCCCCAGACCTCGGTAAACGTAAACGTATCCGGCGGCAGCAAGACGACCAACTATTATTTTTCCGTTACCCGGCTTAACCAGGATGCCGTGTTCCGGCAGTATAATTTCAACCGCACCAATATCCAGTCCAATATCGATACCCGCATCGGGGAAAGACTGAAGGTGGGGATGGATATCAACGGCAGGATAGAGCAAAGAAAGAATCCCGGTGTGCCGGGTGTGGATGACTACTGGGAGCCCCTGTTCGCCGTCATGCGTAATCCGCCCACCGAGCATCCCTATGCCAACAACAATCCCGAGTATCTCAATGATATCGGCCACAACAACGACAATGCCGCTTTGTGGACCTATGCGCGTTCGGGCAAATGGCAGTCGGACTGGCGGGTGCTGCAGACCAACTTCCATGCAGATTACGACCTGCCCGTAAAAGGCCTTTCGGCCAGGGCTGTATATTCTTACTATTATGCCAACCAATACCTCACCAACCATGAATTTACCTACGATGCTTATATCTATAATCCTGCCGACAGCAGCTATACCCCGCATGGCGGCAGCGCCAACCCCTGGCAGGAACGCCAGCAGGACCTGGTCACCGAAAGCGATCTGCAGGGACAGCTCAGCTATAACAACAGCTTCGGTCAGCATACCATAGGCGCTACCTTCGTCACGGAGTGGTACCAGCGCCGGACCCTCAGCAACTGGCTGCACGATGTGCCGCCTGTAAACCAGCTGGACATCATCCGGGCCAATACTATCGATCAGTATAACGATCATGACGATGAGGAGGCGCGCATCGGCTATATCGGCAGACTTACCTACAACTATGCCGGCCGGTATTACCTGGAAGCCTCCGGCCGTTATGATGCTTCCTGGAAGTTTGCCCCGGGCAAGCGCTCCGGCTTTTTTCCTTCCTTCTCGGCAGGATGGCGCTTTACCGGCGAGCCTTTCTTCAAGTCGCTGACGGGCTCCGGCAGCGTCCTTGACGATGCCAAGCTGCGCGTCTCTTACGGGCAGCTGGGGGATGACAATATCAACGAAGGTATCCCGGTTGACGATCCGCGGTATATCGATCCCTTTGGCTATATCCCGGGCTACCACTTCGGCCAGGGTACCGTGATCCTCGACGGTGAAGCCGTCACCAGCTCGCGGGATGTGGGCGAGCCTATCACCAGCGTATCCTGGTTCATCAGCCACATCTTTGATGTCGGGCTGGACTTTTCTCTCGGGAACGGGAAGCTTACCGGATCGCTGGATTATTTTTACCGCAAACGCACCGGCTTGCGTGCCCCCAAATATGATGTGGTGGTGCCCAGTGAGCTGGGCTATACCCTGCCGGATGAGAACCTGAACAGCGATGCCCAGGTAGGTGGCGAGGTGGCGCTGAGCTACACCAACAAGATAGGAGGGCTCCGGTACACCGTCTCCGGCAACATGTCCTATTCGCGGAAAAGGGACCTGCAGACCTATAAGCCTACCTGGGGAAATTCCTGGGATCATTACCGTAATTCCGTTGAGGAACGCTGGGCAGGCATTTTCTGGGGGTATGAAGTCACCGGTCAGTTCCGCTCGCAGGAACAGATCAACAACTATCCGGTGAACATTGACGGGTTCGGCAACAAGACGCTGCTGCCCGGCGACTTTATCTATAAGGATGCGAACGGGGACGGTGCCATCGACGAATATGATATGCGGCCCATTGGTTATAATACGGCCGGACAGCCGGCGCTCTACGGCGGTTTGAGCATTACCCTGGGCTGGAAGGGCATTGACTTTACCGCCGATTTCTCCTATGCGGGCCTCTATTCCTATAACCGCAACTGGGAAGCCCGCTGGCCTTTTCAGAACGGCGGCAACCTGCTTAAGGACTATACCGACCGCTGGCACCGCGAAGATCCTTTCGACCTGAACAGTCCCTGGATACCCGGCAAGTATCCGCCCCTGCGCTTCAATGACTCCGAGCACAGCAACTACAATAAGAATTCTACCTGGTGGCTGATCAATATCCGGCAAGCCCGGCTGAGGACCCTCGAGCTCGGCTATACGCTTCCCGGCCGATGGACCCAAAAGGTAAAGATCGAAAAGGCCCGCATCTATCTCAACGGTTATGACCTCTTCTCCTTCGACAACCTCAAGAAGAACGCCAGCTTCCTGGATCCGGAAGTAAGCGCTGACAACGGTCTGCAATACCCGCAGAGCAAGTTTGTGAACGTAGGCATTAACCTGACTTTCTGACCCTTAAAACACGAAGCGATGAAGAAACTTTGTCTTATACTGCTTGTCGTTACTGCCGCCCTGGGGTGTAACAAAATGCAGGACGACTGGCTGGACAAAAAACCGACCGACGTACTGCTGAACGATCAGGTATGGTCAGATCCCAAGCTGGTCTTTTCCGTTCTGGCCGACCTGTACGACCGTATTCCCGACTATCAGCAGCTGGAGCAATTTGCCAACTTTGCCGATTTCGACGAAGCCTTTGCCTCGAGCTACGGCGACTACCACCGGCATCAGAACCAGACCTACGATTATACCTCCGGTAACTACTGGGACTATGGTTACATCCGCGATATCAATCTGTTTATCCAGAAATGCCGGCTTGCGGACAAGCTCGACTCTACGGACCGCAACCGCTTTTTGGCCGAGGCGCAATTCCTGCGGGCCAATGTCTATTTCGAGCTGGTAAAGCGGATGGGCGGAGTGCCCCTGATCCTCGATACCATGCATTACAACTACAGCGGGGACCCTACGTATCTGCAGCATCCGCGTAACAAGGAATCCGAGATATATGACTTTGTCATCAGCGAGCTGGACTCGACCCTCAATTTTCTCCCGAAGGATGCGGGCACCAAGTCCCGGGCTACCTGGGGCGCCGCCCTGGCGATGAAGTCCCGGGCCGCGCTGTACGCCGGCTCCATTGCCCGATACGGGGCCACTACACCCACCGTATCGCTCCCCGGAGATGTGGTGGGCATTCCGGCCGGAAAGGCGGAATCCTATTACCGTATCGCGCTGGACGCCGCACAGGAGCTGATCAACAGCCATATCTATTCCCTGTATCTGAAAAACCCGGATGACCTGCAGAAAAACTTTTCCCAGCTCTTTACAGACAAAAGCGGGAACCCGGAGGTGATCTTTGCGAAGGACTACCTGATCAGAAGCCGGACTACGCAGTTCACCGTACAGAACCAGCCTCACTCCATTACGGAGGAAGGGTCCTGGAGCGGTTTTCTGAACCCCTCGCTGAACCTGGCACAGTCGTTCGAAAAGCTGGACAACACCTTTGCCCCCTTTGCCGTAAAGGACCCCGCTACGGGCGACGATATCCCATACGACGATCCCCAGGACATCTTCAGCGGCCGCGACGCGCGCCTGGGCGGTACCGTAATCCTTCCGGGCACCCAGTTCCGGGATCAGAACCTCGACATCTGGGCCGGCTATGTGTTGGCGAACGGGAGCATCGTTACCGGCTCTACCTTCGGCCAGAAAAAGGATCTGCCGGGAAAGCCCAACGTACAGGTGGTGGGCTTCGACGGGCCCATCGATCAGCTTGAGCACGGCACGCAAACAGGATTCTATATCCGGAAATTCCTCGACCCTTCTACCGGCGCCGGACAGATCGGTACGGGCAGTGAGGTTTGGTGGGTGCGTTACCGTTATGGAGAAGTGTTGCTGAATGCCGCGGAAGCAGCCTTTGAGCTGGGACAGAAAGATCAGGCCGCCGTTTATATGAACCAGGTGCGGGCCAGGGCCGGGCTGAATGTTCCGCTCAAAGCGGCGGATATTACCTTTGACCGTGTCGTGCACGAGCGAAAGGTAGAGCTGGCCTTCGAAGGCCATGAGCTTTACGATATGAAGCGCTGGCGGCTGGCGCATAAGGTATGGAACGGCGCGTCTTCCGACCTCACCACCCTGCCGGGTAAGGCCGATGCGCCCAGCACCCGCATATTCGGGCTCTGGCCGTATAAGATTTACGATCCCGGTCACCCCGATAACGGCAAATGGGTGTTTAAAAAGGTAATGCCCAGCGCGGTTACCAACGCGCACCGCTTCCGGCTGGGCAACTATTACTCGCGTATACCCGACGATGTAATGGGCAATAACCCGAAGCTGATCCAGAACCCTAACCAGTAATCCTTACGGCGAATTGTTTGTAAAAGCAAAACTTTTGAAATGAGAAAAAAATCAGGATATATCACCGGGCTGTGTTTCCTCTTACTGATCGGAGCCTGCAAGAAAGACAACTACGATCCCCCGGGATCAAAGTTTACCGGCGCTTTGGTGTACAAGGGTGATTCCGTCCGGGTCAGCTATGGAGATGTCACCTTCCAGCTTTGGCAGTCGGGATGGGGCAAACTCACGCCCATCAATGTGAACGTGGCGCAGGACGGATCCTTTTCCGCCTTGCTGTTTGACGGGGATTACAAGCTGATCATCCCGCAGGGCCAGGGCCCCTTCCTGCAGGAGCTGAACCCGGACACCCATTCGGACACCATTCCCGTACACCTCAGCGGAAACCAGCGCATGGATATCGAAGTGCTGCCCTATTACATGATCCGGGACCCGTCGTTCACCGCAGCGGGAAGCAAGGTAACCGCGGTATTTAAGATTGAAAAGACCGTTACCGACAACCGTGCGAAGGATGTTGAGTATGCAGAGCTCTACGTCA
Organism: Compostibacter hankyongensis; assembly: GCF_039541075.1. NCBI lineage: Bacteria > Pseudomonadati > Bacteroidota > Chitinophagia > Chitinophagales > Chitinophagaceae > Compostibacter > Compostibacter hankyongensis. Next base: position 15,421 of record NZ_BAABFN010000009.1, on the reverse strand, counting down.
GCAAAACGCAGTTTGTGGATACCCGTACCAGCATCGCTACCGCCCGGGTCGGCGGGGGCGATATCGCCGATATGGATCATGTCAGCCTGAATGTGGATGTGCCTGCGCGTACCCCTGCGCAGTCCTACGTGTTTGCCCGTGTCGGCCTCAAGATAGCGGGAGTGGAAGACATGATCTTTACACCCGTTACCCGGATATCCCTGGAATAAATGTCCGGAATGCTCCGCCGCTGTTCGTTTGCGTCGTCCGCTTGTGAGGGACTGAAGAGGGGGTTGTTCAGCTTCTCCGGAGCACGGCAGTGCTGCCGTCTTCCTGTCCGATGATAACGGTATCGGCTATATCAATAAAAAGTCCGTTTTCCACCACGCCGGGAATAAGGTTGAGCGTAGTATGCAACGCTTCAGGCCGGGGTATGCTGCCGCAGTGGCAGTCCAGGATATAGTTGCCGTTGTCGGTGATGTAGGGCTGCCCGTCTTTTTCCCGCAGGGCGGGATTCAGCTCCAGTGCGGCCAGTCTGCGGAAGGTCAGCTCCCAGCCGAAGGGCACCACTTCCACCGGCAGGGGAAACCGGCCGAGCACCGGCACCTTTTTGGCGGCATCGATCACCACGATCATGCGCCGGCTGGCCGTGGCGATGATCTTTTCCCGCAGCAGGGCGCCCCCGCCGCCTTTGGTGAGCTGGAGGTGGTCGTCCACCTCATCCGCCCCGTCGATGTCCAGGTCGATGTGGGTGATCTCCGGGAAAGGCACAATCGGGATGTTCAGTTCCCGCGCCAGGGTTTCCGAAGCCACCGAGGTGGCCACGGCACGGATATCCAGCCCGGCCTTTACCCGTTCCCCGATCTTTTGGATCGTCCAGTAGGCGGTGGAGCCGGTGCCCAGTCCTATCGTCATGCCCGGCATGATAAGATCCGCGGCTTTTTCCCCTGCTGCTTTTTTTGCAGCTGTATGTTTATCCATGAAAAAAAAGTAAGCTTGGAGATACGGAAGAAGGTAGCAGCTTAATGTTGGCTGCGTTGCTTCTTCATGGCGGCCATACCCCCTTTTTTGCAGCATGGCGGCAGCCTGGCATAGGAATCGGCGTTGGCCGTTACCGTGTCGGCATCATAGCCGAGGTTGGCGATGGCTGTACGGAGATTGGGCGCTGTATTGCGGTCCGTATAATACTTTACCGTCACCAGCTTGGTATGGGTATTTACGTTGAGGTAAGTAATGCCGGGCTCGCGTTTGAAATAATCCTCCACCCGCTTTTTACAGATAGGACAAGGTTCTATGCTGGTCTTTATCTTCAGCGTTTCGATACCTTTCTGCGCCTGGGCGAATACACCGCCGGCCACGGCAAGACAGGTGATCAGGAGGACTATTTTTTTCATAACAGGTACATTAGAAGTTGAGCTGCAAAGATAACAAAATCGTTTACTTGCCCCACCGCTCGGGCGCCTGCCGCCATTCGAGCAGGGTGGCCAACTGCTCTGCGCCGATCATACCCCGGCTTTCCGCCAGCCCGATCAGCGTTTCATAGTTGCTCAGCGAGCGGAAGGGGATGCCTGCGGTCTCAAAGGCCTTTTTGGCCACATCGAACCCATAGTTGAACACCGATACCAGTCCGATGACCCTGGCCCCGGCCGCCTGTAAGGCCTCGCAGGCTTCCAGGCTGCTTTTGCCGGTAGAGATCAGGTCCTCGATCACCACGACCTGCCGGTCTTTTTCCAGGAAACCCTCTACCTGATTGCCCAGCCCGTGCCCCTTGGCCTTGCTGCGGACGTATACGAAGGGCAGCTTCAGCTGGTCGGCCACCAGCGCCCCGTGGGGGATGCCTCCGGTGGCCACGCCCGCGATTACCTCGGCATCGGGATAGGTCTCGAAGACGGTATTGCTTAGCTCCGATTTTATAAAATCGCGCACATAGGGAAAGGACAGGATGCGGCGGTTGTCGCAGTACACCGGCGACTTCCATCCCGAAGCCCAGGTAAAGGGAGTTTGTACATTCAGGCGGATGGCGTTAATTTGTAAAAGCTTTTCCGCTACAGATTGTTCGTTCGTCATAACAGCGGCAAACCTACGGAAAAAAGGCGAACCCCCTGACCCCTACCCCCCGGGCCCCTAAAGGGGGGATAAGGCGAAAGGCAAAGGGTGAAAGGTAAAAGGTAAAAGGCATTTTTTTAAAAGGCATTTAATTTAGCTGATGAAAACGATATATGTATATGGCAAGCCGGTAGTGTTGTGCCGGACCGCCGATGAAGCCCTGCCTCACGCACTTGAGGAGGCGCAGCTGATCCGCCTGAAAGAACCCGATCCCGGTAGTATGCCCGGGCTGCTGCAATCCCTGCGGGACGGAGCGGCAGGATATATCTGGGAAAGCGATGCGCCGGAACGGCTGATGGAGCGCCTGTCCGCCGCCTTTACCCTGATCCGCGCCGGAGGAGGCGTGGTGCGGGATACGGATGGAAATATGTTGCTGATCTTCCGGCAGCGTCACTGGGACCTGCCCAAGGGAAAGCAGGACGAAGGGGAGGATATCCGGGACTGCGCGTTGCGGGAAGTGCGGGAGGAGACCGGTCTGCAAAATCTCCGGATCACGGAGGAGCTTGGCGATACCTGGCATACCTATGAGCGGGACGGAAAAAGCATCCTGAAGCAGACGAGCTGGTTCGGTATGCTGTTCACCGGTACGGAGCTGACCATCCCGCAGATCGAGGAAGACATTACCGATATCCAGTGGATCAGCCCGGCGAATGTTCACCGGTACATGCCCTTTATGTTTCCCAATGTGCGGGATGTGCTTAGAAGATGGTGAAAGGTAAAGGGTAAAAGGTAAAAGGCATTATAACGTTATCCCGGATTTGAGTCGGGGTCTCGAAGAAGAAGTTTGAAGCTGAGATCCTGAGTAAAGCTCAGGATGACGCTGCTTCAAACCTGAACCAAAAATCAGAACGCTACTCCATGACCGCCATTCGATCCCCGCTATGGACACCTTCCGAAGCCGGCGCCCGCGATGCCAACCTTACCCGCTATGTCGCGTGGCTGAAGGAGGAGTTGGGACTGGTTTTTAACGACTATGCAACCCTCTGGCAATGGTCGGTAGATCAGCCGGCGCTCTTCTGGGAAAGCCTCTGGCAGTATTTTAAGATAAAATCGTATAGTCCCTATACGGAGGTCATGTCCCGGGACCCTATGCCGCATACCCGCTGGTTCAGCGGCAGCACGCTCAACTATGCGGAGCACGTTTTCCGGAACCGCACGGATGAAAGACCCGCTCTGCTCTTTTGCGCTGAACAGGAGCCGCTGATCGCCCTGTCCTGGGCGCAGCTGGAGCAGCAGACCGCCGCCCTGCAGGCTTTTCTGCGAAATGCAGGCATACAGCCGGGCGACCGCATCGCCGCGTGGCTGCCCAATATCCCCGAAGCCACGATTGCGCTCATGGCTTCCCTGTCCCTGGGAGCGGTTTGGAGCAGCTGCTCACCCGACTTCGGGATCGGCAGCGTTACCGACCGGTTCCGGCAGATCGGTCCCAGGGTGCTGATCGCCGTGGATGGATATCGCTACCAGGGAAAGGTGTATGACCGTCTTGACGTGGTGCGGGATATCCGCGCAGCGTTGCCGACCGTGGAAAAGGTCATCCTTATTCCCGGGTCCGGCGCTGCTGAGCCGGATACGGACCGTATTCCCGGAGCGGTATCCTGGGCGACAGCCTGCAGTACTCCGCATACGGGACTCAGCTTTACGCCTTTGCCCTTTGATCATCCCATCTGGGTGCTGTATTCGTCCGGTACTACCGGCATCCCCAAGGCCATCACCCACAGTCACGGCGGCATGCTGCTGGAGCATTTGAAATACCTGCATCTGCATAATGATGTCCGGCCGGGAGAAAACTTTTTCTGGTATTCCACCACGGGCTGGATGATGTGGAACTTTACGCAGGCGTCCCTGCTTTGCGGGGCTACGGCGGTGCTGTACGACGGCAGTCCCGCTTACCCCGGTTTGGGCAGGCTCTGGGAGCTGGCTGCGGAGGCGCCTATCCATCATTTCGGCACCAGCGCCGCCTTTCTTATGGCCTGCCGCAAGGAGGGGATGCGTCCCGGCGGGCAGTATGACCTGTCGGCGCTGCGCAGCATCGGCTCTACCGGTTCGCCTCTGCCGCCGGAAGGTTTTGAATACGTCTATAACGATATCAAGCCGGATGTCTGGCTTTGCTCTATGAGCGGCGGCACAGATGTCTGTACAGCCTGGGTAGGCGGTTGTCCCTGGCGGCCGGTCTATGCCGGCGAGATACAATGCCGCTGCCTCGGCGTTGCCATGTATGCCTTTGATGAAGAAGGTAGCCCCATCGAGGGGGTAGGAGAGATGGTGGTGACCAAACCCCTGCCCTGCATGCCGGTATATTTCTGGAATGATACAGAGTATGCCCGTTACCGTGAGAGCTATTTCGAAACCTATCCAGGCATATGGCGGCATGGCGACTGGCTGCGTATCACCCCGCACGACGGGCTCGAGATACTGGGCCGTTCGGACGCCACGCTCAACCGGCAGGGCGTGCGCATCGGCACGGCCGAGGTGTACCGGGCGGTAGATAAGGTTCCCGAGATAAAAGACAGCCTGGTGCTGAACCTGGAGCGGCCCGGCGGCTCCGATTATATGCCCCTGTTTGTGCTGATGCGGGAAGGCCAAACCCTGACGCCGGAGATAGCGGTCCGGCTGAAGCAGGTGCTGCGCAGCCAATACTCGCCCCGTCATGTGCCCGACGAGATCATCGCCGTTCCGGATATTCCCTATACCCTCAGCGGCAAAAAGATGGAAGCGCCAGTTAAAAAGTTGCTGCAGGGCGTGCCGTTGGATAAAGCCGTCAACCAGGGCGCCATGCGCAATCCCGCTGCGCTGGACTTTTTTGTGCAATGGGCGGCCGAGCATCCGGACTGATCAAAAAGCTGCAAGATCAAAGCGGAGTCCATACCCGATAATCTGCAACAGTGTAGCCTTATCATCCTGTAATTTTCTAACTCAACGAGCCGGCGGATCAATCCGGTCTTTGGTTGGAGCAAAAATAAATTTGGAAATGATAAAAATTCAACTTATACTTGTTTAAGAAATTACCCTTTAACCTATCTTTTATCCATATGCGACACCCTTTACCCCCTCAGGCCATTATGGCCATTCCCTGCTTTGATTTTATTTCTCATGCCGGTCCCGAGTTCTCCGGATAACTGGCCTTCATTCATATAGCCGGAAAGTCTTCTTTTCCTCTGGCTCCTGTCAGGACCGGATTTTGCAGCTGCGATCCAAACAACAAGAATGGGAAGCTGTTGGCGTATGCCGGCAGGTGAAAGCGGCATTCTCCGGCTACAGCCAGGTGGCGTTTTGAGTTTAATGCTTTGCTTTTATGCATTAGCTAATCGCCTGTGCTTGGGTATTGATACTTAAAGAAAACAGCAGTAGCGCTTTCCTGAAAGATGTAGCAGTGACACTATTACTATCAATTGAAAACAGACGCTGATCGAAACAACGCTTGTCATTAAAAGCAGATATCCGCTGACCGAAATGGCAGATTGAAACATTAAAACCTTTCTGCGAATGAAAAAACTACTCCTTCTCCTGATCCTGGCAATGACCGTTCGCTTTGTTTCGGCTCAGAACATAGTCCCCGACAGCGGAAACGTGGGCATTGGCACCCTTATCCCTGCCGGGAACCTGGATGTCTATAACGCTTATTATACCCATGGCTATAAGTTTATGGATAACAAGATGTCCAATGCCTCCGTAGGCTTCCTCAATCCCATCGCCCTGGCACTGCGACAGGGAAAGCAGCTCTTCCTGGATGAGGAGTTCACGCTGGGAACGAACGGCGTTACAATATATGACAACGCACATTCCGGAAAGGTAACCATTACCCGTACCAATGCCATCAGCGATCTGCCGAACAACAGCGGGTACGGCCTGGAGATCCGGCATAACGGGAGTGAGGGAAGTCCTGGATTCGGCGGCTTTGTGCAGACCGTATCTTCGGCAAAGAACAAGACATTAATCCAGATTTTCCGGGCGAAGCTGCCTGCCGGATATGAGTTCTTCTATAATACCAATACTACGGGCACAGGAGGTACCAGCTACTGGCTGAGCAACACCAAAGGAACCGGCCGTTGGGAATGGTATGTCCGGGTGATGCAATGTGGTAACGGAGGCACTTTCTCTACCACAGGACACGTCCATATAGATGGTAGCCCGGCACCGACCAGCACGGCTCCGCTCGTCTGGTACATGGCATCCTGCACCACTTTTGATGTGACCGATGTTAACGGCTATACAGGCAACCAGATACTAAACCAGACTGCCACCGATCAGACCGCCGCATTCCGGATTACCGGCAGAGGTATCTTCGGGGGTAATGTATTGATCGGTAAAACCTCCCAGACCAATACGGACTATAAACTGGATGTAAACGGCAACGTCCGAGCCAACAAGGTCGTAGTCAATACTACAGGGGCGGACTTTGTATTTGACTCCGCTTATCATTTGCTTTCACTGAAAGAGGTGGAAGATTATATAGGTCGGCATGGGCATTTGCCGGAGCTTGCCCCTGCCCGGACGATGCAAAAGGAAGGGCTGAATGTCGGAGATAATCAGGTAAAGTTGCTGCAAAAGATCGAAGAATTGACCCTGTATGTTATTCAGCAAAATAAACGAATTGACTCCCTTGAAAAAAAACTATCTGAACAAAATATTGTAAGAAATGAAAAATAAGATTTACCCGAAATGGTTCTGTCTACTGCCCTTGTTGCTGTTTGTTTCTGTCACCTCGCCGGCACAAATCACGTATGATGAAACGACCAGCATAGCGGATATACCTCATGGTATACTATATCAAAGTGGCCCCGGAGCTACTAACCAAAAGAACTGGAAATATTTTTATGGCACCAAGCTGACGGTAAACGGTAACGGCCTCACCCGCAACTTTGAACTGTGTACGACTAAATATCCCTACGGAGAGATGGTTTTTAGACAATGGGATACTAATAATAACAGATGGATGCCCTGGCGGCGGTTCGTACTCCAGGATACTTTGGGTAACGTATTGATCGGCAAAACCTCCCAGACTAACACCTCCTATAAGCTCGATGTGAATGGGAATGTACGAGCCAACAAGGTGGTGGTCAATACGACGGGGGCGGACTTCGTGTTCGATTCTGCCTATCATCTGCCGGAACTGAGCAAGGTGGAAGACTATATACAAAAGCACCGACATCTTCCGGATATTACTCCCGCCTATAAAATGCAGGCAGAAGGGCTGGACCTGGGCGATAACCAGGTAAAGCTGCTGCAGAAGATCGAGGAGCTGACCTTGTATACCATAGATCAGGATAAGCGGCTTTCCGTTCAGCAGGCGACTACTCAACGACAACAAGATTTGCTGCAAAAGCAAGCCGTTCAGCTGGAAAAGCTGTGCGACCAGAATACAGCCCAGCAATCTCAACTGCAAACCCAGCAGCAGCTGCTCGACCGGCTTTCGGCGGTGGTCAAAGCGCAGGAGGCCCGCTTAAAAACCCTGGAAGAAAAACTGACCCGATGACGCATTTTTAATGTAAGACCGTGAAAACACTTTTTACCATCCTCTTGCTGACGGCCACGCTGCCCCTGACGCTGCGGGCCCAAGCTGTGGATACCGGCACCGTCCCTGCCGATAGCCCCGGCGGCCCTTTACCTTTAACCTTTCACCCTTCGCCTGCTCTGCAGCAACTGCCCGCCCGCGCGCTGACCCAGATCAATGCCAAGACCGCCCGACTGCAACGGCGGCTGAACCGGGCTTCCGAAAAAGCGCTCCGCCGCTTCTCCCGCACCCAGGCGAAGCTCTATGATAAGCTCTCCCGGGTCGACTCCCTGGCGGCAAACAACCTCTTTACGAAACAAGCCGATAAGCTCAGCCGGCTGCCCGGCGCCCTGCAGGGTAAGCTGGCCGCCCGGACCGGCAAAGCCGGGGCCCTGGCCTCGAAGATCAACCAGCTCACCGGGGGCAAGTTCTCCGCCGCGACCCACAGCTACTTTCCCTACCTGGATACCCTCAAAAACGCCCTGGGCTTTCTCCGGGGCAAAGGAAAAGGCTATCTCAGCCAGGCCAAGGGGATACAGGACCAGCTGCAGGGCTCCCTGGACCGGGTACAAACGGCCCGGCAACAGCTGGACCAGGCCGCTCAGCTCCAAACCTACCTCCAGCAGCGGCAGCAGCAGCTCCTGGACCAGCTGGGTAGCCTGGGGAACCTCGGCAACGGCAACTCCTCCCCATACGGCTTTCTCCAAAAAGACCTCCTTAAGCTCAACAAAGAAGCCTATTACTATGCCGCCCGGCTCAAAAACTACAAGGAGCTGTTCTCCGATAAACAAAAGGCCGAAGCCGAAGCCCTGGCCCTGGTGCAAAAGATCCCCGCGTTCCGGGACTTCATGAAAAAGCACTCCGCCCTGGCCGGACTGTTCAACCTGCCGGGCACGGGGATCACCCCCTCCGGCGCTACCCCCGACCTGACCGGTCTGCAGACCCGGGAAATGGTGGCCCGGGAGCTGCAGCAGCGCCTGGACGGAGCCGGACCCGGAGGACGACAGCAGATCTCCCAACAAATGCAGCAGGCCAAAGAAAAGCTCCGGGACCTCAAAAACAAGCTGCCCGGCGGCGGCAGTACAGCCGAGATGCCCAACTTCCAGCCCAAAGAGCTGAAATCAAAGACCTTCTTCCAGCGGCTGGCCTTCGGCGGCAATGTCCAGTTTGCCAAATCCACCAGCGGGTACCCGACGACCAGCGATGTGGCCGGGCAGGTGGCCTACAAGTTCTCAAAGAACGGCAGCGCCGGTGTCGGGGCCTCCTTCAAGCTGGGCTGGGGCAGCAGCATCCAAAAGATACATTTCACCGCCCAGGGAGCCGGCCTCCGGTCCTTCCTAGACTACAAGCTGAAGGGCACTTTTTACGTCAACGGCGGAGCCGAGCTGAACTATCTGAAAACCCAACCTGATGTCCCGGCCCTGAAGAGCCTGAACGGCTGGACGGGCAGCGCCCTGATCGGGCTGGAGAAGAAGTACCGGGTCTCGAGCAAGCTGAAAGGCACCCTGATGCTGCTGTACGACTTCCTGCACAACCAGCACACCCCCGCCACCCCGCCGATACTGTTCAGGATGGGGTATGAGTTTTAAAAATGAGAATTGCGCAAATAAAAAGATAAAAACATTAACGGATGAAACGTTTACTCGGGATCATTTTATTGACCTTGTTGATGACGGGAGCCCATGCGCAGGTGAACCTGCAAACGGGCAGTGCCGTGTTCAGCTTACCCATGTTCAACTGGCAGGACGACAAGAGCCGTCTTACTTCGATCATTGCGCTGAACTACAATTCCGGTAACGGCCTGAAGGTGGAAGAGATCGCCTCCAATGCCGGTCAGGGTTGGAACCTCATTGCCGGAGGGGTGATCACCCGCATGCAGGTCGGCGAGCCGGACGATCAGTGGCCCCGTCCCAAAAGAGGAATTGCAGATCAGGACAACGACCTGTCGAAATATCCCCCGGGTTACCTGTATGCTACCGTGCCGGCGAAGCAGGGCTGTCCGGAGGCCATGACCACCTATCCGATATATCATGCCAAGAACCGGCTTTACCGGGAGCATAATCTCATTGCCGAAGACCGGGAGCTGGATTACTTCTCCTTCCAGTTCAACGGCAAGTCCGGCATGTTCGTGGTGGACAGCAGCTACGGTGATATGGGACATCCGCTGGGTGATACCAAAATGAAAATATCTTTTCAGCGGGATACCACCTTGTCCGATGGCAGCCAGACCGGTATTCGTACCGTCATTACCTCCTTTACCATCCAGGATGTGGACGGGCTGATCTATAAATTCACGAAACACGGGATGTCCAAGGTAATGGAGCAGGGCTTTTGTGATAAAAATGCCACCGTCGCATTAAAGCAACCCAAATTCAAAAACGGGTTTATCTATTACCAGACCGGGTTTCCCAATCCGAATTATGTCAACCCCTGGATCATCAACAACTGGTACCTCTCCGAAATAGAAGATCCGCTGACCGGAAGAAGCATACTTTTCAATTATAACCTGCATACCATAAACAGCCGTACCGGCATAAGCATTACCTACAATCACCCGGATAAAGAGTATGTAATCGTTTCTTATAGAAACACAGTGACCCAAACCCAGGATATCGCATCGATCAGCTATCCCGACGGACATACGGCTACCTTTACTTATAATGCAGCCGAACGGGCGGATATGCCCGGGGAGCATGCCTTGTCTTCGGTAGACATCAAATACCAGAACCGGTATCTTTCGGAGTATCAGCTGAAGACCAGCTATTTTATCAGAAACCGGTATGGCACACCGGTTTCTGATTATGAAAAAAGCGTGGCCCGCCTCTGCCTTCAATCGGTGGAAAAGATAGGGGTGGACCTCAAAGAATCTTCTTCACCATATCGCTTTGATTACTATTTGGGGTCAAATAATGCGGATGATTTCGTGCCGCCGCCCTTTTTCTATGCCCGGGATATCTGGGGCTATTATAACGGCAGCGCCAGCGTAGCCTATAACGGTGCGGCTGTACCCCTGAATGTCGATATCAGCCGGCTCAACTTCAACCAGCTGAAAGGACTTTGCTTTCTGAAAAACGGGGTTGCGCTGCCGGTGCTGAACCCTAAGGCGGGATATGCCAAGAACGGCTTGCTCAAACAGATCATTTACCCTACCGGCGGTACGATGAGCTATGAATACACCCAGAACAAGGGAACCTTTACAGCCGGAGGGGCGGACCAATCGGTAGGTGGCGTACATGTTTCCCAGACCCAGGCGACGGACGGACAGCAATACGACTGCGATAACCCGCTGGTCACCCATTACAACTACGTGATGAACAGCGGCGGCACCTCTTCGCTCTGGGGACTGGAGCAGCCGGTCAACAAAACCGTGCTGAAGACCTACTATAATCCCGAAAAAAGAAGATTCCACATTACCTGGAACGGACCTTCCTGCTATTGGGACTACCAGTACCCTGGCATCCTGTCGCAGTATCAATCTATAGATCCCACGAAGTGGCAGAACACGATGTCGGCGCTCACTCCTGTGCTGGGTGCGGCCGGCGCAGTTTCTGAAGTGATGGATGTGGCCCATTATATCGCCTTCGGGTCGGGAGCCGGAGCCGTTATTGTGGACGTCATCAGTGTCGTCGCGAGTGTCGGTCTTACCTGTTTCGGCAGCAATTCGCATGATGCAACCTATACATCCTATTATAATACGGATCTCAACAATGTAAACCCCCTCCCGGCGCAGTTCAAGCGGGTGGAGATCGTTCAGGGCGACGGTGGCGCGGGAAAGACCGTACAGACCTTTACCAGCCCGGATGATTATCCCCTGTGGTGCCCCGCAGATTCAAACAAGGTATTTTCCAGCAAGCAAAGGTTTGCCCCCTGGGCCTACGGCCTGCCCAAGCTGATCACGGTTTATGATGCCGCAGGACATATGGTCCGGCAAACGGAAGATGTTTATAATATGAGCTATGCCAGGGCGGCTATACAGACCCACCATCCTATCAATCATTCAACCGGCGGTAATTTTCGACCGGCGGCGACCTTGCCTTATGACTCTCTGCTGTCCTGCAAATGTGAAGTGCGAAGCACTTCCTCCAAACGGGATGCCTATTGGACCATTGCCTCCCAGCATCCCGGAGATGGCGGCTATGGGGATTCATTACTCTATTATAATGATTACCATTTGGCACCTTCAACACTTTTGGGCGTCGATATTTATCCCGTATACACGGGAAGATTTGAACTGGACACCACGTATGAAAGAGTATACCGGAAAACAGACGCCTCAAAGTTTATTCAGACTTATACGGCATATCTATATAACGCGGATTATAATTATGAAGTTCGGAAAATAGCCGCGCAACAAAGCAATGGCGACGTATACTATAAAGATATCCGTTACAACAGTGATTTCTTTTCGGGTGCGCTAAATACGCTCACTGCACATAACATCGTCTCTGTACCAGTGGAAACAATCACCTCTGTTGAGAAGCCAGGGACTACATCCCTTAAATATTTGGGAGAACAGGTAACCGAATATGCCCAGCTGTCCAACGGGGATATAAAACCCGCCCGAATGCTAGACCAGCGGTTTGCCCAGCCTGCAGGGAACATGACGCTTTACGATGGTCCCGGTACTGATCTCTCCGCCTATAAAGTAACCGGCACCTTTACCTATGATGCCCAGGGTAACCGGATCGGAGAGCAGGACGAAGGTATGCATACGGTCAGTCATATCTATGGCTATAACGACAAATATGTGATCGCCGATGTGATCAATGCCAACCCGGTCACCGACAAGCCCGCCTATACCAGCTTTGAGGATACGGGTCTGGGCGGATGGGCGCTTACCGGAACGGCGTCCTATGCTACGAGCGCCATTACCGGCAGCCGCAGCATGACGCTTTCCGCCGGTAAAAGCCTAAAGGCTACCCTCAATACCGCCAAGCCTTATACCCTCTCGTTCTGGTCGGCCGGTAGCGGGATCACGGTATCGGGTGGCGCCACCCTGGCCAAATCCGGTCCCACCTATAACGGCTTTACCTATTACGAATATCAGATTGCACAGGGAACGGCTTCGGTAACGGTCACGGGGACCACCCGCATCGACGAGCTGAGGTTGTACCCCCAGCAGGCACGGATGAGCACCACCACCTATGATCCGCTTATCGGAAAGACATCCGAATGTGATCAGAATAACCGGATCACCTATTACGAATACGACAACCTGGGCAGGATGCGCTTTGTCAAGGATGAAAAGAAGGAAACGCTGAAGATGTACGAGTACAATAACGTATCCGAAGCCAAGCAAAACGGTTGTCCGGGGATTTATTATAACCATGCCTTGTCTGAAGTCTTCAGGAAATCCAATTGTAGCGCAGGCACGGCGCCGGATACTAACGTTTTTGTCTATACCGTACCGGCCAACAAGTATTCCTCCACCAGAAGCCAGGCTGAGGCGGATATCCTGGCAGAGATCGAGATGCTGACCAATGGCCAGGCTCAGACCAATGCCAACAGCTCCTGTATCCCTATCTATTATAACACCGCCCTTACGGTATCGGATTCCACTGAAACCTGCGATCCGGGCGAAAAAGGCGGTCTGGTAGCCTACACCGTACCGGCAGGCCGGTATTCCTCCTATATCAATCAGGCCGACGCCCAGCGGCAGGCCCAGGAAGAAGCCGATGCGAATGCCCAGGCTTTTGCCAATGATTCACTGAACAGGGCCTGCGTATTCGATTCCAGCCCGGACTGGGAAGGAGACGACGATAGCCCTTCCTACTGTGGTACTGTGGGAGATGAACAGCATAAATTCTTATCGATGACCGATCAAAATCCCAATAGTCCAACCTACAATCAATCTCAATATTTTGATATGGGACTTGATGACTCCTGCCCGGAATGCATCCCGGGTTTCACATATGATGATGACATACCAGCTTATTCAGAAAATGAGGTCTCTCTTTTCCAAGGGAGCGTCCATTTTGACTGGGCATTTAGGTATCCAGGAGGCAGGTACTGTCATGTAGGTCATCTAAACAGCAGCTGTTGTTTTCCCATGTCAAACCGCATCTTATCATTCGTATCTGGCTCCACTACCTTTCACCTTACAATCTACACAAACGGAAACGTGGACCTGGATGTGTATGCAGGACCTATTCCTACGGGATCAGTTACTTTATTCGGATCTTATTCTGTCAGTGATTAAAAACAATTTCCAATGAGATGCTGTAAAATTTTTCGCTTTGCTTGGATTGTATCCTTATGTATAATGGGCGGAGTGCGGTCATCCATCGCCCAGCAGCAATGGAATCCCAGCCATGCCATCGGCACCGTATCGGGCCAATATAACTTCTCCTATACCCAGGCGCCCGGTCAGCTGACCGAGCTCCATCCGGCCGCCATCCCCAATACCGGCCTTACCTATCAATGGTATTCCAGCGCTTCTCCTACCACCGGATTTACCGCTATTTCGGGAGCGACGCAAACGAGCTATACCATCTCATCGCCGCTCAGCCAGACGACCTACTACCGCCGGAAAACCCACAGCGCCACGTTGGGAGATCTGTATTCCAATACCATCAAGATAACCGTGGTCTCGGCAAGCTGGGAGGATATCAACTATATCCGGGAGCACGATATCCAGACCACGGCTGCCGACACCTGGCAGGCCATAGACCAGCTGCCCATCGGTCAAAAGCAGCAGACCACCACCTACCTGGACGGTCTCGGACGGCCGCTGCAAAAGGTCGGCAGGGGAACCGCCACGCCTGCCTCCGGGACCACCTGGGGCGATAGGGTGCAGTTCTTCGTGTATGATCCTTACGGCAGACAACCCAAACAATACCTGCCCTATACCACCACTGCCAATCCCGGCAAGTACAAGACGGATGCGCCTACCGCACAGCCCCAGTATTATACCAATGTGTACAACGAAACCGCGGCTTATAATAATATCACTTACGACAACAGTCCCCTGAACCGCATGCTGAACGTAAAAGAACCCGGTACCTCCTGGGCCGCTGCACCGGGAAATTCAGCGGACGATGATATGAACAGCGCCGCCGACAGCGTGCAGATCTTTTCAGTGGATTATGTGCAGGGGCATGCTCCCCTGCATACGGGAACTTACGCAGCAAATAGTCTCTACAAATCCACCTATACCGACGAAAATGGCAAAAAGATAATTACCTATACCGACAAGGCCGGACGGCTGATCCTGAAAAAGATCCAGCTCAGCAACAGCCCGGCTACCGGTCATAACGGCTGGATCTGCACCTACAGCGTGTATGACGATTTCGGCCTGCTCCGTTACAACCTGCAGCCCGAAGCCGTGAATTACCTGATGGGCCACAGCTGGTCTTTTGCCGGCGCCACCGGTACCGACATATTGAATGAGCAATGCTTCCAGTATAATTATGATGATAAAAAGCGGTTGGTCTGGAAGAAAGCGCCCGGTCAAGAGCCTCTGCAGATGATCTACGACAGCCGGGACCGGCTGGTCTTTACCCAGGACGGCAATCAGGCGGCGCGCTCTACGCCGCAATGGACCGGTACACTCTATGATGAGCTGGACCGGCCTGTCCTAAGCACCCTGTATAACACGTCCAAAACAGTGACCCAGCTGCAGGCAGACGTCGATAATGCCGTAAGTACCAGTAGCGTCACGGTGACCCAGAGCGGAGACCCTATCCAGGACCTGGTGGTCAATCACCGGGATCCCGGTATTTCTGTTTATAAAGCGCGCAACAGCATCACCTTCGCCGCCGATGCCGGGGGCAGCTTCAGCAGCGGCGCCGGAGATGAGTTTGTCGCCGAGATAGACCCGGCTGCTACTACGCCCACGGTGAGGAC
>NZ_BAABFN010000008.1:0-5968 GCF_039541075.1 Compostibacter hankyongensis | reverse complement strand
GTCCTCACCGTGGGCGTAGTAGCAGCCGGGTCTATCTCGGCGACAAACTCATCTCCGGCGCCGCTGCTGAAGCTGCCCCCGGCGTCTGCGGCGAAGGTGATGCTGCCCCGGGCTTTATAAACAGAAATACCGGGATCCCGGTGATTGACCACCAGGTCCTGGATAGGGTCTCCGCTCTGGGTCACCGTGACGCTACTGGTACTTACGGCATTATCGACGTCTGCCTGCAGCTGGGTTACTGTTTTGGATGTGTTATACAGGGTCGTTATAGTAGGCCGGTCCAGCTCATTATAAAGTATGGTGGTAGCCTGCATGGCGAATGACCTATTGATCCCACAAATTTTATCCCTTTCTCAAAAACCCACTGAAAAAAGCATAGCCTTGCCAGACTTTAGGTTATTGTTACTCTTCTAATTCTCTTTCCAACGCTATCTTTCGTCTGAAGTATATTCGTTGGGCATCTTCGTCAACATCTACCAGTTTTTCATAGTGGGTATCATCAAAGACTAATTCGTAGTACCCCCAAATAGCTTCCTGATAGGGATAGTTTTCATCCGTGTTTTTTAATGATTTAAAAAACCAACTTGAAGGAAGTTTATTATCAATAACGTCAAAAAGAGGATATGGATATGCAGAAGCGTACCCGCCATCGTCTATTAAGTAATCCAAAGTCCCTTCACCCAAAATCATTCCCATTACTATGTATTCCTTACCAATTATTAACCCAAATTCAGTATGTCCCGTAGACCCAAACTTTCCCAATTCATCTTTGCTTAAAGGCTTATTTTCATAACCCCTTAATGCTTCTCCGGTATTATAGATACAACGAACTTTCATAGATTACTTGACTTTAAAATCATCAACTGCTTTCAAAACTCCATCTACCCACTCGCCATTATAATGAATGATTGTTTTAGTAAAATCATCTATTCATTGAGAACTATTACTCTCTCAGTGTTTAATTTCTCCATCAACTAAGGCCTCGCCTCTACTTATCTTGAAGTTCCAGTGGCAGTTATTGCACCAGTATCGGGAATACTTCCCTGAAAAAATTAAATATCCCCTTGATGATTTTTTGATCGCGGGCAGTAATCTTTTTCTGATGCCGACTCTTCATTCCACCCTTGTCTCCTCAAAGGTTATTCCAGTCAATAACGCCTTCTGCATTTCTTTTTTTAATTCTTCGCTTATATAAATAGCAGGAGTGATTTTCCATAAATTATAAGAAAATGGTTTTGTGAAAACATTGTAATCTTTTAGCTTATCTAACGAGAAGCAAGGCTGTAATACGTTATCTGTTCCATTAATAAACAATGTTTTTTCTATATTCAACACATCTAACATTTTATTAAATCTCAATATATAATATGTCTTACATTCTTCATTAGCCTTAACAGTACAAGTAATCCAATCTAATTCCTCGTTCCCTTTCAAATTCACTTGTATTATATTTTTCATTTTCTCTGACATCATGGGCCACGCTAAACTATTAGCCTGATAATCTTGCCACAATACACTTAATTCACTTAGATCCTCACTATATATAAGCTGATCTCGTCCTTCTATTGCTTTTCTCAAGACAAAATCAAAAGGCACTATTGATTTATCTTCAAGTTCTGAAATTAACTCATGATTTAGTTTAATTTCCCCAGAAGCAAAGGCTACTGTACCGACTTTAGTATGCTTCCCTCCTAAAAAATAATATTTTTTCATCTTTTCCATCCTGATTTACGTAAAAGTTTTGGATTATGAATCACTGGTTGTTTGATATACTTCTCAAATAATTCTAAGAATTTTTCTTGACTAGTGCCTGCTTCTTGGGCTGCTTTCTCCATGTACGCAAAGACAAATTCATGGTATTCGTTGGGATGCCTTCCTAAGTGAGGTATTCTTTTTATGTTCCATTCACCTTTCAATTCTAGCCCAAACTTTTTCGCAATAGTCTCCATTTTGGGAGTCCAAAATGTGTTTTTAGTTGTTGCAAAATGATGAGCCTGAAATGGCAACTCAAACTCCCCTGGACCATCTATAATCGAAAAGATTGCTACATCCGCATCTACTTGTTTTTGAATAGCTTCCTCCGAAGGAGATAATGGGTAACCATCTGCTCCTACATATAAGCCGTTTAATGCTTTTCTATGCCCGAAGAAACTATCCCCGAATTCACTTTCTGCCGGCATAAGTTGCCCATGCTCGAAATCTACATCTCTATAGAAGTTTATAAAGGCATTTTGGGCTTTGTCATCCGGTGTCTCAAAGTTAGCAAATAAAGCATTCGTCGGATTAGGCCGGGCCATATTCCCCGCAACACTGTTTCCTACTTGCTTCGTATCAATAGCGACGTTAACAACGGTATTGGCGATCTGCAAACTGTGTAAAGAAATACTGCCAATACTTTCTATCTTCCAGAATTTGCTTACGATCTTTGCGGAAGTAGTTACCGGCTTGGCAGCGACCACTACAAATTCGCTTCCGGATCTGAAAGCATTTAAGATAGGCACCCCCTCCAACCCGTCCAGATCAATATTGGCAATGGGATCATTGCTGGCGTACTGGTAAGGAGTTAACGCAGGAAATTTGTCGGTGAGCGGATCCAGCTGGGGGAAACGGCCGATCTGCGGATCATATTCCCGCATGCCGTAACTGTACCATTCCAAACCTACCCCGTCGCTGAATTCCAGATGGTTCAGCTCCTTGCCGTTGTACTTGAACCGGTTCTCCAGCCGGAGGGGAGCCAAGGTACTGATGCCCGCCATCGTCTGGCCGAAAGGATAATAATGCGTCTCCTCCAGTACCGGACCGGTGGACTGGGTCACCACAAGGTTGTCAAAGAGCACATCCTGCTGGCTTTCGTTGCTGGTATAGACGTACACATAGCCGGACTTTTTGGCTACAACCTCTCCGCTGGATAGCGTCTCCAGCTCATCGGGCTCCGCCTGCACCTGCTTCACCCCGCTGCCTTCTTCTACGAAGTTAAGCTGATTGTCAAAGAATACATAATTCAAAAAGGCCCTGGGCTTTTGGTTATTTAGCGTCTGCGGGTTCTTCTCTTTGAGCTGCTGCAGGTCACCCGCCGTGAACCTGGGGCCCTGGTCCTGACTGGCGGTGAACGCAGATGCCTGGTGCCCCGGATCGGCAGGTCCGGCCAATCCTGGCAGGGCAGCCAGCAGGGAGCTGACCATCTCCTCGGCCGGGATGGAAGGCTGATCGGGAGCCGTACCCTGCTGGTGGTAATAGCCCCGGACGGCTGCCTGCAGGGTATCCCCGGCCATCACCTTCAGGATGATCGAGGGGCCTATCCTCCGGTCCGGCTCCCGGGCATTTAGGCGGGCAACAGCCGTATTCGGGGTGGTGGTCTCATCCTCGGGGTAGCCCTGAGGTTTTGCCATGCGGGTTTGATCTACATTGTAGAACAGGGCATTCTCTTTCTCCGTATTGGCCGGCTCCATGGTGGCCATGTATTGGGAAAAATCCTTCTGCTCGGTCAGCACCATCCGTACATCGCCCAAATGATCCCTGACAAAATAGTCATAGGTATAGCCGGCGGCAGTGCTGCCATGAGCCGGCACATACCGTATCCTGCCCTCCTCCGTCGGGAAATATAGCAGGGTATGGTCCCGATAAATAAAAAAAGCCACCGATATAGTCAGTGTCTTTGTATTAATTAGGCGTACTCTGCAATATCAATTTCTCTCTTAAAAACTGTGTTATTAAAAATATTAAAACACCCACTAAAAAAATCCATTCTTTATATTTTATTGCCCAATAAATAAAGGGTAGACTTATCAAAATCCATTCAAATAATAGCTTTGACCTTAAATTCTTTTGACTTTTTACTATTAATAATAAATCAAGTATAATTAGTAAGATTATAAACAATAGCCAAAACAAAATACCATATAAACAAACAGATATACCAGCTGAAATAAATGCTTGAAAAAGATTGAACGAAGAATGATATCTATGCACAGCAAATATTGCATATAAATATACTCCTACAAAAACAATCAAAATATTAACCCAATTTGTCTTTAAAATTTTCATGGCGTTTTATTTGGTCGTTGGCTGAGATTGCATCAATTTTTTCCATTGATTTAGTGTATATGTTTTATTGCCTTGGATAACGCTTGTAAAAACGCCTTTTTTATCCATAGTAACAGTAAACTTTACAGAAATCATCGGCCTATGATTGTCTCCCCGAAGACTTGTATAAGGATTGCCCATTGCAGGACTTACACCAATAAATAATTGATTCCCATTAGTATCTCCAATGAATACTTCTGCAGAAGGGAAAGCATCTCCTGTCTGCACTACATTTACATTTAATGTTCCTTTCCTTTCGTTTTCAGTTAATGTAAATTTTGTATGAACGTCTATGTCAGGAGAAAGAGGTTCTGTTAAAGGATTTGCAGCAGACAAATTTGCCGTGAATGAGACAGTACTATTTCCCTCTTTATCCATTGAAGAGGAAAATCCAGTAATGTTAGCCTTATCATTTGGAGTAGCATTGGCTGTTCCCAATATTGGGTGTCTACTTTCATTACTCCATACATGCCCTACATTGAATGTCCGGGCACTTGGGTCTACAGAAAAAGCATACTGAACTCTTGATGTAACGCTTCCCCCTTCTCCAAGTCCCAAAGCTGTACTATAACCTCTACTATCTCCTTCAAAGCCTCCACCAAAGGTTTCATACGGAGCAAATGAACGTATATGTATGGGATGTGGCCAAGATCCGCCTGTGTTACCCGTTTTCGATACAATCCCCACCCCTACAGCTGTGAAGGCATTGTTGATCATATTGCTGGTGGATATTGCATTCTGGATCATACCGGCATCTTGCAGGGTATGTATCGATATGCTTAATGCACGCGCTAACGGTGAATTGGCAAATTGCGAAATGCCTGCACCTACCTTTTCAAAAAATATCGCTAGCGAAGAAGTACCGGGACAGGGAATGCCGAAGGGCACTAACCCATCCACATCAATATTAGCAATCGGATCATTGGCTGCATATTGATAGGGGCTTAACGTAGCAAGATTGTCGGTTATGGGATCCTGCTCTATAAACCGTCCGATCTGCGGGTCATAATTGCGGAAACCGTAATCATAGATATCCAACCCCACTCCATCACTGAATTCCAGGTGATTCAGCTCCTTGCCGTTGTACTTGAACCGGTTCTCCAGCCGGAGGGGAGCCAAGGTACTGATGCCCGCCATCGTTTGGCCAAAGGGATAGTAATGGGTCTCTTCCAGTATAGGACCGGTGGATTGGGTCACCACAAGGTTGTCAAAGAGCACGTCCTGCTGGCTTTCGTTGCTGGTGTAGACATACACATAGCCGGATTTTTTGGCTACGACCTGTCCGCTGGAGAGCGTCTCCAGCACGTCCGGCTCTGCCTGCACCTGCTTCACCCCGCTGCCTTCTTCTACGAAGTTAAGCTGATTGTCAAAGAATACATAATTCAGATATGCGCGGGGTTTTTGATTATTCACCGTCTGCGGGTCCTTCTCTTTGAGTTGTTGCAGGTCACCCGCCGTGAACCTGGGGCCCTGGTCCCGACCGGCGCCGAATGCGGATGCCTGGTGTCCCGGATCGGCAGGTCCGGCCAATCCGGGCAGCGCAGCCAGCAGGGAGCTGACCATCTCCTCAGCCGGGATGGAAGGCTGATCGGGAGCTGTACCCTGCTGGTGGTAATAGCCCCGGACGGCTGCCTGCAGGGTGTCTCCGGCCATCACCTTCAGGATGATTGAGGGGCCTATCCTCCGGTCCGGCTCCCGGGCATTGAGGCGGGCTACGGCCGTATTCGGGGTGGTGGTCTCGTCCTCGGGGTAGCCCTGAGGTTTTGCCGTGCGGGTTTGATCGACATTGTAGAACAGCGCACTCTCCTTTGCCGTATTGGCGGGCTCCATGGTGGCCATGTATTGGGAAAGGTCTGTCTGCTCGGTCAGCACCATCCGCACGTCG
>NZ_BAABFN010000007.1:0-196601 GCF_039541075.1 Compostibacter hankyongensis | reverse complement strand
ATCAATAAACCACAAAAACTTAAAAGATCTTTACCCGCAGAATTTCAAGAAATCAACAGACCTGTAGTTCGTCGGGCGGATACGCTTATTCGGGGTTCGGCGTACCAGTGCCTTAGTATCGGTAAGTGTAGTTGCCTGCGCTTTTTTTATCACAGGCACTCCATACAAATAAAACTACGTCAATATGGAGACTAAGAACATAAACCGAATTACCACTGCATTTATCAATGATAAAAGTCCAGTGATGGATTTAATGCATGATGACCTCGTTGCTTCGGGGGTAGATGTTGTCTTTCGTTCCGATAATATTGTGGATGGGAACAATCAGCTATCCTTATTAAAAACACTACCCAATATTTGCATCATCGACCTCGATTTTTTTGATAAAGGCATCATGAAGCAACTATGGGAGTTAAGAAGTCAATACCCTACTTTGAAATTAATTGCTCACAGCGATATGGATGATGAAAAAGTTATCAATAAACTATCGGGGCTTGGCTTCTCAAAATATGTATTGATTGGCAATGACATGAAAAAAGCCATTTACGGGGTTGTAAATGGTGGACAGAGGTAGTTTTTAATATTCTTCATCTTCATAATCCATGGGAAAATATTCGTTTGGAATGTATCCATCACAATACCCTGTCGGTATGTTTTTTAGAAGTTGGTATTTCGTTATGTATTCATTTTCTTTCCACTTTCTTCCAAATCGAGAAAGAACATTAAAGAATAGGACATACAACTCTGGGTTTGATAATTGAGCTCTATATATTTTAATCAACTCCTTTTTTTCTTCATCTTTTAAAATTTTTGAACTATCCACAAGTTTTATAGCATTGTACATGTTCCTAAAATAGGTACTTAGGTTAGTTTGGTTAGTTCTGCCATATCTCAAATCGGGATTTAGGTTTATTTTATCTTGTATTTCTTTCGCAATGTCGGTATGAATAGGGTTGTAAATAAGTAGTTTATCTTCGATAAAGGAGACCCAAGAACCATCTATACCGTAGTAAAAAACCACATATACAATATCTGCGATTTGATGTTGTGTTAATTCATACTTTTTTTCTTCATTTATCTCTTTAACAATCTCAAATAACCTGTGAATTTGGATTTTAAATTGAACGAATGCTCTTCTGCCATCAGAGATTTCTGCTTTTCTTTTTATATCTAAATGCGATATTTTTAGCTGATTAACATTTTGATTGTGGTAATCAATCATTCTGAAAAAATTAGCTTCTAATATGGATTTTTGGCCATCTCTATTTTGACGAAGAATAGTATAAATTAGCAAAAAAACACTAAGAATACTAAAGATTGTACCAACGAATCCACCAAAAAAATCACCAAATTTTGAAGCAAGTTCAGGGTCAATAATTTTGGTTTCATTAAAATGGTACGAGGAGTTAAATATGATAGCGAAAAATGAGACTATACCTATAGTTCCGAATATTATCGATAGGGATATAAAGATTGTTTTTATTGTTTTGTTCATTGGTAATGGAAGGTATTGGTAGGCTGATGGATTTTTATTTGTCAATTTTAATTGTATCTAATAAGTTTTTTAGCCTTTCAAGCAACTCATCGTAAAGCACAAATTCTACATCTTTTAAACTTTCACGTAAATTTTTAAACTGATTTTTTTTCTTGTCTGTATCTAATTGATTAGTATGTCCGATTACAATAATCGCTCGTGGGTTTATTATGTTCACATTTAAACCTTGTTCGGTTTCAGTTTCGGTTTCATCTTTAATAGATTTCGCATAACTTAAAGCGTTTTCTTTTGCCTTTTGTAAATAATCAGAGACTTGGGAAATAACCATTGAAACGTCCTTACTCCAAAACCAAGTTTTATGGCTATTATCGTACTGTATCAATTGTGTTCCGCTTTTTTTAAGCTCGTAAAAATCAACGTAACCATATATGTCAACCAAAACTAAATCAGGATATTTAGTTATACCTGTCGCAATATTTTTGTAGTCTATCTTCCGAACATATCGGCTATCGAATAATGTGATGTATTCATCGAAGAACCTTTGCCACTCGCTCTCCGATGGATTGTCTTTTAGCAATTTTTCATATTTCTGAATTATTTCCTGTAAAGTTAGAATTTGAGCATTTTTTAACAAGCCTGCTGTCATCTTTTTAACTATATGACTTGCTTTGAACTTCCTCGTTGCTTTGACATAAAAGTTTCCGATTTGCTCAATTTCGTTTGCGGTCAACTTCTCGATTAATTTGTCATTTAAATTTCTAAGAATTAAATCTTTATTATTATTGGTTTCAGTAAAGTCAAAATTCACATTTGGAAATATCTCAACAACTAAGTTTTTTATTAAAATCTTCTTTGTGTCGTTACAAGCCCTTTGTTCTTGATTGATTTTTGACAATAAATCTTCTAAATCAGAATAGTTTATAATCAAAGAAGTCCCTTTCTTTTCTGATTTATTGTTTTCAGAAAGTACCAAAGTTTCTACCTCTTTGTTCTTGAAATTGTATTTAAAAAAATTGTTTAAACTATTTTCAGCAAAACCATACCCAAATGCGCTGACGAAATGAGGAAAGTCCTTTGGACTATCAATGATTATCTTTTTTATTTGTTCTCCCTCGAACTCGCATTCAATTTGTTTGCTATTTTTAGAATAGATGAAAGTTTTTTCATTTTTTTCATCTTCCTTATTTTGTCGATAAACCTTGGTAATCTTTCCTTTAGTCTCTTCGAATATCAGAAGCTTTTTTGTTTCTTGGACTTGTTTCATAAATTAGTTGCTATCAAGAATAGTTGTTATGTAACAAATTTAATAAATAAAACATTCGTATCACCACCAATTCAGATGATTATACATAATCTTAGGTTTCTTTGCTACTTTCTTTTCCGTCTCAACTCACGAAAGAAAGTAGTCTAATCCGAATACAACCTGTTTGAGAAATGCAGGTAAGGAACGGCGAACCGGAAGCATTTAACAAAGGGGTTGTTCCGCTTACCGCAAAAAAGACTGTTCCGACCAGGGGAGGATCTGTCTTTTTTGCCCGTCCGAATTTAATAAAAATGGGAACGGCGCACCGTTCCCGAAAATTCACGAATTATAAAATACATGACCGCTATTGCTCCAATAGTCACCGCTAAACAGGTCACGGGCATATGCCTCATAATCGAAGTACGTTTTTGCAAATTCGGGTAAGTCCATTTGCTCTACCTGTTCATAGGCAAAATCTTCCTCGTCCTTGTATTCCCCTATATAGTCATCGTCAAAGTCGCTTATTAGGTCGTCAATATCGCCCTCGGATAGCTTACGGTGTCCATTGTCGCACCATATTAGAAATGCTTCTTGTCGGCTTTCGTCCATAGCTTCCAAAGCCTCCAAAACCTCAAATATGCTGTCGCTTATCCAACTTTCGCCGATTAATCCGTTTGGGATGTTCTCGTAGTCTTGAAACATAAATTCGGGGTCTTCCTCGTCTTCGTGCAACTCCCTGCAAGCATCGTAAAATTCTTCCTTGTCCGTATAATCGGATAGCGTTAGCCACTCCCCGAAAATTGAACCGTCATTATATTTTGCGTATGTGCCGACATATACCCTTGCTTCCGATGTGTTTATTTGATGTGTCATTTCTTTACTGTTTTGAATTAAATTTTTTGAGTTATTCGGCAATGAGAGGTGGTGCTGTTGTTTTGTTTCAATACCATTTTCAATGCTTGTATTCCTCATGCCTGACATTTTTTTTATTCGTGTAAAGAGTCGGAGTATGCTGTGTTTCGTTTCGGGAGCATGAAAGGTTAGTGTTTAGTAGGCACAAGGTTTTGGACAAAAAATACACCCAACGGGCTGGAGATTTTTTTCCAAACTTGCATGACCTTTTGCCTACGTTAAGAACACGGACATACCTTTGCTCCATGAAACGTGAACAACAGGCATACTCGCTTTTAGGCGTAACCAAACGTGGAAGTAATGAGGATAGCATTGCCGAAATGGTTTATCAAGAATTTAATGTTCGCCCGTACAGTAACAGGTGATTGAAGTCTGGAGTGGAACAGCCCAACCTGTGGAACGACATCTTCAATCTCCTGTTAACAATCATAAACATAAGCTCTTTTACGGTCAGTAGCGGAGCGAACGCCGTAAATGTGCTTAGGTTATTGTAACACTTTGAGCCAATCTAAGCCAAGTAATTCAACTCAAAGACACAATTCAATATCCACTCCATCAGTGTAATAAGTTTGTCTGTACGGATTAATCCGTGTGGTTAACAGGCAAAAATCAATTGAAGATGGAGAAAGAAAAAGCGAACGATTTAACACCCGAAAGAGTGGTACAAATCTTGAAAAAGAAAGGAACAGAGGTCGATATAGAGGAAGCAAAAACCATCTTGGAGTTCGTCAAAAAGATAGCTCACATTGCAGTTAACCAGTATCTAAGAGGAAAACTTTAACCCAATGAACAAGGAAAACTGTTGTGATGAGAAAGGCAGATTTATACATACGTGTATCGACAGACGAGCAAGCGGACAAGGGATATTCGCAACGTGACCAAGAAGACCGATTAAGAAAATATTGTGAGATAAAAGGTATTCCGGTAAGGGATGTTTACATAGAAGACCATTCGGCAAAATCTTTCAAGCGTCCAGAGTGGCAGAAATATTTATCCAACCTACGCAAAACAAAGAACAACAAAGCGGGGTCAATAATATTATTTACCAAATGGGATAGGTTCAGTAGAAACGCAGGGGATGCCTATCAGATGATTAACCAGTTACGGACACATGGCGTTGAGCCTGTTGCGATAGAACAGCCCTTAGACCTTACCATTCCCGAAAATAAAATCATGCTTGCATTCTATCTCGCTTCACCGGAAGTTGAGAACGACAGGCGTGCATTAAATGTCTTTCACGGAATGCGCAGGGCGAAAAAAGAGGGGCGGTATATGGGTACTGCTCCTTTGGGATATGTCAATAAGATAACAGAGGGCAAAAAGAAATTCATTGCACCCCATGATTTTGAAGCACCACTTTTAAAATGGGCGTTTGAACAAATCATTTCCAATAACTTCAATACGGAACAGATATGGAAAATGGTTCGGGAGAAAGCCGATGGAAAAGGTCGGTTCAGCAAAAATAACTTTTGGGTAGCCGTCCGAAACCCCTTGTACTGTGGCAAAATATTCATTCCTCCTTACAAAGAGGAAAAGGGATATTTTGTCAAAGGACAGCATGAGCCATTAATCAGCGAAAAGACCTTTGCGGATGTACAGGATATTCTCGATGGGAGAAAGAGGGTTGTAAAGCCTAAAATCGTGGCTATGGACAATCTACCGCTTAGAGGGTTTATTAAATGCCCTAACCCTAATTGTAATAGGATGCTCACAGGAAGTGCCTCAAAAGGCAAGATGGGCAATTACTATTACTACTATCATTGCACTTCCTCCTGCGGAGTACGGTTCAAAGCCGAAACCGCCAATGAGGCTTTCTTAAAACAGTTACGGTATATGTCGCCAAAAGAGGGTATGGTCGATGTTTTTATCGAAGCCTTTATAAAAGATTTCAATAACAAAACCAAAGCCCAAAATACCGAACGGACAAATATCATAGGTGAGATTGATGCGTTGAACAAACGCTATCAAAATGCGCTTTTAAAAAATGCCGATGGAGAAATGGCAGATGACGATTTCCAAGAAGTAAAGAAATTGACCAAAGGAAAGATTGAGGTTTTGGAAAGAAGATTAAACGACTTGGCAGTAGTCGGAACGGAGATTAAAGACTTAGTAGCATCTACCTTAAAAAAGGTCGCAAACATTGATAGACGCTATGAAAACGGCGATATTGAGGAAAAAAGGCTTATAGTGAGTTCGATGTTCCCCGATTTTTTGGAATTTGACGGAACACAACATCGAACTCGGAGACTAAATTCTGCGATTGCTATTATCTATCAGAATAACAGCAAGTTACAAGGTAAAAAAAATGGGACAAGTCTTTCTTTTTTAGACTTGTCCCAAGAGGTGATCCCGCTGGGACTCGAACCCAGGACCCCAACATTAAAAGTGTCGTGCTCTACCAACTGAGCTACGGAATCAACCGAACGGGGCCGTGGGCCGCGCTCTTCCCTGAAGGGGGTGCAAAGATAGGGATAAATTTTATTGGTGGCAATAGCGGGGCTGAATTTCCTGACCAACCTGCCGGTACGCCCGCCGGGAGCCGGAAAAGGCATTATCTTTATCTTCCAACACTCCTCCTTCTTATGCAGCGAAGAACTTTTTTGCAACAGGGCGCAGCAGCAGCATTGCTGGCCGCTTTCCCCGGCGCCGTGGTCAGGGGCGCCCTCCCCTCCCTTCAGCGGGCGGAGAACCCGCGCTGGTATGGCTTCAACCTGCTGGAGCTCTTCTCGGGCTTCCATCCCCAGCCCTTCCGGGAACAGGACTTTGAGATGATGGCGGAATGGAAATTCAACTTCGCCCGTATTCCCATGAGCTACTGGAACTGGAGCAAGCCCGATCCCGCGCAATGGATGAAGATCGATGAGGAGATTTTCCGGCTGGTGGATCAGGTAGTGGATTTTGGCCGGCAGTACGGCGTGCACATCTGCCTCAACCTCCACCGCATTCCGGGCTACTGCGTGAACGACGGGGATAAGGAACCGCTGCAGCTCTTCTCCGGCCCGGCGAAGGACCAGGCCAAAGCGCTGGAAGCAGCTACCTACCATTGGCAATATATCGCCCGCCGCTATAAGGGCACGGACAGCAACCGGCTCAGCTTCGACCTGATCAATGAGCCGGGCTCAGCCATACCGGCAGAACGCTATATATCGGTGCTGCAGCAGCTCACCCGGGCCATCCGGGAGATCGATCCGGACCGGCGTATCGTCGTAGACGGGCTGGAGTACGGCAACCTCCCCGTATCTGACCTGGCTGCCGACAAAAGTATCTTCCAGAGCACCCACGGCTACGCCCCCATGCAGCTCACCCACTACCAGGCATCCTGGGTATGGAAAGACCGGAAAATGCCTGTCCCGGAATGGCCGCTGCGGCTCAGCGCATCGGATGTCTGGGATAAGGAGCGCCTCCGGCAGCATTTCAGGCCCTGGACAGCGCTCAACCGGCAGGGTGTGCCGGTACATGTGGGCGAATGGGGCGTATATAACCGCACGCCGCACAAGGTAGCCCTGGCCTATATGCACGATCAGCTGGCCCTGTGGAAATCCTACGGCTGGGGCTGGTCGCTCTGGAACCTCCGCGGCTCCTTTGGCATACTGGACAGCGACCGGAAAGATATAAGCTACGAATCTTACAAAGGCCGGCGGCTGGACCGGAAAATGCTCGAAGTGCTGCTGGAGGGGATCAAAACGCCGGAGCATTCCTGAGCAGAGTAGTCCAGGGGGATGAATACCCGCAGGCACACAGCAGGATACAAAAAAACTGCGGCATACCGGGGGTACGCCGCAGCCGTAGCATTTGGGGCAACAACAATGGAGTTGTCAATCAAAAACACTCAATATCCGGGATTCTGTCTGATCCCAGGATATAAGTTCATATAGTTTTGCGGTATCGGCAAAAGATCATTACCGGTATGATAGCCCTTCGATCCCAGTACCTGCTGGGCAATGCCCCAGCGCTGCAGGCAAAGGAAACGGCTGCCCTCGCGATACATCTCCTTCTGCCATACCTCCCTGAGCGCGGCCCTGATCTCTGCAGCGGTCATCCCCGCAGATACTGCGGTCATGCCCTGCCTGATGCGCAACATAGTGACATCACTAACCACCTCGGCGGATACGCCGCTCTTTTCCAGGAGGCTTTCGGAGGCGATCAGGTAAAGTTCTCCCAGCCGTACTATCGGGCAGTGCGTGCCCCGGGCAAAGTAGTTGATAAATTCAGCAGAAGCCGCCTGGTCTGAAATATCCCAGATCACTTCCTTGTTGACATTGTCTTTAAAAACATCTCCAATGTCGTGCAACAGCTGATAGGTACCGCTGTTGATCACCACCCGGGCATAATTGGCAGCATTGCCATAATCCTTATGCATCAGGTAAGCTTTAGCCAGCAAGGCATTGGCCGCTCCCTTGCTGAGCTTATAGGCGTGTTGCGCATCCCATTTGGCCGGAAGGACATCCACAGCCGCTTTGAGATCAGCTATAGCATCGTCATATACCTGCTGGGAATTGCCGTTTGAAAAGTCGGGCGGGATGATCACGCCGGAGAGCTGCGGCACATTGCCGAAGTAGGCCAGCAGCCGCAGGTAAATGTGCGCCCGGAGGGCTCTGGCCTGTGCGATAACGGTGTTCTTGTCTGAAGAAGCGGCCATCTCCGGCACATCCCGCAGGATCCGGTTCAGCTTCATGATGCTTTGGTAAGCAATCGACCAGCGGCCGGTGAAAACATTATCTGCCGGAGTAAAACCGAAATGGTCGATGGCTGCCCAGCTTCCGCTGTTTGCCTCCGCATCATCGCTGAGATAACCGTCCAGCAGGGTGCCGGTAAGAAAATCTGCGGCGGCAGCCTGGTATACAGCATCGAGAAGCGTACCGGCAGCAGCGATATCGGGCAGCGGCCCCAGCTGGGCGTTATTGCTGTAACCCACCAGTATAGATATGGAAACGGCTCCCCCCTGTTCGGCCACTACCGACTGGTAGGGAAGGGCTACGAAATCATTCATATCAATCCTGCCGTCGCCGTTGGCATCCAGGTACCGGAAATTACCCTGCGCCGCGCCTGCCTGGTAAACCCCGTTATCTATTTCCGCCTGGGTCTGGAACAAAGTATCAGAAGCGTAGCCCAGATAGACACCCTCTACCGGGGTTTCGCTCCATAACCCGGACTCCCGGAAGATGCTGCTTTTATCTTCCTGCTGCGCAACGATATAATACGTACCGGCTTCCAGGTTCTTGAATTTCGCCTCCCCGTTGCTGGCTGTTTTGGCCGTATAGGCCGGCGGCTTTCCGGAAGCATAATCCTCACGGGTACGGTACAACGATACCGTTGCCTCAGCCGATACCTCACCGCGTGGTTTGGCGGCGGTCCACCGGGAAGCATCCCATACGGTAACCGTCAGGGAAGGATTTTTCTTCAGCAGGCCGGCCAGGGAATGCACAACCGATTTCTCTCCGCTGGCCACGGATTTCCCGCTGAGCAGCACGCCGTTGATGCGGACATCTCCACCCTCCTCCGTCGTAACGGTCAGCGTATTCCCGCTCAGGCTGGTCAGCTTCTTGCCGTTGGTCAGCGCATCTACCCCGACGATGCCTTTTACGACATAGTCTTCCAGATCCGATGAATCCGGCAGCTTTTCCCGCAGCTGTCCGCCCCGCGGATCAGCCAGACGGGCGCTGGCATTGGCAAAAGCGCTGTTTACGGGCGCAAAAACAGTAACGCCGGCGGCGGCCTCCGCATCGCTCAGCTCCAGGTCGCCCAGGTAAACGGCAAAGCTGCTCAGGCTGTCGACGGCCGACACCTCTTCGCCCACCGCTTTTACCAGCTCCGCTCCCGGCTTTGGCTTATCCTCCGGGGCCGGCTTATCATCATCTTTTTTACAAGCTGCCGCCAGGCAAAAAGCAAGCAGCAGCAAATGGATTCGTTTCATGATTAAATTTTAGATTGACAAATGGTTTAACCTTGGCTGCCGTCTCGAACGGAAACCGGCGCTATGCGCCCGCTTCTGCCCGGGCAGTACGGTTTTTTATCCTGCGAAAGTAAAAGCGCGCCCGATGCCCGGCAATAGCCATTTATGGCTATTGCACAGGAGTGCCGGTTTAAGATCAGAGACAATTTATTATATCACATAAATTAATTTTATTCATAGATAATTGTTTATCAATAAAATAATGAACCATAAATAAAAAATCATGGATCCATATATCCTTTGATATTTATAATGATTAGAATTATATTTGGAGAAAAATAGCAGGGTATAGACACAATTTTATGCGCATCAGCCGTCCGCTCGATTTTACGTACAAAGGACATCTGCAGAACCTGTATTATGTCAATGACTCAATTGACCAGCAGGAGATGCATCAGCTGTTGACCCGCTTCCGCGAGCTGGGCGCTACGCTTAGTCATGTGCCGCCGGTATTGTTTGTTATTGATTATATGCACTCCCGGTATCTGGTCATGACGGAAAGTTCCCGTCTGATCACCTCTTACGATCCGCGGGATTTTCTGGAAGGCGGTATTCCCATGCTGCTGGAAATATTCCACCGGGATGATTTCAGGATTTACAACGAATGTATCTTTCCGGCCAATGTCAGCTTTTTAAAAACGCAATCCTTTGCGGAACATTCCAAGTTTATCTTTTCCTATAACTTCCGGGTAAAGCATAAATCCGGCCGGTATCTGCCGGTGCTGCAACGCGGCTGTTATATCACCTCTCCCGAAACCGGGCTTCCCCTTTACAGTCTCGGCATGGTTATCGATATCAGCCTGTTCAAAAAAGACCGGCTGGTTTATCATAACATCGAAAAAATGGAAGAAGATAACGGATACACGGTGCGGCATACCCTTGCGGAGAACTGTTTCTATCCTTATGAGGAAGACAGGCGGCTCTCCCCGCAGGAAACCCGGATACTGCAATACATGGCAGAAGGACTCAGCAGCAAGCAGATCGCCGACAAGCTCAAGATCAGCGAAAATACGATCGCCAATCACCGCAAGAACATGCTGAAAAAAACAAGCACCAAAAACGTCGCAGAGCTGGTGGCCCTTGCCTGTCGGAGCGGTCTGATCTGAAGCGGTGGGTTCTTTACCCCGCCTTCCTGATCTTGTATCCGCTTACTCCGTAATACAGCACGATCACAAAGCAGATCAGGGGCACGATAAAGGAAACGGCGGTACTTTGCCGATCCGCGATCCAACCCATGAACAAGGGACTGACGGCGCCGCCTGCGATCGCCATCACCTGGAATGATCCGCCGGGCTTGGTATGCCGGCCCAGGTCTTTTACCCCCAGGGCAAAGATGGTGGGAAACATGATGGACTCAAAGAAAAAGATCAGCATCAGCGAATATACGCCTAATGATCCCGCCGCTTTGATCACGGCTATGCACAGCAGAATATTGATCAGCGCATAGGCCGCCAGCAGCTTGTGCGGGCGGATGACGCGCATCAGCGCCGTCCCCACAAAACGGCCGATGGTGAACAGGACAAGGCTGACGCCGAGCAGCGTGGCCGCTTTTTCGCTGGAGGTGCCGGCCCAGCTTTCAGTGGCATAGTTGATAAAAAAGGCGGCAACCCCTACCTGAGCGGCAACATAAAAGAACTGGGCGATCACGCCCCATACAAAATGAGGGTTCCGGAACAGGGGTCGGGAATGCTGATGGGCTTCCTCCGAAAGCTGTTCTTCTTCGTTGATCTCCGGCAGATGCGCTTTGTAGAAAAGAAAGGCGATCAGCAGCACTACCACGCCGATGATCAGGTAGGTGTATTGTACGGATGAAAGCTCATTGGCATTTTCCGTCTTATCCCCCCCGAAAAAAACATGCGCCGCCAGGAACGGGCCCAGGAAAGAACCGACGCCGTTAAAGCATTGTGAAAGGTTCAGCCGGAACTCCGAGGTCTCCCGTTTCCCCAATACGGTTACGTAGGGATTGGCCGCCGTCTCCAGGCAACAGAGGCCGCAGGCCAGGATAAACAGCGAAAGCAGGAAAGAATCAAAGCTCCGCATGTTGGCCGACGGGTAAAACAAGAACGCGCCGATGGCGTACAGGATAAGCCCGAGGATAATGCCCCGTTTATAGCCGAACCGCTTCATGATCATGCCCGCCGGAAGAGCCATCAGAAAATAGCCCCCGAAATAAGCGGCCTGCAGCAGACCGGAGCGCAGCCGCGTCACGTTCAGCACATCCTGAAAATGCTTGTTGAGCGAGTCCAGCAAACCGTAGGCAAACCCCCACATAAAAAACAGGCTGGTCACCAGGATAAGCGGAAAAGTATAGTTGGCCTTCGGGTTTTCCGGCAGGCTGCCGGAGGGCGGAGCAGTAATGATTCCAGGCATATGGTTGGTTTAAGATTTAAAATCCGTTTCGGACGGCAGGGCGCAGGCTTTTCAGAACCCCTGTACTCAGGCGGATACCGCCCGGTCCAGATGGGTATAGCCTCCGTCTACATACAGGATCTGACCCGTAGTATGACTCGATTTTTCGCTCAGTAAAAAAATGGTGGTATGGGCGATCTCTTCGGATGTGGTCATCCGGTGCCCCAGCGGGATCTTGGAAATAATGGAAGCCAGCTTGGTTTCAGGATCGGGAAGCGAATGGATCCAGTTGTCGTACAAAGGCGTCCATACCTCGGCCGGGATTACCGCGTTCACCCGGATGCCGCTGTCCAGCAGCTCCACCGCCCATTCCCGCGTAAGGGCGTTGACGCCTCCTTTGGACGCGGCATAGCCGGAGGTATTCCCTTGTCCTGTGGTGGCCACCTTGGAACCGACGTTGACAATGGCACCTTTTGTCTTTTTCAGATGAGGCAGCGCGTAGTGCGCCATGCAATAGTAATGCAGCAGGTTTTTTTGCAGGCTTTCGAGAAACTTTACAGGGTCTCCCTTCTCCAGCCCCACGCCGTCGTTTACCCCGGCGTTGTTCACCAGGCCGTCTATCTGCCCCCAGCGCTCCACAGCATGGTTCACCACTTTACTGCAGTTCCCAGGATTGGCCAGCTCGGCGGCGATTGCTGAAGCCTTTCCGCCGGCAGCCGTAATGGCATTCACCACCTTCTCGTTATCGTCGCCGTTACGGCCGGCAATAACGACAATGCCGCCTTCAGCGGCGATCCCCAGGCTGATGGCCTCTCCGATGCCCTTTGCTCCGCCGGTAACGATAAATACCTTGTCTTTTAATTTCAGATCCATGATCGTCTCTTTTTTTTAAGCTTCCAACTGATAAAAATGCCGGGCATTTCCGCCCATTACCGCAGCGCTTGCGGCAGGGTCAAGCTGACCGGTATAGTCTCTTACTACTTTTATCACTTCCCTGTACGAAGCGGCCACCAGGCATACCGGCCAGTCCGAACCAAACATCAGCCGCTCGGGCCCAAAGGTTTCAAAGACCACATCCAGGTAAGGCCGGAGCGCATCCGCATTCCAGCGTTGCCAGTCCGCCTCGGTAACCATGCCCGATACCTTGCAGAAAACATTCGGGTGTCCGGACAGGATGTTCATCTGTTCTGCCCACGGCGAAATCCGCTTTTCCCGGATCAGGGGCTTGGCCAGATGATCCACCACAAAACGCTGGTCGGGAAATTTTTCAACAAAACGTATCGCGGCCGGCAGCTGCTTCGGATATATCAGGATATCATAGGTAAATCCCAGACTTCCCAGTGCGGCAATGCCCCTGCAGAAATCTTCCCGCAACAGGTAGTTATCATCCGGTTCCGCCTGTACGATATGCCGGAATCCTTTTATCTTCCTGCTGCCTTCCCGGTAAAAGGCCAGACGGTCCGCTACCGCCGGGCTGCACAGATCCACCCAGCCGACCACCCCCTTGATAAAATCATTGCGCTCCGCCTGCTCGACCAGAAAGGCGGTTTCGTTTTCCGAGGTATCGGCCTGCACGGCGATGCTGCCCTCCACTCCGCTTTCGGTCAGTACTTCCAGCAGGTCGTTGGCCAGAAAGTCGCGTTGTATGGCCTTCATATCCTCCGTGATCCAGGCATCGCGTACCGGGTCAAACTGCCAGAGATGCTGGTGCGCATCGATGGTGCCGGGAATGATTTTTTCATCGAAACTGTTCATCACAGACCGAATATTTGATCCATCAATACCCATTTTTCACCGGGCTTTGCCCAGGGAAGGGGCTGCTGGTATTTCCACATCAGGTTTTCCCATTCCTGCACCTTGGGGTCGGCCGCATCCATCGCCTCCTTCTCCTCAAACGAGAAGCTGTCATCTACCTCCATGATCATGAACAAACGGTTACCCGTACGGTATATGTCCATGACCGTGATACCGGCGTCCTCGATGCTCTTCCGTATCTCCGGCCGTATCTGCCGGTGATATCCTTCGTATTCGGCGATCATGCCGGGATCGTCTTTCAGGTCCAGGGCCAGGCAATATCTCTTCATAAGGCGAAGGGTTAAGGTGAAAGGCAAAAGGTGAAAGGTGAAAGGCAAAAGGTTAAGGGCATATCGAGGTCTCTATGCGCTCCAGGCTTTCAGTTCCTGCCGGCTGCTGCCCAGGCCGTCTATTCCGCATTCCACCACATCCCCGGCTTTCAGGTATACCTGCGGCTGCATACCCAGGCCCACACCTGCCGGCGTGCCGGTAGAGATGATATCGCCGGGCAGCAGACTCATAAACTGGCTCAGGTAGCTGACCAGGAAAGGTATTTTGAAAATAAGGTCTGCCGTGTTGCCGTCCTGCATCTTTTTACCGTTTACGGTCAGCCATAAACGCAGCTTGTTGATGTCGGCGATCTCGTCCGGGGTTACCAGGGCGGGACCCAGCGGCGCAAAGGTATCGCAGCTCTTTCCCTTTACCCACTGCCCTCCCCTTTCCAGCTGGAACGACCGCTCGCTGTAATCGTTGTGCAGGCAGTAACCCGCCACGTAATTCATGGCATCGCCTTCTTCCACATAGGATGCCTTTTTACCGATCACGACGGCCAGCTCCACTTCCCAGTCTGTTTTCCCGCTGTTCCGGGGAATGATCACCTCATCGTTGGGACCGGTCAGGGAAGAGGTAGCCTTGAAGAAAATGATCGGTTCCTCCGGCGGGGTCGCATTGGTTTCCCGGGCATGATCGGCATAGTTAAGCCCGATACAGATCAGCTTGGAAGGAGCCGCTACGGGAGCCCCGAAACGGGTACCTTCCGGAACGGCCGGGCATTCCTTTTCGTGCCGCGCCCACCATTGCCGCAGCCGCGTTACGCCGTCTGTTGCAAAAAACTGTCCGGAATAATCCTCTCCGAAAGCGCTGACATCAAATACACCGGCCTCGGTTTGTATACCGGGACGTTCCGCTCCGGCAGTACCCAATCTTACTAATCGCATAATCCTCGTTTTATTTTATGTACATGATAAACTTATTGCCGCTTACTGCCCGGTTTCAATGTAATATTTCCGCAGCGTCCGCATACTGATCCGCGTGCGGGAACCGCTGATCTCTATCATCTCCCGGAACCTGCCTGTCTTGTCGTTAAATCCGACGATGCAATGATCGTTGTCCTCACCCGGCTGTATTGCCATTTCCTTAAAGATATCATCTGAGGGAATGGTCAGCTTATCGGCAGCGTGGTTCATCCCATAGCGCATATCCAGCCTGAACACCAGCTCGTTTCCGGTAGGAAATATCTGTACAGTAAAATCGTTGTCTTCAAACTGGTCTTCCTTGTTACGGCTGAAAACCGCCACGGCTTTTGTCGTATCCACCGGCTGCCGGACAGCGGTGCTTTCTTCCGGCTCCTGCGTCTTTCCCTCCTGCTTTCCTCCAGGCTGACAGGCAGCCAGCAGCAGCACCGGCAGCAGCACGGCCAGCACCTTTCCGTTTTTTACTTTCATTATCCTTTTCCGTTTCATTTTTCGTTCATGATCCATTTGCTCCGCGGCGGTACTTTTAGCGTCTTGCCGGAAAGCGTTACCGTTATCACATTGTCGTAAGCGGCCCGCGGCACATCCTGCAGGTAAAAGAAAACGCCTTCCGGCATTTGTTTGTATTTCACAGGTTTCCCGGTGGCAAAATCAACGGCCGAAGCAATCTCCTGTCGTACCGCAGGGATAAAGAGGATGCCCCCGTCCGGATATTCCAGCACGTGGATAAACTGCTTCCCGTTCTTTTGCGTGGTCACGCCCCAGGGTTGCGGAGACAGAAAGCCGGCACGGGTGCCGTAAACCGTTTCCCCGTATTGCTGCATCCATTCGCCCAGGGCTTTGAGCGTATCCCTGAACTCGGGTTGAATGGCCCCGCTGGACATGGGCCCTATATTCAGCAGGAAATTGGCATTCCGTCCTGCATCGCCGACCAGGTAATGCACCAGCTGCCGCACGGTTTTGTAATTATCGTCGTGGATATTAAAACCCCAGGCCCCGTTCATCGTTTCGCAGGTTTCCAGCGGCAACGCGCTGACGCCCCCGCTGTTCCAGCCGTGTGAATTATTGCCCGGCAGGTCCTTCTCAAACATCTGGAAATCCTCCCCGGAGCGGGGAGCATGATGATGGTTATTCCCGATCATAGCGGCAGGCTGCAGCTTATGGATCAGCGCATATATCTCATCGAGGTGCCAGTCCGCATCTTTTCTTTCCCACTCCCCGTCGAACCAGATGCCCGCAACGGGACCATAATTGGTCAGCAGCTCCGTCAGCTGCTGTTTCATAAACGCGATATAGTGATCCCAGTCCGCCCCCTGCGGCTTTCCGTCCACGATCGGCTTTCCGAAGGCATAGTCCGGCCTTCCCCAGTCCAGCAGCGAATAATAAAAGAAGAGCTTGATACCCTGGCGGTGACACTCGTCTGCCAGCATCTTCAGGGGATCCTTATGCCAGGGGGTGGCTTTTACGATATTGTAGTCCGAGGCCCGGGTATCAAACATGCTGAACCCGTCGTGATGGCGGGAGGTAATGGTGATGTATTTCATGCCCGCACTTTTTGCCAGGGCCACCCAGGCCT
Organism: Compostibacter hankyongensis; assembly: GCF_039541075.1. Lineage (NCBI taxonomy): Bacteria > Pseudomonadati > Bacteroidota > Chitinophagia > Chitinophagales > Chitinophagaceae > Compostibacter > Compostibacter hankyongensis. Next base: position 180,026 of record NZ_BAABFN010000007.1, on the reverse strand, counting down.
TGGCGTCAAAAGCGGAAGGGTAAAAACAGGAAGCCAGCCTTGAATAGTCGGCATAAGGAATATCCTGGTTGTGCATGACCCACTCTCCGCTTCCCAGGATGCTGTATATTCCCCAATGGATGAACATGCCGAACTTCCGGTCCTGGAAATCCTGCCTGGCCTGCAGGTTCTCCGCGGAAGGGTGGTAATCCTGCTGGGCCCGGGCTGCAGTAAACAGGCCTGTACAGGCAATAAGCATAAACAGGATCCGTTTCATCTGTTAATATTTTTTCTTTTTCAAGTCAGACGACACCGAAGGCGCATCGGCAACGATGATAACATTATGAAGACTACAACGCTTTCCCCGGCGCGCCCTTAATTGTTCAGCCGGATAAAGCCGCCGTCGATCGGGTAATCGCATCCCGTCACAAAACCGGCTTCGTCAGAACAGAGGTACAGGGCCAGGGCGGCAATCTCCTTTGGTTTGGCCATCCGCCCGATAGGCTGGGTAGCCGACAGCCGGTCAAACATTTCCTTTTCCTGCCCGGGATAATTCTTGGCCAGAAAGCCGTCCACAAAAGGCGTATGCACCCGTGCCGGCGACATACAGTTGCAACGGATATTCCGGGCAAGATAGTCTTTTGCCACCGAAAGCGTCATGGCCAGCACGGCTCCCTTGCTCATAGAATAGGGGAACCGGTCCGGTATGCCCACGCTGGCCGCTACCGATGCCATGTTGAGGATCACACCACCCCCCTGCTCCGTCATCCGGCCGATCACCGCATACATACAATTATATACTCCTTTTATGTTCACCGCCACGATACGGTCAAAATCCGCCTCGGTGGTCTGCTCCAGCTTGCCCACATGCGACACGCCGGCGCTGCAGACCAGGATGTCGATCTTGCCGTCGGTGCGGGCAATTTCTTCCATCACCGCCTTTACCTCCTGCTGTACCGCCACATTACAGGGATGCAGCTGCGCCTGAGCGCCGGTATCCCGTATAGCCGTGATCGTCTCTGCGCCGGCAGCTTCGTTCAGCTCTATAATATGTACGGCAGCTCCGCGCTCCGCAAACAGCAATGATATGGCCTTTCCGATCCCGCTGCCGCCACCGGTAATCACCACCGTCTTTCCATTAAGATCAAGCATAATACAATAGTTTGGCAGTAAAAGTATTTATTCGGGGGCAGCCTACATAATGAAATTTTAACGAAAACTTCCATTTTATTGGCTAATTTCCGCCTTTAAAACATCAAATTTTCCCAATGAAAAAAATTGCCCCCTGGATGATGCTGCTCCTGCTGACCGCAGCCACGGCCTGTAACAATAACAAAGGCAGCAACGCTTCCGACAGTACCGATACCCTCACCGCTCCAGCCGGCCGCTGGACGGCCGAGCGGGCCGAAGCATGGTATCAGCAGCAGGGCGGATGGCTGGCAGGCGCCAATTATGCGCCCGCCTATGCAGTAAATGAGCTGGAAATGTGGCAGGCCGAAACCTTTGATACCGCCGCCATCGACAAGGAGCTGGGCTGGGCGCAGCAGCTGGGCTTTAATGTGATCCGCGTGTTCCTGCATAACCTGCTCTGGCAACAGGATTCCACGGGCATGGTGAAGCGCATGGATCAGTTTCTCGACATCGCCAGCCGGCATGGCATCGGCACCATGTTCGTGTTGTTCGACGGCGTATGGAATCCCGATCCGCATACGGGAAAGCAACCGGCTCCCCGTCCGCATGTGCACAATTCCGGATGGGTACAGGCTCCCGGCACGGCGGCCTTAAAAGATACGGCAAACGACGCGGCCTTAAAAAGCTATGTACAGGGTATACTCACCCACTTTGGCAACGACAGCCGGGTAAAGCTTTGGGATCTTTTCAACGAACCGGACAACGATAACGGGGGCCGCTTCTCCGAAGACCCCGCCGAAAAATACAAGTATGCGTTTATTCTCCTCCGGAAGGTTTTCCAGTGGAGCCGGGAGGTGAATCCTTCGCAGCCGCTCACCGTAGCGCCCTGGCGCCGGAACTGGTCGGATACCGCGAAGATGGACCCGATGGACCACTTTATGTTCGATCAGTCCGACGTGATCTCCTTCCACTGCTACGAAACGCTGGCCTCCACCCAGGCTAAGGTGCAGCTGCTGCAGCGCTACGGTCGTCCGCTGATCTGTTCGGAATATATGGCGCGCCCGACGGGCAGCACTTTCCAGAACATACTGCCTTATTTTAAGGAGCAGCATGTCGGCGCCATCAACTGGGGCTTTGTCAGCGGCAAAACGCAGACCATCTATCCCTGGGATTCCTGGACCAAGAAATATACCGCACCGCCGAAGGTATGGTTTCACGATATCTTCCATGAAGACGGCACGCCCTATGATACGGCTGAAACCGCTTTGATCCGGAAGATGACCGGGGCGGAACAGCAATAAGCCGTTATTTGGCCGCCTGCTTCAGTACGTTGTATTCTTTTCTCAGCTCCTGCAGCTTGCCCCTGTATTGAGGATTCCCGGCCAGGTTGACCGTTTCGTGGGGATCGTGCCGGGTGTCGTAGAGCTCCTCATACTGGTGCTCGATATAATTCATGTACTTGAAGTTTCGCGTCACCACACCCTCTACCTTGGGTATCCGGGCACCGCCCAGAAAGTAATGCTGGTAAAAAAATGCATTCCGTTCCGGGACATCGCCTTTGAGCAGGTCGATCAGGTTCACCCCCTGCATGCCCCGGGGCACAGGCACGCCGGCCATAGACAGGATGGTGGGCGCGATGTCTATGTTCAGCGCAATCTGGTCCGGGCGCGTCTGCCGCAGCTGGTCCGGTAAAAAGGGGCTGTAGATAAAGAGCGGCACACGGACGGACTCCTCATATCCGTACCACTTCCCTTCCATGCCGTGCTCGCCAAGGAAGAACCCGTTGTCGCCCATGAATATGATGATCGTGTTTTTATCCGCCCCCAGCTCTTTAAGCTTTTTCATCATATCGCCCACCACATCGTCCACGCCTGTGATCAGCCGGTAATAGTTCTTCGCATTCTCCTGGAACAGCTCCGGGGTTCCGAAAAGACCTTTCCAGCGTTCCCGGGCAAAGTTTGTATCCGTCCGGAAGAAGGCCGGCAGCCGTTCCCAGTAAGTGGGGGCAGCCGTTACCGGTACAGGGATATGAACATCCTTGTAGTAGTCTTTATAACGGGACTGGATAATGTATTTCGGCGGATGTCCGTCCTGCTCATGGGGCGCCTTAAAGCTCACGGAAAGACAGAAGGGAGCGTCCCCGCTGCCGAAACGGCCCAGAAACTGTTGAATGGCATGATTGATCGTATCATTATCATGGATCATGCCGCCGTTGCCGTCCGGGATCATATAGTCGGGCTGACCTTTGCCGCCGGCCTCCGTGTCGACAAAAAAATCAAAAAGCTGTCCGGGCGGATGTTTGCCCACGCCAAACTTTCCGATAAATCCCATGCTGTACCCGGCCTTCTTCAGCAGGGCCGGATAGGTCTCTGCCAGGGCCTCCGGCTTCAGGTCGGTCCCAAAATTATGGATCTGGTGCCGGGATTCATACTGTCCCGTGAATACGCTGGCCCGGCTCACGCAACAGATGGAGGTGGTGACATAAGCATTCCGGAAAAGGATGCCTGCTGTGGCCAGACGGTCCATATGCGGCGTCTGTACGACAGGATTCCCCGCCGCGCCCAGCGCATCCCAGCGCTGATCATCGGTCAGCAGGAAAATAATGTTGGGTCTTTGCGGCGGCATATCCTGCCTACTGTTCTTCCCGGTATGACTGTTTCCGGATAACAGGAATGCCGAGGGCATCATCAGCCCGCAAAGCATAAAGGACCTCAATGATCTTTTTATTTTCATCGCTTAATATTTGGCTTTCTTATTTCAAACAAGTTACTCAATACCCGGGATTTTGTGTTATCTGGTTCAGCAAGACCTGCTCGGCGGGTATCGGGGCAAGCAGTTTTTGCGGGGTCATCTGATAGGAGTTCGCCGGTAAAAACGGTTCATCCTGTTTCAACCGTTCGCCGTGCGCTTTCATTACTTCCAGCGCTTTCCCGGTTCTTTTCAGGTCATACCAGCGCTGGTTCTCAAAGCAAAATTCTTTTTGACGTTCCCTCGCGATCAGGGAGTCCAGCTTTGCCTGGCTGTAGCCGTCCAAAGTACCGGAAAGGCCCGCCCTGCTCCTCACCTGCCTGACATAAGGGATAGCCGTTGACGTTTTCCCCTGGTCATTCAGGGCTTCCGCATACATCAGCAAAACATCGGAATAGCGGATCACCGGCAGGTTATCCCCGCAGCGGTCGTCCGGCGCGCTTATAGGAGGCCTGTATTTTGCGCAATACGGCAGCGGCCGCACCACACCGTCCCAATCGGTACCGGTCCAGTAACCGACCGACACCTCCTTCCTCTTGTCGCCCGGCTCAAAAGCCCGGATCAGGTCGTCTGTCGGTATATTAAAGCCGCCGCCGATCACGCTGATATTGGGCCGGCCGGTGACATGACCGCCCGAATTCCAGGGAGCAAACCAGAAAATAAACCGGTTGGAAAGCTCCGCGCTGTTTTCGGAATACTGTATCGCAAAGATCGTTTCCTTAAAGTCCTTGTTTGCCGGGTTAAACAACGCTGCATAGTCCGGCAGAAGACTGTATTTCCCGGATTGGATCACCGGCTCCAGCATGGATATGGCATCTGTATACCGGTGCAGGGTAAGGTATACCTTTCCCAGCAGCGCACGGGCCGCTTCCAGGTTGGCACGGCCTTTTTCTTCCACCTGTGTGGCATGGGAGAAGCGGAGGATCGCATCATTCAGGTCTCCGATAATGCTTTCATAAACAGCTTCTTCCTCCGACCGCTTGATACCGACGGATTCCTGGGAAGTGATGGGCTGCAGCACGAGGGGCACGCCGCCGAACTGCCTGACCAGGTTAAAATAATACAGCGCCCTCAGCAACAATGCCTCGCCCGCACAACGGGCTTTCAGCGCCGTATCCGACCAGGATATCTCGTGCCGGTCCAGCTCATAAAGCAGCTTGTTGCAACGGGCTATGCCGTTATAGGAAAGGTCCCAGAAATCGCTGTAGATGGCATTATCCGCCGTAAGCGTCAGCTGGTCTATGATACCCCGGTATGGCTCTCCCGTTACGCTGTTGTACTGCTTGGTACCGTTGTCCGAGATCAGCTCGGCGATCACCCAGTGATCCGATTTCTCATAGTTCCTCATCGGCACATAACAACCGTTCGCCAATATGATAAACTCCGATTCGGAAGTATAGAAGTTTCCCTCGTTCAGGGACGTATCCGGATAAATCTCCAGGAAATGCTTGCTGCAGGCCGTCAGCATACAGAGCAGGAAACCGTAGATGATATACTTCATTTTCTTGGATTTTAGTCCGCCGGAAAAACATCCGGCTTCATTAAAACGACAGGTTTATACCCGCAGAAACAGTTCTGGACAGGGGGTAAGACGTCATGTCAAATCCCGGGCTCAGTATGTTTGTCTGGGATTGGGACTGGCCTTCCGGATTTCCGCCCGTATAGGCCGTAAAGGTGGCCAGGTTCCGCATCGTCAGATAAACGCGGATATTTTTTATGAAACCGGTGCGTTTCATCATCTCTCCGGGGAGGGTATATCCGAGGGAGATGTTCCCAATCCGGAGATAGGTAGCATCTTCCACCCACAATGTGGAGAGCCGGTGTCCCAGACTGGGAGTGGTATGGATCACCCCCGAATGGATCCCGTCACCCGGCTGATCTTCGCTTCTCCAGCGGTTCACCCATTCGCGGCTCACATTAAAAAATCCCTGGAGGTTGTCCACGGTTTGCCGCAACCCGTTCATGACATGCCCCCCGTACTGGCCGTTAATGATCACACTCAGGTCGAAATGACGGTAAGAGAACCGGTTATTCATTCCGAAGGTAAAATCCGGATAAGGGTTACCGATCGCGGTATAATCCAGCACGTCGGTGATGGTCCCGTCCCCGTCTATATCCCGGTACTTCACAGCACCCTCAAAGGCGGTAGGATATTTGGCAACATCCGGGTCTTCCATATCCGCTGCGGTATAGACCCCGTCGAGTATATAGCCGAAAAACTGGCCGATGGGTCTGCCTACCAACGTCACATGAGTGGGTTTCCCGTCATTATTCCCGGACAATATCCGGTCGTTGTTCGCATTCAATGAAAGCACCTTGTTCCGGTTAAAGGCCATATTCATATTGATATCCCAGCTGAAGTCGCCCCTGAAGGGAGTGGCGCCCACAGAGATTTCCAGACCGGCATTCTTCACGCTTCCCGCATTCACGATCTGCGTATTAAAGCCCGTGATGGCCGGGATGACATCATTGAGTAACATGTCGCTGGTCTTCCGGTAATAATAGTCTACCGTCAGCGACAGACGGCTGTCGAACAGGGACAGGTCTATCCCCGCGTCAAATTCGTTGGACTCTTCCCAGGTCAGGTACGAATTGGGTAGCCCGACGCTCGAAGCGGTCACCTCATTGTTGCCAAGCACATATCCTCCCGGGGTAATGGTGGCCAGATGCGAATAGTTCCCGATATTATTATTCCCGCTTTTGCCGTAGCTGGCCCTCAGCTTCAGGTCGTCAAAGAAGCTGCTCTCCTTCAGGAAGGGCTCTTCAGAAATACGCCAGGCGCCGGCCACCGAGGGGAAAAGGGCGTAGCGTTCCTTGTCCCCGAACCGGGAAGACCCGTCGGAGCGGATGGTCGCGGTGAGCAGGTACCGGTCTTTATAGCTGTAGTTGATCCTTCCCAGATAGGAGATCATGCTCCATTTGTCGACGTTTTCTCCCCAGGTGCTGATATCCTGTGCGCCGTTGATGGTATGGATCAGGTCATTGGCATACGGACCGGCATCTATATTAAGCGTATTCCCGGTACTTTTCTGGGCGGTATAGCCGGCAAGTATATCCAGGTGGTGTACGCCTATGTTCTTGTCATAGGTAAGCGTATTTTCAACCAGCCAGTTAAAACTGTCTCCCCTGGAATTGGAAGAACTGCCTGTGCCTTCCGTAGGAGGGACATTCGGGCTCCCGACCGTACTGGGAATATAGGATGTATACTTGGCCGTGGACCAGATCGTATTCAGCGAAGTCTTTGCCTTCAGGCCGGGGACGATCTCCCATTCGATAAAGGCGCTGCCGAGGTTCTGGAACTGACTTTGTTCCTGGGATATCTCTTTCAGCATATACAGGGGATTGGGAAAATCCCAGGCCGAGAAATACTTGTTATCCGGAGAGGTAAGATAAGGTATCAGCTGCCCGTTCTCATCATAGGGAGATAATACGGGATTGGCCCAGAGGGAAACACCGATAATATCGGCCCGGCCCTGATTTGTATTGGCCCTTCTCTGTTTAATATAGGTCGGCTGCAACGAAGCGGATACCGTAACGGTGCTGCCCAGCCTGGACTCGATACCTATTTTGCCGCTGAAACGCTGCAGGCCGGTATACTGAACGGTGCCGTCCTGTTTAAAATATCCCAGGCTGAAGTTCATGCGGGAGTTTTCCGTACCCTTCTGCAAGCTCAGGTCATAACTTTGCACCCTGGCGGTCCTGAGCAGCAGGTCGTACCAGTCGGTGCCGTTCCCCTTCAGCATATCCAGATTGCGGTATACCTCCGGGTAATCCTCTGATGTCGGCTCCCGGTGCTCCACCTGCCGGACGGCAATATCGATCTTGTCGCGCTGCAATTCTGCAAACTCGCGCTGATTCATCATCTTCGGACGACCTTTTTCGGGGACCTGCTGTACGCCCATCATGGCGGAAACGCTAACCTCCGTTTCGTTATAATGTCCTTTTTTGGTCGTGATCATGATCACCCCGTTCGCGCCGCGTGACCCGTATATCGCCGTAGCCGATGCATCCTTTAAGACCGTAATGGATTCAATATCGTTGGGATTGATAAAAACCAGCGGGTTGAGCGTCTGGTTCATGCTTGAGGAATAAGGCATGCCGTCTATCACATACAGGGGTTCGTCTCCCGCTCCTATGGACCCGCTGCCACGGATCCTGACCGAAGTGCCTCCCCCCGGCGCACCGGTTTGCTGCAAGATATGCACACCGGCCGCCTGGCCTATCATCTTCTGGTCGAGGGACGATACCGGCAGGTCGACGACCGCCTTCTGGTTGATCGCCGATACCGAACCGGTAAGGTCGCGCTTCTGCTGTGTGCCGTATCCCACTACGACCACCTCATTCAGCCCTCCGTTATCTGCGCGGAGGACGATCTGCAGCTGTTGCCGGCTGCCGATACCGACGATCCGGGTTTCATAACCCACATAGGATATTTCCAGCGAATCTTCCGGATCCGTCTTTAAAGCAAAGTGCCCCTGATCATTTGTAAAAGTACCGATGGTCTTTCCCCTCACCCGGATAGTGACGCCCACCAGCGGAGCGCCCGACTGGTCTTTCACGGTGCCGGAGACGCTGATCTCTCCCGGCGGTGGCGGCAGTACGGGAGGGGTCAGCGCGCCTTCGGGCTTATCCTGCCGTATGATCCCGAACTGCCTGCTGCTGACCTGCGTAAGCTGGAGGCCGGCGCTGCCGAGCTTTTCCTGCAACGCGGTCATAAACCGGTTCTTCTGCAGGGTCAGCAACGCTGCGGGCAGCTGTACCGATCCGGCCAGCCGGGCATCGTATATGAGCTTCAGGTCGTATTGCCGGTAGGCCTCTTCCGATAGTTCCCCGAGGCTTAGCATGGCGGATGGTGCAGCAGGCATTACCCCTGTTGCAACGGTCTGCCGGTCCGCTGCCGCAAAAGCCCTTTGCGCATTGAGCATCTGCGGCAGCAGTCCGCATAGCAACAGTAAAAGCCCGCACCAGCGGGTGGCATGTCGTAAAATCCGGAGCATAAAAGGAGGATTTATTTTATAAAAACAAGAACAAGCAATCAACGGGGCCACAGCACTATCCGGTTGCCCTGCTTCCTGACCCGTACATGCAGCAGCAGCTCAAGCGATTTCCAGAGGTCTTCTTCATTAGCGGCCGATACCCTGCCGCTGATATACCTTACCGGCAGCGATGCTTCGTGCTTTATAACCAGATCATACCCGTACAGGTATTTCACCAGATCCGGCAGTTCCCCAACGGCGGTATGGTTAAAATGAAACGTGCCTTCCTTCCAGGCCATATACAGCTGGGCATTCACTGCCGACCGGTCAAAGCCGCGACCGGACCATCTCAGCTTTTCGCCGGGGTGCATGATTACAGCCCGGCCACCCGCAGCGGCTTTTACACTCCCTTCCTGCAGCACCACCTGAACGGAGTCCCGGCGGCGGCTTATGGAGAATACCGTACCCAGCACCGTCACCTGCATCTTACCCGCTTGTATGGTAAACGGCCGGGCCCCGGATGCCGGGCTCCACTGCTTGCTTACCCTGAAAAAAGCGGTTCCCTTTAATCCTACGTGCCGGTTGTACGTTGCAGCATAGCTAAGCTGTGCGCCCCGGTCCAGCACCACTACCGTGCTGTCCGGCAGTATCACTTCTTTTAATCCGTTGCCGGCCTGCACCACTACCCTGCCATTATCGGCCGGCTGCCACTGCCGGTACCCGGCCCAGGATGCCATGGCAACTGCCAGCAATACTGCTGCATACTGCCACCAGGGCCTTCGGAACCAGCTCCGCTTTACGGCATGTACCCGCATTGGAGGCATTCCATGTATTTCCGCGGCTATGCGCTGCCATACGGCTTCTTCATCTCCCGGCTGCGGACGTATCTTTCTAAAGCCCGCCAGCAACCTGTACTGTTCCTGTGCTGCGGCCAGGACAGCTTCCTTTTCCGGATGCTCCTGCCGCCATTTTTCCCAGAAGCCGCCGATCTTATCATCTCCCTTCATCCAGGCTATAAAAGCGCTGTCTTCCAGGAAGTCGGCTACATCATAATCGGTATAATCCCGTTCCATAAAATACCCGGTTACCCGGACCTATATAGTTGTATAAACAGTGCTGTACAAAAAATTTACCCCACGGTTTCTTATTTTTTTCCGGGGGAAAGCAAATCGGGATAAATTATCCGACGTCCGTACTTTAAAAAGGATGAGAAAGGCAGGCTATGTCAGGACAGCAGGCAGGATCAGCAGCGGAAGCAGGCTGGTGAGATAGCCGGCCGTATCCTTGAGATGTTCGCGCAGCGCGGTCATGGCCCTGCCAATGATCTTATAGGCGGCTTTTACGCTTACGCCCATGATGCCCGCGATATCCGCATATTCAAGCCCGGCATAAAAGCGGAGAAAGATGCCTTCTTTCTGGCGTGGGGTGAGCTGGTCCAATGCCCGGGAGATACGGACCTTCCTTTTCAGATCTCCGTCGTCAGCGTCCATTTCCGCCGGATCATAATGCATCTCAAAGGTATACATGCGGGCGGCCCTTTCTTCCCTGCGGTCCGCTTTCATAGTACGGTCAAGCCCGTTCAGTATAAGGTTTTTAAGGGCAGTAAACAGGTAAGGCTCTACGGCTGTGGTGACTGCAAGGTTGTCCCGGTTGGCCCACAATTTTATAAAGAGGTCCTGAATACAATCCCGGGTCAGTTCCCTGTCCCGGCAAAAACGGATGCCGTATTCATACAGACGGTCAAAGCAGGACCGGTACAAGACGGCCAGCGCATCCTGATCGCCGTTCAGGACAGCCTCCCAGATCAGGGGATCACCGGCTTTGTATACTTTGAGCGGCATGGAGAGATCGCATTCGTCAATACATCGGCAGGGCTATGTAGGAATGCCCTTTACGGAGCAAAAACGGACTTCACCGCATCCAGGTAACCCATCTTAAAAGTGGTATCCGGCTCCAGGTAGCTGCCTTCCGACCATTCGTTCCAGGCATTGACAGTGATCAGCTTCGGCTGCTCCGGATGCTGATCCGCATAGTCCCGGGCCTTGCGCAGGTAACGTTCAAATTTTTCAGGGGTGGGGTTGCTGATATAACCGGTGCGGGGAATAAACCGCGGATTAGCATCCCAGCTGACCGTTACATTGGGGAAATAAGGTATGGAAAAAGAGCTGTCAAAGCTCTTCCACATATCCGTGGAAGCGGTCGCCCATTTGTCATAATCCCCTTCCGGGTTCTGCAGGTGTGCCCAGCAATAGTTGGTCAGGCTGTTAAACCCGAAATATTTCAGCACATGATCCTGGGTGCCTGTCTTATCGGCAGGAACGCCTTCAATATCTTTGGGCAGCGCGGACCACAGGATGGCCTGGAGGTGCAGGCCGGGAAATCCGGCCGCTACCGTCTTCTCCCGGAAATAGTCCAGCGCTTCTTTTGCCGCCTCCGGGCTGCCAAAGCCTTTTATAAAATTATTGAGCTCATAGATGCAGAAAACCGGCTTCCCGTCTATTTTATAATAGGACGGATTTTTAAAATACCGGCTGATGACGCGGTCCACGATGACGTCGAAGGTTTTCCGGTCCACGCTTCCCTTCCAGTACAGCTGGTTCTTGTCCGGGTTCTTCGGGTCCCAGTAAGAAGTAGCATCATGATTGGCCCACATGATGTAAAACTGCATCCTGTCATGATTGGCCTTTAAAAAGCCGTTGTCGATACAGTCTTCCAGCAGGGGCTGGTTATCATACCAGTACCAGTCGAAGATAAACACGTTCACACCGTGACTCACCGCCGCATCGATCTTCTTGTCCATGACGGCGGGATCGGCTTCGTCGGTATATCCCCACAGCGGCACTTTGGGCTGCTGATGCCCAGGCTCTTTGGGCCGGGCATTGTAGATCACCTGCCACTCTCCTTTTTTATCCGGGAAAATATGTTCCAGCCTGGGCTCATAGTGGTAAGCCGGCCAGTAAAAGGCGGCGACATCATAAGCCTGTTTTTGGCTACCGCCTTGCTGGCAGGATTGCGATACAAACAGTAAAAAACACAGGACCAAGCCTCCGAAAAGCCGTTTCATACGCATTTTGTCTTATTCAGCATAACAGAAAAGCGTCAAACTACGGCAAGCCTCGCATATCCTCATCCTGCGCTGTCCTGCTCCGGACCGTACCGGCAGTCAGGATAACGGTCCTGAGGAGTGCGCTGTTTACGGAAGGGCGGCAGGACACTCCGTCTAATCCAGCCATCCGGGATTCTGCCAGTCCTCACCGGTAAGACCGATCACCTTATTCACCTCGTCCTGGTCGATGGGGTAAAGCAGGTATTTGTCTGCCGCGCTGGCCCGGTTGCTGAACTTAAAGCGGGTATATTTCAGCTCCGATCCGTCTTTGGTGATCCGCATGCCGGTCACGAGTTTATCCGTTGTACCGAGGATCTTCCAGCGGCGCACGTCAAAAAACCGCTGTCCTTCAAAGGCAAATTCCACGCGGCGTTCGTTGCGGTATTTCTTTTCAAAGGCCGCCCGGGTCATGCCGGAAGGGAAAGGCGGCATGCCTGCCCTGGCCCTGACCGCATCCACCGCCTGTTTGGCCGTCATGGACCAGCCGTCGATAGTCACGGGGACATCCGGACCGGCCGACTGGTAAGCGCATTCGGCAAAATTCAGGTACAGCTCGGCCAGGCGGAACAGTCTTATGGCGCCGTCCGCATTATTGTTCTGTCCCGATTTATAATTGTTGAATTTCCGGAGGTAGTAACCGGTACGGGTATGGGTAAGGTTGGTAGCCGACTGGGCCTCCGCTCCGCCGGCATAGGTCTCCACCTTTTTCCCGGAGGGCTGATCCAGGTTGCGTACGGCGCCGTTATAATAGATGGAAGCATAAAACCGGGGATCGCGGCCGGCATAGGGATCATTCTTATCATAACCTGACGCGGCGTTGATGACCGGCTCCAGATGGTTGCCGTCGCTATAGCCGCTAACAGGGGCTTCCCCGTTAGCCATCTCATAGCTGTCCACCAGCTCCTGCGTGGGACAGGGTCCTGCCTTGATCATGCCGGGGTTGGTAGGCAGGCCGGCGTCTCTCCATATCTGCATCTGTGCACCAGCCTGGTAGATGGTTTCCTTATCCACCGCGCGCTGGTCGTTTGAGCTGGTAAAGAAATAGAGCGCATAGGCATTCTGGGCCACATCGCCCGCAGGCACCTCGTCAAAAAGCTTGTAGTCGTTGGCCAGGCATTGCCGTAAAGCTTCCCCGGTGATCTGCGCAGCGTCGGCCCAGCTGTAGGTACCGTCGGACCAGAGCGGGCTGGCGGCATAGGTTACCGCCTCGGACATGATGGCGTAAGCCACTGCACGTGTCATGATGCCGAACTGGTTGTCGTAGATATTCCAGGAAAAACCCAGCTGCGTATTGGGAACTTTCAGGGCCGTATCGCAATCCGCGAGGATAAACTTCACCACCTCGGAAAAAGAAGCCCGTTTATCCTGGGAAAAATCATGATCCAGCCCGAGAGGCTGATCAAAAATCGGCACGCCTCCGTAACGCTTGATCAGTTGCAGGTAATACAGCGCCCGCAGCGCATGGGCCTGCGCCACCCATCCGGCCTTTTCTTCGTCAGAAACCAGCAGCGTGGCAGTTCTGATGTTCTGAATAAAATTATTGCATTTATAGATACCCTGGTATAACGTTGTCCAGGGATTGCCGTCCGCCGAATTTTCAGCATAATTGGTGGAGGTTACGCTTCCGCTATACCATGCGGCAAACTTTGAGCCGGCAGTGACGTCATCCGCATCTTCCGCCTCATCCGTGAAAGAAGCGCGGTCTATGGTCGGCGCCGGACAATATCCGTAACAGGAATTGAGATAACCCCTTGTCCGGTTATAATCGCTGAAAACCTGGTCCAGCGATATGCGTCCGTCGCTGGGCAGGTCCAGCTGCTTGTTACAGGAGAACAGCCCCAGGACAAGCAGGGAGCCGATGATGATTTTATACTTTTTCATTCGTAAATATTTTTATGTCAGAAGGTTACATTGACGCCTATGTTATAAACCCGGTAAACGGGAAACGACAGGTATCCCCCGCCTTCCGGTCCGAAATCCTTTGACTTCATTTTATCCCACGTAACCAGGTTCTGTCCGCTGAGCAGCACCCTGATCTGATCCATCGATATTTTTTTCGACAGGGAAGCCGGCAGCGTATAGGCGAGCTCTACATTTTTCAGCCGCAGATAAGCCCGGTTATAATTGACAAAATCACTCAGCTCCTGGCTGACGCTTTTGTTGAGGGAAAGCGCGGGCCAGGTGATCTTCTCGTGGTTCGCATACCGCTCCGCCGTCCAGGCATGGGCATGCAGCGCTCCGAAGACGCCGTCGTAATCGGTTTCCCAGATACCGGTACCGTTCATCATGGTGGAATAATCCCCTACGCCCTGGAACAGCACATTGAGCTCAAACGCATGGTAAGTAACGCCTGCAGACATGGAATACACCACGCGGGGCAGCAGGCCCGTTCCTACGGGAGCCTGGTCGCGTTCATCAATAATTCCGTCGTTATTCAGGTCCCGGTATCGGAGGTCGCCCAGCCGGGGCTGCCCGAAACTGTAAGCGGGACTGTTGTCCAGCTCCGCCTTTGTATTAAAAAAGCCATTCCCGTTGCTGTAGTCGACGAGGTAGCCGAACTGCTGTCCGTAAGCATATCCCTCCCTCCACTTTTTATAGGTATAATCCTCCGTTTTCGGAGGCTCATTGACATCCAGAACGGTATTCCTGGCATAGCTCAGCATCCCTCCTACAGAAAAGCTCAGGTTCCGGCTAAGAACTTTGTCATAAGTGACGGAGATCTCATAACCCTTGTTTTCAAAGGCGCCGGTATTGGTTCCCGGATAATCCTCCAGAGGAATACCCTGGTAAGCGGGAATAGCGGAAGAATCCTCTACGATCATGTTGTCCATCCGCTCCCGGAACACATCCACGGAAACGGACAGCGCGTTGAACAATCCGATATCGATCCCGAAATTCATTTTCTTCGATACTTCGGCCTGGATACCGGGATTGCCTTTCAGTCCCTCGTCGATATAGTATTGCAGATAAGCCAGTGGTCCGCCGCGCGTTACCCGGATATCATCGAGATAAGCAAAACGCGCCAGGTCGCTCCGGTCATTGGCCGTTTTCCCGTAGGAAGCCCTGAGCTTGAGATTGCTGAGCCAGCTTACTCCTTTCAGAAAAGTTTCGTTGCTGAGCACCCAGGCCGCCGACACGGCGGGAGTGGCTATAAACCGCTTATCCCGGGCATACTGCTCAGAACCGGAATAGCCGACATCCAGCTTTACAAAATACCGGCCGTCGTATCCGTAAGTGCCTTCCAGCCCTGAGCTCAGCCGGTTATACGGCAGCAGCAGCGGGGAGGATACATCGGCCTTGGTCAGGTTCTGGTAAAAGGCATAGGCCATACCACTCACCTGATGTCGGCCGAAGGTACGGTTGTAATTCAGCCGGGCATTATAGCTGAGGTGATAGTAATAAGAATGGCTTTTGCTGTAGGCCAGCGGCGTATTGGTCTCTCCGCCCTTTTTCACAAAATCCAGCGTCTCCAGGTCGTCCGTTCTCGTCCAGCGCTCATAATCCTGCGTGGTGGACAGGCTGCCTACCGAGTTGGTCTGATAGGCAAACACGCCGCTCAGGCTCAGCCCTTTGGTCAGAAAGCCCATATCCAGGTCCAGCCCGAACTGGGAGCTGATATTGGTTACAGTATGACGGACATAACCGGTCCGGTTCAGCATCCCGTAGGTGGGGTCGTTCACCTGCTGGGTAGTGAGCACCTGTCCGCCCGGATCGGCGATGCCGCCCGTATCGTCCAGTACGGGCGGGGTAACGGGACCGTACATATTGGACGGTATCTTGAAGATGCTGCCGTACACGTCCTCGTTGCTTTTCCCGGGCGTACGCTCCCGCTTGATGTTGCCGCTGAGCCGCACATAGGCCTTCAGGTAACGGTTGATGTTCATGTCCACATTGGAGCGGTAGTTTACCCAAACGTCGTTTGCATTCGGGTTGTAACGGGTCTGGTCGGTTTTGAACTGCCCGCCCTGATGCATGATATTGAGGTTGGAAAAATACTGTATCCGGTCGTCGCCGCCTGTAACGTTAACCCCCACGCGTTGCATAACGGCAAAGTCCTTCATATAGCGGTCATACCAGTTGTTGTTCGGATAGCTCGGATCGTTTCCGGAGCGGTATTTTTCAATCTGTTCATCGGTAAAGAACGGCGTTTCCCCGTCGTTTATCGCAGCCTGGTTCCGCATTGTAGCATAATCAGCTGCGCTGTAAAAGGCAGGACGGGTGGTGACCTGCTGCAGAGACTGATCAAACCGCGCCGATACCTGCAGCTTTCCTTTCCGGCCGCGCTTGGTTTTTACTACGATTACCCCGTTCGCCCCTTCTATCCCGTAAAGCGCTTCTGTGGATGCATCCTTCAGCAGGGTAATGGATTCGATCTCGTTGGGAGAAATATATTCCAGGCTTTGGTTGCTGTTATAGGCGTTGACGATGCCGTCGATCACCACCAGGGGGCCGTTGTCCCGGGCGGCGGAAAGTCCCCTGATATAGAGATTGGTGGTGGCGCGCGATAATTCGGAATAAACCTCCTGGGTGGTCAGGCCCGGCAGGCGGCCGGGCAGGGTTTGTGTAAAGTTAGCTACAGGAGCGCGCTCCAGCTCTTCTCCGCTTACCGTCGCCACGGCGCCGGATACTTCGTTACGCAGCTGGGTGGTATAACCGAGATCGACCACCTCGTCTTTTTTATGCACATCCCGTTCGAGGCTGATGTTGATCTCTTTCCGGTCGCCGATGGCTGTTTTATGAATAAGGTATCCCCGCTTTGAGAAGATCAGCACATCGCTCCCGTCGTCGAGCGTAAGCGTATAGGCTCCACCGGCATCGGTGGAAGTACCGTTCCTTCCGTTACCCGAATTGACCAGTACACCCAGCAACGGTTTCCCGAACGGGTCGCTGACCACCCCCTGTATGGCGGCAGAAGAATCCTGCGCCCTGACCGACAAAGGCAGGCATCCTATCATAGCCAGGATCAGCAGCATGGTGATGTTAAGGATAGAAATATGTTTCATCTGTCAATATTTCGTTTTTTAATGGTCAGATGGAACCTCGTATAAATTAACATGCCTCTTGAAGTGATAGGCATTATCATGCTCGGTTTCATCTGTTTTATCATTATCAGTCATGAATAGTTGTATCGATCACCATCCGGGATTTTGCCAGTTCTCCCCGGTAATGGACATCATGCGGTTGGCCTCGTTGAGCGGTATGGGCAGCCAGAGGAACTTGCTGGTATAACATTTCCGTTCGGTGGAGCGGACCACCCGGCGGCCATAAGTATAGCTTCCGTCGGCATTGCGTTTGATCTCCGCCCCGGTGATCCAGCGATCCGTCGCTGCAAGGTCCTCGCCCGGCTTGGACCAGCGCCGCACATCGAAGTACCGGTTCTCCTCCATGGCCAGCTCCACCCTGCGCTCATGATGGACCCGCAGGATCAGCTCATCCTGGGCGAGACCCGTGGGCAGATCCGGCATGCCTGCCCTTTCCCTGATCTCGTTAACCGCTGCGGCGGCTTCGGCCAGATGGCCGGCTTCGGCAGCCGCCTCCGCAAAATCCAGGATCACTTCTCCGAGGCGGAAATATTTCCAGTAGGCTCCGGCTACCGGGTTGTCGTTGCCGGAATTGGGATGCAGGAACTTTCGTTCATAATAGCCGGTACGGGTAGCCTTCCGCGTGCTGGCGTCAATGCCGGTCTGCGGCTCTCCCACATACGTAGCGATGATACGGGTCCGGTTGCCGATGCCGGCGGGATAGTTCTCATGCGACTCGGGCACTTCCGCAAATCCCCAGAGGCATTTCCGTTTGGAGCCGTTGTAATAGATGGAGGCATAGAAACGCGGATCACGGTTGGCATAAGGATCTTGCGGATCGTACAGGGTGTTCTTGGGATTGTAATTCGGCTGCAGATGCTTATCGTCCAGATAAGGCTTTTTCAGGTCGAGAATCGGCTGCCCGTCGATCGTTTCATAGGCGTCCACCAGCTCCTGCGAGGGACAGGTGCCGGATTTGTAGCCGTCCTGCGCGCCGATACCGTCGATATCCCATATATTCCCCTGACCACCCCGGCTCTGGAAGATGGTCTCCTTATCCACCGGGTTGGAAGAATATTGCATGGACTGCGTGAAGTATTCATTATACAGGGCGGCATATTGGTTCTTGTCCGGCCCGATAAAGGCAATATCCGAAAGATAGGTCTGCGGGAAGTTCACCTTGTTGTACAGGGCATATCCGTGGCTCCGCAAGTTGGCCAGGGAGGTCTTGTTCACCTGGTAGGCCTCTTCCCAGAGATCCTTACCCGCATTGTTCAGCGGGCTGGCTGCGAACAGGATCATCTTCGACTTAATGGCTTCGGCCAGGGCCTTTGTCACGCGACCGCCTTCATTCGCCACGGTTATCCTCCAGGGCAAATCGGGACTGGCCAGGGCTGAATCGCAGTCTTCCGTGATGAACTGTACCACTTCATAATAGGTGGCTTTCTTTTCTCCGGAAAAATCATCCGTAAAATTATAGGGTTCACGTTCTATGGGCAGCACGGCCCCAAACCATTTCAGCAGCTCGGAATAGTAGTAGGCCCTTAGCAGATGCGCTTCCGCCTTCCAGCGGCTGCGGTCGCTTTCGCTGTTCACCGTGGCCTCATCAATCCGGCTGAGGAAATAGGTGCAGTTGCGGATGGCGTTCCAGTACCGGGCCCAGTAATCCCCGTTCCCGGCGTCGGCGCTTATATTGGTGGCGGGGTGGTTCCCTGCGGAAGCATCCCCGTTGTACATACGGCCGGACATCAGCGAGGGTTCGGCTTCCGCATCGGTATCCCAGGCCTCGTCGCTCCATTCCACCGGCCCCCGGCACCAGAAATAATACCTTACCCCTTTATCGGGAATATTGGTATAGCAGGTGTTCAGAAACGCACTCACCTTATCGTTATCTGCAAAGACCTGGTCCAGCGTCAGCTTACCGTCAGGCGCCATATCCAGGGCCTTTTTACAGGAGCCCAGCAGGCCCAGCGCTATAAGGACCAATAAGGTAATATATCCTCTTTTCATGGTTGATCAGTTTGAAAATTATAAGGTGATGTTGACCCCGAAATTGGTCATCTTGGTCACGGGATAACCGATAGGGTCGCTGTTCTCCGGATCCAGGTGGTTCATCCGCAGCTTATCCCAGGTAAAAAGGTTCTGTCCGCTGATGTAAAACCGGATCTGCTGTACCCCGTATTTCTTCAGGACGCCGGCGGGAAGCGTATAGGCCAGCTCGATATCCTTCAGCCGGATAAACGAACGGTCCATGATAAAGAAATCGTTGGCCCGGTGATTGGTCGTCGTATGCGTGCTCAGGGCCGGGTAGGTGATCTTTTCATGGTTTTCATACCGTTCCTGGGTCCAGGCGTTTTTCTGGTAGCTGAAGTAGGTGCCGTTCTTGATGTTTTCATATACCCCCTGATCCGCATAGTTGGTGGAATAACGGCCTACGCCCTGGAAGAAAGGTGTCAGGCTGAACCCTTTGTACTGCACAGAAAAAGAAAGACCATAGATGATGCCGGGGATGCTCGAGTATTTGATCGGCGCCTGGTCCTTGTCGTCGATCACGCCGTCTTTATTCAGGTCCACGTACTTAAAGTCGCCCAGCCGTGGAGCCCCGAAGCTGTAGGTGGTATGGGACAGGTAGTCATCCAGCTCCTGCTGCGTGTTGAAGTAGCCGTTCCCGTTGCTGTAATCGATCTTATACCCCCAGGCCTGCCCGATGGGGAAGCCGGTGGTCCGGTACCGGTAGGCATAGGTCTCATCCCGCTGCGGCTCGTCCACAAATTCCACGATGTTATGGTTGTAGCCATAGTTGCCCCGCACGGTTATGGCCAGGTCCTTGGAGATGGTCTTGTTATAGGTCAGCTCGATCTCATAACCCTGGTTTTTCACCCGTCCCATATTGACCTTGGGAATATTGCCCAGCGGCACCCCCTGGAATTCCGGTACGGTGCCCCGGGTGATGAGGATATCGGTACGGTGCTCCAGATAGTAGTCGAACGAGAGGCTCAGGTCGGAGAAAAGCCCGATATCGATACCGTAATTCTGCTTTTCGGAAAGCTCCCAGGTGATATCGGGATTGCCTAAGAGTCCCATATTAACATACTGACCCAATCCCAGACTGGAAAAGGGAGCGGGAACGCCAAGGGTAATATCGCTCTGATAAAGGAAGCGCGGGCTCGTCTCCCTTGTTGCGCCCAGAATATCATTGCCCACCTTCCCGTAGGAGGCCCTCAGCTTCAGGTTGGTCAGCGTCCGGTTGCCTTTCAGAAAGGCCTCGTTGCTGATCACCCAGCCGGCGGATACGGCGGGAAAAAACCCGAACCGGCGGCTGGGGGCAAACTGCTCGGAACCGTTATACCCCATATCCACTTCGGCCAGATAACGATTGTCATAGGCATAGGTAAAGCGGGAAGCCAGCCCGACCACATTAAACGGCAACTCCCCTCCGGTAGATTCCCAGTTATCGCGCTGCGCCAGCAGCATTCCGCCCACGTCATGTTTTCCAAAAGAGCGGTTATAGTTGAGCGAAGCCTGCAGGTTGATGTTATAACGGGAATCGGCGCCTTTCACCAGGGCCAGCAGGTCTTCGTCGGCCCGCTTTACCGCGTAATTCAGGGTGTTGGTTGCCGGATCGACATTGGCCAGATAAAGTCTTTCGGATTTCCTGCCCTGGGTGGCGGTAGTGGCCTTGGAATCATAGGAGATCATTCCTTTTAGGCTCAGCCCCTTGGTCACCGTATTACCGAGATCCCATTCCATCCCCAGCGAAGTATTGAGGTTGGATCGTACCTCATTCCGGTAGCCCATCCGGTTCATGATCTCGAAGGCCGAACGGTCCAGATAGCCCGGATCCACGATCTGCCCCGCTTCAATGCCGTAACCCGGCAGGGTGGTCGGACCGGGCGTGATCGGCAGGATGGTCTGCGCCTGGTAGAGCAGATCCCGCATCATCCAGTTGGTATCGTCGCCATACAGCCATGCAGCGGGCATGTTCACTTTTTCGATATAGCTGCCGATATTCAGAAAGGCTTTAAAAGAGCTGCTGATGTTATAGTCCAGGTTGGCCCTGAAATTATAACGGTCCATCCAGGACGAGGGATCATAGCCCAGGTTCGATTCGGGTTCGGTTTTCAGGTTGCCGCCCTGGTGCAGGTAAACGGCGTTTACAAAATAGGCTACCTTGGCGGTACCCCCGCTGGCGCCCAGGTTAACCCGCGTCTGCGGAGAATAACGAGCAATATATTCGCGGTAATAATCGTGATCCGGGTACATGTATTTCCGGAGCGCGGCCTGCTGGGCATAATCCGGGTCCGAAGGATCCAGGCCGGCCAGGGGGTTCGCATAGCGGTCCATCACTTCCTGGCTGAACGGCGGTTCGGCGATGCCGTCGTTGGCCGCCGCTTCGTTTCTCAGCTTCATATATTCAAGGGAATGCAGCCGTTCGGGTTCACGGGTAAAGGAAGAGAAGCTCTGCTCTACATTGATGTTCAGCTGGGTCTTTCCGGCAGAGCCGCGTTTGGTAGTGATGAGGATCACCCCGTTGGCCCCGCGGACGCCAAATACCGCCGTGGCCGAAGCGTCTTTCAGTACGGAAACGGAAGCCACTTCATTGGGATCCAGCGTCCGGATATTGTCCCGCGGCACCCCGTCGATCAGGATCAGCGGCGCGGTACCGTTGGTGGTGGCGGCGCCGCGGAGATACATGGTGGCGTCGTCGCGACCGGGCTGTCCGCCTGCCGACTGTATGGAAGTAAGACCGGACAATCTCCCCGCCAGTGCATTGGCGAGACTGGCCGAAGAGCTCTGCCGGAGCTGATCGGTATTTACGGAAGATACCGCACCGGTGACCGTCACCTTCTTCTGCTGCCCGTACGCCACCACCACTACTTCGTTGAGGCTGCCGCTCAGCGCATCCAGGGTGATGGCCAGGTCGGAGGTCTTGCCGACACGGAGCACCTGGGTTTCATATCCGATGTAGGAGATCACGAGGGAGTCTTCCGGTTCCGCAGCCAGCGCAAACTTCCCATCCGGATCGGTCACCACGCCGACGGATTTTCCTTTTACCTGTATCGTTACGCCGGCCAGGGGACTGCCGGTTTTGTCCTTTACTATACCCTTCACCGGCACAGGATCTTCCGGCATTATCTTTCCGGCAACAGGATAAGGCAGGGCGCCTAACGGGGAAGACCATACGCCGGATATCGCGGCCGCCCTGTCCCCGGGATCAGAAAAAGCATGGGCCCGGAGGTTGAGGGGTATGGCGCCAAGAAACAGCAGTATTGCTCCATACCACCTTATAGGTCGTAAAGTGTGTGTCATAAAAAGGCACAATTTTTAAATGAACGGAATCTTGATGATCAGTTTTCTGTCAGCGACATAATTGTTCTCGTTTCTGAAACAGGCAAAAGCCAGGGAACCTTTTAGGTTACGGATAGGAAGGGTAAAATTATACATCCCCGTGGTACGTCCATCCTGTACTGTGCTGCCCGGCAGCAAAAAGATTGTTCCATCGGCAGATCTTACTCCGCGGCAAAATGATAATTAAACCTGCCGGCGGGCGCCGCATCTCCGTTTACCCAAAAGTCCATGATGTCAGGCCGCTGCATATTATCCGACCACTTGAATTCGATGTCGACGGCCCCGGTAATACCCAGCATTTTTTTGGGGACCTTCAGTTCCAGCTTATTTCCTTTTACCGCAAAATCAACCTCGCCGGCGGCAGACCAGCTTCCGCCAGCCCCGCTCTTTTCCACATAGGCCTTCCTGCCGGGACTGCGCCGGTTGACCACATAATCATATCCTTCCCAGCCGGTCTTTTTGTTGCGGTCCGTATCTATAAAAAGCCGCATCCATGCGGGGTCCGTAGCAGGCGTTAAGGCGCCGGCCGTCTCCACATAGAAATAGAGGAAATCCCGGTCGCGCGCTACCCGGGCGCCCACAATATCGTTGCGGCCCGTTGTATTGGAATAATGGTATCCTTTCCACCCCGCGCTGTTGCGGTGAAGCGTATTGCCTTTATGAGCGCGGTACTCCGGTCTTACCTTCTCCCATTCCGCAAAGTTGCCGTCTATCGCGATCGTCTGCGGGGAGGAAGCGGAAGGTTCGGGCGGCACGCCTTTGAAGCGGCGGATATTGGCCACCATCTGGTAGTAATAATCATCGCCGTGTCCGCCTTTCATCGGTTCCACATCGCGGCTGAATCCTTCGTTAAACTCATCCGGGAAGGCATTCGCCTGCTGCTGCCACATTTTGTACCGGCCGGCAATCCACTCGTTCCAGCCGGTGATAAAGATAAACTCGGGATCCAGCTGCAGGGCCCGCTCCCATTGCTCCTGAAAGTTATAGCCGTGATTAACGGCGCCGGGGGTACGTATTTCTCCGTGCGCATGGGTATAGCTTCTCCCGAAGGCGCCCGGGGCATTCATGGCCGTAAGTCCCCGTTCGGCCGACCAGTTCTGGGCCACGCCTACCGTCACCTGCTCAAAGCCGCCGCCCGGATTTTTCACATAGCCGTGCTGCGGGTAAATCTCCAGCCAGCCCCAGTCGTCTGCGCGCTGCGGCCCCTTGTTGTACGCCGGCTGCCCGGGGCGAAACGTAAAGAAGTTGCGGATGTCGCGGTGCAGCTGCGTGGCGGCTTCATCGCCGGGGACCGGTTTCAGCAACTCGGGATAAGCCATGATTAGCGGTTTCCCTTTCCAGTAAAACCAGAGGTCTTTGTACAACCCGGGCTTATAGAGATCCCGGTACAGCTTCTCCATGGCCTTCAGGCTTTCCGGTTGTCCGAAAAGTCCCATCATAAAGGCGATCTGCGGGGTACGGATGCCGTCCTTACGGGCTTCGCTAAATACTTTGCACAGCTCCATATAGGATTCCTTCCAGGTGATATCTCCGTTGGTACAGTCGAAGATGATGACATCCACGCCGGCATCGGCCAGCATCTCCGCATGCTTCCGCAATACCCAGTGATCGGTGTCCAGGTAATAGCCAAACAAAGGCTCGCCCCAGAAGAAGGGGGAGCTGGTCTTCGGCCAGATGGGATCGTTATAATCCCGGATGGCTTCGGGTTTTTCGGCCAGTATGCGGGACACGTCGTAGGGCGGGTTTTGTCTGCCCGGACGGGTATGCCAGGTCCAGTAAAAGAGTCCTACAAATTTGTCTTTACGCGGAGGGCCCGCCTCCTTATACCCCGGCAGCTTTCTGCCCAGCGCGTCGGTGGCCGGCAGGTTGGCGCTGTAGTTTTCCGGTGTCTGCGAAAAGAGCAGGACCGGACAGCACAACAGGAAGCAAAGCGCCGTCGCCGCCTTACGGAAACGGGAAACAGGGAGATCGTTGTCTTTAAACATATCTTAACCAATTGAAGGGATGACAAGGGAATTTCATTACGGATATCCGCCATACCAAAGGGTGGACAGCTTTTTTCTCCGGGACAGGGGGGTGCGATCACGACCCGGCGGCGATATAATTAAATCTTCCGCCGGGCGCCGCATCCCCGTTTATATACCAGTCCAGCGGGTCGTTGTCGTCCTGCATGTTGTCCGACCATTTGAACTCAAAATTGACCGGTCCGGCAGAGAGTCCTATCGCCTTTCTGGGAAGGATGATCATCATCTCGCGGCCGCGGACGCGGTACCGCACCGTCCCCGTTTTTTTCCAGCGTCCGCCGGTATACCGTTCGAGTATCTTTCCACCTGTTACCCGGTAGTCGTATCCCTTCCAGCCGGTGCCGGCTTTCCGGTCTGTATCCAGGTACAGCCGCATCCAGTTACTTCCGGCAGGGGAAGTGATCTCCGACACGGTGCGGGCATAGCAATAAATGTCTTTGTCGTCCCGCGCTATCTTCATCAGCGCAAGATCGTTCCGGCCGGTGGTGTTGGTATACATAACGGCAGGTTCCACCGGCGTACCGGCATGATGGCGCGGCTGTGTGTCGCCGGTATAATCGTGGTAAGCGGGCGTCACCTTCTCCCAGTCGCCGAAGTTCCGGATCGTAACGGGGGCGCTGAGGGACGGATTGGGCGGCAGACCTTTATACCGCCGGATATTGTTCACCAGCTGCATGTAATAATTGTCCTTCAGCCCGGCGGTGAGGGAAGGTTCGATATCCCGGCTGTATTCCGGGCTGGCCTGATCGCAGAACCAGGAATGTTCCGGGTTGCCGTCATGACTGGAAAATTTTCCGGCGATCCATTCATTCCAGCCGGTGACATAGATGAAAGGGGTCTGCTGCTTTATGGCAAAATCCCATTGCTCCTGGATGTTATATCCATACGGCAGGTCCCTGGCCGGGTTGCCGTGCGAGCCGTTGTGGTAGCTGCGCCCCCAGTTATCCCGGTTGCCGTAGAAGGCGGCTCCGCCCATTCCCGCTTCCACATTGGGGTGCTGCGAAACGGATACGTTTACGATCTCTTTTTCACCCCTGCTGTTGTAATACACTTTCTGGGGACGGGTAAATTCGATCCAGGGCCAGCCGTTCTGCTTCTGCGGCTCGTTCGGCCATTGCGATTCGCGGAAGGTAAAAAAGGAGGCATAGTCCTTCCCGGCTGCTTCCTTGGATATGCCGATAATCAGCGGTTTGCCGTCCAGGTAAAACCAGCAATCCGGATGCCGGTAGGGAGCGCCGGCTTTGTAAAATTCGTTATAGGCCTTCTGCATCGTCTTGCCGGAAGCGGTATTGGTATAAAAGGCGATCTTCGGCGGCTTGCGGCCCTGAGTCCGAACGGCGTCCATGGCACGCATCAGCACATCCGCCTGCCGGGGATAGGTAAGCGTGTTGGTGGCGTCGATCACCAGCAGGTCCACGCCGGCGTCCGTAAGCAGCTGTATGCTTCTGAGCTGTACCCAGTAATCATCAGCTTTGTAATAGCCATAGATGGGCTCGCCCCAGTAATACATTCCGCCGCCGCCCCAGTAAGGGTTATCAAAATCATTGAGCACTTCGGGATGAGCGGAGACGATCTTACTGAGGTCCCAGTACTTCCGCGGGGCTTTGTCCTGCCAGAGAAAATAAAAAACAGCCACCTTCCTGTCCGGCCGGGCATCGCCGACCGAATCATGCTGCAACAGCGTGCGGCCCAGCGCATCGGTGCCGGCCAGGTTCTGCGCAGACCCCGCTTGGAAAAACAGCAGCATAGCCGTAAGGAGGAGCGTGACGCCCGTAAACAATTTCATCATAGGTAAGGGTTCGGATTAAGAATAAGCATTACCCGGCGGCATGTCCGCATCATACAAATACCGGATATCTTTTACGATTATTTTGCTTTCGGCAGCCAGGTACATACCCGCTTGCCGGACCAGCTGTTTACGGAAGCATAATCTACCATCTGAATATAGCCGTTGGCGGTAGGTACGCGGAATTGCAGCCGGGTGCCGGAGAGCGTAGGCGTCACCGGCATCACCTTCACATAACCGCCTTTTGAAAGAATATGAACAGGCTGGTTAAAATCCGGATCTGTATTTTCATCCCTTGCCAGCACAATGGGACCGCTGACGAGCGCCTGGTAATTATCACCCGCCCGGTTGCTGCCGTGCGGGGCGTCTATCAAACGGCAACGCATATCCAGTGTAAGCTCGATCTTGTCTCCGGGTGACCATACGCGTGTGATGTTTTGATAAGTGCCGGGATTGACCTTTTGCTTCCTGCCGTTTACTTTCAGCACGGTCTCTTTGCTCCAGGCAGGGATACGCAGCCTGATACCAAACTGACCGGCTGATTCCGGCGTCACATTTATCACTACCTTACCCGAATGCGGGAAGTCGGTGACGAGGTCCAGCCTGACCTTTTTACCACCCGGAGCGGCGGCTTCGGCCGTGCCGGCATTGTAGAGATTCACCACAGGGCCTTGGGCGGAATTCATGACCGCCACATAAGGGATATAGGCCAATCCCATGGGACCGTTGAGATTACAGCAGGTGACATCCACCCCGTTCACCTTGCCGCCCCAGCCGTGGGTATTGGTCTTGACGCCGTTCAGCAGGTTGACATAGCTGAAGCCGTCGCCCTCGGGCTTCATAGCGCCGATCAGGCCGTTGTATACATACTTTTCGATCTCATCCGCCGCGGAAGGATCACCGGTCAGCCGCAGAATCTGACTGCAAAGCTTCATCCAGGTAACGCCCACACAGGTTTCCATCATTCGCTTGATATCCGGGTTCGTCTGTTCCTTTGCGGTATTATCCCAGGCTTCGCCCATCACCGCAGGATGATAGGGCTGGTCGCCGCCGCCGTTGCCGATCAACGTGATCTCTTCGGTCCTGATCTTTTGATACAGGTTCATGACCGCCTGCTTCCAGCGCTCATTACCCGTGGTCCGGTAATACTCCACTACGCCTTCAAAAAGGGACATCATCTCGTAGGCTTTGGGATAGGGGCCGCCCATCTTATAAGGGTCTTTGTTTTCATACGCCGCCGCTATGATGTTATATCCTTTTGCGCCACCGGTGTTGACGATATACTGTGCAAAATCCAGGTAACGCTTATAGCCGGTGATCTTATACAGGCGCATGATGGGTTCCAGGATGGTGCTGGACTCGATATGGTTCGGACTCCAGCCCTGATCTGTAATGCTGACCTTGGGAGCAGGGCCGATTTGCGCCAGGGTGGCATCCGCCTCGCCGATCATGGCCCGGAGCACGCGCGGGTCTTTGTCCACCAGCGAATAATAGCCTTCCAGCCCCAGCAGTACATACTTCCTTTCCCAAAGATCGCCGCCGGGACCATCCGGTTGCTTGGAAACTACCGACGCGCTGATGCTGCCATTGGGACGGCGTGTGCTGATCAGGTCATTCACGGTGGCCTGCAGCATTTTTTTGAGCTCAGGGTCCTGCGTATACCGGTACAGCATACAACCGGAGCGAACGGCCTTTCCCCACATCTCTCCCTGGGCAAAGAAGTCCCGCCCCTTCCGGAATGTCTCCACGAAGCCGGCATAAGGCACTACGCCTTTGTTCCAGTGCAGCAACGAATTTTCGATATCATTTTGCAGATACCCGTTCAGGTGGACAGCCGCGGCGGGCAGGGGCAGCAATACGTCATGGACCTGTGCATGACCCGCCACCGGTCCCGCAGACAAACAGGCCATCATCAACATCGTCTTCAGCGCAGAAACGGCTGATCCTTTCCGGGGAAATGATCTCATTGTAATAACGTCACTTTTAAAATTCATAAAGACTTTCTCTGTTAAAGCGGGCGCTCCGCATTGTCATCAAACCTTACCCATTTCAGCGAAATGCCGGTAAAGCGGTTTTGCGGGTTGACAAATACAAGATACACATCGTGCACACCCTTCAGCGGAGGCAGGCTCACCGGGAAGAGCGGTTCCGGGTGGCCTTCAAAATGTATTGCACCGATCTGCCGGCCATTCACCGAATCGAGGCGGACGGCTATGCCGCCGCTCCCCCTGGCCGAAAGGACGATGCGGCGTATGCCGGTAAAGTCTACCTGCCGGATCATGGCATGTGAATTATGGATACCGGCGAGGGCGTCGCCGGCAACCTTGGAATCATATATCCGGTCAAAATCCTTTGCTGCGATCAGAGGGCTGCGCAGGACGACCGTGCTCTGCTGCGTCAGCGGACCGATCGGAGCGCCGCCCTTGTCCGTATAGGAGGCCTGCAGGATATAATGTCCCCCGTTCTTTCCGGCGGCATCGCCGGCAGACACAGCGCCCTGCGGGGAGACCTCCTGCACAGCGCCTTTTCCTGCAGCGAGGGAATAAATATATTTCACGATCTCGGTGGTCTGGTCCATATTCAGCTGCGGGTGCGGGCTCATGCTGCTGCTGCCCCAGACCCCGCTTCCGCCTTTCAGTATCTTCTCCGCCAGCCGCGGTATCTCCGATGCTTTCCCGCCGTATTTCGCCGCCACTTCCTCAAAGCTCGGACCGACCGATTTGCGGTTCATCTGATGACAGCTTTTGCAGTCGCTTTCATTCATCAGCACTTCGCCCGGGGAATGCACGGCAGCCCCGTTCAGGCTCAGGCTGCTGCCGGGGGGCAGGTAGCGCAGGGTGGTATGCACATCGGCGGCGCTGATGCCCTTCCCCAGCATCCCGTCCTCCGCATCCGCTACACGCACTGCATAACGGATCGTATCGCGGTAAAAGGAGCGGTTGGGCACGTCTATCGTTACTTCCGGCATGGCGTTCCCCACCTGTATCAGTGTATCCCTGCGGGCGGTGGCGCCGTTAGCATCCTTCACCACCAGCTTAACCGGGTATTTTCCAGGCTGCGCAAAGGTGACGGCGGCATGCGCTCCCTTGCCCAGTATACTGTCTGCGCTGTTCTGCCAGGTATACTCCAGGGCATCGCCATCATAATCTACCGAACTGTCCGCGGAAAAATGAACGGTGAGCGGCGCCTTCCCGAAGGCCTGGTCCGGCTGCATGCGGGCCACCGGCGGACGGTTACCCGAAATATATTCTATCCTGACCAGCTTGGTATCGGTATTATCCCTCCAGGCAGAGCCGAATTCCAGCAGGTAGAGCGCTCCGTCGCGGCCAAACTGCATGAAGATGGGCTTTTTGAAAAGCGTATGGGGCATAAAATCTTCGATGTCGCCCCGCGTGCCATGATCATCCAGGTGAGCCACCTTGATCCAGTTGCGCATCCAGTCGGCGATAAACCAGCAATGATCAAAATAGGCCGGAAACTTCACCTTTGAATCCAGGTCCGGATCGTAGTGATAGATGGGTCCCCCGATGGCGGTACGCCCCCCGGTGCCGAAGGAGGGAAATACATCGGAGGAATCGTAGGGATACCAGATCACTGCAGGCTGCGGGGGCGGCAAGTGATACAGACCGGTATTATTCCGGGAGAAGTTCACCGGATTTGCGGTATCAAACGGGGCGCCGATACGTTCGCCGTCCTCAAAATAAACCCGGTTATAGGGACGGTTGTTGCCGATGAACAGGGGCCATCCGAAATAACCCGCCTTCTTTGCGCAGTTGAACTCATCATATCCCCGCGAGCCCCGCGTGCTGTCTTTGTCGGCATCCGGCCCCACTTCTCCCCAGTACAGGTAATTGGTTTGCGGATCGATGGTGATGCGATAAGGATTCCGGTTTCCCATTACATAGATCTCCGGACGCGTGCTGTCCGTCCCCGGCGGAAAAAGGTTGCCCCTGGGAATGGTGTAGCTGCCGTCCGGCTCGGGGTGGATACGGAGTATCTTGCCCCGGTAATCGTTGGTATTGCCGGCGGAGCGGAGGGCGTCGTTGAAGACATGCCCGGGACGGTCGTCGGTCAGCGCGTAATGCGTAAAGAAAGCGTCGGAATTATCGCCCGTAGCCACATACAGGTTGCCGTCGCGGTCAAAAGCCATGCCGCCGGCGGTATGGCAACAGGTGTTATCATGCCGGAATTCGAGATATCTTTTTTCCGTGGCCGGGTCCAGGGAATCGTCCTGCATGGTAAACCGCGATATGCATTCCATGCGGGCCGTATCTTTTTTAAAATAATGCAGGTAGATAAACCCGTTCTTTTCAAAATGCGGATCCAGCCGCATGCCGGTAATGCCAAACTCCCCGCCGTCGTATGTGGGTAGGAAACCTGCATGCTTCAGCTGCGCTGTCCGCTGATCAAAGATGAGGAGGTCGCCGGACATCTCGGCAATATAGATCCTGTTGGCGGTATCAAAGTCCAGCCCTATGGGATTGGTCAGTCCCTCCGCCAGCACCACTTTCCGGTAACGGTGTTCATCCGGCGACGTCTTTTTACGGACCTGCCGGCAGGCGGTCATGCCCGTCAGTGCAAATACGAGCCATAATACCCGGCGGACAGGGCCGTCAAGAGGACAGTTCATGATATATTGTTTAGCATGATCGGCTTTATCCCGGAAAACAGGACCGGAGAAATTTCAATCCTTGTGTGGCCAGCGCTTCCTGCGAAGGTTCTATTTCCCGCCAGATGGAGGCGGCGCGGGCAATGACCTTTACATCGGGGGTAAATGACTCGATGACTACGGGGCCGGTATAATTCACCTGCTGCAGGGCCTTCGCTATGGCTTGCCAGTCTGTATGATCGTTACCCGGCGCTCCCCGGTCGCTTCCCGAAGCATGAAAATGTCCCAGCCGGGCACCCGCTTCAAGGATCGTTTCCGCAGGATGCTTTTCCTCGATATTCATATGGAAGGTATCGAGGTGCACCGTAAGGGCCTTACTGTCCACTTCCCGGATCATACGCAGCGCCTGGGCTCCGGTGTTGATAAAATCCGTTTCATAACGGTTCAGGGGCTCTATCGCCAGCAGCAGGCCTGCCTTTTCCGCATGTTCTGCCAGCGTGAGGAGGTGCCCGGCCACCGTTTCCCATTGCCGTTTATAGTCTTCAGGCGGTGTGGCTTCCGCTCTTCCCACCACCGAATACAGGGGGCCGGCCAGCACCTTGCAGCCCAGCTCGGGCATAATATCCAGCAGCCCTTTAAGATAATCCAGCGCGGTTTGCTGCTCGGCGGGCGTACCCCGCAGGTCGCGGCCCGGTCCCATTGCGGCGCAGAGGGAAGCGCAGCTGAGCCCGTCGTCCGACAGGGCTTTCGCTACCGTATGGGCATCGATATCGGTAAGATTTTCCAGCGCGATTTCCACGGTATCAAATCCCCAGGACTTAAAGCGGGAGAAATAGCCGATGTCCCCATTGGTAAAGGGGGAGCTGAACAAAAAGGTGTTTATTCCGAATTTCATGCTCAACCTGTTTTTGGGTATAAAGGATGACCGGACGCCGCCGCTGAAGCAGCCCCGGCGATAAAAATAGACGATAACCCCTGCTTTACTATCCTGTGCTGTACTGCCTGCCGTCTTTCACGGCCGCGCCGGTTATTTCTTCCAGATGCAGCGGTAATTGAACCGGCGGTTGGGGGCGCTGTCCCCGTCGATACAAAGCGAGATCGGGTCCTTAAGGTCGGCGGGATTGTCGCACCAGTGGAAATCAAAGCTCAACGCATTGCCTTTCAGACCCAGCAGCTTCTGCGGAACAGCCAGCTCCAGGGCATTGCCGCGGTAGCGGTAATCCAGCCTGGCTATCGTCTTCCAGGGATCCCCGCCCCTATCCGGATCATACCGCATCAATGTTGTGGTACCTCCATCCACTATCTTCCGGTTGATCAGAAAATCGTAGCCATGCCAGCCGGTGGCAGGGTTCCGGTCCGCATCGATCAACAGCAGCATCCAGTTATTACCCGTATGCGGGGTAAGCGCCGAGTCCGTGGCTGCATAGAAGTACACCTTGTCCCGGTCGACAGCCACCTTGCAGGTCACGATATCGTTGCGTCCTGAGTTGTTGGTATAATGCAGGCCGCCGTATCCGTTATAATCCCGGTGAAAAACGTCTCCCCGGGTATCGCGATACTCCACGGCTACCTTCTTCCAGTCGGAGAAATCCCCGTCGATCTTCAACGAAGACCAGCCTTTCAGCACCGGTATGGGCCGGGCGCCTTTATAACGCCGGATGTTCTCCGCCATCTGCATGTAATAATTATCCGTATACCCGCCCTTCATCGGCTGAATGGCACGGTTGAACTCGGCGTTGTACTGATCCACGAAGAAGTAAGGGCTCTTCCTTCCCATAAACGACGTGGTCTTCCCTTCGCCCGGCTGGTATTTTCCCGCCGTCCACTCGTTCCAGTCGTTGATATACAGAAACTGCGGATCAACCTTCAGGGCTTCATCCCAGCGCTGCTGGAAATAGATGCCATATCCTTCCGGGTGACGAACGGTTTTTCCCAGCCAGGGCACATAGGCCGAATCCGGAAGATCGTACCGGTTCAGCGGAGGCTCTCCTTTCTCCCGGGTCCAGGATTTTCCGATCATGCTCGATGCATGCTGCCCCGGCGTTACGGCAGCTTCCTCTTTTTTGCCGTTATGCCGGGAAACCAGTTCCTCCGGGGACATGATCTTCACATTTTCATTGCCCATGTCGTAGCCGAAGCTCCAGTTATCCTCGGTGCCCACAAAACGTTTTCCGCCCCATTTGTAATAGCCCCACCACATGGTCCGGAGGGTAAAAAAGTCTTTTACCGCGTGCGTATAGTCGTGGTAAAACGGCTGTGTATATTCCGGATCGCCGTAATGGGGATTGCGGGTGTCGGTCCGCGCAGTGCTGTCGTAATGCGGGTTGGGATTTTTTACGCCTCCCCCGTTGGCGTCCACGCTGGGCATGCCGTTATACAGCAGCAGGGGCTTGCCGTCCCAGTAGAACCAGAGGTCCCTGTACTTTCCTGTTTTATAGATTTTGTCATAGAGGTCCTGCACCACGCTGATCACCGGTCCGTTAAAGGCCCAGAAACAAAACTGCGGCACCTTGTTGCCTTCCGCCTTCATCTTCTCCATCACTCCGAAGATAACATCCCACTCGCTCCAGTAACGCACGGCATTGGTGACATCCATGATCAGGACATCCACGCCGGCATCGCTGAGCATGGACATATCTTTCCGGACCACGTATTCGTCCTTGCTGAGAAAATATCCGGCCTCGGGTTCTCCCCAGTGATAAGAGCCTTCCTTCCAGAGGGGGTGCTTTGCATCCAGCCGTGCGCCGGGATCGGCCGCCAGCACTTTGGTGACATCCCCCGCATAGGGACTTTTCAGCTTCGCCAGTTGATCGCTGTGCCAGGTGATATAAAACATACCGACTACGCGGCGGTGATCTTTCTTCGGAGGGCCCGCTTCCTGTTCGCCGGGCATGGTCCGCCCCAGGGCGTCGGTCGCCACCCAGGTATCCGGATACAGATCGCGGTAATACGAGGTATGGGACTGCGAGAAAAGTTCCCGTGAACAAAACAGTATAGCCACAAGAAAGAAGACGGATAGTTTTCCCTTCATCATTTATCGGGTTTATAGCGGCAAAGAGCGGCAACCTGCTGTCCGACAGCAGGAAATACCTGTCTTCGACGGATGCCAAAGTACGGCGCCCCGGAAGCCGAACCATCCTGTCCTGTCCTGCTGTTTTAGCTCAGCACGGCATCCTGAGGCCGGCTTTCTCTTTTGACCAGCATATAGTAATCGTCTTCGAGCAGCATATAGCCGTACTCGTAGCAGAAGTAATAGGTATGACGGTTGCGTGTTTTGTAGATATGGGTATAATAGGAGAAGTTGAACCCTTTGTCGACCAGCTGGGACTGGGCAAGCCGTATCTTCCCGGTATCCGGGGGAATAAGAGTCTCCAGGATACTGCGGTTACGCCGGAGGATATGGTTTACCCTCCGCACGAATGCATTGGCATCTCCTTTCTGCCGGTTGTTGTAGCTGTTGCGGCACTGGTCATTGCAATACTTCTTGTCTGATCGTCCCTTTATCCTGGCGCCGCATTCCAGGCAGTAACGGGTATCCATGGCAATGGCTGCATTGGTGTTCTGATAAATATACGAAATTATTCCCGAACCTGCCGGGCGGTATCAGGGCGTCATCGTCCAGGCCAGCGCAAAGGTATCTTCCAGCAGGTAATGCAGACGAAAGGGGCAGGACGACGCGCCCTGCTCGAGGTAACCGCTGATCTGTCCGGCGGGCCCGGGCATAAAAGGACGCAGACGGATGTGCTCGCGGAAGCTGATGCCGCCGTCCCCGTGCCATTTGTATACCGCTTCCTTGGCGCACCAGCACAGGGTCAGGTAAGCCCGGCCGTGGTCCCCGGGACAGGCTTCCAGCTCCGCCGCATTGAGGAAGCGGTGTCTTACCCGCCATGCCCGGTCGTCGATATGCTCGAGATCGATACCCGCGCGGTGGCCGGTGCTGACGATGGCAGCGGCCATGTCCCCGCTGTGGGAAAGCGAAAAATGAAAGGCATGCCCGGGAAGATAAGGTTTTCCGGCATTGCCCAGGCGGATATCATGAACGGGAAAGCCGGGGGCCAGTACGGTGAGGAGGTGGCGGGCAGCCAGGTGCTGCAGCCGTTTCCGGGGATGCTGTACCGGCGTTTCAGGCGGTATGACCTGGTTAAAATAGTCAGCTGCTTCCGCGATGCGCCAAATTCCTATCTTTGTGTCCGCATCAATTTGTATAGCTCGGATTAAGGGCATAATTTTCCACCCAAAAATATAAAGTAAAACGCACACGGAGCATGATTTTATCCGACACCCGCATCCTCGAGGAAATAGAGAAAGGCACTATTGTAATAGATCCGTTCGACCGGAAATATCTGGGCACAAACTCCTATGACGTGCACCTGAGCAAATACCTGGCCGTATACAAGGACAGGGTGCTGGATGCCCGCAAACACAACGAGATAGAGCATTTCGAGATACCGGAGACGGGCTTCCTGCTGCAGCCGGACGTCCTCTACCTCGGGGTGACGCTTGAGTATACCGAAACGCATGCCCATGTACCCTTTCTCGAAGGAAAGTCGTCTACCGGCCGCCTGGGTATAGACATCCATGCCACCGCCGGGAAGGGCGATGTGGGTTTTTGCAATACCTGGACGCTGGAGATATCCTGCGCCCAGCCGGTCCGGATATACCCGGGGATGCCCATCGGGCAGCTGATCTACTTCATGGTGGAAGGCGAGGTAGCCACGTTTTACCATACCAAAGGGAACGCCAAATACACGACCCGCACGGTCCGGCCCGTGGAAAGTATGATGTGGAAGAACAGCTTTTAATTTATCATAAAAAAATTTTTCATATCTATGTAAAAAACGTATCTTGCAGACAGCAATTTATTATTTGTTATTAATTATTTATCAATGAAAAAAGGCACCGTAAAATTCTTCAATGAAGCCAAAGGATTTGGTTTCATCAAAACTGAAGATGGTCAGGAAATCTTCGTACACGTTACGGGATTAATTGACAAAATCCGCGAAAACGACCAGGTCGTATTTGATGTCGTTCAAGGCAAAAAAGGATTAAATGCAGTAAATGTAAAACTCGCTTAATTGCATACATATTTTTTGCCAGCCGGGCCGGTTATCCGGCCCTTTTTTATCCCTTTCCTTCCCGTTAAGGCCTGTTCCGCTCCCCGAACAGGAGGCTGCCGACACGTATGAGGGTGCTGCCCGCTTCCAGCGCCAGGCGGTAGTCTGCGCTCATGCCCATAGACAACTCGCAGAATACTTCGGGGTCCATACCATACCGGTCGCGGACCTTTCCGAAGAGCGTCTTCAATTTCCCAAATTCCGCGGCCACCTGTTGCTGATCCGGCGTAAACGAGGCCATGCCCATCAACCCGGTCAGCCGTATATGCCGGAAATCTTCCGGCGCAGCGGTTACCGTTTCCGCCACCTGGTCCAGCTCCTGCTCATCGAGACCGAACTTGGTGGTTTCGGTAGCAATATGAATCTGTAGCAGGCAGTCGATACGGCGGCCATTCTTCCCGGCTTCCCGGTTTATCGCATGCAGCAGCCGCAGGCTGTCCACACCCTGTATCACAGATACAAAGGGAGCGATGTATTTCACCTTGTTGGTCTGCAGGTGCCCGATAGAATGCCAGCGGATATCCCTGGGCAGGGCGGCATATTTGGCGGTCAGCTCCTGGACATAGTTCTCGGCAAAGATCCGTTGTCCGGCTTCATAGAGGGCAAGGATATCGGATGCCGGCTTTGTCTTGGATACCGCCGCCAGCTTTGCGCCGTAAGCGGCGGCTACCGTACAAAGTTCCCGGTAAGCGGGGATGTTTACTGACATATTGCGTTGAGGACAAAAACGCAAAGATACTGTTCTTCCGCCTGACGGAAAAGAGCAGGCCGGTGGCGGATGCGGGCTCAGCCGGCGCTTTCCAGCACGGAACGGCTGATGATCATGCGCTGCACCTCGCTGGTGCCTTCGTAGATCTGCGTGATCTTGGCATCCCGCATCATGCGTTCTACATGATAGGCTTTTACATAGCCGTAGCCGCCGTGTATCTGTACCGCTTCGGTGGTGACCCACATGGCGGTATCCGAGGCATAGAGCTTGGCCATGGAGCTGCTCAGCGTATAGTCACGCCCCAGGTCCTTATCCGCGGCGGCCTTCAGACACAGCAGGCGGGCGGCTTCTATGCGGGTGGCCATGTCCGCCAGCTTGAACTGTATGGCCTGATGCATGCCGATAGGCTTGCCAAAGGTCTGTCGCTCGCCGGCATAGCGGAGGGAACGTTCATACGCCCCCGCGGCAATGCCGAGGGCCTGTGCGGCAATGCCTATACGCCCCGCGTTGAGACACTGCATGGCATATCCGAAACCGGATCCTTCTTCCCCGAGGCGGTTTTCCTTCGGTATCTTCACGTCTTCAAACAGGATGCTGTGCGTATCGCTGCCCCGGATGCCCATCTTGTTCTCCTTGAGCCCTACGGTCACGCCGGGCCAGCTTTTTTCGACGATAAAGGCATTTATGCCATGAGTTCCCTGCTCCGGGCGGGACTGCGCCATGACGATATACACCGAAGCGGAGCTGCCGTTGGTGATCCAGTTCTTGGCGCCGTTCAGCAGGTAATGATCACCCTGATCGACGGCGGTGGTCTGCTGTGCCGCCGCATCGGAGCCGGCTTCCGGCTCACTGAGCAGAAAAGCCCCCAGCATTTCCCCCCGCGCCAGCGGAAGCAGGTAGCGTTGTTTCTGCATTCCGGTGCCGGTCTGCTCCAGCCCCCGGCATACGAGGGAGTTGTTGACGCTCATGCAAACGGCGGCCGAAGCATCCACTGCAGCAATCTCTTCCATGGCCAGCACGTAAGATACCGTATCCATCCCCGCTCCTCCGTAATCGGGACTTACCATGAGACCCAGAAAGCCCAGCTCACCCATTTTTTTTATCAGCTCCTCCGGGAAATACTGTTTCTCGTCGCGCTCGATAACGCCGGGCAGCAACTCCTGCCGGGCAAAAGACCGGGCTGCATCCCGGATCATCAGTTGTTCTTCGCTGAACTGGATTTGCATAACTTATCGATTAAAGCCAATGCGACAAACCTACTGATAATTCGGTGCGCGGAAAAAGGGGCTGGATTAATTTAAACGGCCTTCCTGTCCGGTGGGTTTTATTTAGAGAAAAACAACAGGACGCGCGTCTTTTTTAAATATTTTACAGCCCTCTGAAATCCTTCATAGCGGGTATTTTGGCGGTGTGTAAAAAACCGTTAGGTTTGCCGGGCATGAAAAAGATCAGGCTAATCGGGGTAAAGTCGGAGATCGGCGCGGGCACGCGGGGCGCCAGCCTGGGCATGGACGCCATCCGGATCGCCTCTCTCGATTTCATGAGCAATTTCTTTGACCGCTTTCCGGTTGAAGAAGTGGAAACGGAAAACCGGCTGCTTTTCGAACCGGTGGCATCGCCCTATGCCAAACGCATCAAAGGCATGGTGGATCTGTATGACCGGGTCAGCAAAAGCGTGTGCAGCGCGCTGCAGGAAGGCGGCTTCCCCGTTGTGCTTTCGGGTGATCATGCCAGCGCAGGAGCCACTATCGCCGGCATCCGGATGGCCCGCCCCGCCGCCAGGCTCGGGCTGATCTGGATAGATGCGCATGCGGACCTGCATACCCCTTACACCACGCCTTCCGGTAACCTGCATGGCATGCCCCTGGCGACCGCCCTCGGGGAAGACAACCGCGAATGCCAGGTCCATGCCATAGACGAAAACACGGCAAGACAATGGGAACAGCTTAAAAACACGGGTAATATCCGCCCCAAGGTGTCTCCGGAAGATGTGGTCTTTATCTCGCTGCGCGACTACGAAAAGGAAGAGGAGCACCTGATCCGGAAATACCATATGAAGGTGATCACGACCGCCGAGATACGGAAGCAAGGCGCGGAAGCGGTGGCGCAGTCCGTATTGGATTATCTCGACGGCTGCGATGCCGTTTATATTTCCTTTGACGTGGACAGCCTGGATGCCGCTATCTCGAAGGGCACCGGCACACCCGTCAGCAACGGCTTGCACGAGCAGGAAGCGGGAGAGCTGATGGCCCGGTTTATGCGGCACCGTAAGGTCTGCTGCTTTGAGATCACGGAGGTAAATCCTACGCTGGACAAGGAGAACCGGATGGCCGAGATCGCCTTCGGCATCCTGCAGCGCAGCGTGAACGTATGGCTTACGAATTGACGGGATCAGCCGAGCATGGCCGCCGAGAAAGCAAAGGGCAGCAGCAGGGAAGCGGAAGGGATGACCCATACAGGGCCCGTTTTGCCGCCCATAACCACCCGGATGGGATGCTGCAGCCGGCCTTCATATTCCAGCAGGGTCTGCCGGCAGATGCCGCAGGGCGAAACGGGATGGTCGCTTTTGCCCGCCTCGGGATCGTAGCTGATGGCGAGGGTATCCACGGCAGTGCCGGGGTAGCTTGCGGAGACGGCAGCCAGGGCAACACGCTCGGCGCAGAGGCCCGCCGGGGAAGCTGCATTCTCCTGGTTGGCGCCGGTCACCACTTCTCCGTTTGACAGCAGGACCGCCGCTCCCACGCGAAACCGCGAATACGGGGCATAAGCCTGCGCAATGGCCTGCTGCGCCTGCAGCAGCAGCATACGGTCCGCTTCCGGCAGCGCAGCGATGTCGGGATAGGTAGTATATTCAAAAGAATGGCGGACTTGTTCCATTTGAAGTTTCTGGTTTCCGGTTTCTGATTTCCGGTTTGAGGTTCAAGGTCTAAAGTTTAACGTCTAAAGTTGATCTGCCCGGGATGAAACTTTGGACTTTAGGCTTTGAACATTAAACTTAAAATGCCTTTCACCCCTCACCCTTCACCTTTCACCTTTTACCTTTCACCTCTAATTTATTCCGCTGAAAAGATGATTCCAGCGGATGCCGTCATCTCCTTTGCTGAAATAGACAAAACGCGGTTTGCCCACGATATGATCTTCCGGCACAAAGCCCCAGTAGCGGGAATCCAGGGAGTTGTCCCGGTTATCCCCCATCATCCAGTAATAGTTTTTCCGGAAGGTATAATGATCGGTTTCCTTTCCGTTGATCAGGATACGGTTGCCCGATACGGTCAGCTTATTGCCTTCGTAGGTGGTGATGATCCTTTTGTACAGCGAAACACTGGCGGAGTCCAGCCGGACCGTCGCTCCTTTCCTGGGGATATAGACCGGGCCGTAGTTACCGTTGCTCCAGGAAAAATGCTGCGGGTCGTGCGGAAAAAGCTCTCCCGAGGACGCCCTTTCCATACGGCTGATGTCCACCACATTTGTGAATGACCGCAGGGTCTTCAGCTGCCCGGGCGTCAGGCTGAAAACATAGGTATCCGCAGCATACTGCCCGGGCGTGGCAATGCCCAGCTCTTTCAACCGTTCGCCGTTAAAGGGCGTACCGTTGGTCTGCACCCGGTAATTTCCTTCCGCTTCAGCAGGCAGCGCCGACAAACGTCCGTTGATATACAGGTTATTATCGGTCAGCTGGAGGGTATCGCCCGGCAGGCCCACACAGCGTTTTACAAAGTTCTCCTCCTTATCTACCGGCCGCACGACAATATCCTGTCCGAATTTCTTCCAGGTCTCCTCCCTTCCCAGCTCGCGCATGACCTGGTAGTAAGTGATCTCCGAACCGTATTCGGGCCGGTCGATGACCGTATCGCCCGCAGGAAAGTTAAACACCACCACGTCGTTTCGACGGATCTCGCCGGCAGCCGGCGTACGGAGGTAGGGCAGGCTGATCAGCGTGGAAAAGGAGCGCAGGCCAAAGATGCTGTTCTGTACAAAAGGAACGCTCAGCGGTGTCATCGGAATGCGGGCCCCGTAGCTCCATTTGTCCACAAAGATGTAATCGCCCGTCATCAGGGTATGCTCCATGGAGGCGGAAGGGATATGATAAAGCCCGAAGCCGAAGATGCGGATAGGGCCGGCCACGAGAAGCGCAAACACCAGCGCCTCCGTCCACTCGCGCAACGGCGACTTCTTCCGGCGGCCTGCCGTTTTCTTTTCTTTTTTTGTGCGGTTGAATATCATGACAAGGAATGTTTCTGGTTTGAAGTTTATCTCGCGCACTATGATTTTAAAGGTCTCGATGAACGCTGCGCGTTTCCAATTTCCGGTTCAACGGTCTAAAGTTTCGTTCCAGGCAGATAAACCGTAGACTTTGGACCTCAAACTTTAAACTGCCTTTCACCCTTTACCTTTCGCCTTTCGCCTTTCACCTTTCGCCTTTCACCCTTCACCTTTTACCCTTCACCTTTTACCTTTTACCTTTTACCCTTCACCTCTAACGGATCCCGTTAAAAAAGCGACGCCAGCGCAGGCCGTGGTGATCATAGCTCATCCAGATAAACCAGGCCTTGCCCACCACATGATCTTCCGGCACAAAACCCCAGTAGCGGGAATCCAGGGAGTTGTCCCGGTTGTCGCCCATCATCCAGTAATAGTCCATCTTAAAAGTATAACGATCCGCCGGCTGACCATTGATATATATCTTCCCGTCCTTTTCCTCCAGCTTGTTTTGCTCGTATACACTGATGAGGCGACGGTACAGCGCGATGCTGGCTGAATCCAGATGCACGGTGACGCCTTTTTTGGGTATCCAGATGGGGCCGTAATTGTCGTGGTTCCATTTGTAATGCGCCGTATCCTGCGGAAAAACCTCCGGGTCGATACCGCTGTCGTCCGTACGCTCCATGCGTTTTATGTTGGTGAACCGGGACAGTGCAGCGGAGTCGTCCTTCGTCAGATAAAATCCGTATACCGCGTTGGCGGCATTCACGATGTCCGGCGGATCGATCCTCAGCTCATCCAGCCGGTCCGGATTGATGGCCGTGCCGTCGGTCTGGATCAGAAACCGCTTTTCCGAATGCGGAGGAACGGGCGCCATCTTCCCGTTGACATACACATAGCCATCCACCACCTGCAGCGAATCGCCGGGGATGGCCAGACAACGTTTGATATAATTTTCACGGCGGTCTACCGGGCGGGAAACGATTTTATAATTACTCCGCATATAGGCGTCTCCGTATACCCGCTTCAGCTGGTAATAATCCTGCTCGGGCTGCTCCAGCACCACCGTATCTCCCTCGGGGAAATTAAAGACCACCACGTCGTTGTTCCGGATCTTTCCGAAACCCGGCAAACGGTGGTAGCCGAAATGCGGCCAGTCCGAATAGGATTTGATGTTGAACAAAGGCATGGTATGAAGCGTAAACGGTACCGCCAGGGGCGTCATCGGCACACGGGAGCCATAGCTCAGCTTGTTGACAAACAAAAAATCGTTTACCAGGAGCGTCTTCTCCATCGAGGGCGTGGGTATGGTATAGGCTTCGAATAAAAAAGTGCGGATAATCGTAGCGGCGATGATGGCAAAAATGGCGGCGTCTATCCATTCACGGACAACTGACTTCTTTCTTTTTTTCCCGGAGGAGAATTTCCACTTCATGTTTTCAGATAAAGGATAATTATAATTTAAGAGGCAAATTTACCATTCTATCGTTTCCCGGAAAGCGCTCTCGTTAAAAAGTTTTCTTAATTTTCAAAAGGCAGGCCCTGGTAAATCTCGGATAAAAAGTGTATTTTTAACAAAATTTAACTATATTTACCCTCATCAACCAAAATCTGAATGATAAACCCGCATGTTGATCCAGACTTGCGGGTTTTTTACTACGCCTTTCCCCTGTTCTTCAGCTCCCCGCTCTTCCCGAAGTAAGCCACGCCCAGGGCATATCCTTCCAGTCCCAGCCCGCATACCGAACCTACGCATTTTGGGGCAATGAGAGAAGTATGGCGGAAAGCTTCCCGCGCATAGATATTGGAAATATGAATCTCGATTACGGGTGCAGGTATGGCGGCAATGGCATCCCGTATGGCCACCGAGGTATGGGTGTAGGCCCCTGCATTCAGCAGTATGCCGTCTGCAGAAAAGCCTTTTTCCTGCAGCACATTCACCAGCTCTCCCTCCACGTTGCTCTGAAAATAATGAAAAGTCACTTCCGGATATCGCTGCCGCAATTCCTCCAGGAAAGTCTCAAAAGACTGGTCTCCGTATACGCCGGGCTCGCGTTTGCCCAGCAGGTTCAGGTTGGGACCATTGATAATGGCTATCGTCATAGATATGAATTACACGGGTTATGGCCGCGCATATAAGAGCCGCTGACGCATGCAAAGGTCAAAAGGAGCCGTGCGCTGATCAGGTTAAACGTCGCCGGCATCAGACCCGTACTGCTCCGGTATGTGCCGGAAAGGCTTCTGCCTGCACGGGACATCCCAGCTGCCTCGAGGCGCCGCAGGAGGTCAGCGCTGCTCCGAACAGTGCCATACAGCCGGCGATCAGTATATATCTTGCCCACTTATTCATCGGTATTTTCCTTTTTTTATTTCCCTTATTTTCAACGTTAAAAGTACCATTTTATGCATAGTAAATCCCGGTTTTTTTTACAAAGTTCTGCCTTCCGGACGAACAAGCCTGCCCCGGCTTTGAAAGAATCCATTATTTTTGAAAAAAATTAAGGCATTACCGCTCATGAATCTGAAATTAATACGACCGCTTGCTTTTATCGATCTGGAAACCACCGGTACCAACATTGCCATTGACAAGATCATTGAGATCGCCATCATCAAAATATTCCCCGACGGCAGCTCGCAGTCCAAGGTAAAACGCATAAACCCCGGCATTCCGATACCGCCCGGCTCTTCCGCGGTACACGGTATCTATGATAAGGATGTGGCAGATTGCCCTACTTTCCGGGAAGCCGCCAACGAGCTGAAGCAGTTCCTCGAAAACTGCGACCTGGCCGGCTATAATTCCAATCGCTTTGATATCCCCCTGCTGGTAGAGGAGTTTTTGCGTATCGGCCTCTCCTTCAGCGTTACGGACCGGAAATTCATCGATGTGCAGAAGATCTTTCACCTGATGGAAAAGCGCACCCTGGGGGCCGCTTATCAGTTTTATTGCTATAAGTCCCTCGACAATGCCCACAATGCGGAAGCCGATGCCCGGGCAACCTTCGAAATACTGGAGGCCCAGATCGATCGCTATACGGAGCTGAGCAACGATGTGCTTGCCCTGTCCGCCTTCGGGGGAGAAGAATGTTTTGTGGATTTCGGAAGACGCTTTGTGATGGAAAACGGCGTTGAAATATTTAATTTTGGAAAATATAAAGGGAAACCCGTTCGCGAGGTGCTGCGGCAGGAACCGCAATATTACGACTGGATGATGAAGGCCGATTTCCCGCTCCATACCAAACAGAAGCTGTCTGAGATCTACAGCGACATGATGTTAAAGAAATCCTAATTCACGGGCGGGTTCCCGCATCTGTTCAGCGGTTTATGTTAGTTTCGCCCTGTTTTTTTCAAAAAATACGCCTGTTTGGGAAAATTAGTCATCATACCCACCTATAACGAGAAGGAAAATATTGCCAGGATGCTGGAGGCTATTTTCGCCTTGCCGGAAGATTTTCACGTACTGGTGGTGGACGACGGCTCTCCGGACGGCACTGCCGCTATTGTACAGTCGCTTATGCCGCAGTACAACGCCCGGCTCTTCCTCGAACAGCGTTCCGGTAAGCTCGGCCTCGGCACGGCCTATATCCACGGCTTCAAATGGGCGCTCCGGCACGGGTACGGCTATATCTTCGAAATGGATGCTGACTTTTCGCACAATCCCAAAGATCTGATCCGTCTCTACCGGGCCTGCGCCGAAGAGGGAGCCGACGTGTCAGTGGGCTCCCGTTATGTGAAGGGCGGCCGTACGGAAAACTGGCCCTGGGACCGCAACATTCTTTCTTACGGGGCCTCGGTATATGTACGCCTGGTCACCTGGATGCCGGTAA
This sequence comes from Compostibacter hankyongensis, assembly GCF_039541075.1. Taxonomy (NCBI): domain Bacteria; kingdom Pseudomonadati; phylum Bacteroidota; class Chitinophagia; order Chitinophagales; family Chitinophagaceae; genus Compostibacter; species Compostibacter hankyongensis. The sequence continues at coordinate 135,447 of NZ_BAABFN010000007.1, read as the reverse complement.
AGGACGCCACGGCCGGCTTTGTCTGTTACAAAAGCCGGGTGCTGGAGGCCATTCACCTGGACGAGATACCCTTTGTGGGCTACGCTTTCCAGATCGCCATGAAATTCTCCGCCTGGAAGCTGGACTTCAGGATCAGGGAAATACCCATTACCTTCGTGGACCGGCAGGAAGGACAGTCCAAAATGAGCCGGGGCATTATCAAAGAAGGCATATTCGGGGTGCTGAAGATCCAGTGGATGAGCCTTTTCCGCAACTACCGGAGCAGGGTGAGCAAATGAAAATGCAGATCTGCCCTTGTCATGTACCGTTCCGGGCTGCCATAAACCCGGTTTCGTCAACGCCTCGGCAGGCGGATGACCTTTAAAAAAAATCAAGCAACCCAAGGATGAAAAAGGCACTCCTGCAGCTGCACACCGCCGTGTTGCTCGCCGGCTTTACCGGGGTAATGGGGCGCCTGATCTCCCTGAACGAAGGCGTACTGGTCTGGTACCGCCTGGGTATCACTGCCTTTACGCTGCTGCTGATCTTTGCCGTCCGCAGGAAGATTCCCCGTCTTCCGCCGGGGGAGATAGCGCGTATTGCTTTTGTCGGGCTCCTGGTAGCGCTCCACCTGCTTTGCTTTTATGGCAGCATCAAATACGCAAACGTATCGATCTGCCTGGTCTGCTTTTCGGCGGGCAGCTTCTTTTCAGCGCTTACCGAACCCCTGCTGCTCAGAAAAAGGTTCAATGCCGGGGAGGCGCTGCTTTCGGTGATCGGCATGGGCGGCATCTACATCATCCTGCATTTCGACCGCCGCTATACCACCGGCATCATTCTCGGGCTGGCGGCCGCTTTCCTCAGCGCGCTGTTCACCATCCTGAACAAAAAGCTCACAGACCGGCATACCTCCCAAACCATTACTTTTTACGAGCTGGGCTCGGGCTTTCTCTGTCTGAGCCTGCTGATGCCTTTTTATCTGCATGTCTTCCCCGGAAGCCGGCTGGTTCCCAGCTGGTCAGACTGGGGTTACCTGCTGCTCATGAGCTGGTGCTGTACCATCTGGGCCTATGATCTGATGCTGAATGCGATGAAGAAGGTATCGCCCTTTACGGTAAATCTTACCTATAACCTGGAGCCGGTGTACGGTATCCTGCTGGCCTTTCTGATCTTTAAGGAAAACCGTTCCCTGGGACAGCATTTTTATATGGGTCTTTTCCTGATCTTTCTGTCGGTGGCGATGCAGTCGTGGCAGACCCTCCGCCGGCACCGCAAAGAACGCCTGCCGCAGCAGAAGGCTGTTCCTGCGGGAGAAGAGCCGGCTACAGTCTGAGGAAGGCACCGGCTGCCGTTTAACGTTTACCGGCTTTGAAGGCGGCCATGGCTGCGCGCGCCTGCGCTGAGAGGATCAGCATCCCGCTTAGCGCCGCCCGCTCCGCCAGCAGCGTATCCCAGTGCTCCGTACCCTGCCAGAGCATCTGCTTAAGGGCCCGCATGGCCGCCGGGGAAGAAGCCGCCAGCTCCGCCGCCAATGTTGCCATAGCGGCGTCCATGCCGGCGATATCCGCAAAAAGTTCGGTATAGAGCCCATGCTCGCGCGCCCATGCCGCGCTCTGCCATTCCGATGCACGGATGGCCAGTCTGCTCAGGGCCGCCAGGCCTATCTTTCTTTCTATGGCAGGAGCCACCACAAAAGGACCGATGCCCAGGGTCAGCTCGCTGAGGCGGATGGCGGCAGCCTCGGTGGCAAAGCAATAATCGGTGGCTGCGGCTATACCTACTCCCCCTCCCACTGCCTTGCCTTGTACCCGGCCGATGATCAGCTTGGGACAGCGCCGGCAGGCATTGATCACGGCGGCAAAACCGGAAAAAAACTTTATTCCCGCCGCTTCATCGGTCACCGCCGCCAATTCGTCGAAGCTGGCGCCGGCACAGAACGTGCGGTCGCCTGCGCTCTCCAGCCGGAGCACATGTGCGGCCGGGTCCGCGCCGCCCCGTTCGACGGCGGCGGTCAACGCTTCCAGCAGATAGGCAGGCAGGGCATTATGGGCAGGATGAAAAAAGCGGATGGTACCTACGGCCTGGTCAACGCTGTAGTCTACATATCCCTGCTGTTCCATGGTCAGAAATTACGTGCGGGATCGAAATGCTCCAGCTCCTGTGCTACCGCGGTGAGAAAGGTAGCCCCCAGGGAGCCGTCGATAATACGGTGATCGTAGGACATGGAAAGGTACATCATATGCCGGATGGCGATGGAATCGCCCTGGGCTGTCTCCACCACCATGGGACGCTTCTTGATGATCCCCACCGCCAGTATGGCCGACTGCGGCTGGTTGATGATGGGGGTGCCGGACAGGCTGCCAAAGGTGCCTACGTTGGTCAGGGTAAAGGTGCCCTCCTGCGTGTCCTCCGGCTGCAGCTTGCCGTTACGGGCTGCCGCCGCCAGCCGGTTGACCTGCCTGGCGATGCCGGTCAGGTTCAGCTGGTCCGCATTCCGGATCACCGGTACGATTAGGTTGCCGTTGGGCAGCGCCGTGGCCATCCCGATATTGATATCTTTTTTGACAATGATCCGGTCCCCGTCCACCGAGCTGTTGATGAGCGGGAAACGTTTGATGCAACGGACGATAGCCTCGATAAAGAGCGGCATAAAGGTGATCTTCTCCCCTTCTCTTTGCTCGAAATCCTTTTTTACGCGGGTGCGCCACTGCACCAGGTTGGTCACATCGGCTTCGGAAAAGCTGGTGACGTGGGGGCTGGTCTGTTTGCTCTGCACCATATGGGCGGCAATCAGCTTGCGCATACGGTCCATTTCGATGATCTCTACATTGCCGCGGTAAGAAAGCGGGCTGCTCACCGTAACCGACCGCTCCGGGGCGGTCCGGCTGTCCGTATCATACGAGCCCGAGGCCGCAGCGGGTTTTCCGCTCCGTTTTCCGGATACGTACTCCAGCATATCCTTTTTGGTTACCCGTCCTTCGTGCCCTGTACCCGGCACCTGCTCGAGCTCGGCCATGCTCACGCCTTCATCCCGGGCTATCTTCAGCACCAATGGGGAGTAAAAACGTCCTTCCTGCTGTACCGGCGCCTCTCTTTCTGTTTCCTCCTCTTCGGTTATCCCCTCTTCTTCACCCTCCATATCGAAGACGTCCGCATCCAGCGCTTCGCCGGCCAGCACATCTTCCGCCCCGCTGTCGGCCGAAGCCGAGGTCTCGATCCGGGCAATGACCGCCCCCACGGGAACCACATCGTTTTCCCGGAACAACAGTTCCCTGATCTCGCCGTCCACGATCGCGGGCACCTCGCTGTCCACCTTATCGGTAGCGATCTCCAGCACCGTCTCATCCGCCTTTACCTTATCACCCGGTTGTTTATGCCAGTGCAATATGGTTGCCTCCATAATACTTTCTCCCAGCTTGGGCATGATCAGGTCAACTACTGCCATAAGTTCACGGTTAAGTTTTGCTGCTTAAGGTTTAACTACAAAAGTAAGTAAACGGCAGCAGGCGGCAAAGTGCTAAAGGGCCTCCCCCGTTTCGAGGAGCGTCCGCAGCAGGTTCATGGCATAGGACGCCGCCATCGCGGTATTGCGCTGCCGGTCGTGCCGCAGATGATAGCTTTTGGCGAGCGTGCGGTCGCGGCTACCTGCCGCCACCCATACCGTGCCCACGGGTTTTTCGGGAGTGCCGCCTCCCGGACCTAAGATACCGGAGACGGCTATCGCATAGTCTGTATGCAAAAGCGCCAGGGCGCCCGTCACCATTTCCCGCACCACGGCTTCGCTGACGGCGCCGTGCTGCTGCAGGGTATCCGCTCCCACCTTCAGCACTTCCTGCTTTACGGCATTGACATAGCTCACCACGCTGCCCTTAAAATACGCCGAGCTGCCGGGCACCGAAGTAATACGATGGGCAATATAGCCTCCCGTGCAGCTTTCCGCCGTCCCCAGCGTGCGCCCGTTCCGGAGCAGCAGCTGCCCCAGCAGGGCTTCAAGGGTGATATCAGCGGTGGCCACGGTAATATCCGGCAGCAAGGCCTGCAGCTGACCGAATTGCCGCTCCAGCACGGCTTCTGTATCTGCAGGGACAGGACCGATGGCGGTCAGGCGCAGCTTTAGCAGGGCAAAATCCGGCAGGTAAGCCAGCTTAATGCTGACGGGCGGAGGTATGGCAAAAAGTCCCTTTTCAAAATCTGCCAGCCGCTCCGCGACAAAGGATTCCCCCATGCCGGAGGTCAGCAGGGTACGGTGCAGAATAGCCGGGGTATGAAAGCGGGTATGCAGACGGGGCAGCACGGTAGCTTCCATCATCCCCTGCATCTCATACGGCACGCCGGGCATGGAGACGTACACCACGCCGTCCTTCTCGAACCACATGCCGGGCGCCGATCCCCTTTCATTGGGTACAGGGGTACAGGCCTCCGGCAGCAGGGCCTGCTGCCGGTTGCGTTCCAGCATGGGAAGTCCTCTCCGCTGCAGCAGCTGTGTTACCCGCTGCAGGGCCGCTTCATTCCATACCAGCCGGGTATCAAAATATTCACACAATACGTCCTTGGTAATATCGTCTGCCGTCGGGCCCAGCCCGCCGGTGATGAGGATCAGCGGCACCTTGGCGCTTTCTTCGCGTAGCGCCTGCAGGATGTCCTCCCGGCTGTCGCCGACCGCCACCCGCCGCCGCAGCCAGATGCCGGCCTCGTTCAGGCGGGTAGCCATCCAGGCCGAATTGGTGTCGATGGTTTGTCCGATCAGCAACTCATCCCCGATCGTAATGATGGTAGCCTCTGTTTTCTCCACTTTTTTGGGACAAACCTACGCCATTTGTCAGAAAGGGATCGGTACTAAAATCTGAAGAATATTCCTATTTCCGTTCCAGTTCATCCAGTATAAAGGAAAGTTCAGCCGTAGTAATCACTGCCTTAAATCTTTTTTCCTTTAATCCGTGATACAATTGCATGTCACCAGTCCAGAGTTTTGCATCCAATTCTTTCGCCAAAGCCACAAATGGAGTGTCATTAGGATCTATATCCTTCAGCAGTATATTTGCTGATAACCATTGTTTTTCAGCGATAAGGCTTTCATTGATAAATTTTATATTACTGGTAATAAGCAACTCTAACTCATGCAGTTTCCCTTCGGTCAGCTTTGTTATTTTTAACAGCTTTCCTCGATGTTTTTGCAATTCAATTCGCAGAAAATCACAGGTATAAAACTGGAAATGGGTACCTGAACCTATGAGAACCTTGCCAATTCGACCCGTGGTATTCAGAATAGCACTGAAAACAATATTGGTGTCTACAATGATCCTCACGGAACAAACCGTTTCCGGTGCTTTGTCCACCATTCCTTATTGATCTGGCCGGCAAGCTTATCCGCTTCCTCCTGACTGGCTTTGAAAGAAGATGTCAACTCTTTATACCGGGCATAATCCAGAAAAGCCTGCAGGTCTTCTGTATCTACCGTTGAAGGAAGCCGGATGATCACTTCTTTTTTTGTCCTTTCAATCTCCATGGCCGTAAATTTAACTTTACCAAAGTTAAGGGAATTTCATGAGATCATGATGCTCACTCCCTGCAGACTACGGCTCCCAGGAATGCTCCTTTTTTTTAAAAAAACCTTATATTAGTAGAACACTATTCCTCCTCCTATGCATCTGCGTCTACCCACATTCCTGCTCCTGCTGGCAGTTCCTTTCCTCCACGCACAAGCCCAACGCACCTTTACCATCGAAGACCTGGAAAGACCGGATCATCGCCTGCCGGTGGCCGCCTATCCCGATATCCTGAAAGACCTCATCCAAAGGGATGTGGGACTGACCCCGGAAGAGATAGCGGAGCACCACCTTCAGCTTCCCTTCCGGATCATCGCCTGCAGCCGGATACCGGACAGTATGGTGACCTTCGGCTATCATCCCTTTTTCAACGGGATGTACCAGGCCTATGCGGATCACCGCCCCTTTGTGCTGTCGCCGGATATGATCTGGCTGCTGATCGCACAGGGGTTTGCCCTGCATGTGATCAATAACGCCGAAGCCCTCCGGGACCAGCTGGTGCACTTCAACGGAAAGCAAACGCTGATCGTTCAGGACAACCGGATCTCGCTGGACGATCCGGACGGTCCCTGGGAGGAGGTGCTGAACGCCCTTACCGGCCAGATCGCCGAAAATACCGATCCCGGCCTCCTGAAAACCCTCATTCCGGACTTTTCCACTACCACGGTTACCGACAGGGTGGCCGCACAGATCACCGCCATGGAAAGCATGCAGCCTTACTTCGATTTCGTGGTTATTGTGATCAGCTGCGGCATTCCCGGGATCACCCTCGAAGGCAGCCCTGCAGACTGGCAGCGGGTGCGGGAAAAGACCCGGCAGCTCCGGAAATACCGGCTGGGCTGGTGGGTCGACGGGCTGGACCCGGTGCTGAAGGAGTTTGTCAATGCCTCCGGCGGTCATATCGACACCGCTTTCTGGAGGGATATGTTTAAATACCATACTAAAGAGCAATATGGCAATCCGAAGGTGATCGACGGGTGGATCGTCCGGTTTTTTCCGTATGACAAAAACGGGAAAAGAATGAACCTGAAGGAGATCGGCAGCAGCAACCAGCTTCCCAATGAGATCGCCAAGGTAGACCTCAGATATCTGCATTCGGATAACAGCCGCATCACCGAAACGCCGCTGGAGCTGTGGGCCGGCTTCGTGGGGCTGCGGCAGAACAACCGGACGCTGGCGCTGCGGCCGCAGATAGGCTGGATGGTACGGGTAAAAGATACCTCCGCCCTGGCGCTAAAGGGAAAACTGGGCCATCCCGGCCACTGGGGCCGTATACAGATCCGGGTAAAGGAGGTGCCTCCGCCTTTGCTGGCGCTGAAGGAAATCCCGCAGCTGGAGATATCCTTTATCGACAGCATCCGGATACCGGATGAAATGGGGAAGATAAAGATCGGGAAGCTGCAGCTGCACGGCAAAATAACGGAGACGGAAATACGAAGAATCGTGGATATGTTCCCCAATACCCTGCTATCGATCAACGACAAGGTTCGTCCTCCAAAAGCCCGGACGCCTCCCGCCAAGACGGAACATGCCGGCAGGACTCAGGAAGCAAAATAGGGGGCCAGCTTCTCCAGCAATATCGCCGGTACGGCTACTTTCCGGCGGCTGGAGGCATCCAGGAACACCAGGGTGGTAACGCCCGCATTGAGCAGCGCCCCGGCCTCGTTATACAGCTCGGAATGAAAACGTATCTTGCTGCCGGAAGGCATTTCCCGCAGCGTCGTCTTTACAGTCACCAGGTCGTCGTACAATGCCGGACGCAGGTAACGGCTCTGCAACTCCACTACCGGCATGATCACCCCCTGCTCTTCCAGCTGGCGATAGGAGAAGCCTAAGGCCCGGATGGCCTCGGCCCGGCCCGTCTCGTAATAAAGGGCATAAGCCCCGTAATATAAAAAACCCATCTGGTCCGTTTCGCCGTAGCGAACGCGCACCTGCGTAACGGCAGTATACATCTGTTGCAGTTAAAAATCCCTTACCGGGCGATCAGCCGGTCTACCGAAATACGGCCCGGTCCGCAAAGCAATATCACCAGGTACCCCAGCAGGAAATGCAGGCCCAGCTCCTGGTGACCAAAATCCCCGCGATGGATGATCAGCACCACAATGCACAGCTGGATCAGCAGTACCAGGGCCGCAAAACGGGTAAGGAGCCCCAGCATGACCAGGAAAGCGCAGCCCAGCTCGGAAAACAGCACCAGCACCAGCGAACCGCGGGTGCCGACATGCAGGGGATCGGCAAACTGCGCCGCCATCTCGGAAAAACGCTGCAGCTTCTGCCAGCCATGCACCATCATCATCAGGCCCAGCCCCACGCGGAGCAGCAACAGGCTAAAGTGCACCATCCCGGTATTGACCTTGGTAGAAAGCAGTTTCATCTGTTAATATTTTTGTTTTTAATGGTCGGACCCGCCTGCTATAGCTTTACGGCGGACAGATGACACCGAAGATGCATCGGGACCTTTTCAAAGTGGTTTCAAAAATCGAAAATAGTAAATCCCCCCAGATCTCCGCCGGGAATTATCCACAAACTTTTCCCCTCCCTGTGACAATAGCAGGAATCTTTTATCTTTGTCCGCATGCCGGTTCCCACCTGAAGCCCAAAGCGGCATGACATTTGCCGGAGGGCGGGAAGGCTAAAAATAAAACAGCTTATTCATACGTTACAGTCGGGGATAAACCGGATTAATTACTATAACATGCAGTCAGACAGGCTTCTTATATTCTTTTCGCATCACCGCTTTTTTTGTAACCTCCGCCGCTGCCGTCTGCTGCTGGCGGTGGCCTGTCTGGGTCTCGCCCAAACTGCCGCGGCCCAGCAAACCGCCATCCATGACCAGCCGGACGCGTTGTTCAGGGAAGCACAGGAATACTTCCAGCTCGGCAAGTATGCCGTGGCCCAGCAGCTGTTCCGCAAAACGCTGGACGATGTGGATTATTTCCAGAAAACCAACCGTGAGCTGACCTGGCAGGACGCCCGCTACTACTACGTGATCTGTGCTCTTCAGCTCGGCCAGCCCGACGGCGAATCGCTCACCAAAACATTTATTGAAAAAACCAATAACCACGCCCGCCAGCAAATGGCCAGCTTCCAGCTGGCCCGTTATTATTTTCACCAGAACAAGGTCCGTGAAGCCATCCCCTACTATGAAAAAGCCGGGATCGACAACCTGTCCAACCAGGAGATCACCGACGCCAAGTTCGAGCTGGGCTACTGTTATTTCAATGTAAAGGACTTTGCAAAGGCCCAGCCGCTCTTTGCCTCCATAAAGGACATTCATAACAAATATTACATCCCCTCCAACTACTATTACGGATTCATCGCCTATTACAACAAGCAATATAATGCGGCGCTGACCAGCTTTCAGCGTGTGGTGAAGGAAAAAAAATATGACATTATCGTTCCTTATTATATCGCCGAGATCTATTACTACCAGAACAAGCTGGATCAACTGCTGGACTATGCCCTGCCCTACGCGCAGAAAGGGAATCTCTATTATAACGCTCCCCTCAAGCACCTGATCGGCCAGACCTATTTTGAAAAAAAGGATTATGTAAAAGCCCTGCCTTATCTTGAAGAATACGAGGAAAACACCGACGAGCTGCATAAGGAAGATGTATATGAGCTGGCCTACTGCTATTACCAGACCAACGAGCTCGACAAGGCGATCAGCGGATTCAAGCAGCTGAGCAGCTCTGCCGATTCCCTCGGGCAGAACTCCATGTACCTGCTGGGCGACTGTTACCTGAAGACCGGACAGAAAAGCAGCGCCCGTAACGCTTTTGCCATCTGTGCGCGCAACAGCTATAATGCCAAGCAACAGGAGATATCCCGATTCAACTACGGCAAGCTTTCCTATGAGCTGGGATACCAGGATGTGGCCCTCAATGAGCTGAAAAGCTTTGTGCAGCAATATCCCCAGTCCGAATACATCCCGGAGACCCGCGAGATCCTCGCCCAGCTGTTCATGAATACCAACGATTATAAAAACGCCCTCTCCGCCGTGGAAGGGATACCGAATAAAACGCCAAACGTACGGAAAGCCTACCAGAAGGTAGCCTACGGACGGGCCATGCAGCTGATCAATGACAACCAGACGGAGGATGCCGGCAAGCTGCTGGACATATCCCTGCAAAACCCGATGGACCCGCAGCTGCAACAGCTGGCTTATTTCTGGAAAGGAGAGATCAGCCTGCGGAAAGGACAGTTTGATCAGGCAACGGCTTATCTCAACCAGTATTTCAGCCTCGCCCGCTCCAGCGCTGCCGCCGCTTCCGGGGAAGCCAACGAGCAAACCGCGCATTATAACCTCGGATACGCCCTGATGAGAAAAGGCGATTATAACGGCGCCCTGGATCAGTTCAAAGCAGCAGAAATCGTATTCGGCGCCAACGGGGAAAAGATCGCGCAGGATGCCAAGCTGCGTACCGCCGACTGCTATTACATGCTCCGGAACTACGGCCAGGCCATGAATATCTACAACCAGGCCCTCAGCAGCGGATCCGGATCCGACTACGCACTGTATCAGAAAAGCATGATCCTGGGCGCCAGCGGCAAAAACGATGAGAAGGTGAGCCTGCTGAAACAGCTGGCGCAGCAATATCCGAAATCCGGTTTCAACAACGAAGCCGACTACGAGATCGGCTCTACGTACATCACCGAACAGAAATACCGGGAAGCCGTTCCCTACCTGGAACGGGTGATACAGCAGCAGCCCAACAGTCCCAATGCACCCAAGGCTACCCTGAAGCTGGGGCTTGCCCATCTGAATATGGGCGACAATGGCCAGGCAACCGACTATTACAAAAAGGTGGTACAGCAATATCCCAACAGCCCCGAATCCAACGAAGCGCTGCAAAGCCTGCGCACCCTGTATGTCAACAACGGCAATACGGACGCCTTCCTCAGCTTCCTGAAATCCACGGGCAAAACCATTACCCGCTCCGTAGCAGATTCGGTTACCTTCGCGGCCGCGGAAGCCCGCTTTGGAAACGGCGATTACTCCGGGGCCCTCAGCGCTTTCAACAACTATCTCAGCCGTTATCCGCAGGGACAGTTCACCCTGAATGCCAACTTCTACAAGGCGGAATGTCTTTTTATGCAAAAGGACTACAGCAACGCGCTTAACGCTTACGAATATATCCTGTCGCAGGGCAATACCCCCTTTACCGAACGCGCCGTGGCCCAGGCCGGCAGGATCGAGTTCTATGAAAACAAGGATTACAGCAAAGCGCTGCAGTACTACGGACAGCTGAAACAGATAGCCGTCACCCGCGACAATGCGCTGGAAGCCCGGCGGGGTCTGCTGCGCGCCAACTACGAACTGCAAAACTGGGATCAGGTAAAAACCAGCGCCGCTGATCTGCTGGCGCTGTCCAATATCAGCACGGACGATCAGATCGTAGCCCATTTCTATGCGGGGCAGGCCTACCGGGCACAGGACAACTGCGACAGCGCCCTGGTTGCCTTCGGACAAACGGCCCGGCAAACCAAGTCCGAGCTGGGCGCACAGGCCCGCTACTACATCGCCGAATGTCATTTCAAAAACCGGGAGCTGAAGCAGGCCGAGACCGCCGCTTTCGACGTCATCAAGAATACGCCGTCCTACGACTACTGGGTAGCCAGCGCATACATCCTCCTGGGCGATATCTATACCCGGGAAAAGGATTATTTCAATGCCAAGGCCACCCTGCAGAGCATCGTGGACAACAGCAAGATACCCGACCTGGTCAGCAAGGCAAAAGAAAAGCTGAGCGAGGTGGAAAGCCTCGAAAAATCACAGTCGAGGATCAAGGAAGATTCCACAAAATAAACCGGGGTCACCGCAGGACGGAGCCGGAAAAAACATACCGAAGCAAGCAAAAAACATGATTGAAACAGCCATAAAGACGATGCAAGTTTTTCAGCATATACGCCCCCCTTACCTGCTGCGGGTTGCCCTGGGCTCCTGTATCTGCCTGCTGGCCGCGCTCGGCGCCAGGGCGCAGCAACAGGATTCCACCATCCAGCAGCAGACGATCGATATCTACAACGTATATCAGCCCGAACTGCGGAATGCCGCCAAGCTGAACCTTACCACGGCGTTGCCTTCTATCGACACTACCCGGCCCCGGCTGGTATACAATATCCCTTCGCAAAACCTTTATTTTACCTACCAGCCGGTGCCGCTGCGTCCGCTCGCGATGGGAAAGGATTCACTCGAAGCGCTGCAGAACAATTTTATCAAAGCCGGCTTTGGCAACTACAGCACACCGCTGCTGCAGGTAGGACTGGGCAGCGGACGGAACAACCAGTATAACTACAGCCTCTTCTTCAACCATCTCTCCTCCAAGGGATCGATCGAGCACCAGCAGTTCAGCAATGATAACCTGCATCTGCGGGGACAGTATTTCGCCGGAGGTCACGAGTTTCACGCCAACGTCGGATACGACCGGAATGCAGTGAATTACTACGGCTATGATCACGACAGCCTGAAGCTCTCCCGCGACGATGTCCGCCAGGCATACAATACCTTTTCCGTATCGTTCGGACTGAGCAATACCGAGGAAAACAGGCTGACGCTGAATTACCAGCCGGAACTGAAGCTCACCAGCTTTGCCGATGCGCATGACCAGAGCGAATTCACCTTTTACCTGAAGATACCCGCCCAGAAAAAGATCGTAAAAGACATCTTCCTGGTAGCGGACTTTATCGGCGACTTTTCCAACTACCGGCATCAGGGAGACAGCTCTTTTTCCAACTCCATCGTAGCCTTTCACCCCGCCGTGCTGATCTCCAAACCGGGCTTTGTGCTGCGCGCCGGCATAAACCCTACCTGGACGAACAATAAGTTTGTGCTGCTGCCCGACATCGTTAACGAAACGCACCTGATTAAAAACTCGCTGATCCTGAGCAGCGGGTGGATATCGTACTTCACGAAAAACAGCTATCAGCACCTGGTGTCGGAAAACCCCTTCCTGGGCGACTACTCCAGCCCCACCAACACAAGGGTGGAGGAAAAATATACCGGTATAAAAGGATCCATCAACAGCCACTTCAATTACAACACCAAGTTCGCTTACGTAGTGTATGAGGACCGGCCGTTGTACCTGAACGATACCCTGATGGGCAATAAGTTCACGACGCGGTACGAAGAAGAGCTGAAAGCTTATCAGCTGCACGCCGAAATAGGTTATGTCCAGGAAGAAAAATTCCAGGCCAGGCTGAGCATGAACTGGTTTAACTATTTCAAGCAGAAAACCGAGGCCAAGCCCTGGGGACTTTCGCCCTTCCGGGCCGACCTGTCCTTCCAGTACGCCATCGGCGAAAAGTTCCGGCTGAGCGCGGATGCCTTTGCCCTGAGCGGAAGCTCCTGGCAGGACAGCGCGCTCGTGGATCACAAAACCAAGGGCGCCTTCGACCTGAACCTCGGCGCTTCCTACCAGATCGGCAAGCACTTCGGCGTATGGGCCAATGTCAATAACCTGCTCGGATCGCATTACCAGCGCTGGCATAACTACCCTTCGCTGGGTCTGAATGCCCTGGGAGGCATCCTTTTCAAATTCTGATGGAACATCTCTTCCTGAAATATATCGCCGAGCAACTTTCCCTGGAAGGGGCCAGCACCCTGCCGGGCATTGGCATACTGACGCTCTCGCAACGGGCGGCGCAGCGGCTGGCCGGAGGTGTGCAACTTTCCGCCCCCGCCCCGGTGATCAGTTTCCGGGAAGCTACCCGCGTAGACGACCTTTCCCTGCTGGCTTATATTGAGAAAAGACGGCCCGGTATAGCCGGCCTGCAGGAGCAGTGGCAGCTCTTCTCGGACCGTATCCGGGAAAAGACCGCCGGCGGCGGATCCTGGGAGCTGCCCGGCATCGGCGTGCTGGAAGGCAATGAGCAGGGTAATATCTCTTTCAGGGACTACCCCGGCGATGCCATAGCAGAACCGGTGGTACTCCCCGGTCCGGTGACCACAACGCAGGCAGAACACTCCTCCCGGAAGGCGGCAGCGCCATCCACAGCCGGGGAAGCCGCCTCGCCCGCAGAGGCAACATCCGCCCCCCCTCCGGTCGCCGCCGCACCCGAACCAACTGAGATGACGACAGCCTTGGCTTCAGAAACGCCGGCGGCACCGGAAACAGCTGCGCCCTCCGGAATAGCTCCGTCTTCCGAAGCACCAAAGGCTTCTGAAACAGGAACGGCGCCCGAAGCGGTAACGACGCACGAAGTACCGGATCCCGCCCCGGAATATCCTGACCTGTATCCCTATCCCTTGCCGGAAGAACGTTCCGGAAAACGGCTGCAGTCCTGGTGGATCGCCGCCGCGGTGCTGATCGTCGCCGGCATCCTGTTTTTCCTGCTGTACCGTCCCCAACGCGAGCGCCAAATCAGGCCGGAAGCGGCTACCCCCGCGGCAGACAGCACCGCTGCCGAAGCCGGGGCCTCGTCTTCTGCCGCAGACCAGCCCGCGGGAAACGATTCTCTGCATTACCATATCGTGATCGCCACCTACCCCACCCTGGAACGGGGCGGGCAGCAATACCGCAAATTCAGAAGCTGGGGTCTGCCGGTTGAGCTGCTGGCGGAAGACTCTTCCACCTTCCGGCTGGCCATGCCTTTTACTTCCATGCCTGCCGATACCGCCCTGCACCTGAAAGAGATGAAGGCGCTCTACGGGCAGGATGCATTTATCGTATACAAATAAGAAGAGCCGGTATGCCGCTGATCCACCGCCATCATTGCCCCCTTTGTCATTCGGAAAGCATCCATCCCGCGCTGAAGGCGAGGGATCATACCGTATCCGGAAAAATCTTTTCCATCTGGCACTGCGATGCCTGCACCGGCCGCTTTACCCAGGATGCTCCGGACGAGGCAGAAAGCGGAAAGTACTACCAGTCCGAAGCTTATATCTCTCACAGCGACACGCGCAAGGGCATCATCAACCGGCTTTATCATATTGCCCGGGGCAGGGCCATGCAGCAGAAAAAACACTGGGTAACGCGCTACAGCGGTCATCATACCGGAGCACTCCTGGATATCGGCTGCGGCACAGGCGCTTTCCTGGCCACCATGAAGCAGGCGGGCTGGCAGGTTACCGGTATAGAACCGGATGAAACGGCCCGGAAAAATGCGCTGGCGCTGCACCGCGTAGAGCCCCTGACCCCCGACGCGCTGTTCAGCTTACCCGACGGCGCCTTCCGGGTGATCACCCTCTGGCATGTGCTGGAACACGTACACGCTCTGCACGAATATATGGACGAGATGCTCCGCCTGCTGCAGCCCGGCGGCACCCTTTTTCTGGCCCTGCCCAACTTCACGGCAGCCGATGCCTTGTATTACAAGGCAGACTGGGCGGCCTACGACGTACCCAGACACCTTTACCACTTCTCCCCCGCCGCCCTGGCTTCCCTGGCCGGACAGCAGGGCTTCCGGGTCGGGCACCAGATACCCATGCCCTTCGATGCTTTTTATATCAGCCTGCTGAGCGAAAAATACCGGCACGGCCATACCCGGCTGCCGGCAGGGTTTCTCCAGGGACTACGCTCCTGGCTACACGCCCGGAAATATCCTGCCCGGAGCAGCTCGCTCACCTATGTGCTTCGCCCCTCACGCACTGCTCCTTCAGGTGAAGCAATACTTTAAAGGAATAACGCTGATCCTTCAATAACATCTTGTTAACATCTTCAAAGAAAGGCTTTCTGTAAGTTTGCATTAACGCTTTCAGGCAAAACATCAGGGTTTACAAGCCAGTAAAAATATCAGAGATGCGCCTTCCTTTGGGCGGTATTTCGTAAGAAGCTAAAGCAGTCAAGCCTGCAATAGCAGAGAGTAGTAATTTTTTCAAAGGGTTTAACACAGACCCCGCCGTTCCCGGTGGGGTTTTTTTTCAGGAAAATCAGTATTTTCTGCGGAAATCGCCCCGTTTCCAGGCTTCTATGAACTGCGCCCAGGCCAGGGGGTTGAAGATGTTCTGTGGTGGACGCTGACCCGAATAGTACATGGATTGGGCTCGCTGCATCAGGGTACGGCTCACGGCTTCGGTGCCGTCGGCCGGCAGGGTCATCGCCAGCGCGCGGAGCTTGGCAGCATCCAGGTTGCGCCGGGCCACGGCGAGCTTGTCGTCCGGGATCTCCCAGTGCAGGAAAGCATCGGGGAATTCTTCCCGGCTCGGATAGGAATGGATGATGGCCACCGGAAGATAAGTGGTGTCCTGGGCCATCAGCTGGAGCAGCGAATAATGGTTGCTTTCCAGCCCGTCGGGGATCCGGACCTCGCCGCCCTTAAAACCTACCGCGCTGAATACCAGGGTATCCCCCTTGAAGACCACGATGGAAAAAACGCCCTGTTCGTTGGTAACCGTTCCCCGGCTTTGCCCCTTTACCAATATACTCACATTGGGCACCGCCCGCAGGCTGTCTGCCGTCATGGTTACCCCGGATACTTCCACGAGCGTATCCTGCTGCGCATGCAGCAGGAGCGGGAAAAACAGGATAAAAAGGATCACATATAGTACCCGTATCTTCATCTCCCCAAAATTAAACGATTTACCGTTAACACCCTACCTTCCGGCTTAATAATCCGCCTCATTTGGGTTACCTTTGCCCACGGGATGGCCTGGTATCCATCTTATCAAAACAACGTTAAAAAACAGTGAGGATGACCAGAGAACAAGTATTGGAAGCCCTGGGCAACGTACAGGAGCCGGACCTGGGAAAGGATCTGGTGACGCTGAACATGGTGCACGATATCGCAATAAACGGGCAGGAGGTGTCTTTTACGGTAATGCTCACCACCCCGGCCTGCCCCCTGAAAGAGCTGATCCGCAATGCCTGCATAAACGCCATCCACCATCTGGTGGATAAAGAAGCCCGCGTAACGGTCAACATGACGTCCCGGGTCACTTCCAACCGGAAAGACGGAAAAGCCCTGCTGCCGGATGTGCGGAACATCATCGCCGTGGCTTCCGGCAAGGGCGGCGTCGGCAAGTCCACCGTGGCCGCCAACCTGGCGCTGGCGCTGGCGCAGGACGGAGCCCGCGTGGGACTGATGGATGCGGATATCTACGGACCCAGCGTACCCATCATGTTCGGGCTCCGCGGAGAGCGTCCCCTGATGACCCAGGTCAACGGCAAGGATATGATCGTTCCCATGGAACGGTTCGGCATCAAGCTGATGTCCATCGGACTGCTGCTGGATGAGAAGCAGGCCATCGTCTGGCGCGGCCCCATGGCCAGCAGCGCCTTAAAACAGTTTGTGACGGATGTGAACTGGGGAGAGCTCGACTACCTGATCATCGACCTGCCGCCCGGCACCGGCGATATCCACCTTACCCTGGTGCAGACGGTACCGGTCACCGGCGCCATCATCGTCACCACGCCGCAGGACGTAGCCCTGGCCGACGCCAAAAAGGCGGTGATCATGTTCAACATCGGGCAGATCAATGTGCCCATCATCGGGCTGGTGGAGAATATGGCCTATTTTACCCCGCAGGAGCTGCCTGAAAACAAGTATTACATCTTTGGCAAAGAGGGCGGAAAAAGACTGGCGGAAGATTTTGAGCTGCCTTTCCTGGGGCAGATACCCCTGGTGCAAAGCGTACGCGAGGGGGGAGACCGCGGTGTGCCCGTCATGCTGAACGAGGAGGATGCCGTCAGCCGCAAGGCCTTTGGCGAAATGGCACAGGAGGCCGCCCGGCAGATCGCCATCCGGAACGCCAAACAGGCACCCACCCGTGTGGTGGAAATGAGGGGATGACGATTTGATGATGTGCTGATTACCTTATCATCAAATTATCAAATCTCCAAATCATCAAATCAACTTTAGACAATTGGCTTCCCATGACCCGACAGGAACTGAGCCGCCTTATCCGGCAAAAGCAATCTTATCTCTGCGTGGGACTGGACTCGGATATCAGCAGGATACCCAAGCACCTGCTCAGCCAGCCCGATCCCGTATTCAGCTTTAACAAAGCCATCATCGACGCCACCCGGGAATTTTGCGTGGCCTATAAGATCAACACCGCCTTTTATGAAAGCCGCGGCATCCGCGGTTGGGAAAGCCTGGAACGGACCCTCGCCTATATCCCCGAAACCCATTTCCGGATCGCTGATGCCAAACGCGGCGATATCGGCAATACCGCCCACCATTACGCCAAAACTTTTTTTGAGACCTTCGGTTTCGACGCCGTTACCGTAGCGCCCTATATGGGCGAGGACAGCGTTACACCCTTTCTGCAATACCCGGGCAAATGGACCATCCTGCTCGGTTTGACGAGCAATGAAGGCAGCCGGGACTTCCAGCTGCAGAAAACCGGCGACGGCGAATATTTCTATGAAAAAGTGATCCAACAAGCCACCCAATGGGGAACGGCGGACAACCTGATGTTCGTCGTGGGGGCTACACAGGATGCACAGCTTTCCGCGATCCGCAGCCGCATCCCGGAACATTTCCTGCTCGTCCCCGGCGTAGGGGCGCAGGGAGGCAGTCTGGAAGCGATATCCCGCCATGGACTTACCCCGGAAGGAGGCCTGCTCGTCAATGCCTCCCGTGCGGTTATCTTTGCCGGCAACGGCCCCGACTTCGCAGAAGATGCCGCTGCCGCCGCCCGGCAATATCAGCAGGAAATGCAGGCCTGCCTGGAGGAGACTTAATCGGGTAGGGATGGTTAACCCTTCGCCTTTGACCATCTATTACCGTGGCACAACCACCTCCCAATGGTCTGACCGGAAAGGCCCCACGGGCAACCCGTTTTTTCCAAAGAGGTTACCGATGCCTGTATTGCTGAAGCCATAACGAACCGCTACTGGACGGGGAACACGATCACTCCATACGATCAGCATATCA
The DNA here is from genome assembly GCF_039541075.1 of Compostibacter hankyongensis. Taxonomy (NCBI): domain Bacteria; kingdom Pseudomonadati; phylum Bacteroidota; class Chitinophagia; order Chitinophagales; family Chitinophagaceae; genus Compostibacter; species Compostibacter hankyongensis. The sequence goes on along the minus strand of NZ_BAABFN010000007.1, from coordinate 117,100 downwards.
TCTTTTATCCTGGCCTCGGCAGGATAAAAAATCTGATCTTCTCCTGCGATAAAGAGCTCCCTGACCTGTCCGCCTTTTACCGTCAACCCTTCCTCACCATGCTGAAAAGTCACCCAAGCCTGATGATTTCGGATCGTCATTGCTTTAAATACCGGACTCTGGTAGGCGATGCCGCCGACATGATAGGTTTCCGACAGGGCCCGGTTCGCGAGCCGCAGCCCCACATCATGCTTGTCCGCAGGATGCACGTTGCTGGTATCGTCCACCAGATCGGTAATCACCACCATGCCCGTATGGGGTAACCGGGCGCTCGCTGCCTGCGCTTCGCGCAGCAACGCACCTACATAAGGCTGCCCGTAATGATAAGGGGCGATCTGTACAAAATAAAAGGGAAGATCATATCCCCACCCGCTGCGCCAGGAATCCATCATGCGGGTAAACAGCCGCGCATAGGAACCGGCGTTGACCGTATTGTTTTCGCCCTGGTACCAGATGACGCCGGCAATTTTATACGGAATGAGGGGTGCGATCATGGCGTTAAAAGCATATCCCGGCAGGTTGGGGCATTGTCCGTTCGGAACGATCTTCCCGGCTGCCCTTTGCAGTATCGGGTCATGGGTTATCATGCTGTCGGGAGACCAGACTTCGGCGGAAGTACCGCCCCAGGCCGACTCGATCAGGCCAACAGGACAGGCGAGCCGCTGATAAAGCGTTCGTCCGAAGAAATAACCCACCGCGCTGAAAGGCGCCAGGGTGGCGCTGTCGCAAATCACCCACCGGCCTTCTATCTGCTGCTGGGGAACGGAAGCCGTTCTTTTGGGAACCTGGAAAAAACGGATCTCAGGACAGTGCGACCGGGGCAAAGCCGCCTGTGCATCCTTCAGCCCCCAGTTGGCGCACATCTCCATATTGCTCTGACCGGAACAAAGCCATACCTCCCCTATCAGGATGTTTTTCACCGTCAGATGATTCTTTCCCTCAATGTCCAGCGTATAGGGACCGCCGGCAGCCGGGGTATGAATGGTAAGCTCCCAGCGGGCATTTCCATCCACAACGACCGGCGGATAGGTTTTATGATCCCAGGAGGTGGTGACGCTCACCTTCTCATAAGGTTCGCCCCATCCCCAGATCCTGACGTCGCTGTGCTGCTCCATCACCATGTTGTCGCTGATGATGCCGGGAAGACGGATCATGCCATAGCCGGAAAGACTGCAGGTCAAAAGAATGACAGTGAAAATTTTAGCCATACGGTTGGGTTATCGTTATCTGTTTTTTTCTTTGCCATACCGCTTTACGCGCAGCGTGGCCTGGGCCTTGTGACCGGCAAACCTTTCCAGCTCGCAAAGCCGCTCGGCATATTCCCCTACTATGGCGCTGGCCGCTTCGGTGCAACGCTGATAGGTACAGTTCTTCAGAAACTTGCCTACCCATAGTCCACCCGTATACCGGGCCGCTTTCCGGGTGGGAAGAATATGGTTGGTGCCGATGACCTTGTCCCCGTAAGCCACATTGGTTTCCGGACCGAGGAACAGGGCCCCGTAATTGGACAGGTGGGTCAAAAAATAGTCCGGATTCCGCGTGAGCACTTCCACATGCTCATAAGCCAGCTCATCGGCAACCTGCACCGCTTCCTGCTCATCCTTTACCTGGATCACCATACCGTAATCCCTCCAGGACACGGCGGCGATCTCCGCGGTAGCGAGCCGGCCAAGCTGACGGTCTATTTCCAACAGCGTCTCCCGGGCCAGGGCTTCGGAGGTGGTGATGAGCGCAGCGGGGGAAGTAGGTCCGTGTTCCGCCTGACCCAGCAGATCGCAGGCCACCATTTCCGCATCGGCCGTCTCATCCGCGATGACCAGGATCTCCGTAGGTCCTGCAAAAAGGTCGATGCCCACTTTGCCGAAAAGCTGCTTTTTGGCTTCAGCGACATACGCGTTACCCGGCCCCACGATCATGTCTACCGGACGCATCTCCTCAAAACCGAAAGCCATGGCGCACAGTGCCTGTATGCCCCCGAGCACATATATCTCGTCTGCTCCCGCAAAGTGCATGGCGCAAACCGTGGCTTCGGGTATCTTCCCATCGACGGGCGGCGTGCAGGCCACTACTCTCTTCACCCCGGCCACCTTCGCCGTAAGCACGCTCATGTGAGCGGAGGCCACCATGGGATAACGGCCGCCGGGTATATAACATCCTGCCTGGCTGACCGGGATGTTCCGGTGACCCAGGAACACACCGGGGAGGGTCTCTACTTCGATATCCAGCACCGAAGCACGCTGCCGCTCGGCAAAAGACCGGATCTGCCGCTGCGCGAAAAGAATATCCTCTTTTACCCTTTCCGGTGTGCGGGCCACGATATCCTGTATCTCGTCATCCGACAACCGGAAACGTTCCGGCGCATAATGATCAAATGCTCTGGCATATTTCCGGATGACCGCATCTCCCTCCGTTTCAATCTCGCGGATGATTTTCTCCACGGTTTGTCTGACCATGCTGTCGTCATGATCAATCTCGGATTCACTTTTCCTGTTTTTCAGATAAACTGCCATTATTCACTGTTGTTTATGAAGGTAAATCATTAATCTTTTTCTTCCCGCGGGCAGGCTTTCAGAGGCCACCCGGCACAATCTCCGGCGCGGCTACCGGCCGGCTGTCGCCGGAGGCGTCATCATCCGGCGGATGACCTCCCTGGCCGTAGGTCCCATCTTCAGTCCGCGGGTAATATCCCAGTAGCTTTCCTGCTTCGATATCTCAATCTGACTGGTGAGTATCCAGCTCTGTATCCATCCGGTGAGCGTACACCATGCGCCCCAGCCGGCATCCGAATTGGAAGCCCAGTAGTCCCATTTTCCATAGTCGAATGCCCGGAACCACCCTCCGTCGAGATCGGGGTGTTTTGTGCTGCTGATCTGGATACGGGTCAGAAAGCCGGAGAGCTTCTCCACCGCCTGCATATAGGACGGATCGCCCGTGGCCATGGCGGCTTCGTGGAGGCTGAACAAGGCAAAATTGTTGGTGTAGAGCATACAGGCAATCTGCTGCCCGTTGTGCGTGATCAGGGAGCCTTCATCGGATCCGTAGTCGCTGTTCTTCTTCAGTTCCCGGAACATTCCCTTTCCTTTTCCCATCTCCTCCCGGATGGCCCCCGAGGCGTCCTGGTAGGACAACAATTCTTTGACCATCCGGTCGAGCCACTGCCGGTGTTCCGGCGTATTGCTGACACGCACCAGCCAGGCCAGCGGCAGGATCATCCTGGCCCGCTGGGTCTGCAGGCTGCTCCCCCAGAGCCATTTATCCGGATAATCGGCCATGGTGATCCGGATCGCTTTTTCAGTCCTTTCCAAAAGAGGTTTATAACCGGTTTTATCATAAAGCCATAAGTAAAGGGCCCACATCCAGGATTCAAAATGCGGAGAGGGGTTTTTGATATCACGGTTGAAATAATACGGCCATCCGTTTTTCAGGATATCCGCTTCTTCCAGGCGGTCGCCCCGGAATCCTTCCTTACCCGTGGTCCTGAAATTCCCCATGATGGCTTCGGCCAGGACCTTGTTCCAGCGATCGTTTTTCAGATAAGCCGAAGCGCCGATAGCGCCGAGTATGGCGCGGGAATTATCGTCTCCGTAAAAGGTGCCGGCATTGGTAGAGGCCCAGCCGATCAGCCCGAAGACCGCGCTTTGCGGATCATTTTTATGACCCGCACGAAGGTTCGACCGGTTAAAAAGAAAATCGAGCAGGCGGGCAGACTGTCCCTGCCAGGCCGTATCCCCGAGAAATTTTCCGGCGGCGGCCAGGGCCATGGACACCTCTCCCTGGACATCGGCGCGTATCCAATAGCGGTATTGCTGGGTACCGTTGTAATAGATCGTGGAAGTATGCCCTTCCAGCACGCCCAGACTTCCGTTTCCGTTGCGCTTATTCTGCCCCAGAGGCGGGCCCACGGGTTTAAGGCCGTTGCTGCCGTATTTTATCCAGTCGGCCTTCCAGCTCGGGTCAATAAAGAACCGTCCCTGATAGAACCATTGCACGCCCTTTTGGATACTGCTGCGGACGGCGCCGGCCGGCAGGGTTTCGTTGCGGCCATAGCTGGGTTTTACATCTTCCACCCAATGGTCAAGCCGGACATCCTGTCCGGCGATGCGGGAGATCAGGTAACGCCAGAGCGTTCTGACCGAAGCATCGGGACCATAGCGACCCGTCTGAAAATTACTGAGACCGGTCATCGCCAGCAGCGCACCCTGCTTTTCAAACAGCAACGGGTAAGACGGTGTACTGTCCAGCCCGAGCTCGGCCCGGTCCACCCCCACTACCTTGGCGAGGACCAGCATAGGGTCGGCCGCTTTTACGGGTAATACGTAGCTGTTGTGGATACCGAGAAGAGAAAGCTGCGGCAGGCCCAATACAGAAGAGGTGACGACCCCGCGTTCGAGGTGGGTTTCCAGGGGAGCGGACGGGATATCCAGCCCCGGGAAAGCCGCCGGGTATTCGATATAGAGCCGCAGGTGTTTTTTTGCGGCTTTATTCATCAGGGAAGCGCTGATCTTATTCACCAGATCGACGGCCGGATAACGGGCGCCGACGATAAAAACGCCGGAGTTGTCCGGCGCGGCGCCGACGGCGGCATCGGGCGTCGGGTACAGCCGCACCCGGAAACCTTCGCGCTGCAAAAGCCGGTACAGGTCGTTTTGCGGATTTCCGTAAAAGGATACGGACGGAGCGTCCGCGGACGTCTGGGCTTTCACCGGCAGGCTCCCGATGCAGAGCGCGATCAGCAGCAGCCCGGGAAAAAGGAAACAGGTCTTCTTACGAATCATCATAGCAGATATAAGACTTTACAGGGTTGGTGAGGGAGCCGGCAGGCTGTTTAACAAGGCCAGGGCCTTTGTCTGAATTATCCTGTCGGCGCCCCGGGGTAAAAAGGACCATTTGCCCGGTCCTGTTTCATAGCCGCCCTCATCAAAGGCGGCCTCCGTAGGCAGATAGCCGATATTGTTCTCCCCGAAACCCGCTACGATGGTACAGGGAAAGGGAGACAGCCGCTCGATACCGAAGGCGGTTTCCACAAAGGGCTCTCCCGGCAGGAACACGATCGCAAGCGGACCGATACACAACGCGCTGCATCTTGCCACGGCATCGCCGGAATTATCCAGACCGGCTTCCGGTCTGGCGGTAAACGACCAGGTATCTCTCGTAAATCCGAAAACGCCGGTATCGGCCTTCTGCCACTGCTGCGCATCCATGGCCAGCCGGGCCAGCGCCTGTCCGTGCGCCTGCGCGCAGGCGGGACCGCCGGATACCGTCGGCGGATTGGTATCGCCGGCTGCGCCGTTCAAAAACAGGGCCATGCCGTATTGACCCGGTTGCTCCAGCATCCGGCACAGCTCACCGGGAAAATCCGGAGAAATATGCGGCATACACATCTCATGCACGGGGTGGCATACCGCGTGAACAACCGTGGCCAGCACTTGTCCGGACCGGTCCGCAAAACGTACGAGATGCACCCGCCGGTCCACCGGCTCCCGGGCCATCAGCTCGGGGGTAATGGGCTGCACCGAATCGGACATCATGATCCCCTGTGGCGTGGGTATGCGTCTTTGCAGGGAAAACCCGTCGAGCGCCCCGGACCCGAAAAATACATCGGCGGGCTGAAGCTTGGCAAGCGCCTGCCGGATCGCGCCGCTGACGGCCGTTTCCATCTCAGCCAGCCAGCGACGGTAGCTTTCCGTCCGGTACAGGTCCGACAGCGCCACCGATTCCGGCGCACTGTGTGTATGCGTACACGTTAGGATGATCTTTTCGGGATCCAGGTCCGGCGAAAGCGCCCGTTTAAACCGTTCCCACCCTCCCACCGAGGTATCATTCAGCGCAAGCAGGTCCAGCGACACCCATGCCACCGTTACCGCTCCGTGCTGCAACGCAAGCACCCGGGCTTTCAGGGGAAGCCGCACGGAAAGGAAGGGCGCGTAGGCACCCTCAACTGCGGAAGTAAGCAGTCCTACTTCAAGCGGCGGCGTAATATCCGCAACCGCCGTGGCGGCCGACAAGGAAGATAACGTTGTCATCAGCTTTTCTTTTGGACCCAGCTTAAGGATTGCTGCCAGAAAGCATCATAGCTTTCCCAGCGCTCAAAGTTGATCCCCCAGTGCGGCGCGGGATCAGACATATAGGTAAAGGTGCGGCCGCTGCCGTATTCACCGGCTACCACCAGGGGATGACCGGTTTCCTTCACCCGAACCAGCACGGTTCCCTCCGGTTTTTCTTTCACTTCGTTATAGCCGAAGATCGGGGGAAAGTTTTCCCAGGCCAGCCCTTTTATGGCCGGATGCTCCGGGGCGAGCACCTCCGCCGTAAAACCCGCAGAAGATTCTACCAGGTCTTCAAAAGGCAGGCATTCCACCGGCAGGACATCCTTCAGCACGCTTCTGCCCCAGCCGGATTTTCCCTGCACGCCGCTAAAGGAGAGCCAGCCTCCCAGCATCATCATGCCGCCGCCGTCCCGGATCCAGGTTTTGATGGCTTCCAGGCGGTCGGGAAAAGTCACCACCTTGTTTTCGCGCCGGGCCCTGTCAAAAAAGCTGGGGTATAAATGAAAACATTTGGCCTCCACATCGCTGATGATCAGCGCATGAGAATCTGTCAGCATGGCTTCCAGCTTGCCGGGCTCCAGGCGGTACAATTCCCAGTTGGCCAAAGCGGTAACATCGGCCTGCGGCTCGAGCGCCTCGGTGAGCCGCTTGCCGTAAAAATGCAGATCGGCGTCTTTGGTCTCTACGCCAAAAGGCGTCTCGATAAACATAGGTCCCAGATGGAATACCCAGTCGCCCAGGTAAAGCACCTGCGTATCCTTCGTTTTTTGTGTGTGCATAAGCTATTTCTCATTTAAAAATTAAATAACTATGGTCATGATCGCACGCTTTCCTCTTCCCCGGCAAACAGCGGTAATGCAGGGTTGTTTCCATTGGCCGCCTGCGCCGTTCTGGATTCCAGATAAGCCAGGAAGGAGCGGGACATACGTTTAAAGACGATAAATAAAACAACGGCCAGGACAAGATCGCTGATGCAGCTCGTATACCAGCCGAACCATCCTGCGGTCAACCCCTGGATGAGCAGGCACACGGCTGCAAACCCGATGATCGCGATCAGCAATCCCCGGAAAATAGGCTTGACGATACCGGCCTGCGATCCTTCTTTGCTGCCCAAGCGAAAGGGCTTCCAGTAACCCAGCGGCCGGGCGCGCGCATAGAAATCCCGCAACAGCTTCTCCGGATCAGGCGGGGTGAGCAGCGCCACCGTCACCCACAAAAGGGTGGTCAGCCCCATCACGAGCAAGGCCTGCCACCACCAGGGCAGCGCAAAATGCGCTGCGGAAGAAAAGCCCATGAAACCGAGCAGACGGGGAGCGAGCACAACCAGACAAAAGATGCCCGCGCCGCCGAAAGAGGCCGCGATGCGCGCGGGTCCGTTAAAACGCCACCACCACCATTGCGCCCAGTTGGCGGGCAGCTCGGCACAGCTGAGCTGCAGCATGACGATGGCCACATTGGTGATGATGCGAACCTGGAATACCACGAGAATGGCGAGCGAGAGGATCAGCGCCATCGCCACCTTCCCCATCCACATATAGTGCCGCTCGCTGGCATGCCGGACAAACCAGCGCCGGTAGATATCGCTCACCAATACCTGGCTGCCGAAATTGAGGTTATCCCCCACGGTGGACATGGTGGCCGCCATCATGGCCGCAACCAGCAGACCCATGGCCCAGGACGGCAGCATCGTCTTCATCAGATAGCCGTATACCAGCTCCCGGTCTGCGCCGGCCGCACGCAACTCCGGCCAGAGCAATGCCGCCGAGATGCTGGGCAGCGTCACCAGCAAAAGCAGGACAAACATGCTCACGGCAGTGACCACATACATCGTCAGCGCTTCGGAAGGTGTGCGCGTGGAAAGAATGCGTTGCCCCTCCATGGCCCCTCCCATCGGCGCGGCATCTCCTCCGTAGCCGATACTCTGACCGAACAGCCAGGCCACGGCGGCGGTAAACGGAAAGACATCATGCGTAGCCGGGGGCGCCATCTGCAGCATCTCCGGATGCGTTGCGCCAAAAGCGTGCTGCAGGGCGGCGGTCATGGCTGCCGGGCCGCCGAAGTACATCTGGGTGAGCACGGCCAGCACGATCGTCCCGATAAAGAAAATGCACATCTGGATCAGGTTGGAGATCACCACCCCTTTATAGCCCGAAAAAAAGACAAACAAAAAAGAGATCGGCACAATGAGATAGATCGTTTCGAGCTTGGTCAGACCGAAGGCAGGCCCGAGGATCTTATAGGCCGCCAGGAGAGTAATACCGGTCCAGGCCGGCATGGCGATCAGCGAGGTGCGGACCGCGATCCAGATCCGCATGGCCGATGCCGCCCTTTGCGGAAACCTGAGACCATAAAACTCAAGGGAGGTAAACAGGTTCAGCTTTCGCCAGAAAACCCCGAACAGCACCCCGCCGATAAAAAGCGCCAACCCGAAGCGGCTCAGGTACCACCAGGAGATAAAAGCGCCGGTGACGATGCCCAGCCCGCCGTAACCGGTGGCTGCATCGGGGCTGACCAGCGCGGCGGTATAGGAAATGCCGTTCAGCCATCCGGGTATCTTTCGTCCCCCCAGAAAGAAATTCTCCAGGTTGGAAGAAGAGAATCTCCGGTGCCAGAGCGACAGGCCAAACATCAGCACGAGATAGCCTGCAATGATCCATATATCCGGTCGGTTCCAGTTCATGCTTTAAGTTAGTGCTTTTGCATCGGGTTTCGTCTGCTTACCACCCCGGATTCTGGGTAAGATGCTTATTTAAAACCAGCTCATCGGACGGAATAGGCAGCAGATAATCGCGGCCGGGATTAAACTGCCATCCCTGCGCCGCAGGCGTGTTCTTCAGCGGGAAAATATATCCGTCGGCCGATACCGGAATATTGGATAGCGGCGGATTGAACGGCTTACCCACAAACTGGCTGTAGCGCGCGCCGTACAGCGGCTGTTTGATCAGCGCCGTCGCCGCCCAGCGCATGAGGTCGTCGAAACGGTAGCCTTCGATAGCCAGCTCCACACGGCGTTCCCGCCGGACCTCATTCAGCAGCGGCGAAAGATTTTTAAATTCCCAGTTGGGATCGGTAAATCCAACGTCCGCGGTTAAACGCGGCATACCCACCCGGTCGCGCAATACGTTGACGGTCTTGTCCAGCACTTCCTGCGTTCCTTCGCCCAGTTCTACTTTTGCCTCCGCGTAATTGAGCAATACTTCGGCATACCGGAAAATAATGCTGGCCGTGGCGCTTCCCGTGCCGTCGGCATCATCGGGAGCAATCCCCTTGAAGGGCTCAAAGCCGGTGGTGCAACGCCCGTCGCCCGGCATATTGATGTCCGGCAGGATAAATTTGCCGGTAGTATCGCCGCCGGTGATGATCCTGGGATATCCCGGCAACAGGATGGTCTGGGCCAGCCTGGGATCACGGTTGGTCACCTGGTCCTCCAGGGTGTTATCCCCTTTATACGCTTTGCTGACCGCGATAGGTTTACCGTCCGTGCACAGATAGGCATCCACCAGCTGTTTGGTCAGACCGGTATTGTTGCCCCCATACGCCAGCATGTTCTGGCCGAAATGCGTTAGCCCGAGGGATTTATCGAACTTCTTCCATAAAATGATCTCCGGATTATTCGAAAGGTCCTGCTGGTTAAACAGACGCCAATAGCCGAACTTCGGGTCATCGGCAATGGAAGCGATCTGGTAATACCCGGCATTGATCAGCGTCAGCGCCGCATCGGCAGCCTTGCGGAGGTATTTGTTGTAGTCCGCATTTTCTACGCCGAAAGGCGTTCCGTTATGGTATTTTTCCCAGGTGCCTTCATAGAGTGCAACCCGGGAGGTGAACGCCAGCGCCACACCCCGGTTGATCCGCAGCGCTTCTGCCTGGGATGGCGCCGCCAGGAGGTTCACGGCCGAATCCAGATCGTTCAGGATGGAATCAACGATGATATTCCGTTTCAGCCGCGGAGCCTGAAGGGCTTCCTCATCTTCTGTCGTCAGCGGCCGGCTGTACCAGGGAAGATCGCCGAACTGCCGGAGCAGCTTAAAATAGAACCAGGCCCGCCAGAAGTACATTTCCCCGACATAGGTATCGGTGAGCGCAGGCGCATCGGGCGACTTATGATAGTTGGCCAGGAAATAGTTGACAGCCCGGATATCGGTCCAGTCCCATCCGCCGCCGGAGGCGGACACGGTGCCGGTACCGGAGATCTGTGCATTGTAATTGTAATTCCCGTGGACCATATTGTCCGTGGCATTATCCAGCCAGAAGATGCCTCCGGTATAGGCGCCGGGAAACCAGCCCGGGAAGTCCGGATAGAACTGGTTGGAATACAGCTTCATTTCCGTAGCGGTAAAGTTCAGCTGTTCGTCGGTGATCTGATCCAGCGGCGGCTTGTCCAGCATTTTGTCGCAGGAGATGCAAACGGCCAAGATAAAACCCAGGAGAAGACAACCTGCAATATGCCTGTTCATATGATGCGGTTTAGGATGTTAAAAATCGATGTTGGCGCCGACGGAATAGGTTTTCAAAAGGGGATATATCTTGCCGGTTCCCCACCCTCCGTCCACCACTTCGGGATCATAGTTCTTGTTGATGCGGGAAAAGGTAAGAACGTTCTCCCCGCTGAAATAGATCCGCAAACGGCTCATGCCGGGGATCTTCCATAGCTGCAGCAGATCATAACCGATCTGGAAATTCTTGAGCCGCATATAGGCGCCGCTTTGCAGATACCGCGTCTGTACCTGGTGGTTCTTGGCGCCTTCCGAGGAAACATAGGGCTTCGGCCAATATGCGCCGGCGTTATCTTCGGTCCAGTAATCCAGCGTGGTCTTGTAAACATTGTTGCCGAAGTTGGGGGTAAAGCCCCAAAAGATGTTCCCTGAATTGTTTCCCGCATTACCGCCCAGCCACAGGTCTCTTTTGGCTACTCCCTGTATGAACAACCCGGCGTCCAGACCTTTCCACTCTGCGCTCAGGTTAACGCCATAGCTGTATCTGGGGGTGCTGTTGCCGATCACCTTTAAATCGCCGTGGTTAGCCAGGGTATTATCCCCGATATTGATCTTGCCGTCGCCGTTCAGGTCTTTGTACATGACGTCCCCCCGGGTCCAGCTTCCGAACAGGTAAGACTGGTCGGCCATATCGGCCAGGTCCTTGTCGGTCTGGATGATCCCCTGCGTTTCATACCCCCAGATATCGCCCAGCCGGAGCCCTGCATAGTTGGCGCCAAGCAGCTTGCTGGGATTGTAAAAGCGGGTAATGGTGGAATGGTAATCGGACAGCACCACCGACACGTTGTACCGGAAGGCGCTACCGATCCGGTCTTTCCAGCTGAGGGTAAGCTCAAACCCGCTTGTCTTCAGGTCGGCGTTGTTCTGATAAGGAACGGCTGCGCCGAGGGTGGCGGGCAGGACCGAAGCTGGGCCCAGCATGTTCAGGGTGGTACGGGTATAGATATCAAAGCTGGCCGTAAGCCGTTGTGCGAGAAAAGCCGCATCGAGCCCGAAGTCAAGCGTGCGGGAGGTCTCCCAGGTCAGATCGGGGCTGATCAGTCCCGGCACATTCAGATAGCTGGGCCGTTCCCCGTTCAAGATATAGCCGATGTTGGTTCCTATGGGTACGGTGGCCAGGTACTGATAGTTGGGCACATTCTGATTGCCGAGGGAGCCATAGGAAGCGCGCAGCTTGAATTCATTGACCGCGTCTCTGAGCTTATCCCAATAGCCCTCGCGGGCCAGGTTATAGCCCACCGAAACGGAAGGGAAGAAACCAAAGCGGCTTCCCTGGCGGAACCGGGAGGAACCATCGTAACGGCCGTTGAGCTCGATCAGGTATTTTTCATCATAATCGTAGTTCAGTCGCCCGAAAGTACCAAGCGTAGCATATTGGGTCTGGATGTCAAAAGCATTCTGTGTGCCGGTGGCCGTGCTGATGGAAGGGATGTCGTCGGTGATGAGATCGGAACGGCTGGCGCTCTGGTCGAAGCCTTTAAACTGCTCAAACTGCGAGCCCACCAGTATCTTAAAATGATGTTTGTCGAAGTTCCGGGAATAAGAGGAATACAGATTGGCGGTATTGTAATTGTCTGATATGCCTCCCTCTCCTACTGAATTTACAGAAGGGCCGATGTTATAGGTGGTCCCGTCCACATTCCAGGAATAGACATAGGCGCTGTGGTCCTGATAGCTGGTCGACTGGTTATCGTAGGAATAATCAAAATTGATCTTCCAGTTCTTCACCGGTTCGGCTTCGATAGAGCCTACCAGGGAAATATCGTTGAGGTCGCGTATGCTTCTTCCTCCGCTGGTGAGAAACTCCACATTGGAAGCGGTGCTGAAATGACCGTCAGGATTCCGCAGGGCCCAGTTCGGCCAGCGGGTGGAAGCCATATGTACCCAGTTTCCCAGCTGGCTGGCGTAGGGATAAGGAAGATCGGTATGGTGTCGGGAAAACCGGGTAACCAGGTTCAGCCGGAGCCATTTGGCCGGTTCGGTATGGATATTTCCGGTGACGTTGTAGCGTTTGAATTGCTCATCGGCATACCGGAGCTGACCGCCCTGATCGTAAAATCCCAGACCGAGATAATAGGTGGTGGCCTGGGATCCGCCGCTGACGCTCAGATCATGTTTCTGACTGACGGACCAGGGCTTGAAATACTCCCTGAACCAGTCCACGTTATCGGTATTCAGCGCGGAAGCATAGGTATATTTGTTTGGGTTGGCGGGATCCGGGGTAGACACGGGCCAGGTGCCCGGCTTCTGTATATTGTCTTTGATCTTTTTGATGATATCATCGGAAAAGGTAACCCCCTGTCCGCTGTTGACCGAGGCATCGTTATAGGCTTCGGCAAACTGAAGGGAACTGGCCATTTTGGGTAAGCGCGTATAAGAGCTCCAGGCTACCGAGGAGTTGAGCGAGATGCGCGGCTTTTCTCCTTTGCTGCCCTGCTTGGTGGTGATCAGGATGACCCCGTAAGGGGCGCGGGCGCCGTATATGGCCGAGGAGGCGGCATCTTTCAATACTGATATGCTGGCGATATCCTGCGGATTCAGATCATTGATATCATTCACCGGTATACCGTTCACCACATAAAGCGGCCCGCCCCCGGACAGCGATGTGTTGCCCCGGATATTGAAAGAGGCATTTGTTCCGGGGCCTCCTGGGTCGCCGGTGGTGGTCACGTTCAGGTTCGCCACCTTGCCTTCCAGCGCCTGGCCTACATTGGAAACAGGCCTGTTCTGCAGCTCCTTTCCGGAGATCTGGGTGACGGCCCCGGTAAGGTCTATTTTTTTCTGGGTGCCGAAGGCAACGACCACCACATCGTTGAGCTGCTGTGCGGCAAAATCCGGAAGCATCTTTACCGTAACGGGACCTCCGGCGGCAGAGCGGGTCTGACGCTGATAACCGAGATAGGAGATGATCAGCGAATCGTTTGTGTTCCCCACCTGGATGGAGAACCTGCCTTCCTGGTCCGTGACGGCGGAACCGCTGCCGCTGCGCAGCGATACGGAAGCGCCCGGCAAGGGCTTGTTGTTTTCGTTGAGCACCTGCCCGCGCAGGGTCAGCGGAGCTCCGGTCTGGGCGCGGGCATGCCGGCAGGCGACAGCGCAGCAGAGGAGGATGAAGCTCCGGAGAAATAGTTTTCTAATTTGCATACGTATTCACAATTATGAACAGCTTTGAGAATAATGCATTAACCCGGAAAAAATAAAACTTTCTGAATTCGTATTCAAAAATAATGAATGGGCTATTAAATTTCAAAAAAATTTTACTGCCGAACGGGATTTATCAAATATTTTTCGGATGCCCTTTACGGGATACCGGATATTTTTCAGCTTTCGCCGGGGGCGAAATTGCAGATATTCTTCACGCATCTTTGGGGCAATGCTAACCTATACCGTTCAGCCGCTTTGGGTCAATACTGTCCATTATTCTTAACCGTCTTTGGGGATAACGTTACCGGATATACTTCAGCCGCCGGGAAAGCGGAGCCAGCGGGGGCAGCGCAGCGTCCGGCGTATCGAGGTAAAAATAGGCGGTCGCCGCATAATGATCGATGCGGTAGAAATTGACCCAGTCATCGGCGGGGAACGCTTCTTCAAAAAGACCCGGATATCCTGTTGTATCCAGCAGCCGTACAAGCCCCGCAGCAGTCATCACGCTCACCGGCCTGACCTTTCCGCCGGCACGGACAATAGACCGGATCACATTCCGCCCTCCCCCACCCATCTGCTGGATGGTAACCCGGCAATCGCGCTGAAAATAAACGGGGTCAGGCACATGATAGCGGTAGAATGCATATTGTCCTTTCTGCTTGTCCACGACAGGTGCGCCCTGGTAAAGCTGGCTGAAAGGACCCAGGCTCCACGCCGAACCCAGGTAGTCTTCCGTTCCCGTCCCCGCCAGCGTAGGATGACTGCCGTCTCCGTCCAGATATATCTTTACTTCTCCCTCCCCGAACCAGGTGTCCCGGTACACGGAATCCGTGCGGACGCTTATGTTGCATCCCAGGAACCTTCCACGGCCCCGGACCCGGGGAAGGATCTCAAAGTCCTCTCCCAGCCCAATACCCTCGTTATCGCTCCAGTAAGCGTGAAAATAAGTCAGGTCCTCGGCAGGCTTTTCCGACACGGTCATATCCACATCGTAAAAAAGCAGCTCGTCTTTCTGCGACTGGTTCACGAAAACCATTCTGGCACGGGTCTTAAAGGGCATGGGGATATAACAGTTAAACGACTTCCCTTCCGGGTTGCTGAACAGCGCGCTCTGAAAAGCAGCGGTGCGTCCGAGCCCTATGCCGAAGAAATCGCCCACGGGAACCGATACGGCCGGTTTGCCGGCCCCGTCCCAGTAAATATCCAGCCGGATAGACCGGAGCGCTTCGGGGCTTCTGTCGATAAAGGTCATCCAGATGCGCCGGATGACGCCGCAGCCCGTATAATCGAGGATCACTACGCTGTCGCCCGCCTTGATCCACCGGCTGGCATCGCCTTTGGCGCCCTGGTTTTTCAGGGCGGCTGCCCCCTTTGCGCCGGACAGGTTCTCGAAGCTGACCCAACGGGTGGAGGCATCCCTGGGTACCTCGAAAAGCTCCTGGGCCCCGGAGTAAAGCGGGCAGCACAGCAGCAGGAGCACAGCCCAATATCCGATCGCATTTTTTTTCTTCATCATTTCTTACCGGTTTGGCGTCCGCGGGTACGCGGTTTGACATCCTGGATCGCCGGCCGTACGGAGTTGCGTACGATCAGCCGTCCTTTCATCGTGATCACCTGGGGAGGAAGCGTCTTATCCTTGATTTCCCGGAGCAGCACCTTCACGGTGGCGTCCACCATATCCTCCACGGGCTGTTCCCAGGTGGTCAGGCTATAAGAGGCCCAGGCGCCCATGCGGATGTTGTCGAAGCCGATAACGGAAATATCCTTCGGAATCTTGAAGCCGATCACCCGCAGGGCATCCATTACGCCGAGCGCAATGATATCGTTTCCGCAGAAGATGCAGTCTATGCCCGTATTTTTGGTCAGCAGCTCCTGTGCCGACCGGAAACCGCTTTCGTAGGTATAGCTCCCCGGCTCGATAACGAATTTCCCGATTCTTCTTTTATCCAGCACCTCGCGAAAGCCCCTGAGCCGGTCGATGGTCGTGGAAGTATCGGAGGGACCGGAAATAAAGGCAAATGACCGGTGACCGATGTCGACGAGGTAGGCGGCAATCTGCTTGGCGGCCAGGTAATTGTCGCAGAACACGGCGCTGGAGGCCAGATGTTCGGTATAGCGGTTAAACAGCACCACGGCAATCCCGTAACGCTTCAGCCGGTCGGAAGCCGGAGAGGATAAAAGCGCATCGGTGATGATGACGCCGTCAACGCTGTATTCAAGCAGCTGTGTGATTTCCGACTCCTGAATTTCTTCATTGTTCGAATTGATAAAGATCAGGTGATAGCCAAGCGCCGACAAGCGGTTATGAAAGATCTCCAGCACCTCCGAATAAAAGGGATTACGCATGTTGCGCATCACGATACCGATCATCATGCTTTTGCGGGTAATGAGACTCCTTGCATGCGCATTCGGCATATAATTCAGCCGGTCCGCGACTTCGAGTATCTTCTTCCGCTTTTTTTCGGAAACGTTGGCGCCGCCCGCGAAAACGCGGGAGACGGTGGACTGTGAGACACCGGCCATTTCGGCGACTTCTTTGGAAGTATAATTTCTCTTTTTTGTTTTTTTATCCACGGCAAAGTCTCATTAGAATGAATACGTAACCATCGCTCAAATGTATCATTTCCCAAAAACACTCGGAAATATATTTGTTGACCTACCCTTTAACTTTCGCCTTTAACCTTTAACCTTTTACCTTTAGCCTTTAGCCTTTAGCCTTTTACCTTTTACCCCTACCTCACCACCCGGGATTCTGGACCAGCTTCGGATTCTTTTCTATTTCACGCTGCGGAACCGGCCAGTAATAATCCTTGGTATCGAACACGCGCTTCTCCAGCACCGTCCGCTTGTAAAATGCATCGCTCGTAATGTTGTAAGGAACCAGCGGGTCGGCGCTCACCACTCCGTTGACGTCCAGTCCATAGATATTCTTATCGTCTATGGACGCCGCGGTCATCCACCGCCGCGTATCGAAATACCGGTGCGTCTCGAAAGCCAGCTCGATCCTCCTTTCATGATGAATGGCGTCGCGCATGGCGTCTTTCGAAAGACCGGGCGGAAGACCGGGCAGACCGGCCCGGTCCCGGATGAGGTTTACATATTTATACACATCGGCAACCGGACCCTGCGCCTCATTCAATGCCTCCGCATAATTCAGGTACTGCTCGCCCAGCCGGAAGAATATCCACACGCGGATAGGATCGGCCTTGGGCGACATGACAAAAGCGGGATTGGTCAGCTTTTTCAACAGATAACCGGTCTTGCTGTAATTATCCCCGCTCGCGATAGGCCGCCCGTCGAGACCCAGCTTCCAGAACTCCAGCGGGGTGGTCCTGTTCTGCGGCGCCGACCACTTGTATTTCTGGCCGGTAAACATGATGCTCGCATAAAAACGCGGTTCCCGGCCGACATACATGTTGCGGGTGCCCGCCACATAATCCTTGGTTTCCACAGCGGCCTGACCGGTTTCGCGGTAACCGGACAAGGGGTTGATAACGGGCGTCATGTCGGCATTATATCCGAGAATGGGACGGGTTCCGTCTGCCATTTCATAAGCGTCCACCATATCCTGGGTCGGCGATTGCAGCGGCCAGAAGGCGCCCGCCATCCCCCGGGGTTCGCTGTAAGCGTCGATATTGTTATACCCGGGATCATCCCGGGTAAAAAATACCTCGTCGTTAAAATTATTATAGAAGATCTCGGCATAGTTCAGCTCGGGATCATTGGTGGCCGAACGGTATAGCTTATGTCCCACCGATTCAGCCTGATCGATGCAGGCCCTGGCGGCATCGGCAGCCGTCTGCCACCTGGAGGCATCGGGGGCGGGAAACAAATCGAGGCCGTCCTTGTCCTTCAGCGTGGTACCGCCGTTCCAGAGGGGACTGGCCATATAAAGCAACACCCTTGCTTTCAGGGCCAGGGCAGTCGTCTTGTCCGGCCGGCCGTAGTCATTGGCCGCAGTGATGCGCGGATCCAGCAAAAGCGCTGCGGAATCGCACTGGGCAGCGATAAAGTCTACACACTGGTCGATCGGCATCCGCCTATAGGCCAGATAGTCCGCATCCAGGCTGATGGTTTTGTCAATGACCGGTACGGGACCATAGACGCGGACCAGCAGAAAATGATAGAAAGCGCGGAGAAAGATCGCTTCCCCCCGCCATCTCCGGATCTTGCTTTCGGGCGCCAGCGACGACACCGGCAGCTTTCCGATGTTTTCCAGAAACAGGTTAGCCTTGCGGATACCGATATAGCATTGCGACCAGATATCCTGCACATAGGAAGTAGGGCTCCAGTTACCCGCATTGATGTTGTTGGCAAAATTGGGATCATAGGACATTTCCATTTCATCGGAGGCAGCCGTAAAGACGTTGCTGGGAGACTCCCCTGCTCCCGGATTATCTACCAGGGACAGCTCCCGGGGCAGATGGGTATAGATATTGGTCAGATATTGCTCGGCATAGGTTGGGTTGGTAAATACCTGATCCGAAGTGAGATCCCCGTCGGGGGTCTTATCGAGGAAGTCCTTCTTGCAGGCCGTCAATCCCATGACCAGCAGGCATAGAAGAAGAAAAGAAATCAATTTCATAAAAATGTCTTTAGAGGGCTTAAAAACTTGTTTCCAGGCCGAAATTGTAAGTCTTGGTCAGCGGGTAGGCGCCGGTGCTGAAGTTCGATTCGGGATCCACCACCTTGATCTTATCCCAGGTGGCGAGGTTGGTTCCCTGGATAAAGATGCGCAGGGTCCGCAGCTTCAGCCTTTTCACCCAAACCTCGGGAAGGGTATAGCCGATCTCGGCATTTTTGATCCTGAGAAAATCCCCGCCCCGCTGCCAGACCGTGGACCCGATATAGTTGTTGGTGCTGACGCCCCGCACCGCCGGGAACTTGGCATGGCTGTTGTCTGCGCCGGGCACCCAGCGCTGGTCATAGATATCCCTGAGCACATTATAGGTTCCCACCCCTCCGGAAAATATCCATGCCGTATAGGCCTGGTCTCCCGAAGAGTAGAAATAATCTCGGCGGGCGGCGCCGTTAAAGAAAACGGAGGCGTCAAATCCTTTCCAGGCCACGGTGGCGCCCAGACCATACATGATCTGCGGTTCAGATCCGTAAGTACCGATCACCGTCCTGTCGGCATCGGTAATACGTCCGTCCCCGTTAATATCCTTGTACTTGGCATCTCCCGGGCGGGTGACGGATTGCAGAAAAGCCTGGCTGGGACTGTTGTCGATATCTTTCTGATCCTCAAAAAATCCGATACCCACATAACCGAGGTTGGCGCCGATCACATGATCCCTCAGCTCCTGCCAGGGATAGAGCGCCGGCGGGGCATCATTTTCCACAATGTTATTTTTGGCAAAGGTGAAGGTGCCGTTGAACGAATAATAAAATCCGCCCTGGGTCGTGTTCCTGAACTGCAGACTTCCGTCGATCCCTTTATTGGTAGTGATGCCGATGTTCGCATAGGGCAGCGTTCCGCCGGGATATCCGGCATAATCGGGTACCGAGGCCCGGGATAACAGCTGGCCTTCACGACGTTCGTGAAAAACGTCGGCGGTCAGCGTGAATTTCCCATCCATCAGCTCAAGGTCAAACCCCAGGTTCGCTTTATACGCCCGCTCCCAGGTCAGGTCTGCGTTGCCGATCCGGGCTTCGCTTTTACCCCCCGGATCGATGTTCTGATTGATCCCGAAAGTATACCCCGGTGCAGATTTGTTGAACGTCGACAGATACAGGAAACGGTCTCCCCCGATCTGGTCGTTGCCGACCAGTCCATAGCTCCCCCTGAGCTTCAGGGTGCTGACGAAGGGAATATGCCAGAATTTCTCGTTCGAGACAAGCCATCCTGCGCCCACGGAGGGAAAGAGTCCGTAACGTTTCCCTTTGGGAAAATTCTCCGAGCCGTTATAGGCGGCATTCACCTCCAGCATATACCGGGTATCGTAATTGTAGGTGACCCGTCCGATGATCCCTTGTCTCCGCTGGGGAATGTTGGCCACGGAGCTGCCGGCGTCGACGTTGGTGAATTCGCGTCTTTCCGCCGCTAAAAGACCGGTCAGGTTATGCCGGGCAAAAGCACGTTCATAGTGAACGGCGCCCTGATAATAAACCGTTTTATAATTTTCGTTCAGCAGGTAAAATCCAAGCGGCGTCTCCGTCGATACGATGGTGTATACATCTTCCCCGGAAGTGTTGCGGGTATAGCTATATAGCTCCGGGGTCTTTTGCCGCACATTCTGGGTAATATCCACCACATCATAAGCAATCAGCCCGGTGACCGAAAGCCCTTTGGTAAGATAGGACAGGTCCCATTTGGCCGAGAGGTTATTCATCAGGGTGGAATAATACTGCTTGGTATAGCCTGTCTGTGTGATCACAGCATACGGGTTGAGCTGTATGTTACCAAACCCGCCGGGGCTGGAGCCATCCGGATTAACGACCGGATAAGCATTCGGCGGGGTAAACATCAGGGCCTGGAAGATCTGTCCCGCACTCCTTCCGGGGAAATTCGCGGTAGAGATAATGCCGGCCATATCCAGGGACAGTGAGAAACGCCGGGAAAGCTGAAAATCCAGGTTGGCCCGGAGATTATATCTTTTCAGGGCGGCGTTCGTGGGGTAAGGCACCTTGGGATCTTCGTTGTAGATCCCCTGTTGAAGCGTATATCCCAGGTTGGCATAATATTTTACGCGCTCCGATCCTCCGGAGATCCCCAGGTTGTTGATCGACTGCTTGGTATGTTTTCTCAAAACAAGCGCTTCCCAGTCTACGTTGGGATACAGGTACGGATCGGTTCCATCCTTATATTTCTGAATTTCGGCGGGGGAATATTTAGGAGGCTGGCCTACGTTCTTCAATGCTTCGTTTACCAGGTTGGCATACTGGTATCCGTTGATGTAATCGGGTATCCGCAGCGGGGTCACCTCGGCGGTCTCCGTCCGGAAGGTGATCACCGGCTTGCCGGCTTCCCCCTGTTTGGTCGTGATGAGGATCACGCCGTTGGCGCCCCGGTTCCCGTAAACAGACGTGGCCGAGGCATCTTTGAGTACCGAGAAGCTGGCAATGTCCTGTATATTGAGGGTGGTCCAATAGTCCTGCAGCTCCCGCTCCACGCCGTCAATAATGATCAGCGGCTTGTTGACACCCGCCTGGGATACCTGCCCGCGGATAAATACCTTTGCCGCATCGTACCCGGGTTCGCCGGAGGTCTGACGGGTGAGCACCCCGGCAAGCTTACCGCCGATCGCATTGGTGAGGGAGGGGGTGGAAAATTGACGAAGGTCCTTTACCGATACGGAAGAAATAGCGCCCACCATGGTGGCTTTTTTCTGGGTACCATAGCCTACCACCTGAACTTCATTGAGCTTGTTGCCCTCTACATCCGGCATCAGCTTTATGGTAAGATGCTTGCGGTTGCCGATGAGTAGCGTGCGGGTCTTGTATCCGATGAACGAGACCACCAGGGAATCGGATGCATGGGGAACCTCCAGCAAAAACTTGCCGTTAATGTCGGTGTTCGTCCCGTTGGCCGTTCCCTTGACGCCCACCGTGGCGCCTACCAGGGGATCGCCCTTCTCGTTTTCCACCACCCCGGAGAGGACAAAAGAAGCGCTCTGCATTCCGGAAACAGCCGCTAAGGGAGGGGCACCATCGCGGAGCCCGTAGGAATAGGCGCTGCGTACTACCGTCAGCAACAGCAGCACAGTCATACTGCATCCGGCCAAAAGCCGCCGGAAAAAGGATTGCCCGGGATGACCCGCGCACACCATCCTTCGAAGACAAATCGTCGTAGAAATGTGCATGATTGAGGATTTTTGGAGTATTATATGAGATGCCGCTCTTATCGGAACGGCCTGCGAAAAACAATAAAATTATGAATACGTATTCATAACACAACAGCACGTGATCATTCCCTTCCCGGAGAAAGATCTTCCGGAAATTCTTCCGAAGAAAAACTGTCTGCGAAAGCCCTTCGGAGAACGACTGCTCCGGAACTGAAAACAATCATCCCGGCCTGCCGGTCTGAAAACCGGCCCTGCCTTTGCCGGCGATGGTCCGGCACAACGCATATTTTCAATGACTGCTTTCGCAGCATCCGTAAAAGGATAATAAGGGATTCAATAGATAAAACTATCCCGAAAGACAGGGTCGGGATATTCCCATAAGAAAGCAATGCATTTGTCGCCGGCGCTCATCAAACCTCCGGACCAAAACTCCATGTAACGGAATGTCGCGCGTTTCCGGTCTGTCTGTTAAAGACTGAACGGATTACCCCTTCCGCTGCACGGCCGGTACAGCACAATCTAAAATCGAAAAATAGAATAATGAATACGTATTCAACACAAATTTACTCTTTTGAAATTAGTTTTCAAATTTTTTTCCGGCTTTTTTGACGCTGCAATATGTCCCATACCCTTTACCCTTTACCCTTTACCCTTTACCCTTTACCCTTTACCCTTTACCTTTTACCTTTTACCTTTTACCCTTCACCTTTTACCTTTTACCTTTCACCCTTCACCTCTAATCAGGGGTTTTCGTATATTCGTTTCCTCACCGATAAGCGGAGGACGATATGTCAAAGGATCAGTTCCGGTCGCCCGACTACTACCAGCTGGATGACCTGCTTGGCGAAGAGCACAAGCTGGTGCGCAGCACCGTCCGTCAATGGGTCAGCCGGGAGGTCATCCCCATCATTGAAACCAGCGCGCAGCGGTCCGAGTTTCCCCGCCAGCTCCTCAAAGGGCTGGCCGAGATGGGCTGCTTCGGTCCTACCCTGCCGCCGGAATACGGAGGCAGCGGAGCGGATTACCTGACTTACGGCCTCATCATGCAGGAGCTGGAGCGGGGCGATTCCGGCATCCGGTCCACCGCCTCCGTGCAGGGCTCTCTGGTTATGCATCCCATATTCAGCTTTGGCAGCGAGGCCCAGAAGCAGAAATACCTGCCGCGGCTCGCTGCCGGCACCCTCATGGGCTGCTTCGGGCTCACCGAACCCGATTTCGGCTCCAACCCCGGCGGCATGCTTACGCGGTTTACCGCTGCAGGAGATCATGTCGTTCTCCAGGGCAGCAAGATGTGGATATCCAACGCCCCCTTCGCGGATATCGCCCTCGTATGGGCCAAGGATGAGCAGGACCACATCCGCGGCCTGATTGTGGAACGGGGCATGGAGGGCTTTACCACGCCGGAGACGCGGGGAAAATGGAGCCTGCGCACCAGCGCTACGGGCGAGCTGGTATTTGACCGGGTAAAGGTCCCCAGGGAAAATATATTGCCCGGCGTATCCGGTCTGAAAGGCCCCCTCTCCTGCCTGGATGCGGCCCGGTACGGCATCGCCTGGGGCGTCACCGGGGCGGCCATGGATTGCTATGACGCGGCCCTGCGCTATGCCCGTGAACGCATCCAGTTCGACCGGCCCATCGCCGGCTTCCAGCTGGTCCAGAAGAAGCTCGCCGAGATGATCACCGAGATCACCAAGGCGCAGCTGATGAACTGGCGGCTGGGCGTGCTGAAAAACGAGGGGAAAGTCACCCCGGCCCAGATTTCCATGGCCAAGCGCAACGCCTGCCAGATGGCCCTCGCGGTGGCCCGCGAAGCGCGCCAGATCCTCGGCGCTATGGGCATCACCGGCGAATACCCCGTCATGCGCCACCTCATGAACCTCGAAAGCGTGATCACCTACGAAGGCACACACGATATCCACCTGCTCATCACCGGACAGGACATCACCGGCATCAGCGCTTTTAAATGATCCGGAAGCAACGGCGTTTTATTACCTTTAAGCCCGTAAAACGAAGACCTCCGGTCCGCGTCCGTAAACCACCAGACCTGTTTTTAACATGAAAATCTTTCTGCTCGGCTTCATGGGCTCCGGGAAATCCTACTGGGGCCGGCAGCTGGCGGCCGAACTGCAGCTGCCGCTGTATGATCTCGACGCCATGATCGTAAAGGCCGAGCAACGCAGCATCACGGAGATATTTGCCGCCGAGGGCGAAGATTTCTTCCGCCGAAGGGAAAGGGATATGCTGCGGGAAACCGCCGCCGCCCCGGCTTTTGTCCTTTCCTGCGGAGGCGGGGCTCCCTGCTTTTTCGACAACATGTCTTTTATGAATGTTGTCGGGCTGACCATCTGGCTCAACCCTCCTGTGCCCGTAATGACGAACCGCCTGCGGCGGAACCGGGAAAAACGCCCGCTGGTCAGGGACCTGGATGACGCCGCCCTCGAAGCCTACGTGACGCAGAAGCTGGAAGAACGCCGCGTTTTTTACGAGCAGGCACGGCTGATCATTGACCCGGTTCCGCATAACGTCGCTACCTTCGCCGAAAAAATAAGACAATGCACAGAACATACCTGATCATCGCCGCCCTGCTGGGCGCCCTGTCCGTTATCACCGGCGCCTTCGGCGCGCATGGGGTGAAGAGCCTGGTCACACCCGATGTACTGGAGATCTATGAAACCGGGGTACGGTACCAGTTCTACCATGTCTTCGCCCTGCTGGCCGTGGGCATATTATACCGCTGGTATCCCGGGAAAGCGATGTCCTGGGCAGGTATCCTCTTTATTGCCGGCGTCGTGCTTTTCAGCGGATCGCTTTACCTGATCACCCTGATGAAAGCGGGCGGCAAAAGCGTGCCCACGGGCATAGGCTTGCTGACCCCGCTCGGGGGCCTGCTGCTCACCGGCGGATGGGCAGCCCTGCTGCTGGCCTTCCTGAAAGCATCCCAGGGCTGAGCGCCGGCATTCCGGAAACCTTCCCCGGCAATGCTTATCTTTGCAGCTGAAGCACTATGGCAGGTAACCGACTCAAAACCGATAATTCAACCAAATCCCGTAAAACGGGTGCAGAGCGGCTCAAAAAAGACAAGGTCGCCGATGTGAAAATGAAGGACCTCGTGAAGGACGAACGTACCCACAAGGTCACGGGCGTGCTGTGCCTGCTGCTCACCCTGTACCTGTTCATCGCCTTTACCTCCTACCTGTTTACCTGGCAGGACGACCAGGACAAGGTGTTTCGTCTTTCCTCCGACGTGCTCTTCCGGGAAGACATACAGATGGAGAACCTGCTGGGCCGCCTGGGCGCCTTTGTGGCCCATCTCTTTTTTTATGACGGTATCGGTATCACGGCCTATTTCTGCTGCTGGTTCTTCTTTATCCTCGGCGTCAACTGCATTGTGGGAAGAAGGGTGTTCCGTATCTGGCGCAACTTCCGCTATATGCTCTTTGGCATCGTCCTGCTCAGCACGGCTTTTGCCTTTGTCTTCCAGGGCTGGCAGTTTCCCTGGGGCGGCGCGCTGGGTAACATGATCAGCCAATGGCTCAGCGGCTTCTTGGGCACCCTCGGCACCACCCTGCTGCTCGCCGCTACCGGACTGGCCTTTCTCATCTGGCAGTTCAACTTCGATTTTAAGCTTCCGCGCAGAAGCCCGCGGCCGGTTGTTCCGCCGGTGCCGGAAGATACCTATGCCCCCGCCGACGGTCCGCAGGAGGTAAAGCCGCAGCCGCTGGGACTGGGCAACCTGCTGAAAGACGATGATACCGCTACAGTCATCAACCCCCTTCATGCTCCGGAAACAGAGCCTGCCGGGGAAATGACGCTCATCGAGAAAGACGTGCCGCCACCGGCCGCAGAAACGCCGGCCGCAGAAAAAGAGACCGGCGAATCCTCCCGGGTAGACCTGCCCCTCGGAAAAGAAACCACCCCGCTCCCCGCCCGCCGCCCGGCCAAAGAAAACGGGGAGGTGACCCTGGAGATCAATCCGGCCCATGAAGAAGAAAAAAGCAGCGGCAGACCGCCCAACAAGGCGGTAAAAGAGCAGGGGCTCTATGAGCCCACGCTCGATCTGCAGGACTATCGTTTCCCCACGCTGGACCTGCTCGAAAATCACGGAGGGGACAAGATCATACACGACAACAATGAGCTGGAGAACAACAAGAACCAGATCATTGAAACCCTGCGCAACTACGATATTTCCATACAGAAGATATCCGCTACCGTTGGCCCTACCGTTACCCTTTACGAGATCGTACCGGCGGCAGGCGTACGGATATCCCGTATCCGGAACCTGGAAGACGATATTGCGCTCAGCCTGGCTGCCCTTGGCATACGCATCATCGCGCCCATACCCGGCAAAGGCACCATCGGCATCGAGGTGCCCAATGTCAAGAAAAGCATCGTATCCATGCAGGCGCTGCTGGCTTCCGAAAAATTCCAGAACAGCAAGATGAGCCTGCCGATCGCCGTCGGTAAAAAGATCGACAACGAAAACTTTATCGTGGACCTGGCCACCATGCCGCACCTGCTGATGGCCGGCGCCACGGGACAGGGAAAATCCGTCGGCATCAACGCCCTGCTGGTATCGCTGCTGTATAAAAGACATCCCTCCCAGCTGAAGCTGGTGCTGGTGGACCCGAAAAAAGTGGAGCTGTCCATCTACCGGCTGATCGAGAAGCATTTCCTGGCCAAGCTGCCCGGCGAAGAGGAAGCCATCATTACCGATACCAAGAAGGTGGTGCATACGCTCAATGCGCTCTGCATCGAGATGGACAACCGCTACGACCTGCTGAAAGAAGCCGGCGCACGCAATATCCGGGAATACAACGAAAAATTCATCCATCGCCGTCTTAACCCCCAGAAAGGTCACCAGTATCTTCCGTTCATCGTACTGGTGGTGGACGAATTCGCCGACCTGATCATGACGGCGGGCAAGGAGGTCGAAATGCCGATCGCGCGTCTGGCCCAGCTGGCCCGTGCCGTAGGCATACACCTGATCATCGCCACCCAGCGCCCCTCCGTAAACATCATCACCGGTACCATCAAAGCCAACTTCCCCGCACGCATGGCCTTTAAGGTCAGCTCCAAGGTGGACTCCCGCACCATCCTCGATATCGGCGGGGCGGAACAGCTCATCGGCAAGGGCGATATGCTGATTTCCTATAACGGGGAGCTCGTGCGGCTGCAATGCGCTTTTGTGGATACCCCCGAGGTGGAAAAGATCGTGGAATATATCGGCGCCCAGCAGGGGTATCCGGAGGCCTTCCTGCTGCCCGAATATGTAGATGAAAAAGAACTGGAGAACCGCGAGTTCGGCAGCGGTGAAAAAGATCCCCTCTTCGAGGAAGCTGCCCGGGTGATCGTGCAGACCCAGCAGGGCTCCACTTCCCTGCTGCAGCGGCGGATGAAGCTGGGATATAACCGCGCCGGAAGACTGATGGACCAGCTGGAATCAGCCGGTATTGTCGGTCCGAATCTGGGCAGCAAGGCCAGGGATGTGCTTTTTAAAACGGAAACGGAGCTGGAAGAATACCTGCAGCAGCTGTTCTGACATCCTGTCTTCCTACCCTCCCCTGGCACGGGGTTTGCCTTACAAAGGACGTTCCGGCAGGGTATAAGCTACATCCTGCGCGGTTAACGAGGATGCATGCATCCGGCACAACGAAACAGTGACAAACGAAGAAAGAAAACAAATACTAACGGATGAAAAAAGTTATTGCAGCATTATTGTTAACGGGAATCGCCTTTATGCAGGTGCAGGCGCAGCAGCAGACCCCGTTCGGGAAGAGCGATCCCAAAGCCAAGGCCATCCTGGATGCCGCCAGCGCTAAATTCAAAACCTACAAAAGCATAAAAGCCGGTTTCTCACTCAAGATCACCACGCCGGATAACAAAGTAATGGATACCAAAACCGGCACCGTTTACCTGAAAGGGAAAAAATACAAAGTGCTCCTGGACGGACAGGAGATATACTGCGACGGCAGCACCACCTGGTCTTACAACAAGGATACAAAAGAGGTACAGATAAGCGCGTACACCCCGGATAACGCCACCCTTACCCCGGACCGCCTGTTTTCCAACTTTTATGACAAGGAATTTCTCTATCGTCTGAGCGGCAGCAGCACGCACCGCGGCAAACCGGTGGATGTGATCGAGATGACGCCGCTGGATAAGTCCAAACCTTTTTTCAAGGTGGTGGTACAGATCGACAAGGCCGCCAAGAATATCGTAAGCACCGAAATATTCGAGCAGAGCGGAAACCGCTATACCTATGAAATCACCGCCTTTACGCCCAATGCGGCGATGGCCGACAACAGCTTTACGTTCGACGCCAAGGCCCACCCCGGCGTTGAGGTAGTGGATCTGCGCTGATGTTTTCCCGATTTCTTGTTACCTTTGGCCGGCCCGGGAAGACCGGTCTGCCGGTACATCAGTAACCCCGTAGGTATTTATCATTCAAAACCTGAATATATGGCATACGATGTAATCGTTATCGGAAGCGGTCCCGGCGGATACGTTGCGGCTATCCGCGCATCACAGCTGGGATTTAAAACGGCCGTGGTGGAAAAAGAATCACTGGGCGGCATATGTCTCAACTGGGGTTGCATCCCTACCAAAGCCCTGCTGAAAAGCGCTCAGGTCATGGAATATGCACAGCACGCCAGCGACTACGGCGTACTCGTGAAAGAACCCAAACCGGATTTTTCCGCCATTATAAAACGAAGCAGGGGTACGGCCGACAAGATGAGCAAAGGCGTTCAGTTCCTGATGCGGAAAAACAAGATCGACGTGCTGAACGGCACCGCTAAGCTCAAGGCCAAAGGACAGGTAGCCGTAACCGATAAGGACGGCAAAACCGCCGTGCATGAGGCCAAACACATCATCCTGGCTACGGGCGCCCGCTCCAAAGAGTTGCCCAGTCTCAAGATCGACGGCAAAAAAGTCATCGGCTACCGTCAGGCCATGGTGCTCCCGGAACAACCCAAATCCATGATCATTGTAGGCTCCGGCGCCATTGGCGTGGAGTTCGCCTATTTTTATAACAGCATCGGCACCAAGGTTACGATCGTGGAATTTCTCCCCAACATCGTACCCGTAGAAGACGAAGACGTATCCAAAGAGCTGGAAAAGAGCTATAAGAAAAAAGGCATAGCGGTAATGACCAACGCTTCCGTGGAAAGCGTGGATACTTCTGGAAAAGGCGTTAAAGCCAATGTGAAGACGGCCAAAGGCAACGTAACGCTGGAAGCCGACATCGTGCTCAGCGCCGTTGGCGTGGTGGCCAATATTGAGAATATCGGCCTGGAGGAGCTCGGTATCAAGACCGAGAAAGGCAAGGTCAGCGTGGACAAATATTACCAGACCAATGTGGCCGGTATCTATGCCATCGGGGACTGCGTTCCCGGCCAGGCGCTGGCGCATGTGGCTTCCAAAGAAGGTATTATCTGCGTGGAAAACATCGCCTTCGGCGAAAAGAAATACAAGCATCAGCCGGAGCCGCTGGATTATCATAACGTTCCCGGTTGTACGTACTGCTCCCCCGAGATCGCCTCGGCAGGCTACACCGAAAAAGCGGCCAAGGATGCCGGCTACGAGATCAAGGTCGGAAAATTCCCCTTGTCCGCCTCCGGCAAGGCCACCGCTGCCGGCGCAACGGAAGGATTTGTGAAGGTGATCTTCGACGCCAAGTACGGGGAATGGCTCGGCTCCCACCTGATCGGCTACAATGTCACGGAAATGATCGCCGAAACCGTGCTGGGCCGCAAGCTGGAGACCACCTACCAGGAAGTGCTGAACGCCGTACACCCCCACCCCACCATCAGCGAAAGCATCAAAGATGCCATCGAGGTGGCTTACGGAGAGGCCATCCACCTGTAAACAACATCAGACTTTACAAAAAAATAACCCCGACCTACCGCTGGGGTTATTTTTTTTAAAGCCCTTTGAACCACTCCTGGGCCAGCGGCCCGATCAGCGGCAGGGGTTTCTGTTCCCCGTTGGCCGCGCCGACCAGTCCCAGTACCCATAATACAAAAAGACCGATGCCGGCAAGCGCGCATACGAAGCTCAGCGCTCCCCCGACATAAGGGATCATGCTGAGCCCCGCCCGGACAATGCCCAGCGCAACACCGGCCAGCACAAGCATCAGCATTTGCCGGAGATGAAAGCTGCCCAGCGCCGTCCGGTTACTACTGTTCAGGATAAGCGCGACGATCCAGCCGATCAGAGTGATGTAGCTGACGATGGCTACCGTTTTTCCGTCGGTGCCGGAGGGAGCGACGGGAGGCGTTTGTGGAGTATTTTCCATACAGGGGTTCTGTTTTAAGTCTTAGCCGAAGTTAACCAATTTATCAAATCCCCGCCTTTCCCCTGCCGATTTTTGTTATTTCCTGCTTTCTGTCTTATTTTTAAGGCAAAACGGCGCGGCGCATGGAGCATGTACACGAGCTTATTATCGATCTGGCATTGATCCTCGGGGCTGCGGGCATTACCACATTGATCTTTAAAAAGCTGAAGCAGCCCCTGGTACTGGGTTATATTATCACCGGGCTGCTCGTCAGCCCTAATTTCCATCTTTTCCCCACGATCACCGATACCGCCACCATTAAGGTATGGGCGGATATCGGGGTCATCTTCCTGCTGTTCAGTCTCGGTCTGGAATTCAGCTTTAAAAAACTACTCAAGGTCGGCGGCTCCTCGGCCGTCACCGGCATATACGAAGTATCCTTCATGCTGCTGTTCGGCTATATCACCGGGCAGCTGCTGGGCTGGTCTACCATGGACAGCATCTTCCTGGGCGGCATCATCAGCATCTCCTCCACCACCATCATCATCCGGGCCTTTGACGAGCTGGGGGTAAAGACCCAGAAATTTGCCAGCCTTGTACTGGGTGTGCTGGTGATCGAAGACCTGGTAGCCGTGCTGCTCCTGGTGCTTCTTTCTACCGTGGCCGTCAGCCAGCAATTCTCCGGCGCTACCATGCTCTTCTCGGTGCTGAAGCTGGTGTTTTTCCTGATCCTCTGGTTTGTCTCCGGCATCTACCTGCTGCCCACCTTCCTCAAAAGGGTCCGCAAGCTGGTCAACGACGAAACCCTGCTGGTGCTTTCGCTGGGCTTCTGCCTGCTGATGGTGGTGCTGGCGACCAAGGTGGGGTTCTCCTCCGCCCTCGGCGCCTTTATCATGGGATCCATCCTCGCGGAGACCCGCGAATCCGAAAGAATCGAGCACCTGGTCAAATCGGTAAAGGACCTGTTCGGCGCCATCTTCTTTGTCTCCGTCGGCATGCTGATCAACCTGGCGGTGCTTTGGCAGTATATTGTACCTGTGCTTATCCTCGCCGCGGTGGTGATCTGCGGCAAAACGCTGAATGCCACCATCGGCTCGCTCATATCCGGGCAGCCCCTCAAGCAGTCGCTGCAAACCGGCATGAGCCTTTCCCAGATCGGCGAATTTTCCTTTATTATTGCCACGCTCGGCGGCATAGACCTCAAGGTGACCAGCCCCTTTCTATATCCCATAGCCGTCGGGGTGTCAGTGCTGACCACCTTTACCTCGCCCTATATGATCCGGCTGTCCGAGCCCCTGTACAACTGGCTGGAAAAGCACCTGCCCGCTTCCTGGATCAGCTACCTGAACCGCTACAGCACCGGCGCGCAGAAGATACAGACCACCAGCACCTGGCGTCTGCTGCTCCGCTCCTACCTGCGGATCATCATCCTCCACCTCGTGATCATCACCGGCATTATCCTGCTCGTTACCACGTATGTAGGTCCCCTGCTGGATAAACGTATTGCCAACTCCACCATCAGCTCCCTGACTACCGCGCTGATCACCCTGCTGCTGGCCGCCCCCTTCCTCTGGGCGCTGGGCTTCCGCCGGATAGACCGTATCTCGTTTTCCAAGCTCTGGCTGAACAAGGGTTATAACCGCGGACCGCTGGTACTGCTCGAGGTAATCCGCGTAGCCCTTTGCGTGCTGATCGTCGGCTTTCTGCTGAACCGCGTCTTTTCGGTCACCGTAGCCCTGGCCGGCGCCGTGGCCATCATCATCCTCGTGATCATCCTTTTCTCCAAGCGACTGCAGTCGTTTTACGGCCGGATAGAACACCGGTTTCTGACCAACCTCCATTCCAAGGAAGCGGAGCCCACCCCCTCGGGGCAACGGGTGGATTCCGATCTCATCCCCTGGGACGGACACCTCGCCTATTTCGATATTCCCCCGGAAGCCACCTGCGTGGGAAAGACCCTGGTGGAGCTGGGATGGCGCGAAAAATACGGCATCAACGTGGCGCTTATCGAACGCGGAAAAAGGCTGATCCATGTGCCCACCCGGCAGGAGCGCCTCTACCCCGCAGATCGTATAGCCGTAATCGGTACCGATGATCAGCTGGAGGATTTTGCGCATACCATCGAGTCGGAAGACATCCTGGCCCCCGCGGAAGCCGACGGGGAAAACATAAAGCTGATGCAGATCACGCTCGATAAAAATTCGCCGTTTACCGGCAAAAGCATCCGGGAATCAGACATCCGCAATACTACCTCCGGCCTGGTGGTGGGGGTGGAACGGGATGGCGAACGGCGGCTCAATCCCGATTCTTCCTTTGTGCTGGAAGCGGGCGATCTCGTTTGGATCGTGGGCAACAAAGACCGGCTTCGGGAAGCCATCCAGCTGTCTGTTACCTGAACGGGATATAACTTTTTTATGTTTAAAAAATCATATCGCTTATGTCTTCTTCACGCAGATTATTTCTGAAAACCGCTTCTCTGGGCGTAGCTGCCACAGCCGTACAGCCGGTATTGGGCAAGGGTTTGTTGTCCGCCGGAAAACGCATTCCCGGTAAACAGGCCTGGCAGACCGGGATCGCCGGCTTTACCTTTGCACAATTCAACCTCGACGACTCATTGCAAATAATGAAGCGGCTGGATGTGCACGATCTTTCCATCAAGGATTTTCACCTGCCGCTGGACAGCACTCCCCAGCAGATCAGCGCCGTGGTGGACAAATGCAAAGCCTCGGATGTACGCATCTACGCCGTCGGCGTCATCTACATGAAATCAAAAGCCGAGGTGGACCGCGCCTTTGCCTATGCCAAACAGGTGGGCGTGCCCCTGATCATCGGCGTGCCGACCTACGATCTGCTTTCCTATTCCGAACAGAAGGTGAAGGAGTCCGGCATCCGGCTGGCCATCCATAACCATGGTCCGGAAGACAAGCTGTACCCCGCCCCGGGAGATGTGTACAAACGGATCAAAAACATGGATGAACGCGTCGGGCTTTGCCTGGATATCGGTCACAGCCAGCGCGCCGGCACCGATCCCGCCGCAGCAGCCCGGGAATACGGACCGCGGATCTTCGACCTGCACATAAAAGATGTTACCGCTGCAAAGAGAGACGGACAGGCCATCCCGGTAGGCCGCGGCATCATCGATTTTCCCGCCCTTATGCTGGCCCTGCAGAAGATCGGCTTCAAAGGACATTGCAGCATGGAATACGAAAGAGATATGAAGGACCCGTTGGCCGGTCTCGCCGAGTCGGTAGGCTATCTGCGGGGCGTGGCCGCAGGCACTTTATACCGTTAAAGACGGGTAAAATGCCTAACTTTATTGCCTGTTTAACAAATACATACATTAGAAAATTATGGCAGACAAATTATTTGACCTTGGTATGATCGGCATCGGAGTAATGGGCAAAAACCTGTTATACAACATGGCCGATCACGGATTCAGCGTAGTAGGATATAACAGAAGCCCTGAAAAAACGGCAGCCCTCGAGCAGGGCGCTACCCCCAACACCGATGTAAAAGGGGTGAACACCATGGAGGACCTGGTGAAGATGCTCAAAGCACCCCGCAAAATCACCCTGCTGGTGCCTGCGGGAAAACCCGTGGACGACGTGGTGGGCAGCCTGCTGCCCCTGCTGGAGAAAGGCGATATCATCATCGATGCCGGCAACTCCCATTATACCGATACCCTGCGCCGGGTGACCGAGCTGCAGCCCAAGGGCATTCATTTTATGGGTATGGGCGTGTCCGGCGGGGAAAGCGGAGCACGGCTCGGCCCGAGCATCATGCCGGGTGGCGACAGGGAAGCTTACCAACATGTAAAGGCAGTGCTGGAAGCCGTTTCCGCCAAGGTCAACGGCGAACCCTGCACGGCTTATATGGGTAAAGATGCCGCCGGTCACTATGTGAAAATGGTACATAACGGTATCGAATATGCGATCATGCAGATGATCAGCGAGATATACGACCTGCTCCACCGCGGCCTCGGGCTGGACAACGACGAGCTGCACGAGGTGTTCAAGACGTGGAACGAAGGCGAGCTGCAATCTTTCCTCGTGGAGATCACCCGCGATATCTTCCTGAAAAAGGACGACAAGACCGGGAACCGGCTCGTGGATATGGTTCTCGACAAGGCCGGGGCCAAAGGTACCGGCAAATGGACCTCCCAGGATGCCATGGACCTGCCGGTAGCCATTCCCAGCATTGATATTGCCGTTTCTCTCCGCACCCTGTCTGCCTTTAAGGAAGAAAGGGTAAAGGCCGCGGCGATCTACAAGCCGGTCATCGAAAAGATAAAAGCCGATAAAAAGCAGTTTATCCAAGAGGCCGGAGAAGGGTTGTTCTTCT
The DNA here is from genome assembly GCF_039541075.1 of Compostibacter hankyongensis. Taxonomy (NCBI): domain Bacteria; kingdom Pseudomonadati; phylum Bacteroidota; class Chitinophagia; order Chitinophagales; family Chitinophagaceae; genus Compostibacter; species Compostibacter hankyongensis. The sequence continues at coordinate 82,974 of NZ_BAABFN010000007.1, read as the reverse complement.
GCACCATCATCGCCTACGCCCAGGGGCTGGCGCTGCTGCACAACGCCTCCGAAGAGCTGAAGATGGATATCCCCATGCAGGATGTGGTGAAGATCTGGAGAGGAGGTTGTATCATCCGCTCCTCGCTGCTGGAACAATTCTACCAGGCTTACCGGAAAAATCCCCAGCTGCCCAACATCCTGCTGGACGATCAGCTGTCCGGCCTGGTACAATCGAAGCTGCCGGCCATCCGCGCTATCCTGGCGCAGGCCATTCGGAGCGGTATACCCGCGGCCGGTCTGAAAAGCGCGCTGGCTTACTTCGAAGCCTACACCACCGAACGGATGCCCACCAACCTGATCCAGGCACAGCGGGATTATTTCGGGGCGCATACTTACCAGCGTATCGACGAAGAAGGTATTTTTCATTCGGAATGGGACCAGTAACCGGTCCTGTTCCTTAACAGGGTCCGGATAAGCCGGAACGAAGTAATTTTTCAAAACAAACTGATCATGTCGCAACATAAACGTCCGCCGGCATCTATACTCTTTATATTCGGCGGCAGCGGAGACCTTAACTACCGTAAACTCAGTCCCGCCCTTTATAATCTTTTCCTGGACGAGTGGATGCCCGAGCATTTTGCCATCATCGGCATCGGACGCAGCCCCTATTCCGATACGGACTACCGCAAGCACCTCCTGGACGGCATAAAAAAGTTTTCCCGCCGCAAGGAAGAACCCAATAGTCACTGGACTTCCTTCTCGGAGCATGTCTCTTACCTGCAGATGGATGCGGAAGACGAAAAAGCCTACCAGAAGATCACCGATATCGTAAAAGACCGGGAAAAAGCCTGGGGAGAACATCCGAATGTGATCTTTTATATGGCTGTGGCGCCGCAGCTGGTGCCGGATATCGCTACCAAGCTCGGCAAGCTGAATGTCTGCACCGATACCAAATACACCCGCATCGTTATTGAAAAGCCGTTCGGGCATGACCTCGAAAGCGCTCATAAGCTGAACGAGCTGCTGACCGGGATGTTTGCCGAAGACCAGATCTACCGTATCGACCATTACCTGGGTAAGGAAACTGTCCAGAATATCCTGGCGCTCCGTTTTGCCAATGCCTTGTTTGAGCCCATCTGGAACCGTAACTTTATCGAGCATGTCCAGATCACCGCCGCGGAAACCGTAGGCCTTGAAGGCCGCGGCGGCTATTACGAAAAAGCCGGCGCCCTGCGGGATATGGTGCAGAACCATATCCTGCAGCTGCTCTGCATGGTAGCGATGGAAGCGCCGGTGTCCTTCCACGACAATGAGATCCGGAATAAAAAGGTGGATGTGCTGAATGCCATCCGGCGTATCGGCCGGGACGAAGTGCACGATTATGCCGTCCGCGGCCAGTACGCTCCCGGATGGATAGAAGGAAAGAAAGTGCCCGGCTACCGCCAGGAAAAAGGCGTAGACCCCAACTCCCCGGTGGAAACATTTGCTGCGGTGAAGTTCTATGTCGACAACTGGCGCTGGCAGGGCGTACCCTTTTACGTGAGGACCGGAAAGTTTCTGAATGAGAAGACAACCATCATCACCCTGCAGTTCCGTCCCGCCCCGCATTATGCGTTCCCTGGGGAGGCGGCGGAAAGCTGGCGGCCCAACCGGCTGACCATCAGCATACAGCCCGAGATGGATATCCGTATCCGTTTCCAGGCCAAACGCCCCGGACAGGCCATGGCCCTCAGCCCGGTGGACATGATCTTCAACTACGACGAAGCCTACGGCGATCATTCTCCCGAAGCCTATGAAACCCTCCTGCTGGATGTGATGGAAGGAGATGCGACGCTGTTCATGCGCGCAGACCAGGTGGAAGCGGCCTGGAAGATCATCATGCCCATCCTGGAGGCCTGGGAAACGCGCAGCCCGGTGGATTTTCCCAACTATGCTCCCGGCAGCTGGGGACCGGAAGACGCCGAAGCGCTGATCGCCCGGGACGGGCACAACTGGATCACGCTGCCGGCGCCGCACCAGGAATAGCCGCTGTTCGTACGTGAAATACCCGCGTCCGGAACAGTGAGGTCTGCGGGATCGTTCATGCGTTTATTTTTAAGTTCATGGAATTACATATCGCCCAAGACCTTGACCAGCTCAGCCGTGACCTGGCCGATTGGATCACGGAACATATACAAAGCACCCTGGAGCGGCAGGACCGGTATACCTGGTCGCTCTCCGGAGGAAGCACCCCGCGGCGGCTGTATGAGCTGCTCACCCGGCCGGGCTATAAAGAAAAGATACCCTGGGAAAAGCTGCACCTCTTCTGGGGCGACGAGCGGGCCGTGCCTTTTGACGATGAAAGAAACAACGGCAGAATGACGTATGAGGCGCTGCTCCGGCATGTACCGGTGCCGGAAGATCAGATCCATTATATGCGGACAGATATCGGTCCCGAAGCTTCCGCTGCGGCATATGAAAAGCTGTTGCACCAGTATTTCGGCGCTACCGGCACCAGCTTCGACCTGGTGCTGCTGGGGATGGGCGACGACGGGCATACCCTCTCGCTGTTTCCCGGTCTGCCCGTAGTACACGAACAGGAAGCCTGGGTCACCTCCTTTTATCTCCCGACGCAGCAGATGCACCGGATCACCCTCACCGCGCCGATCGTAAACCGGTCTGCGCAGGTAGTCTTCCTGGCCGCCGGAGCCGGTAAGGCGGACACGCTGAAAGAAGTGCTGGAAGGGCCTTTCCGGCCGGAGCAATTTCCCTCGCAGGTGATCCGGCCCTCTGCGGGTACGCTGCATTGGTTTGTAGATAAAGCCGCCGCTGCCCGGCTAAACAGCCATACATGATCTTATGCCAAGGATTTTTCTTTTCGCACTCCTGCTGACCTTATCGCTTTCCGCGATCGCCCAGCAGCGCCCTGTGAAAGCGCCTCCCGGGAAGATAAAGATCCATTCTCATAACGATTACGATCATACGCAGCCTTTCTGGGACGCTTATGAACAAAGGGCTTTTTCCATAGAAGCGGACGTATACCTGCGGGGCGATTCGCTGATGGTGGCTCACCAGGCCTCCGGGATAAAACCGGGCCATACGCTGGAAACGATGTACCTGCAGCCGGTCAGCCGTTTGTTTGAACAATACCAGGGGAAGGTAAGTAACGACGACGGATATACGTTCTACCTGATGATCGATATCAAGGAGTCCTGGCAGGACGTGCTGCCGCTGCTGATCCGCAGGCTGGAGCAGCACCGCAGCTGCTTTGACCGGAGCCATAATCCCATGGCCGTGCAGGTATTTATCAGCGGTAACCGCCCCCCGGACAGCACTTTTAGAAACTACCCTTCGCTGATCCTTTTCGACGGATTGCCCGGACACCGCTACGCCCCTGCCGATCTCCGCAAGGTGGTCATGATCAGCGATAACTTCGAGACGTATTCAAACTGGAACGGGAAAGGCCGTTTATCCGAAGGCGGCCGGGCCACGCTCCGCAGGCTGGTGATGGCCGCTGCCGGGTTGGGCAAACCGTTTCGCTTCTGGGGCGCTCCGGATACGCCGGAAGCCTGGCGTACGCTGCAGCAGCTGGGACCGGATATGGTGATCAATACCGACCGGCCGGGAAGCTGTCGCAATACGCTGACCTCGGCTCCGGGCGCGGCTCCGGCGGTGATTTCCGCAGCGGGTCGTTAGATCTGCAAGCTTATTTTTTCCTGAAAAATATTTTCAGCGGCACCCCTTTAAAGTCGAATTGGGCGCGAAGCTGGTTTTCCAGATAATTACGGTAGGGCTGCTTCACCTCGTCGGGATAATTGCAGAAAAAGGCAAAGGCCGGCGTTTTTGTCGGCAGCTGCGTCACATACTTGATCCGGATGAGGTTCCCCCGTACCACCGGAGGATTATAGCTGGCAATGGCTTTGAGCATTACTTCGTTCAGACGCGAGGTGGGAATACGCCGGCTGCGGTGCTCATATACGTCGAGCGCCGTTTCCACGGCCTTGTGTATACGTGTTTTTTCCTTGGCCGAGATAAAGATGACGGGCACATCGGTAAAGGGGGCTATCCTTTGCTGCAGCTCCTTTTCATAATCCCGCGCCGTATAGGTGCTTTTTTCCACCAGATCCCACTTGTTGACCAGGATCACGATGCCCTTCCCCTTCCGGGACGCGAGCGAAAAGATATTTACGTCCTGGGCGGTGATCCCCTTTTCGGCGTCGAGTAGCAGGAGGCAGACATCCGCCTCGTCCATAGCCTTGATGGCGCGGATCACGGAGTAAAATTCAAGATCGTCCTTTTCCTTGTTTTTCTTCCGGATGCCGGCGGTATCGATAAGGATAAACTCTTTCTGGAAAAGCTTGTAGTGCGTATGGATGGTATCGCGCGTGGTGCCGGCGATATCGCTGACGATAGTCCGGTCCTGCCCGGTCAGCGCATTCAGCAGGGAAGATTTCCCCACATTCGGCTGGCCGATGATGGCAAAGCGTGGCAGCTGCTGTTCTGCGACAGCTTCGGCGGAGACCTCTTCGGGAATACCTGCGGCGATGGCATCGAGCAGCTCCCCGGTACCGCTGCCGCTGATGCTGCTGATAAAGAAGATATTTTCAAATCCCATCACATAAAACTCCGAGGCGTCGAGCAGGCGGGCATTATTATCCACCTTGTTGACGGTGAGGAACACCGGCTTATCCGTTCTCCGCAGCAGGTCGGCCATGGAAGTATCCAGATCGGTGATCCCGGTGGCCGCATCGGCCATAAAGACCAGGGCATCCGCCTCGTCCATCGCGATGCGCACCTGTTTCCGGATCTCGGTCTCAAAGATATCGTCTGAGTCCGGCACAAAGCCGCCGGTGTCGATCACGTTGAAGACTTTCCCATTCCAGTCCGTTACCCCGTACTGCCGGTCCCGCGTGACCCCGCTGGTATCGTCCACGATGGCCTTGCGCTGTTCGAGCAGGCGGTTGAACAGTGTTGATTTGCCCACATTCGGGCGGCCCACAATAGCAACTGTATATCCCATGTTCTTGTTACCCGGTTAATATTCTGCTGCAATGCTTAAAGATGCTTGTCTTTATCCAAAGCTCAGCCATTGCTTCATCATCAAATCATCGAATCACCAAATCATCAAATCGTCAGTACCCGTATTCCTTTAAAAAGATCTCGTTGTCCCGCCATTTGCCGCGCACCTTCACGTGCAGCTCCAGGAATACTTTTCTGCCGATGAACTGCTCGATATCCTGCCGGGCCCTCGTCCCCAGCTCCCGGAGCATTTTTCCTTTCTCGCCGAGGATGATCCCTTTCTGGGTTTCCCGCTGCACCACGATGTCGGCCGTGATCTTGGTGAGGGTATTTTTTTCCTCAAACTGCCCGACTACCACGGCGGTATGATAAGGCAGCTCCTCGCGGTAGAGCTGATATATCTTTTCGCGGATCAGCTCGGCGACGAAAAACCGCATCGGCCGGTCCGTCAGCGTATCTTCCGGATAATAGGCCGGGGATTCGGGAATATGACGGAGGATAGCTTCCAGCAGCCGGTCCAGGTTTTGCTGTTTGAGCGCGCTGATGGCAACCGTCTCACTCACAGCGGTATCCTTAAAAAGTTCGCCGATCTCCTTCAGCTTTTCCTCCCCGGCGCGGTCCGTCTTGTTGACAGCCAACACCACCGGAATATCCCTCGGCACACGGTCCAGCAGCTCCCGCTGCGGCGCGGGCTCAAAAGCGGCATCCAGCAAGAGCACCACCACATCCGCATCCTCCATGGCCCCCTTTACGGTCGCCATCATTTTCTCATGGAGGCGGTACCGCGGCTCCACAACGCCCGGCGTGTCGGAGAAGACAAGCTGGTAATCCGGGGTAGTCAGGATACCGAGTATCCGGTGGCGCGTGGTCTGCACCTTGGGGGATACGATGGCCAGCTTCTCTCCTACCAGCGCGTTCAGCAGGGTGCTTTTGCCCGCGTTGGGCAAACCGAAAAGATGAACAAACCCGGCTTTGTGCATGTCAGGCGGCGGTTAGGCATTAAAACGAACCACAAAGTTACCGGTTTTTTTTCAGCTGTTGTTTGGAAGATCACGATTAGTTCAGTATCTTTGCACTCTCATTGCGAGGTAGAGCAGAGGTAGCTCGTCGGGCTCATAACCCGAAGGTCGTTGGTTCGAATCCAGCCCTCGCTACAAAAAAGAAGGCCCCGGCGAATGCCGGGGTTTTTTATTTTGCAGCAACTGCCGGACTGGTCCGGGCAGGGGCGGAAAAATAAAAAACCGATCTGCGCAGCAGACCGGGGGCCGAAAGATTTGTAAGCTCCCTCCTTTGGATCACCGCAGGTAATCCAGCCCTCGCTACAAAAAAAATGAGAGATTGGGATTCGGGTCGGCGCGGATACAGGAGTGTCAGCGGATGAATTCTTTATTTTGATGGAATGAATAAATTTTTCTCATTTAAAATCGGCACTATGAATATGGATGACAATACCTTACCAGTTTATATCTCTAATCCGGAGCTTTTTAGAACTTATCTCTTACATAACTCCACAGAGGAAATTCTGTTAATAAAAGGACTAACCTTTGCTGATCATATATTAAAATTAGAAATACAGCAAACAGTTATTATTAAGCATATCGTAAAAGCAAGTGCAGAGTTTAGGAAATGCGCAGAAGTAACCATTTTGGCAGGCCTAAGGCGAAAGATCAAAAGATTTATCCATTCTTCGCTGGCAGGGGCCATTAAAGAGATATCAATATTTCCACAAGCAGGTACTCCATTGTTTGAGGTCAATCCTCAGCTATTTGAGAAATATGTGCTGGAGAGTTTTTCAACTCGTTCAGGCAATAGAAGCATATCCGGTATTACAAATGCAGATAAATTACGAAAAATTAGTATTATTACAAATTTTGTTGCTGAAGAAATTACAAAATTAAGCGCGAGAACTTTTAATCGCAGTCCATTGGCAGTACGTTACGAAATGCATGAAACTGCTGAAAATATAGTGTCCGCATACAAGCGCTTACTAAATACAGGGAATACAAATTGAATCTGCCTCTCTCAAAACTCTTGATATGGGCATGAGGCGCATGATAGTCCGTCTCAAGGGGCAAGGGAAAAAGTAGCCATTTTTTTGGAAAGGTTACAATTGTATTTCTATTTTACAAAAAAGATGAATTTTAGTTATTTTTAATGAAAAATGATTATCTTATCATTGAAGGATGTAATGAATTAATTTTTGAAGCGCTTCTACGGCTTCCGGAAAAGAGGCTATTGAAGCATTGGGAGCATAAGACATACCTTTTACAAAACGATCATACTCTTCTGGATACTCCTTATCCTCATGAAGAATATTTAACACAATTTCAAATTTTTCTTTAACGGATCGTCCTTTTGTTTTTTTAGCACGGGCCTCGTCTTTAGTCATAACTTCTATAGCTAACCGCCTGAATTCAGCATGTCTGATGGCAAGTTCACTTAGGATAGACAAATCGTGGATGTGTCTGACAATGTCCGGGTCATCGTTTTGTTGACCTCGTTCTCTTTCCGCAATCCGCCATGTAATGGCACTCAGCTTATCAATTGCACTTTCTACCGGATCTGTACAGCCAACTATTTCTATCTCGGGTGTATTGCCGGATAATTCATTAATGAAGGAAGATACCGGCAAAGAAACGACTGGTAATAACGAATTAGCTACTGTAAATTCAATTAAAAGATGAGGGCGTAAAACATCAGAACGTGTAAATAAAGTAGGATAATAGAACTCTATGGAAAAAAATTGATTGCCGTTTCTTGCAAAAATCTTGTCTTTGTCAATCGGAAATTCGGTTTTTAAATAAGCGACCACCTCATTTTTGAAGACAGATAAAATACGGCTCTGTCTGCTTTTGCTTTCTGTTGCCAGATTAGGAGGAACTATAACCCTGAAATCAATATCCTCTGAGAAACGTTGAATAAGCTTATGTGCTTTGGAAAGCGCAGTTCCCCCTGTAAAAACAATCTGAAAATCCTCAAAATGATATTCAATAATCTTTCTGAGAACCTGTGTTACATACCAGTCTTTTTCAACAAAGGCGGACTGAATTCCTTTTTGTAATGCAACTTCTTCGATAAGATCCTTATCGGGGAACAAGTTCATAATAAATAGTGACCTCCTTAAAACCGATTTTGCGGCTGATACGTTTTTTGACACCAATCAGCCTTCCTGTCGGCACCTGGTTAGAACGCCCTGCCTGATAATCAAGTTCTGCCCGTGTAGGTCCTACTTTAACGCCAAGTCGTTTTAATGCATCTTTTGCTAAAGAAGGGAGGGGAGCCGCTGGTAGTCTAACGCCAGTTAATGTGGATACTTTGGTCTTTGCATAGAGGCCATAGCCAATCTTAATCAGCATACCCTTCCGGGTCAGTTGCAGCAAAACCCTTCCCACTTGATCGTACCCCCCCAAATCCACAAAATCTTCCCGCAGAAATATATTAGACTTACTTCTGGAAATTCGTGCAAGAATCTTGCTTTCTAATGTGGAAGACTTTTTCACTGATTATTAGATACTTATGATACAAACATACGACAATTCTATTGTGCAAAAATACGACATTTTATTGACTTATCCAACTGCGAATCAAGTATAGGGGACAGGGAAAAGAACTTTTTAGCTTTACTCCAGTCTACAAAAAGAAGGCTCCGGCGAATGCCGGGGCCGAAAGATTTGTAAGCTCCCTCCTTTGGATCACCGCAGGTAATCCAGCCTATATAGTCTCCCCTACTAAAGTTTCTCAGGCAAAGCTTATACTAATCATTCTTTTGAAAAAGAGGATGTGACGTTAACACTAAAATAAAAACCATTTCCCACCTATATAAAAAACAATAGTTGTAAATATAGTTTCAATTCAATACATTTATTTTTGAAATGAGATTTTCATAATAAGAAAATTGGTATAGAACAACCCGCTTAAACCGTCAACTATGCAATCCTCTCCCACCCCATTGGCCAGCATCTTCTTCCTGCTACTTTGGATCATTCTGGTAATCATCGTAGCGAGATATGGCCGAAAGAGAAATCTCGGCTTTTGGTGGACCTTGGTTATTTCTTTAGTATTAAGTCCTATCCTGGGGTTTATTATCGCTGCGGCCACAGGGAAAAGACAGTAAATAATAATATTGAATAACGAAAAGCCTTTATTCCGATCCTGAAGAAGGCTTTATTTCACTTCTTTTTTACTCAAACAAATGAATATTCGATTTTTATTCATCTTCACATTGTTTTTATCCACTTTCTTTGCCTGTAAAAAAGATAAAGATCGTTCCACTCCCAATATATTGACTGCCAAAGTATGGAAGAAGGGGATAGTCGATAAAAATCCGTCCACCAATCCGCCGGGAAAAATCCTGTACCAAGCCGTTCCGGATTGTGAAAAGGATGACAGCTATAGATTCAAATCAAATGGAAAACTCGTTATAAACAGGAAGGCCAACCAGTGCGAGCCGAATGAACAACCAACGGAAACGCAAACATATACCTGCGATATAACAGTAAAGGTGTTGACCATAAACGGGGTCCAATTTTCTTTAGCCGAAGCATCAAAAGAGCAGATAAAATACTATGCCCCATTGCCAGGAGGAAGCGGATCCAGTTATATCGTATATTTGTTGCAATAGCATCCATCTTTTCATCCTTCATCTGCTCATATGTCCGAATATCAAACCCCGAAAGACCGCGCATACACCGACAAGCTGATCAATGCTGCCCCCAAAGAGGCGGCGGCCTTCCTCAACCTCAAATACACGGCGGAACGGAGCGATGGCGTCATTCCTGTAAAGTACCGGGAGCTGATGTCCGTGGCCGTCGCACTGACGACGCAGTGCGCATACTGCATCGAAGCGCATATTAAAAATGCGGTTCAGGCAGGAGCTACCCGCGAGGAGATTGCCGAAACGGTATTTATAGCCGCTGCCCTTCGCGCCGGCGGTGCAGTGGGAAACGGCCTTATGGCGATGCGCCTTTTTGAAAAGGCAAGCACGAAAAACAGCTGAACATCCGCTTTGTCTGAGACAGATAATAAAAAAGCCGGAACTTTCGGCCCCGGCTCATATGTTTCAACAATAAATCAGGGATGCAATGCATATTCTTCAATCAGCTCATCAGCAGGAATACGCAATTCCTTACTAAAAATCCTGATCATATTGAGGGAAAGCGGCTGCTTGTATCTTAACACCTTGCTGATCGTTCCCTTATCTCCATAAAATCTGGCAAGATCGACAGGCTTATACCCGAACTCCTCCATCCGGGTTATAATCAGCTGGATAGGATCTACTTCCGGCACTTCCCACTTCTTCTCTTCATACTCAGATATCAATTTGGCCAGAAGGAGCTTTTCCTTATGATCTTTAGTGCCTTTTTTGGCATACTTCACCTCCTCGTACCGCTGCATGGCCTTTCGGTACTCCCGCTCCGTTTCGATTAAGAACCACTGATGATGGCTATTCAACATATGGGCATCCTCATTTTTTATATGACCGTTGGATCTATTTTATTATACGCATCATGCGTACCAATCCAACGCACTTCAACAATCTGATCTGCATAATCTATTTCACAGACCATTCTATATCTTTTACCAGAAATCTCAAACCGGGCTCTTTTATACTTCAATATTTTTGCTTTTGGAAAATCTCTTAAAACATGGCTCCGGTTGCGCCATTCTGCATCTGATGTAATTTTCCTCCAGGTTGAAATACTACTCCCGGCATCGCGATGCCTTTTCCAAAAATCGTTAAGCTTTTTTAAGCCTACAATCTGCATTATTCTGCTTTCTAATTTTAATGTATTTCCCCATAGTTCATTTTTTCTTTTATTAAGAAGTCTTTTATCATTGCAAATATACCTAAAAGTTGGCAAATTAACAACTTTTATTTTTAGACGCTCTTTTCCCAACAGAGATCAGAAATCCAATCCGGCTGATGATCTTAGGACGTCTTCTTATAATTCCAGATCGCCCAGGCATTCAGCACAACGGCAAAAGCGGCGATATACCCCAGCTCGGGAGCCAGGTCCGCCAGGCCGCTCCCCTTCAGCACGATCATCCGCACCACTTTTATAAAATGGGTTACCGGAGTAAGGTTGGCGATTACCCTTGCCCAGCCGGGCATGCTCTCCACCGAAGTGAACAGACCGCTCATCAGCGTAAAGATCATCATAAAGAAGAAAGCCATGAACATAGACTGTACCTGATTGTCGCAAAAGGTGGAGATCAGCAGGCCAAAGCCCAGCAGGGCCACCAGATAAACGGCGGCAAAGAGATACAGTAAAGCCATGTTGCCCTCCGGAAAAATGCCGTATACTCCCCAGCAGACCAGCAGTCCGAGGGTAAACACCACCATCCCGATCACCCAGAAAGGGATCAGCTTGCCCAGGATGAACTCCCATTTTTTTATGGGGGTGACGTTGATCTGCTCAATCGTGCCCACCTCCTTCTCTCTTACGATGTTCAGCGCCGCCATAAAGCCGCCGATCAGGGTAAGCAGCAGCACCAGGATACCGGGCACGATATAATATTTGTATTCCGCCAGGGGATTGAACCAGTTGCTGTAGGTAATATCGATCTGCCCGGCAGGAGGAGCGACCGTTCTGCTGATAATATTCAGCTCCATACCGGCATTAAAATCCTGGATAAGCTTATTCAAATAGCCGCCGCCGATGGATGCCTTGGTACCGTTGATCGCATCCACAGCAATACCGATCTTCTGCGCGCCCTCCCGGACCAGGTTCCGCTCAAAGCCCGAGGGTATCTCCAGTACCAGGTCGGCCTCCCCTGTTTCTATCCGCTGCAGCGCCTCCGGATAAGACGGGTCCGCCCCCACGATCCTGAAATAACCCGAGGCCCCGATCTTGGATACCAGCTTTTGAGAAAGCGGGCTGTGATCATGGTCCACCAGCGCAATGTTGACGTTTTTGACATCAAAGTTCATGGCCAGCGGCAGGACGATAAGCTGGATGATGGGCACGGCAAACATCATGACCAGGATAGTCCTGTCCCGGAAGATCTGCCGGAATTCTTTTTGCAACAGAAAGCGCAGCACATTCATTGCAGCCGGATTTTAAAGTTCTTTAAGGCAATTCCCAGCAATATCACCGTCATCCCTACCAGCACCAACGTTTCTTTCCATACATAGGCAAAACCCAGTCCTTTCAGCATCACCGCTTTGATAATGATAAAATACCACCTTGCGGGTACGACATGGGAAATCACCCGGAATATCCAGGGCATGTTCTCCAGGGGAAACATGAAACCGGTAAAGATCAGGGTCGGGATCATCATGCCCATCATAGACAACAGCAGGGCGGTCTGCTGGGAACTCGTGGTATTGGATATCAGCAACCCGAATGAAAGACAGGTGATGATAAACAACGTGCTTTCAAAGAACAGCAGCAGCAAGCTGCCCCTGATCTCCACATGCAGGGCAAATACCGCCAGCAGCAGGATCAGGGTGAAGTTGGCCAGGGACAGCACGAGGTAAGGCACCGCCTTGGATATCAGGACCATCACGGGTTTAAAGGGAGATACCAGCAGCACCTCCATCGTTCCCAGCTCTTTTTCCTTGACGATGGAAACCGAGGTAAGGGCCGTGCAAACGATCATCAGGATAAGCGCCATCACACCGGGGATAAAATTCAGGGATCCGTTTTGCTCCTCGTTGTACAGCATCCGGGTCTCGGGGATGATGCGGTAGGGCAGACCGGCGACAGGCGACAGCTCCTGCTGGTAAGCGGTGATGATTGCCGTCAGGTAGCTGACGATGGTCTTCGCCGTATTGGGGTCGGAACCGTCGGTGATGATCTGCACCTGGGCCTTTCCTTTGTGCAGCAGGTCGCTCCCGAAACCTGCCGGAAAGACCAGCGCACATTTTACCGCATTTTTTTTGAAAGCGCTTTCTACGGCCTTATAGTTAAGCGGAGACTCCTCCACGGTAAAATACGAAGAGGCCTTGATCTTGCTGATCAGCTGCTCCGTCTGTACATCCCGCGCGTTATCCGATATGATGATATGGGCATTTTTCACCTCGCTCGTCATCGCAAAACCAAACAGCAGGATGTCTACCACCGGCAGGCCGAACATGATCAGCAGCGTCCGCCGGTCCCGGAAGACATGATAAAATTCCTTTCTGATAAAAACGAGTAGCTGTTTCATCTGTTAATATCCGTTTTTTTAACGGTCGGACGACACCGAAGGTGCATCGAGCCCTATGACTATTATTATGAACGAGATAAACCTCGCATACTAACCTCCCGCTCTGCGATAAATATGATCAAGCTCGATTTCATATCCGTTCTTTTACTCAGCACGCTTTGCCCCTCGGGCCAGCTGGTAGAAAACCTCATCCATGTCCGCCGCGGAAAACTGTTTTTTCAGGTTGGTCGGCGTATCCAGCGCGGCCATCTTTCCATCCACCATCACGGATATACGATTACAGTATTCGGCTTCATCCATGTAGTGGGTGGTCACGAAGATGGTGATACCCGAAGCCGCCGCTTCGTAGATCATGTCCCAGAACTGGCGGCGGGTGACGGGGTCCACGCCCCCGGTCGGCTCATCGAGAAAAACGATCCGGGGATGGTGAAATATCGCCACGGAGAAAGCCAGCTTCTGCTTCCAGCCCAGCGGCAGCTCCCCGACCATCTTTCCCGCTTCCCGCTGCAGGCCGAGGGTCTCCACCAGGCTGCGGCTCCTTTCTTTTATTTCCCTGCGGGGCACACCGTAGATACCTCCGAAAAAAGTGATGTTCTCCAGTACGGTAAGATTTTCATATAAAGAAAACTTCTGGCTCATATAGCCGATGCTTCTCTTGATGGATTCCTGCTGCCGGTATACGTTAAAGCCGGCTACCGTAGCTTCTCCGGATGTGGGATAAGAAAGACCGCAAAGCATCCGGATGGCCGTTGTCTTCCCTGCCCCGTTGGCGCCGAGGAAACCAAATATCTCCCCCTTATCCACCTCAAACGAGATCTTGTTTACCGCATAAAAATCGCCAAAGCGCTTGGTCAGGTCCTTACAGATGATCGCTTGCTCTGCCATGGTCGGCTTTTAAAAATGATTAAGATACTTTTTCCTGTATCTCCGGATGTTCATTCGTCAGCCGGATAAAACTGTCTTCTATGCCGGGAGCGGTCTTTTCCGCCACCACATCGGTATGACCCTTTTTTGCCACATAGTCCTTCAGGCGGCCGGCAGCATCCGGCCGGTCATCCCGGAAGGTCACATGCAGGAACTCCCCGAAGGTGTAGCAGCTCTCCACTTCCTCCATCTGCCGGACATCCTGCAGCAGCCGGTAGATATCGGCGGAGCGGACCGCATAGAGCGTCTTCGGAAAAGCATCAATGATCTGCTGCGGGGTATCCACCGACAGGATGCGGCCTTTCTGGATCAGCGCGATCCGCTCGCAACGGTTGGCCTCATCCATATACGGTGTGGAGACCAATATGGTGATCCCCTGCTGCTTCAGCCTTTTCAGCATATCCCAGAACTCCTTCCGCGAAACCACATCCACCCCCGTAGTGGGTTCGTCCAGCAGCAGCACCCGGGGTTTGTGGATCAGGGCGCAGCAAAGGGCCAGCTTCTGCTTCATGCCTCCCGAAAGCTTACCGGCCCGGCGATGGCCGAATGGCTTGATCTGCTCATAAATATCCTTGATGAGGTCGTAATTGGCCTGTATAGTGGTGCCAAATACGGTGGCAAAGAATTCGAGGTTCTCCTGGATGGTAAGGTCCTGATAAAGGGAAAACCTGCCAGGCATATAGCCGACGCAGTTACGGATAGCGCGGTAGTCCTTTACCACATCATATTCCGCTACGCGGGCAGTTCCCTTATCCGCCAGCAGCAGGGTGGTGAGGATGCGGAAGATGGAGGTCTTGCCGGCCCCGTCGGGTCCGATCAGCCCGAACAGCTCTCCATCCTTTACTTCAAAAGACACGTCATCTACCGCCAGCACCTCTCCTCCGTTATAGGTCTTGACCAGGTTTTCGAGTATTACCGATGATGCCATACTATGCAGTTTTTCGGGCCCGGCCCGCATTTGTCACGATTATTCCGGATGGTGCCAAAGCACTTCTCCATACATCCCGATCTTGAGATAGCCGTCGTTTTTTACCCGCACCTTGATGGCGTATACCAGGTTGGCCCGCTCGCTTTTTGTCTGGATGGTCTTGGGTGTAAATTCCGACTTGGAAGATATCCAGGTGATAATACCGCTATAATTTTTATAGGCTTTTTTCCCCTGGTCGATGCGGACGGTCACGGGCTGACCGGTTTTGATCTGTGTAAGCGCGTCGCCGGTCACATAGGCTTTGAGGCTCAGCGTATCGGTGTCGGCAATTTTATACAACGGCTTCCCGATGGCCGTTACCTCGCCCCGGAGGGCATACTTGGTCAGCACAACGCCGGAGATGGGATTGATGATCTGTCCCCGGTCGATCTGCTCCTGGTACTGCCGGGCCGTTACTTCAAGTGGAGAGCGTTCGCTCAGGATGCCCCGGTTCTGCGTAGCGGTGTTGGACTCTCCCAGCCGGATTTGCTGCCGGGTGGCGTTCATCTCCTTTTGCAGCTGCTCTATGGCGGCATCGATATCATCCAGCTGCTTTTGGGTAGCGGCATCGGCCTTGACCAGATTGGCCGTCCGGCTCCGCTCCCGCTGCTGCTGTTCCAGCCGGGCCTGCTGCACCGCCAGCTGGCGGCGGACCAGCTCTGTCTGCGGGGCGGCATTGCTTGTCTTCTGACGCAGGGCTGTAATGGAAGCTTCCACCTGTTCCTTTCCGAGCCGGGAGAGGGTGACGTCGATCTGACCCACGGCTTCACCGGCCTTCAACCGGTCTCCTTCCTGAATGGGGAACGACAGCAGCTCCCCGTTTTGCTGTGCGGAAACGATCACTTCGTCGGCTTCAAAATTACCCGATGCATCATAATCGTTCTTGTGACTACAGGAAGCCAGCAGGAAGGCCAGGAGCAGCATGGCAGGGAAACCGTACCCCGTTTGTAAATAGGTTTGTTTCATGACAGGATGATTGATCAGTTACCGGTGATGTGTTTGAGTTTGTATTGGGCCTGCAACAGCTGCAGGTTATGCAGGATAAGCGTCTGACGGGCCATATGCTCGGCATTGAGCTGGGCGATATATTCATGGGTGGTGATCACGCCGTTTTCCAGCTGCGCTCGGGCCGACTGTGTAACGGCTGACCGGAGCGCTATGGCTTTTCTGTCTTCGGCGACAAGCGCGCGGTATTTATCGATATCGCCCTCCTCTTGCTCAAGCGAAAGACCGGTATTGAGCAGAAAGGTAGCCTTGTCGGCGGCCAGGTTCTGCCGGTCCACTTCCAGCGAGCGCCTGTTGTTTTTCAGCGAATAGAGACTGCTCAGGTTCCAGCTGAGCCGTGCGCCGGCGATATACCAGGGACCCCAGTTGTTGTCAATGATATTCAGGGTAGGCCGGCCGTATGCACCCTGTACAAAAGCGCTCAGGCGGGGCAGATAGGCGGTGCCCAGCTGCTTTTCCCTTACGTCATAGAGGTTATCCTGAAGCGCAAACCCTTTGAGCTCGGGCCGGCGGATATCACGGGCCGGAGCAGGAGGTTCCGGCTTTACCAGCCTGGTGCTGTCGCCCAGCGCCTGCCCGATCAGGATACCCAGCATTCGCAGATAGGCAGAACGGCCTGTGCGGAGCGTAGTGCCGGTCATATCAGCATTCACGATCTCAGCCTTCAGCTCATTCAGATCGCTGCGAAAAGCGGCGCCGTTGTCAAGCGCAGCAGCGGTCTTGTCTGCAGCGCTTTGCAGATCGGCTTTCCGGATTTCATTCTGCCGGAGCTGCTCTTCCATCAGCAGGATGGAGAAATAAACCTGGTTCACCCGCTCTTTGACCGCGTACAGGGATACCTCCACCTGTTGCTGCCGCATGGCCTGATCGGCGCGGATATAGGCGCGGCGGTTGCTTATCTCGCCTCCGTCGTAAATCGTCTGGCTGATTTCCGCCTGTACTTTGTACTGGTCTTTGCTGATCTCGGGAAAGTGTATGCCGGGCGGCGCTCCTTCACCCAGCACTTCTGAAAAGTCCATCGTCTCGGACTGGTAAGAAGCCTGTCCGCTGATGGACAGCTGCGGAAGGTAAAGCTTTGCCGCATTGGAAAGGGCATAGCCGCTGCTGCGGGCAACCAGTTCCAGCTTCCTGGTCTGCGGGTAATGGGACCTGGCCAGCGCATAACATTCGTCCAGGGTAAGCCGGGTGGATTGCGCATGGATATTCGTCCCCGCGCCCAGTACAACCGCCGCCCATACAAGATTCCGGATGCGTGTGATCTTATTCATTTAATTTAATCATTTGATTAATTCCGGGTCAAAAAAATTATTTCGTCTTCAGCATAGCTTTTACCCATGCGGGTATAAGCTGCTTTCTTTCTTCCATCATCTGCTTAAATTGCCGCGCATCCAGGGCCAGTGCGGCCACAAACACGGGTTGTGCGATAAAGGGAAACAGCACCATCCCGAGGATATTCGCCAGAAAATGCAAAGGGTTTATGTCCGGCCGCGCCTTTTTCAGCTGCGTAACCAGCGAAGAGTTCCGGATGAGCTTTTCCGGATGCACGATGTTCATAAAGCTGGGCACGTTATTCCTGAGCTCGCTCAGTACAAAAATAGGCAGGTCCGGATGCTTTAACAGCATATCAATATAGCTTTCGGCAATGCGGCTGATCTTGGACTCCAGGCTGATAGACGAATCATTGACAATGGGAGCGATCACGCTGAAGAGCTGCTGCACCTTTTCTACCATTACCTGATGAAACAGCTTTTCCTTGCTCCGGAAATAATAGTTGAGCAGGGCCAGGTTAATACCGGCCTCTTCCGCAATATCGCGCGTACGGGTGGCGGCGTATCCTTTGCGGGTAAAAACCTTCCGGGCCGCTTCCTTTATCTTTTCTTCCGTGGAAAGATCGGTATCTGTTTTCTTTTGCCTGGCCATATCATTGCGTTGTGCAGGACAAAGATAAAAACTATTTTCAGAATTAAACAAATTTTTTAATCAAATGATTAAAATAAAATTCATGAGGCTCCTGCGGCCCGCATTTCTTTTCATGATCCGGTAGGCACAGCGGCTTTTTCTCCCTATCTTTGCGATCATATTTCCAAGGGGTGCCTTGACGGGATAGCAGCGGACCGGAAACCGGCCGCTCCTGCCCCGCTGAAAGACAGGCTGAGATCATACCCGTTGAAAGCGCCGTTGACTGTGCTTTCATAAACCTGATCCGGATAATGCCGGCGTAGGGATTAAGCGGATACCGCTGTGAAGCCGGGGCGCTTTGCACTTCTTGGGATAAGCGTAAAGACATCATCGTAAAACCCAGGATCATGCAGACTGTACCACACCCTTCCGCCTTTCTTCAACCTTCTTTTGTAAAAACGCTCCGGCAAACCGCTGCCGCAGCCGAAAAATCAGGAAAGCTGCATCCGCGGCAGCTGGAGCTGATCTATGCGCAGCGGTGGTTTAAACTGTTTGTGCCCCGGGATTACGGAGGCTTGCAGCTGACGCTGCCGGAAGCGCTGCACACCGAGGAAAGCCTGGCCTGGGCCGACGGCAGCGTGGGATGGACGGTTACCCTTTGCAGCGGCGCGTGCTGGTTCGTCGGGTTCCTGCCGCCGGATGTGGCCGTCCGGCTCTTCCACGACCCGGAGGTCTGTCTCGCCGGCAGCGGACGGCCCTCCGGCAGGGCAATCTGTACCGGTAACGGCTATGAGATCACCGGTTCCTGGGATTACGCCACGGGAGCGCCGCATGCTACCGTATTCACGGTCAACTGTGTGCTGGAAAAGGATGGCGCGGTATTAAGGAACGAAGACGGCAGCCCCCTCATACGATCCTTCTGGTTTTTGAAAGATGAGGTGACCCTGACGGAGAACTGGCAGACCACCGGCATGATCGCGACAGCCAGCCACAGCTTTTCTGTAGAACGGCTGCGGGTGCCGTCAGCGCGTTGCTTTCGCATCGATGGCGCCTCAGCTTTTCTTAAGGATCCGCTTTATCAATATCCTTTTCTGCAGTTTGCCGAAGCCACCCTGGTGGTAAACAGCTCCGGCATGGCGGCCCATTTCATGGAGCTGTGTCACGATCAGCTTACCCGGAAGCGGCAAGCGCCGCACAGCAATGCGCCACGCATCCTGCTGGCTGAGCAGCTGCTCGAAAAAAGCCGGAACAGCTGGCAACGGGACCGGCAGTCGTTTTACGCCGCCGTACAGGATTCCTGGGACCGTCTTGTAACGGAAGGCTCCGTTCCCCCAGACGCCCTGAAGGCGGTCAGCAATACCAGCCGGCAGCTGGCAGCCACCGCCAGAAAGCTGGTGGACGAACTATATCCGCATTGCGGGCTCAGCGCCGCCACGGCCGGTACGGAGATCAACCGGGTATGGCGCGATTTCCATACGGCTACCCAGCACAGCCTGCTGACGTATCCGACGGAATAAGGTGAAAGGTCAAAGGTGAAGGGTGAAAGGCATTTAATGATTTGATAATTTGCTTCGTGCATAATGTTTTTTTATTTGTCTCAGTGAAGGCTTCGCCTTTGATGATGTGCTGATTTGATGATAAAGTTAGGTTTCATTCCGGGCAATTAACCGGAAACGCGCAGCATTCATCGAGACCGTTTAAAATCATTACGCGCGAGATAAACCTCAAGCCGGAAACGAGAAACGCGCAGCGTTCAGTGAGACCATTTTAAAGTCTTTATGCGCGAAATAAACCAGAAGCGATAAACCTCAAACTTCAAACCAGTGACTATTGACTAACTCCATCGGGCATACGAAGTTTTTCCGGACCCGAGAACAGTTTTTCCATATCCTCGAATCGGGTATTCAGGTGCAGCCGCATGGCAGAACGGAAAGCATCCGGCGTGCCGTGGGCCAGGATACCGGCCAGCGCTTCATGGGAGATGATCTGTTTGTGCTTCCAGTCTTTGTTTCTCGAATAGGTTACAAACAGGGTATTGAGCAGGTGCTGGAAAGCCCGCAGGGTCTTATTTCCCGATATCTTGTACAATGTGCTGTGAAACTGTATATCCAGGCGGGCCAGCTTTTCGAAGTCGGTTTCTCCGGTGGCATTTTCTTCCTGTATGATCCGCATCAGCTCTTCCAGGTCATTTTCGGTCCTGCGCATAAAAATAAAATCGGCCATGCCGATCTCCAGCATGATCCGCACCTCGAAGAGATCCTTCAGCGACTCAAGGTCCAGCTTGCCGGAACCGATGATCGTCTTTACCCCGTAGAACATGTCGGGCGACTTTAATACCGTGCCCCGTTTCCGCCGGGTTTCCACAAAACCCATGATCCGCAGACGGCTAAGCGCTTCGCGCACCACTACCCTGCTGACCCCCAGCAGGAGGGCAAACTCGTTTTCCCTGGGCAGCGTATCGCCGATCTGATAGCCCTGCTCGGTAATGTACTTCAGTATTTTTTGCTCCACCTGTTCGGTGAGCGTGGAATCGTTCTTCATCCGTCGATCATTGACTTATTTAAAGGCGCTGCCCGTACCTACATCCTACCTGCGGAACAAATATAAGGCTACTTCTCCCGCAGATACTCCTTCCCTCACCGGCAAATATCTCACTTTTTTACAAAAATTCTCTATTATGTATTACAAATAATAAATAAAACACTACTTTTAGCCCCCAAAATAATTATTTTGTCTGTTTTATGTAGTACTTATTAAAAGAACCCGTCAGCCGATCTACAGGACCGGCCGGCGACCGGATTGAAATCCGCATGATAAAAATTTACTTTATGGAAAAAAGAGCTTTACTCCATCGTATGCTGCTCGGCACTGCGCTCCTTCTCCCGGCACTGTCCGTATGCCCGACAGCCTTACCGGGGAAAATCCTGCCGGACCAACTGCAAACCGGTCATACCAGGATCAGCGTAAACGGGACCATAACAGACGAGTCAGGGAACCCCGTCCCCGGCGCCACCGTTGTGGAAAAAGGCACCCAGAACGGGACCGTCAGCGGGGACGACGGCCGCTACCGTATCAACGTGGATGAAAATGCCGTCCTCATATTTAAAGCCATAGGGTGGCAGGAAACGGAAATCAGCGTCAACGGCAGGGAAAAGGTCGATGCGGTTTTAAAAGGCAGCACAACGAAGCTGAATGAGGTTGTCGCCATCGGGTACGGAAAGCAATCCAAACGGACGCTTACCACCGCTGTTTCCAAAATCGACGGTAAAATACTGGAAAACACCCCGATCAACAATGTGGGAGACGGTCTAAAGGGCAGGGTGGCCGGCGCAAGGATATATACCAACAACTTCACCCCCGGCGCCGATCCGGTGATCCGGATACGGGGCGGCTCTTCCATCAATAAAAGCAATAACCCGCTCGTGCTGATAGACGGCGTGGAAGGTAGCCTGGCGGATATCAATCCGAATGACATCGCATCCGTGGATGTACTTAAGGATGCGGCTTCCACGGCCATCTACGGCTCAAGGGCATCAAACGGCGTGGTGCTGGTCACCACCAAAACGGGGAAACAGGACCGGGCGCCAAGGGTAACCTTTCAATCCGATTTCGCCCGCGAAGCCATAGAGACCTCCTATGATTTTATGAACGCAAAAGATTACCTTTCTTATGTAAGGCCCGCCGTTGCGCTCAGCCCCAATCCCAAAAGGAATGATATATCCGGCTTCTCAGCCAGCTCCGGAAACACTTCCAACTCTGCTTTTACCACACATTATCTCAAGCCCGGGGAAGCGGCGCCGCAGGGTTGGAAAACCATGCCCGATCCCCTGGACCCTTCAAAAACCCTGGTATTCCAGGACAACAGCTTCAAAGACGTGATCTACCGTCCGGCATTATGGCAAAACTATTATGTAGGGGTAACCGGAGGAACGGACAAGATCAAGTATGCCGGCAGCGCCGGATATACCGATGACGGCGGCGTAGCCCTGGCCACGGGATGGACCCGCTTCAGCACCCGGGCCAACGTGGAGGTGAATATCTCCAAAAGATTACAGCTGACCTCAAACATGAATTATTCAGAAAGCAAATCTCAGGAGTACGATAATCAGAAAAACATCATCGCCCGGGGATTGGCCTCCGCTCCTACCCAACGTATCTACTGGGACGACGGCCGGCCCGCGCCGGGCTTCAACGCCACCGCTCCCAACCCGGCGTGGTATGCCTATATCACCGATCAAAGCCGCAGGGACCAACAGACCGGCATCCAGGAAATGCTCAGCTGGAACGTCCTGAACGGGTTAACGGTCAAGGTGAACGGCTCTTACTATACCCAGACCATGCAAAGCGATTTCTTCCAGAAAGCAAATGAATTCAGCGGCTCGCGGAAGGCGGAATCGGGATTTTCACAAAACAGGCAGGCAAAGCTGGAGAGCTATTTTACCTATGATAAATACTTCGGCGGCCATTCTTTTAACCTGACCGGAGGCTATTCCTATCTGAACATCGATGATAAAACCCTGTCGGCTGCGGCGCAGGGCGGCAACACCGATAAGATACCAACGTTAAATGCCGCTCCCGATAAAACGGACGCCAGCACCTATATCACAAAGGAGGTCCTTATCGGCTACTTCGGCAGGCTGAGCTACGACTTTAATAAGAAATACCTGCTTTCCCTGTCGTTCAGGGAAGACGGATCCTCCAGGTTCATCAGCGGCAATCAATGGGGCTTCTTCCCCGGCGCATCCGCCGGATGGATCGTTTCCGAAGAGCCCTTTATGAAAAGCCTGCGGGCGCTGAGCTTCCTCAAGCTCAGGGCAAGCTATGGCCTCACCGGCAATAATTCCATCGGGCTGTACGACGCCCAGGGGGAATATTCGGTGGATTACATCTACGACGGCCATGCCGGTATCCGCTCTACCTCCATGCCCAATAACAACCTGACCTGGGAGTCGACCAAGCAGCTGGATCTCGGGGCAGAGATCGGCCTTTTCGACAACCGGTTGAACGCCACTTTTGATTATTATGATAAAAGAACCCAAAACCTCCTGTTCAGCAAGGAACTGCCCAATACTTCCGGATACGCTTCCGTTGAATCCAATGTCGGCAAGGTCAGGTTTTACGGCTTTGATATCGATATCAGCTCGGTCAACATACAGCATCAGCGGTTTTCCTGGAACTCCTCGTTCACCTGGAGCTTTTCAAAGAACAGGGTATTAAAGCTGCCGGATAACGGCAGGACGAAAAACAGGATCGGTGGGATAGCCATGCCGGACGGGAATGACTACGGCGGGATAGCAGAAGGAGAATCCCTGTATCGTTTCTATGGCTATAACGTGGCCTATATCCTGCAAAACCAGGCGCAGGCCGACAAGGCCAATTATGACGAGCTGGCCCGGGGATGGAGCCCTGCAGACCAGAAAAGGGTGCCGGGAAGGAAGCTGCCGGGCGACTACGAATGGGCGGACCGGAACGGAGACGGGATCATCAACTCGCTGGACCAGTTTGAGCTCGGTGTGACCGTACCGGTGTCTACCGGCGGCCTGGACAATAAATTCACCTACAAAAACTGGTCGCTGGACATCTACCTGGACTGGGGACTGGGCCACGCTATTTTTGACGAGGCGTTTATGCGGTATTTCATGAACACCTTTTCCTACAACTATGCACTGGTGGATGATGTAAAACAAACCTGGAAAGGTCCGGACGATCTGAAAGCAAAATATGCCAGGCTGACCGCAAATGATCCGGACGACGGAAACAATAATTTCGGCCGGGCGAGCGACGTGTTTACCTACAAGGGGGATTATTTATGCCTCCGCAATGTTATCTTAAGTTATCAGCTGCCCGCGGGATTCCTTAAAAAATACACGATCAAAGGCGCCAGCCTGTATATCTCGGGAAACACCTTATACTATTTTACCGCCGTAAAAGGGGTTTCTCCTGAAGAAGGTTCCGCCAGCACCTATAACAACAACTATTATAACTATCCTCCTGTCCGCAAATATGCGTTCGGAATAAAAGTCACATTCTGATAACCGACAGTCACCCTCAACAAATCTGACATGAAAAATATATATCTGTTGCTGTTGCTATCCGCGGTCCTTGGGATCGGCGCATGCAACAAAGACCTGGACATCAAACCCAAGAGCATTGTTTCTTCCGCCTCCATGTGGGAAACGGCAGATGACGCCGAAGGCGCCATGTACGGCATGTATGCCCAGCTGAGAAATGCGCTCAGCGATAATTACGCTTTTTGGGGAGATTACCGCAGCGGGTTGTTCGGAGACGGCATCGGGTCGGAAGGCCTGCTGCAGAATATATTCAATAATTCCCTGAACCGCGACGACAGCGGCACGGACTGGAGCGGGCTTTACAAAGCCATCAACGATTGTAACCTCATCCTGAAATACACCCCGGAGATAACGTTTGACAACGAAAAAGATAAAAACCTTATCCTGGCAAATGCCTATTTTGTAAGAGCGCTTTGCTATTTTTACTGTGCAAGGGTCTGGGGGGACGCTCCTGTTGTTTTATCCGGATTCGAATCGGACAAACAAGAGGACCTGTATCCTTCCCGGAGCTCCAGGGACAGCGTTTACCTGCAGGTAGCTGCCGATATACAGCAAGCCGTATCCCTGTTCCCGGATGATTTTACATCCGCCAAATCAGGTTCCAAAGCAGCCGCCAATATGCTTAAAGCCGATTATTACCTGTGGATGTACAAAACGGAGGATCATAAGGAAGACGATCTGAACAAGGCAAAAGAAGCCGTAGATTACGTGTTGGCGGATCCGGACTTTACCCTGCTGGGCAGCTATCAAAGCGTCTTCAGCAATGACGATAACAACGAAGTGATCTTTGCGCTGAACTTTGAGCAGAATGAGTATACCGGCGGCTTCCCGGCAGATTTCCTGGTAGCCGTGCAATATATACAAACGCAAAGCCTGATCAATAACCCTATCCAGGTCGGCAGCCACCAGCAATGGGTCTGCTTTACGCCGGATTTTGAAGCCACCCTGAATGAAGACCCGCAGGATACGAGGGCCAAGGTCAACATCGCGGCTTTTACCGATCCGGGAAACAATATCCATTTCAGATGGATCAACAAATACCTGGGAGAATGGGAGAACGGGACCCGCTACTTTACCTCCGACATCAAAATATACCGTTATGCGGAAGCGGTGCTATTCAAAGCAGAGATCGAAAACGCCCTCGGCAACAGTGCAGAGGCTATTTCAGCCCTGAACCGGATCGCAAAGCGGGCATATCAGGTAGACAATTACTATGCCTCCTCTCTTTCAAAAAGCGACATTGACGAGGCCATACTTACCGAACGGCTAAAGGAATTTGCCGCCGAGGGCAAATCCTGGTTCGATTTTATCCGGTTCGGAGTGGTATTTGACAGGGTAGCCACATTACACGGACAACAGGATAAACAGAATATCCTGCTCTGGCCGGTTAATGCGTCTTCTATCAACAGTAATCCGAAGATCACCCAGACACCGGGATATAATTAACGATTATCTGAACACAGCATTGAGCCATGAAAAACGGTTTCTTCCCAGGTTTCCTGTTCGGCGCACTGGCCCTGCTGGTCTTTTCAGGCCACAAGGCATCGGCGCAGAAAAAGCCAAACATACTTTTTATCGTTGCGGATGACCTCCGCCCCACCTTAAACTGTTATGGCGATTCATTTGCCATTACACCCAATATAAACCGCATCGCGGAGCGGGGCACCGTCTTCCGGAACGCCTATTGCCAGGAAGCCGTCTGTAATCCATCCCGGGCTTCTTTTATGACCGGGCTGCGGCCGAACACCACCCGGGTATGGGACCTGAAAACCCATTTCAGAAAAGCCTTACCGGAGGTGATCACGCTGCCGGAATGGTTTAAGCAACACGGCTATCATGCCCAGTCCGTGGGCAAGATTTATCACGATCCGGCTGCCATGCAGGACCGGATCTCCTGGTCCTCTCCCGAGACCATGGCCGTCACCACCGTACTGGGAAAATATGTCCTCGACGCCAACCTGCATAAAAAGGGAAGCTGGAAAGCCACGGCCACAGAAAGGGCCGACGCGCCGGAAATAAAATACATAGACGGCATGGTAAGCCATGCGGCCGTGCAGATACTGGACAGCATCAAGGACAAACCCTTTTTCCTGGCGGTAGGCTTCAGAAGACCGCACCTGCCTTTCAGCGCGCCCGAAAAATACTGGGCCATGTATGATCATGTCAGGCTGCCCGCACCTGCCAATCCCCGGCCGCCCTCAGACGTTCCGGCGGTAGCGCTGAAGAACGGGGTAGAGCTGAACGGATATACCGATATCCCCGATACCGGCGCTATTTCCGAAAAGGAAATACAGACACTGATCCGCGGTTACTATGCCTGTACCACCTTTATGGATGCCCAGGTGGGAAAACTGCTCGATGAGCTGGACCGCCTGGGGCTGAGGGACAATACGATCATCGTATTCCTGGGAGATAACGGCTATCACCTCGGAGAGCAGGATCTGTGGTGCAAGGCCACCGATTTTGAAAATGGCGCCCACATACCGCTTATCATTGCATCGCCCTGGCAACAGCAAAAAGGAACGGTATCCACAGCCCTGGTCGAGCTGGTGGACGTCTACCCCACCCTGGTGGAGCTGGCCGGGATGAAAGCGCCTCCGAACCTTGAAGGAAGCAGTGTAAAGCCATTACTGAACGATCCCGGCATGTCCTGGAAAAAAGCCGCGTTCAGCCAGTTCCCGAGACCCTGGCCGTATAAAAAAGCGCCGGCGTTAATGGGATACAGCGTAAGGACAAAAGACTTCCGCTATACCGAATGGCAGGATTTTAAAACAGGGGAGATCAGGGCAACCGAACTCTATGATCACCGTACAGACGACCCGGAAACAAAAAACGTAGCCCACGACGCCGCTTACCAAAACAAAATCAAAGAAATGCATCAGCTGCTGAAAGAAGGCTGGAAAAAACACAAGCCCTAATGTTTCCTATATCCCATGCTATGATAAAAACCCACCGTTATTTCAGACCGGCTCTTTTTATCTTCCCTGCTGCGCTCCTGTGCGGCCTGCTCATCCTGCTGTGCGCGGGAAAACCGGTCCGCGGGACGGACGGCGCCACGCAGCCGCCCAATATCCTGTTGATCACCTCGGAAGATAACGGACCCGATCTGGGCTGCTACGGCGACAGAAACCTGAGCACACCGGTGCTGGACCGCCTTGCCGCAAAAGGGGTGAAATTCAACCAGGCCTTTGTCACTTATTCCGTATGCAGTCCCTCCCGGTCCACGATCTTCACAGGTCTATATCCACACCAAAACGGACAGATCGGACTGGCCACCCACCATTTCCGGATGTATCCCGGCATCACCACGCTGCCGGTATATTTAAAAAATGCGGGGTACCGGACCGGTTGTATCGGCAAACTCCATGTGAACCCGGAATCCGATCTTCCCTTCGACTTCCGGCCGCCCCGGTCCTCAGGACTGCAGGGTCAGAACTTTGCACGCAAAAACCTGGACCTGTACAGCGCCTATGCAGACAGTTTTTTCAGGAAATCTGATGACCCGTTCTTTCTGATGGTCAACTATCCCGATGCTCATACCCCCTGGAAACGACAGGTAGACGGCATGCCCGCAACACCGATAGACAGCGATAAGATAAAATCCCCTCCGCCCTTTACCGGCGTAAACAGCGCCCGTTTACGCGGGCTCACGGCAGATTATTACAACAGCCTGGAACGGATGGACGAGATGGTCGGCCGGCTGCTGGCCCGGCTGAAGGCATCCGGGAAGGAACAGAATACCATCATCATCTATCTGGCAGACCACGGTTCCGAATTTTCAAGGGGGAAATTCTCGCTCTATGAAGCCGGGCTCAGGGTGCCCCTGATCATCTACTGGCCGGGCATACCTCCCGCTTTAAAAGAACGAAAAGAGCTGGTCTCGAGCATCGATCTGGTCCCCACCATATTGGATGCCGCACATGTCAATATCCCGGCAACCCTCCCGGGCAGATCATTGAAGCCGTTACTGACCCGGAAAGAAGATCCGGACTGGCGGCATTTTATCTTTGCAGAAACAAACTGCTCCTTTCCTTTTGATTATTATCCGCGCAGCAGTGTACGCGACCAAAGGTTCAAGCTGATCCATAACCTGCTCCCGGAAAGGGAGAATCCTGCAGTGCAATATTACACCCATCATACCATCACCGGCTTTGAAGGGGGATCATTGGAAACCGAGATCGCCGCAGGCGGTAAAAAGGTACGGGAAGCCTACAAGACCTGGCAGCATCCCCCGGAGTTCGAGCTTTATGATCTTGAAAATGATCCTTATGAATTTAATAACCTGTCGGATAATCCGGGATATACGGCAGTAAAAAACAAACTTATACAAGCTTTAAATAACTGGGATAAGAAAACCTGCAATCCGTTCTCGGATAAAGACATGCTGACCCGGTTCACAGCGGAAGTGGATTCGGTTATAAAAACGCATCCCGCCATGGACGACGCAAAGGACAAGACCCTGGTCTGGCATTACACAGATTATTTTTCACGGTATATCAGGGAGCATGACCATACCGGCTTGCTGTCACCGGCGGCGACGCAAGCCCCCCGGCCGGATACTCTTGTCCTGTTCCGCTCCGGCGAGAACGGCTATGCCAGCTACCGCATCCCTGCTGTCGTCACCACCAACCACGGCACCCTGCTGGCTTTTTGTGAAGGCCGGAAAAAACCGGGCGATGCGGGCGATATCGATCTGCTCTATAAACGTTCTACCGACGGGGGGAAGACCTGGAGTGAGCAACAGGTCATCTGGAACGATGGCCCCAATACCTGTGGTAATCCCTGTCCGGTGGTCGATCGCCGCACCGGCGTTATCTGGCTGCTCATGACGCGTAATAACGGAGACGATACCGAAAGGGAGATCACGCGTAAAACGGCGCAGGGTACCCGTACCGTCTGGGTTTGCAGCAGCAAAGACGACGGACGCACCTGGTCCGTTCCCGCCGACATCACCGCCACCACCAAAGATCCTTCCTGGGGCTGGTATGCCACGGGACCGGGTATAGGCATACAGCTGCAGCGGGGACCGCACAAAGGCCGCCTTGTCATCCCCTGCGATCACAGTTATGACGATCCGCAGGGAAACTCCGGGGGCGGCCCCTACGGAGCCGGTGCTCACGTCATTTACAGCGATGATCACGGCAAGTCCTGGCGGCTTGGCGGGACGATACGGCCCAAGGTAAACGAATGTCAGGTAGTCGAGCTCGACGACGGAAAGGGCACCCTGCTCATGAATATGCGCGCTTACTTCGGAAGACATCTCCGCAGCCAGTCGCGCAGCAGCGACGGGGGCACAACCTGGACGGCTCCTGAAGATGCGGCCGGCCTCCCCGAACCGGTGTGCCAGGCCAGCATCATCCGTTACCCCGGCTCGCGGAGATCCAAAGACAGGCTGTTGTTCCTGAACCCGGCCAGCAAGGCAAAAAGGGACAGCATGACCCTGAAGGTCAGCTACGACAACGGCTATACGTGGCCTTATGCGCGGTTGCTCTATGCCGGTCCTTCCGCTTATTCCTGTATGACCGTCCTGCGCGACGGCAGCGTCGGCTGCTGCTATGAAGCCGGTTTGAAGAATCCTTATGAGAAAATAATATTTGAAAAGCTAACACCGGATCAACTTCCCCAAGACTAAAAAAAACAAAGAAAGAAAACATGAACACAGAAAAAACCACCGGGCTGATTGCGGCGACATTTAGTCCCATGAAGGAAAACGGCGACATAGATACCGGCAGCATACCGGCGATGGTGGACAAGCTGATCAGCAGGGGCGTAAACGGCATCTTTGTCTGTGGCAGCACGGGCGAAGGCGCTTCGCTGACCACGCAGGAACGGAAAGTGCTGGCCGAAGCTTTTGTGACCGCCGCGGCAAAACGGATAACGGTGTTTGTACATGTAGGACACAACAGCATTTCCGAAGCCCGTGACCTGGCGGCGCATGCGCAGCAGATCGGGGCCGACTGTATCTCCGCCATGCCGCCCTGCTATTACCCTGTTGCTTCGGCAGACCTCCTGGCAGGCTGTCTGGCAGAGATCGCCGCTGCCGCACCGGAGCTGCCTTTTTATTATTATCATATCCCGTCCATGACCGGCATAAACCTGGATATGATAGCGCTCCTGCAGAAAGCCGACATCCCCAACCTGAAAGGGATAAAGTACACTACGCCGACGATCCACGAATACCAGGCCTGTCAGCATTTTGACAACCGGAAATACGATCTGCTCTACGGCACCGATGAAATGATGCTGAGCGCCCTGGCTACCGGAGCCGAAGGTTTTATCGGCAGTACGTATAACTTTGTTGCGCCCCTGTACCGGAAACTGAAGGATGCCTTCCATAAAGGAGATCTGGAAACGGCCAGGACGCTGCAGTGGAAATCTGTTGAGATCGTAAGGATCATTGTGAAGTTCGGCGGGCTGCCCGCGCAGAAGGCCATGATGAAGCTATCCGGCGTCGATTGCGGACCGGTGCGCCTTCCGCTCCGCGCCCTCTCGTCCGGAGACATAAAGTCCATGGAACAGGAGCTGCGAAAAACCGCCTTCTTTGACTGGATAAACTAACCGATGTCATTACTGCATAAAAAATACTATCCCTGGCTGCTGGTAGGTCTGCTATGGGGCGTGGGTCTGCTGAACTACCTGGACCGGCAGATGCTCGCCACCATGCGGCCGGCCATGCAGGCGGACATCCCGGAGCTGCAATCGGCCGCGAACTTCGGATACCTGATGGGAATATTCCTTTGGGTATACGGCTTTATGAGCCCGGTAGCCGGGATGATCGGGGACAGGATAAACCGTAAATGGCTGATCGTCGGCAGCCTGTTTGTCTGGTCCGGCGTCACTTTCGGAATGGGATATGCCAGCACTTACAACCAGCTGTATACCCTGCGGGCCATCATGGGCGTGAGCGAGGCGCTGTACCTCCCGACAGGGCTGGCTTTGATCGCGGACTTTCACGGGGAAAAAACAAGATCGCTGGCCGTAGGCATCCACATGACCGGGCTCTATCTGGGATCGGCGCTGGGCGGCTTTGGCGCCACAATCGCCGCCGCCTATACCTGGCATTTTACGTTTCATACTTTCGGTCTCGCCGGTATGGCCTATGCCCTTATCCTGATCGCTTTCCTGCGGGAGAAAAAAGAACGCCATACCGCCTTCCGCCCCGCTGCGGAAAAGGGCTCCCTTTTAAAAGGACTTACGGTGTTGTTCTCCATCCCGGCCTTCTGGATCATCCTGCTCTACTTTACCATCCCCAGCCTGCCCAGCTGGGCCACAAAGAACTGGCTGCCTACCCTCTTCTCACACCATCTGGATATGCCCATGTCCTCAGCCGGCCCCTTGTCCACCATTACCATCTCGGCGGCTTCCTTCGCGGGGGTGATCCTCGGCGGGATCCTTTCCGACAGATGGGTGCAGCGGAACATACGGGGCCGCGTATATACAAGCGCAACCGGCATAGCCCTGACCATACCCGCCCTCCTGCTGCTGGGGTTCGGACACTCGCTTTTTAACCTGGTCGCCGCCGGCATATGCTTCGGAGTGGGTTTCGGGATGTTCGACGCCAACAACATGCCCATCCTCTGTCAGTTCGTTCCCGCGAAATACCGCGCCACGGCATACGGGCTGATGAATATGACAGGCGTGTTTGCGGGCGCGCTCATCACCGACCTTCTGGGTAAGTCCACGGATAACGGTAACCTCGGGAGGTCTTTTGCCCTGCTTGCCGTCATCGTCCTTGCCGTGCTGATCATCCAGCTTTCTTTTCTGAAGCCGGAAAAAAGCAGGGGCGCACAGGGAGACGAAGCGCCGGCATAAAAACGGGAAGCTGCAGTATAGCAGAACCGGTGCTCAGTAGATATTCTTATACCGGTTGAACATGGTCTTATCGTGCTGCAGTATCTTTTCCGCCAGCTCATAAGAATCCCCGTACTGATGCTGTAACCGGTACAGCTCCTGCGTAAGGGTATCCTTCACGGCGCTGTAAGCGGGATCCTTATATACATTAAGCATCTCGTGCGGGTCCTTTTCCAGGTCGTACAGCTCCCATTCGTCCACGTCATAATAAAAGTGGATCAGCTTATACCGCTGGGTCCGTATACCAAAATGCCGTTTTACAGCATGCCACCCGGGGTATTCGTAATAGTGGTAATAAATACCCTTGCGCCAGTTGTCCGGCGTCTTTCCGGCCAGCAGGGGTTTCAGGGAAGCGCCCTGCATAGAGTCAGGTATCTGCACCTTTGCCAGGTCCAGGAAAGTCTCCGGAAGATCCAGGTTCATCACCGGCGCATCCGAGACGCTGCCGGCCTTGATCAGCGGCGGGTAGCGCATCATCAGCGGGGTATGCAGGGATTCTTCATACATAAAACGCTTGTCAAACCAACCATGCTCGCCCAGGTAAAACCCCTGGTCGCTCGTATATACGATGAGGGTATTATCCATCAGGCCTTTCTCCTTCAGATAGGCCAGCAGCCGGCCGACATTACGATCCACCGCACGGATGCAGCGCAGGTAGTCTTTGATATAACGCTGGTAGCGCCAGGCTATGCGTTCCCGGGGCGTCATCTTCACCGTATCCACAGCCGCATCCCGGGACATGTAAAAGCGGATCAGCCTGTTGCGTTGCGCGCTGTCCATCCGGTTGAATTCACCGATCAGCCAGTTTCCTTTCGGACCCTTTGAGGCGGCGTTCACTTTCAGATCAGAAAGCAGGTGCAGGTTTTTGCCGATATTCATCATTTGCTCATGCGCCGCCCTGCCGCGACCTGTATAATCGTCGTACAGGCTTTCCGGTAAGGGCAGGTCTTTTTCGAATGCGTCCAGATCTGCGCTGTCGGGAAGCCAGTTGCGGTGCGGGGCTTTGTTGTGGATCATCAAACAGAAAGGCTTGCTGTCGTCGCGCTGTGCAGACAGCCAGCCAATGGCTTTGTCCATGATGATGTTGGTGACATAGCCGTGTACCCGGGCCGTATCGGCACCGGTGATAAAGTCGGGATTATAGTACTGCCCCTGGTCATTGAGTATGGAAGAATAATCAAACCCTTCCGGCTTTGTACGCAGGTGCCATTTTCCGACGAGCGCAGTCTGGTATCCCGCCTGCCGCAGCAACATGGGGAAGGTGGTGATGCCGGGATTGAGCTGCATGGAAAAGGAATTGTCCCGGGCGCCGGTACGGTAGCTGTACTGGCCGGTGAGTATAGTAGCCCGGCTGGGGCTGCACAGCGAATTGGTGACAAAACAGTTCCGGAAAATCATGCCCTCTTTCCCGATCCGGTCCAGGTTTGGCGTATGGATGAGCTTGTCGCTGTAGGCGCTGACAGCCGCCTCCGCATGGTCGTCGGACATGATGAAGATGATATTCGGCCGCTCCGGCTCCCGTTGCTTGCTCCCCGTTGAACAGGCGCTGAGCAGGGCCGCCAGGAGAAGTATGGCCGCAGCGGCATAAAATTTTGGTTTATACATATAGTTGATTTGAGGATGTCGTCATACAATCTGTTCCCTGCTTATACAAAGTCTTCCCGGTAAGGGCTGAATACATCGATCAGCACTCCGCTTTCCAGGCATACGGCGCCGTGTACGGCATGGGGCGGCACATAGTAGGCATCGCCTGCCTGCAGCACCTGCTTAACCCCGCCGATCTCTACTTCAAAGCGGCCGCTTTCGACATGCGTGATCTGCGAATGCGGATGATCATGCAGCGCTCCAACCGCTCCTTTTTCAAAAGAGACCCTTACCAGCATCAGCCGTTCGTCGTAAGCCATCACTTTGCGTCTTACGCCCTTGTCAGCAGTTTCCCAGGCAATGTCACTATCTTGAATAAATACGTTTGCTGAATTTTTCATATCCTGCATTCCCGAATTCTTTGAAATTATAATATAAAAATAGGAAGATCACATGTCTATTGCCGGGCCGGATCGGCCCGGTCCGGCGTTAAGTCCGGGAGATAAGTCCGCCAGGTCACCAGCTTAGCCTTTAACCGCTTGACTATATCCTGGTGTGTTTTTGCTACGTTGGTTGTTTCAAAATAGTCCTTTTCCATATCATATAACTCGACATCCTTTTCATGAAAGTTCATCAGCAGCTTCCATTTCCCGGAGCGGATGGCGAGATTCGGACTATGGTCCCTTCCTTTGGGATAATGAAATGCATAGCTGTTTCTGCCATATTCCCAATACATATCCTTATCCCTGGAGGAAGGCTTTCCGGTAAGCACGGACTCGCGGTCTTCTCCATCTCCTTTATAATTTGCAGGTAAGCGCGCTGAGGCTATCGCTGCAAACGTGGGAAGCAGGTCCGTGGAATTGAGTACGGATACGCTATCTGTCACGCCTTCCGGAGTATGGCCCGGCCATTTAAAGATAAACGGCATACGGATCCCCCCTTCATACAAGGAGAGCTTGGATCCGCGAAGACCTGCCGCCCTGCTGCCCCGGAAGCTTGGTAAAGGACCATTGTCGCTTGTAAAGATGACGATGGTATTTTTTTCTATTCCCAGCTTCCTGATCCCGTCAAGTAACCGGCCTATCTGTTTGTCATACTCCTTTAATACCCGCTTAAAAGCCTCTTCCTCATTGGGGTTCATGGGATACATTCCGGTATAGCGAAAATCCACTTCCGGCACCCAGGGTGTATGCATATCATCAGGCCAGAGATTTACAAAACAAGGTTGTCCCTTATGGCGTTTCAGAAAGTCCAGGGTCTTGTCTACAAAATATCGCGTCCTGTTCCATCGCTTAACGCTGTCTTTTTTGGACCATATCCAGTCAGTAGCCGTCAGCAAAGGATCAGGATCAGGACTTTCATAAGTGCTGGCATGCTCGTCAAAGCCATATTGGTCAAAATTGGGAGCATTCTTTATGTCTCTGCCGCCGCCCATATGCCATTTCCCAAAATGCCCGGTAACATAACCGGCTGATTTCATTACTTTGGCCATAGAAGGCGCATGCACATTCAGGTAATTTGCCTGTTCCGCAAGCCCGTTACTGCGCCGGTCATTCAAAAAGGTGGTGAAGTTCCACTCTGCCGGAAACATCCCGGTCAATATACTGGTACGGGAGGGACTGCAGATAGGCGCAGCGCTGTAATATTGTACATACTTTGTCCCCTCTGCCGCCAGCCTGTCAATATTGGGCGTCGGTACAAACTTTCCGCCAAAGCAACCAATATCACTATAGCCCATATCATCGGTTAATATCAGGATGATATTGGGTTTATCCTGGGCATATAATCCCCGGGCAGGCAATAAAGCCAGCAGCATGCAAAGTATTCCGTTCTTCATGGATGTTTTGATATTTAATTCATTTATCCGTACCCGGATATTGTTGAAATAAAATTAAAAATAAAATACAAACTCTCACAGCATCTTCATCTGAATGAAGCTCATCGGCATCCTCCATCATGTCACTTAAATGAGTACATTCGTACCCGGAACCGATTTTTATAAAATTATGACGATGGCGCAACAAGCCGCATCCCGGCAATTCCGGCTTATCGCTCCTCCGGAAGAAACCGAATATCCCGGGCATATGGGAAAATATATCCGCCTGGTGCCGGCAGACGGAAAAGTGCTGCAACATCTCCGGGCCGGGATGGAAGCCGTCCGGACCCTCCTTTCGGGCCTGCCGGAGGCAAGGCTGCATTACCGGTATGCCCCGGGAAAATGGACGCTGAAGGAAATGCTGCTGCATATGACCGACACCGAACGCATCTTTTCCTGCCGCGCCCTCTGCTTCGCCCGGAATGAAAAAGCGGAGCTCCCCGGCTTCGAGCAGGACGACTATGCCGCCGCTTCAGGCGCCCATGCGCGCAGCCTCACGGATCTGCTCGAAGAGTATGCCACTGTGCGCGAGGCCAGCCTTTCCCTGTTCAACGGGCTGCCCCGGGAAGCGCTGACGCGCAGCGGGACTGCAGCCGGCTCTAACATATCGGTCCGCGCGCTGGCGTATGCCACGGCAGGTCATGAGCTTCATCACCTGAACGTGATCCGGCAGCTTTATTGCTGAACAGGACCGTCGCTTACCTTTTTGCCTGCCTTCCATACCGAGCTGATAGCCCGCGTCCGGGTAATATCGTCCAGCGGGTTGCCGTTCAGCACGATGAAATCGGCCTGCTTTCCCGGCTCCAGCGTGCCGTAGCGGTCGCCGGCATGCAGCAGCTCCGCGCCGTTCCGCGTAGCGATCCGGATCACCTGCAGCGGGGGTATCCCCGAGCGTACCAACAATTCCATTTCGAGATGCTCGGAAAAACCCTGGACCCGCACCGGCTGAGCGCCGGAATCCGTACCCAGCGTGATGGTGATACCGGCATCATACAGCTTCTTTACATTCTGCATGGCTATCTTCAGGGCATCCACATGCCGCTGATAACCGGGGTCGGCTTTTATCTTTTTGAGATAGTCTTCGTTGCTGATCATCTCCCATACGCCCGGCTCAAGAGCCGCCTTAAAAAAGGGGGTGTTCAGCCAGTCCGGATGGTCGGCAAAGATAAAAGCGAGGTCTTCCAGCGCAAGCGTGGGAATATACATCACCCCCCGCTGTTTCATCGCTGCGATCAGCGTATCGTCGATCACCTTATCCCGGACGCTGTGCGCGATGATGTCGACTCCGGCATCGACCAGCTTCCGGGCATCCTCCAGATAATAAAGATGAGCTGCCACACGGATGCCCTGCCGGTGCGCTTCTGCTATGATGGCTTTGTAGACCTCCGGCTTCATCGCCGGTGTTCCGGGATGGCCTTCCACCCACATCTTCAGCACGTCCGGCTTCAGGGGCGCCAGCTTCCGTACCTGAGCCGTCGCTTCTTCAGGAGTAGCCGGCCGGTTCACATGGTCCATGCCGTTGGTCGGGGCAGGAATACCGCCCGGGGTCGCAAAGCCGAATCCCGCGGTATAGATGCGCGCCCCCGGCAGCAGGCCGGCACGGGAAGAATCGCGGAGCCCGAAAATGAGCTGCTGGTCGGTCCCCATACACAGCACGGCACCTACGCCGTATGACGCATACTGCTCCAGCTGCCGTATGATATTGTCCCGGGTATAATTATCCGAAGACATCCGTGTGCCTTTCAGTATTCCAAGATGACCATGGGTATTGTTGATCACCGGCATAACGGTCTTTCCGCTGAGGTCCAGCACCTGCACGTCTTCCGGCAGGCTGCTGTCCGCACCGCTTTCCCGTATATCCGATACCGTGCCTCCCCGGATGAGCAGATCCACATGCGGGCGGGCCGGGCGCCCGCTTCCGTCGATAAGGGTGATGTCTTTCAGCAGGACGCCTTCGCCGGCAGACGAAGGACGATTGCGGCAGGCTACCGTAAAAAGCAGGGCAGACAATGCCGGCAGCAGGATAATGCGGGATAGCATAACGTATTGGTTTTAACAGTCCTGCTACGAAGGTAAAAAAAACAGAGCGGGTTTACCAGCGCCGTGCCGGGCGGCATGCCCCTCAGCCCGCCGTTTTCCGGATATTCCCGCCTTCTATATTGGGCAGAAAACCGGTGAGCAGCCCGATCAGGGGCAGGAAGGCGCAAACCTGGTATACAAACTCGATGCTGGTACGATCGGCCAGCTCACCCAGCACGGCAGAGCCGATGCCACCCATCCCGAAGGCCAGCCCGAAGAACAGACCGGCGATCATACCGACCTTGCCGGGCATTAACTCCTGCGCATATACGATGATGGCGGAGAAGGCGGAGGAAAGGATAATGCCGATAAACACCGCCAGCACACCGGTCCAGAAAAGATTGGCATGCGGCAGCAGCAGGGTGAACGGCGCTACACCAAGGATGGACCCCCAGATCACATATTTCCGGCCGATACGGTCGCCTACCGGTCCGCCGATCATCGTGCCGGCAGCTACGGAAAACAGGAAGATAAACAGGTATATCTGCGAAAACTGATCGGAGACATGGAATTTGTCGATCAGGTAAAAGGTAAAATAGCTGCTCATGCTGGCCAGGTAAAAATATTTGGAAAAGATCAGCACCATCAGGATGGCCAGGGCGGTATTTACCTTCCGGCGCGATAAGGCAGATACATCCGGCGGTATCGTCACGGCCTTTTTCCTGTCGGTCCTCAGCGCCGTACGCTTGTACCATCCTCCCACCCGCGAAAGCACAAATATGGCCAGCAGGGCAGCCAGGGCAAACCACCTCACGTTGCCTCTTCCGTAAGGCGTAATGATCAGCGCGGCCAGCAGGGGCCCCAGCGAGGAACCGGCATTACCGCCGAGCTGAAAAAGCGATTGCGCCATGCCATGCCTGCCGCCGGAAGCGAGGTGCGCGATACGCGAAGCTTCCGGATGAAATACCGAAGAGCCCACCCCTACCAGGGCTACCGAAAAAAGGACCATCGGAAAGCTGCCCGCCACCGATAAAAGCAGCAGGCCTCCCAGCGTGAAAACCATACCCACCACCAGGGAATAGGGCTTGGGCTTCCGGTCGGTATACCGTCCCACAAAAGGCTGCAGGATGGAAGCGGTCAGCTGGTAGGTAAACGTGATCATCCCCACCTGCAAAAAGCTGAGCCCGAAAGTACCCTTGAGCATGGGGTAGATCGAGGGGATCAGGGACTGCAGGGTATCGTTGAGCAGATGTGAAAAGCTGAGGGCAAAAAGCATCGGAAAAACCGTTCCGGCAGCCACGTTTTCAGCGGTCTCCTGTACGGCCTGCTTCACAGGCGCAGGTTTGGATAGCATGTTGATCGGCATTTTAAATTTGGGCTTTACTGTTGATACTTCATGCAGCGCCGGTCTTTTCAGGCGCTGCTTCCGGACGATCCTGCGGCAGGGCTTATACCGGATCAGGCTTCAATACGGATCAGGGGTTTAAATAGACCAGAGCTTCCTCTTTTTTCTCCCAGTTACTGATCTTGCCCGCCAGGCTCCAGGCCTCTTCCGGCTTCCGGGCAATGATACTCTCCATAAGCTGCGCATGCAGGGCGTACGTCTCGGCAAACGGCGTAAGGCTTGCTTCGTACACGATATCAAAATATGACTTCAGCTCCTTGGCAAAGGCCTTATAGAGATCAGCCAGAATATCATTTCCCGATGCTTCCGCAATGCTGATATGAAAGTCGATATCCGCCTGCACACAAACGGCATACTGCCCCGACAGCGCCGCCTTCCTCCGCTTCTCCAAAAATTTCCGCATCCGGGAAATGTCCTTCTCGGTACGGTGGAGGGCGGCCTTCTCGGCGATCTTCATCTCGAGCAGCAGCTTTACTTCCTGCACATTGCTCACCTGTACCCGCTTCAGCCGCCGGGAAAGCGGCTCGGCGAGCTCCGGCGCCGGTTGTACGAAAATACCGACGCCGTGCTTAACCCTTACGATCCCTGCCTGCACCAATATCTTCACTGCCTCCCGAACCGTGGAACGGCCTACCTTGAAATACGCCATCAGGGCATGCTCCGAAGGCAGCTTTTCCCCGCTGCGATACTCTCCCAGCGAAATCTGACGCTGGATATGACCCACAACCTTATCGGCAAGACTGGGCCGTTGCAGGGATATTCCGGACGGTATCATAGACAGGCTTTTTAGCGGTTTACGGTGGCTTCAAAAGGCGGCTCATCAGGTTGTCAGACAACAAAGATAGGGCATATCCTTTACTTGAAAAACTCTTTCCTTTTTAATATCTTTGAAAGAAAAGCCCGCCATGTTGTACCGGACCATAAGCCCCCCTCCGCAGCTGGCTCCTTTTGTCCGCGCTTTCTGGGTGCTGGAGGGTGCGGCCAGTACGGAAGCGCCTTATATTCACCGGACGCTGGCGGACGGATGCGCCGAGCTTATCTTTCACTACCGGGGGCGGTTTGACGAGCTCACGGGAAAAAACGAAGAACAAACGGCTTCTTTTCGTTCGGGGATCCATGGTCCGCACAGCAGGTTCAGACGCTTTATCGTCCGGCAGGACTTCGGCATTTTCGGCGTTTATCTCTACCCTTATGCACTGCCCCTCCTCTTTTCCCGGCCGGCGAACGTACTGAGCAACGAGATGCCTTCCCTGGAAGCGCTGTCGGGGAACGAAGGAAAAATACTGGAAGAACAGGTCATGCCGGCGGACCACGCGGAAAGAATAGCATTCATTACCGCTTTCCTGGAAAAAAAGCTGCTGTCGCGAGCGGCGCCGGAGCCTCCGGTGTTTGCAGCGATCCGGAATATCATCCGCCATCGCGGTACAGACAAGGTAAAGGAGCTGGCAAATACCTATGCCCTGTCCACCCGTCAGTTTGAACGTAATTTTAAATTCTTTTCCGGGTTCAGTCCCAAATTGTATTCCCGGATCATCCGTTTTCAGTCCGTTCAGGACGCCTATAAGGATCCGAACTCCTCCCTGACGCGCCTGGCTTATGCCAGCGGATATTATGACCAGTCCCATTTCATTCATGATTTCCGGACCTTTTCCGGCTATCACCCACGGCATTTCTTTTTCAAAAAAACGGAAGCTACGGCATTTTTGGAAAATGAAAGCCGGTAAGCACATGTCGCATTTTTACAATTTCAGTACCTTTCCAATACGGACCTTTGTTCCCATATCAGGCTATTTGCAAAACTTTCATGTAAATCCAGAACAATGAAAATACCAGCAGGTTACCAGACAGTGATGCCCTATCTGATCGTAGCGGGCGCGGAAAAGCTCATCGACTTTACCCAGGCCGTATTCGAAGCAAAGGTCACCCACCGCACCATGCGCGATGAGGAAAAAAATATCATCATGCACGCCGAAATAATGATCGGTGACAGCACCATTATGTTTGCAGATGCTACTGAGCAATATGCTCCGCAGACAGCCGGGATGTTCGTGTATGTAGAAGATGCGGATGAAGCCTATCAAAAAGCGCTGGATGCCGGAGCGGTTTCGGTGCTGGAACCGGCCGATCAGTCCTATGGCCGCAGCTGCGGGGTTACCGACCCCCTGGGTAACACCTGGTGGATCACATCTGAAAAATAACTCAACCTGCAGACGGGGACGCCAGGAATTCCAGCACCAGCCGGCCGAATTCAGCCGGCTGCTCGGCATGCACCCAGTGCCCCGTATCCAGCGTGACGATCTTCGCTGCGGGAAACATCTTTCTGATCTGCTGTTCGTCTTCCGCCGTAATATAGTTGCTTTTACCCCCGCGGATAAACAGCGCCTCTCCTTCAAAACGGGCGCCGGCCGGCAACGCCTCCCCTGCCGCATCGATGTTGTCATGGATCACGGGCAGGTTAAAACGCCAGGCAAAGCCATCGTCCTGCCGGTACAGGTTCTTGAGCAGGAACAGCCCGGTGCCCGCCCCGCCTACTTTGGGAAACACCCATTCTTCCGCCTCTTTACGGGTATGAATGGCGGAGAGATCCAGCGTGGTCAGCGCCTCCAATATGGCCTGGTGGTGCACGGGATAATAACGCGGTGCCATGTCGGCAACGATAAGCTTATCCGTCCGGTCCGGATGAGCCGTCGCAAAGAACATGGCCGTTTTTCCGCCCATGGAATGACCCAGCACATGCGCCCTGGGGAGCCGTTCCCGGTCCATGAGCTCCAGCAGGTCTTCCGTCATGGCCTTATAGTTCCAGGTATCCGAATGCGGGGAATGACCATGATTACGCTGGTCCAAGAGATATACCGTAAAATGCTCCGCCCATTTCTTGCCGAGGGTATTCCAGTTATCCGCTGAGCCGAAAAGCCCGTGCAGCACGATGAGCGGTTGTCCGCTGCCATGGCGCCGGAAGAACAGTTGCATACAGGTTGGATTTGATCTGCTGTAAAAACAGCAAGATACCAAAGTTTTATATCTTCGCCGATCCGGCATCCAAAGCCGTTAGCCATGTTGCGTCATGAAGCCCGAGCCACCCTGAAATTAGCCGGTCCCATCATTCTCGGCGAGCTGGCCCAGATGGCCCTGGGGCTCATCGATACGGCCATGGTCGGCGCGGTGAGCTACAAGCAGCTGGCTGCGGTAGCGCTGGTGATGAGCGTGGTGAATATTCCTTTCGTGATCGGCATCGGTATGACGATGTCTGTGTCCCAGATGGTATCCATGGCGCACGGGCGGAGCGACGGGCAACGTGTGTCCCATTACCTTTTTAACGGCTTCTGGCTTTGTGCCGGTACCGCCCTCGTGATCTCCCTGGGCCTGGAATGGGGAAAAGGGATTTTGTTTCACCTGGACCAGGATCCCGAAGTAGCGGCTATGGCGGTTCCCTTCATGCGGCTCATGAGTATTTCCATTATCCCCATGCTCCTGTTTATGGCGCTGAAGCAGTTCACCGACGGACTGGAGCGTACCCGTACCGCCATGGTGCTTTCGCTGGCCGCCTTGCCGGTGAACGCCTTTATCAACTGGCTGCTCATCTTCGGACACTGGGGGTTTCCGCGTATGGAGCTGATGGGGGCAGCGGTGGGCACGCTGGTCACCCGTACGCTTATCTTCATCCTGCTGGGTGTGATCATCTTCCGGCACCGACTGTTCCGCCGTTATATCGCCGTACGGAAAAACCAGTGGAAGCTGCGCAGGGAAACGATGAAGGAGCTGCTGCATATCGGTATCCCCAGCAGCCTGCAGGCCGGCATGGAGGTCGGGGCCTTCGCCGTTTCCTCCATACTCATCGGCACCATCGGCGCCGCCGCCCAGGCAGCCCACCAGATCGCCCTGAGCTGCGCGTCCTTCACCTTTATGGTATCTATGGGACTGGCGCAGGGCGGCTCCATCCGGGTCAGCAATGCTTATGGCCGCAGAGACTGGCGGAAGATCTCGCTCATCGGCAAAAGCACCCTGGTCACGGCCCTGGTATACGGCATCTTCTGCGGTATAATATTTATTGCGTTTCGCAGAATATTACCGCTTATCTTTAATGACAACGTTGTGGTGGTATCGCTTTCGGCTACCCTGCTGCTGTATGCCGCTTTTTTTCAGATATCCGACGCTACCCAGGCCGTAGGGGCCGGGCTGCTGCGCGGCGCAAAAGACGTGAAGGTACCCACCCTGCTGATGGGCATCTCCTACTGGGTGATCGGACTTCCCTCGGGATATCTGCTGGCTTTTACCTTCGGGATGGGCGCATCGGGGATCTGGCTGGGTTTTATCATCGGGCTTACCTTTACCTCGTTGTTTTTAAACTCACGCTTCCGCCGGACCACCGGCCGCGCCTTGCAGGTACGGGAGCGCGCGTACGGCGCCTGACGGCTGAAGCAGGCCGGCAGCCGGTTTTGATCGCTAAATAAAAAATACAGATATCATGAAAAAAAGACGGTATGGCATCTTCATAGCTGGCGGTATCGCCGCCTTGCTGGCGGCCACGCTGAGCATCCAGGCGGTAATGCAAAAAGACGCGGACAAGAAGGATGATCGCCCGAATATCGTCATCATCCTGGCGGATGATATGGGATTTTCCGATCCGGGCTGTTACGGCGGTGAGATCCATACGCCCAACATCGACTATCTCGCCAAAAACGGGATGCGGTTCACCCGTTTCTACAACACCTCCCGCTGCTGCCCTACCCGGGCGTCCCTGCTGACAGGCTTATACAATCAGCAGGCCGGCATCGGGCAGATGACCATGGACCGCCATGAACCTGCCTACCGGGGCTATCTTACCGAAAACACGGTAACGCTGGCGGAGGTGCTGAAAACAGCCGGCTATCAGACCGCCATGGCCGGAAAATGGCATGTGTCCAATACCATCGAGCAACCCACAAAGCAGCAGCAGCTCGACTGGCTGAACCATCAGGCTGATCATCCTGCCTTTTCTCCCCTGAACCAGTACCCGGTGAACCGAGGCTTTGAGAAATTCTATGGCACCATCTGGGGCGTCGTGGACTATTTTGATCCCTTCAGCCTGGTCAACGGGACTACACCGGTAAAGACTATCCCAAAGGATTATTACCATACCGACGCCATCAACGATACCGCCGCCGCCTATATCCGGCAGATGAGCCGGAAAGAAAAGCCGTTTTTCCTGTACGTGGCGGAGAATGCCCCGCACTGGCCGCTGATGGCCAAGCCGGAAGATATCGCCAAATACAAAGACACTTATAAGGTCGGATGGGATGCCATCCGGGAAGCACGGTACAAAAGAATGGTACAAATGGGGCTGATAGATCCTTCAAAAGCTCCGCTGTCGCCCCGCTGGCACAACGGCCTGAAATGGGAAAACAACCCCGACACAATATGGGATGCGCATGCTATGGCCGTACATGCCGCCATGGTAGATCGTATGGACCAGGGCATCGGCAGGATCATCGCGGCCCTGAGAGAAACCGGCCAGCTGGACAATACGCTGATCCTTTTCCTGAGCGACAACGGGGCAAGCCCCGAGATCTGCGCCAACTTCGGGCCGGGATTCGACCGCCCCGGGGAAACACGCGACGGGCGTAAAATCGTATATGCCACACACAAGCAGGCGCCGGCCGGCCCCGAAACCACCTATTCCTCTATCGGACCCCGCTGGGCGAATGTGGCCAATACGCCTTATCAGTTCTGGAAAGCGGAATCCTACGAAGGCGGCATTCATGCGCCCCTGATCGCTTTCTGGCCGGAGGGGATCACCGCAAAAAAAGGAAGCCTGACCGGCCAGGTAGGTCACGTT
Organism: Compostibacter hankyongensis; assembly: GCF_039541075.1. Classification (NCBI taxonomy): domain Bacteria; kingdom Pseudomonadati; phylum Bacteroidota; class Chitinophagia; order Chitinophagales; family Chitinophagaceae; genus Compostibacter; species Compostibacter hankyongensis. The sequence continues at coordinate 38,428 of NZ_BAABFN010000007.1, read as the reverse complement.
ATGGACTTTATGGCCACGGTGGTCGAGCTCGCACATGCGCATTATCCCGCGCGCTATAACGGTCACGACATAACGCCGATGCAAGGTATCAGTCTTGTACCGGTCTTTAAAGGACAACAACGGCAGGGACACACCGCGCTGTATAACGAGCATGCAGGAGGCCGTTATGTCCGCTATGCCGGATGGAAGCTGGTCTCCCGCGACAGGGATACCACCTGGCATCTTTACCGCATCGAGGACGACGAAACGGAGCTCAACGATCTGTCCGGACAATACCCCGGTAAAGTACATATGATGGACAGCCTGTGGCGGACCTGGGCTGCCCGCGTACATGTATTTCCAAAACCGCATTAAAAAAACAAACGCCCGGAGCATAAAGCCGGAAAGATTTCCGCTGATGACCGGAAGACATTCGACCTGTTACTCCATCAATCGTTTATAACATATGAACCTACGTTGCACGGCATACCTCAGGTTTACCGTATTTACCGTTCTCCTGCCCCTTCTCTGCGGCTGCATCCGGGAACAGGCAAACAAGCATACATCCTGGAGCCAATATCTGGGAGATAACGCGGTCAGCCATTACTCCGCTCTTCATCAGATAGACACCACTAACGTCAGGCACCTGACGATGGCCTGGCAATATCATACCGGCGACGCGGATTCAAGCGGACATTCCCAGATGGAATGCAACCCGATCATCGTAAACGGCATTTTATACGCGACCTCCCCGAAGCTTAAGCTTATTGCGCTGGATGCGGCTTCCGGAAAAGAAAAGTGGGTCTTCGATCCATACGCTTCGGCGGACAAAGCCAGTATCCAGATCAATGCCAGCCGGGGTGTCACCTACTGGGAAGAGGGCCGGGATAAAAGGATATTTTTTGCAGCAGGATCATATGTATACGCTGTCAACGCTCAGACCGGTACGCTTGTCACCGCCTTCGGCGATTCCGGCCGGATCGATCTTCATGACGGACTGGACCGGGACGTGCAGGATCTGTATGTGGTCTCGACCACACCCGGTATCATTTATAAGAACCTGCTGATCCTGGGGACGCGGGTATCCGAAGGAGGAGACGCGGCGCCGGGCAATATACGGGCATTCGACGTCCGTACCGGAAAGCGCGCATGGATATTCCATACCATTCCCCATCCCGGAGAGCCGGGTTATGATACCTGGGAAAACAAAGATGCCTGGAAGTATACAGGAGGCGCCAACTGCTGGTCGGGTATGAGCCTGGACGAGAAAAGGGGTATCGTTTATGCTCCTACGGGATCTGCCACGTTCGACTTTTACGGAGGCCTCAGAAAAGGCAGGAACCTCTTTTCTAATTGTATCCTTGCTCTGGACGCCGGTACCGGAAAGCTCCTCTGGCATTTCCAGACCATCCACCACGACCTCTGGGACCGGGACTTACCGGCCCCGCCCAACCTGGTGACCATCATGCACAAGGGCAAGAAAACAGATGCGCTGGCCCAGGTCACCAAAACAGGATTCGTATTTGTATTGAACCGGGATGATGGCACACCCCTATATCCCGTACACGAAGTACCGGTGCCTGACTCATCAACGCTTACCGGTGAAAGCCCCTGGCCGACGCAACCCGTTCCCGAGCTGCCCAGGCCGTTCATGCCGCAGACCTTCGATACCAGCGATATCAATAACCTCGTTCCGCCTTCATCACAGCAGGCCGTCCGGTCAGCGCTCGCCCGGCTCGAATACGGGCACATGCTGATCCCGCCCAGCGAAAAAGGGAGCGTCGTCTTCCCCGGCTTCGACGGCGGAGCCGAATGGGGAGGCGCCTCCTATGATCCGGAAACGGGATACCTGTATATAAACACCAACCAGGTGCCCTGGACCTTACATATGGTAAAAGCCGGTGAGGACCGCCCTGAACCGGCCCGGACGGCATCCGAATACGGCCACCGCATTTATACCGATCATTGCATGGCCTGCCACGGAACCAACCGGGAGGGCGGAGGCGATTATCCCTCCCTGCTGCATATCGGTCAAAAATATTCCGAGGCGGAGATACTCCGGATCATCAACAACGGCCGGCGCATGATGCCCGCTTTTAAGCAAATTCCCGACCGGGAAAAAAAATACCTCATCGCCTATCTGCTGGGCATCAAAGGAGACACGCCTTTAAAAAAAGGCAGCTCCGGAAAAAATACCGGCGGGCTTTCAAAATCCCCTTTTGTGCCTTACAACATGACCGGGTATAACAAGCTCGTTACCCCCGAGGGCTATCCTGCCAACAAGCCGCCATGGGGAACGCTGACGGCTATCAATCTGAATACCGGCCGGCAGGTATGGCAGATCCCGCTGGGCAGTCATCCGGAACTGGAAAAAAACGGAATGCCCGCTACCGGCACCGAAAATTATGGCGGTGCAGCAGTAACAAGCGGAGGGCTGTTATTTATTGCGGCAACATCTGACGGGAAGATCCGCGCTTTCAATAAAGCCACCGGAAAGCTGCTCTGGGAAGCCGGCCTGCCGGCGCCCGGATATGCAACGCCGTCTACTTACGCGGTGAACGGAAAACAATATCTTGTCATTGCCTGCGGCGGAGGGAAGCTGAATTCTCCCTCGGGAGATGTCTATATGGCTTTTGCACTTCCCTGACGACATGGGCGCCGGGGGCTTTTTCCGGATATCCAATTGCTGTAGATATATTATACCGGCTGCGCGCTTTATTTCGGCTGCGCGCTGCGCACGGCGCTGTATAACCCGAACAGTGCACCAAAGACAGAAAGAATTTCCGCTTCTTTTATCTTTGATTAATTTTAAGATGCAAACTCCTCTTTATGCCAGCTAAACCGCCACTGACGGATCATGAGCTATTGGAGCAGATTTCCGCTTCCGACCAGAAAGCGTTTGATCTGTTATTTGAGAGATACCGCAACCGCCTCTTCGTTTACCTCATCAAGGTTACAAAATCAAAGGAGACCTCGGAAGAGATCGTGCTGGACGTTTTCCTGAAAATATGGCAAGGCAGGACGTTGCTTTCCGAAGTGGATAATTTCGAAGCCTTTCTCTTCCGTATCGCCCGCAACAAAGCGCTCGATTTCCTGCGATGGGCACAAAAAAGACCCCTTGTGCAAATGGAGATCTGGAGCCGGATACAGGATACTCCGGCTGCTGCTCAGACCGACAACAGGATACTGCTCCAGCATGCCGAAGCTGCCATACACTATGCCGTAAAGCAACTCTCCCCCCAGCGCAAAGCTGTCTTCCTGCTAAGCCGGGAACATGGCCTTACTTACGAAGAGATCGCGACGCGCATGCATATTTCCCCTCATACCGTGCGGAACCATCTCGCAGCTTCACTGCAGTTTATCCGTAACCACCTTTCTTCCAACGGCGAAATGCTACTTTCCCTGTTGTTTTGACCTCCGGGTGATTCCATCATTTTTTAAAACAGAAAATACGTCTTACATTAAAGAATGAAAAAATACATCCTCCTGTTCATCCTGGCTCCTCTGGCCTTCGGCACAGGCTTCCGGAATGCCTGTGCGCAAAACGCCCGTCCGGATTCCGCCGGTATTCAGCGGCTTCCGTCCATCCCGTTTCTCCCCGACCCGCTGGTGCTGGATGAAGGGGGCCGCAATATTCCGGTGACCGGCACGATGCAGTGGAATAAAAAACGCCAATGGATAAAAAAAGAATATCAACATTGGATATCCGGATCCGTTCCTCCGCCCCCGAAATCTTTCCACGCCAGTATATTAAAAGATACCGTCGAAAACGGCGTGCGGCTGCGCACGGTGGAGCTGCGCTTCGGTCCGGAAGACCGGGCAAAGATGACGGTCGAGCTGATGATCCCTCCTTCCGCAAAGCCACTGCCGGTATTCATGACCCAGTGGAATCACCGCGGATGGGCGAAGATCGCCGTACGGAGGGGGTATATCGGATGTGTTTACGCCGGCGCAGACGCCAAAGACGATACGCGCAACTATGACCAGGTTTTTCCCGGCTATGACTTTGCCACCCTGATGAAGCGGGCCTGGGGAGCCTCCCGGGTCGTCGATTATCTCTATACCCTTCCGGAAGCGGATACCCTCCGCATCGCGCTGACAGGCCATTCGCGCAACGGAAAACAATCCCTGATGGCCGCGGCATTCGACAACCGGATAACGGCGGTAGTCAGCAGCAGCGGCGGCACGGGGGGCGAGAGCACCTTCCGGTTCTCCGATGAACGTTTTGATTCGGAATCCCTGCAGGAGATCACGCACAATTTTCCCCATTGGTTCTGCCCCCGCCTGCATTGGTTTTCCGGAAGGGAAGATAAACTGCCGGTGGATCAGAACTCGCTCATGTCCCTTATCGCTCCGAGGGGTCTCATGCTGGTCTCCGCCGTCACCGAAGGGCAGGGTAATCCCTGGGGAGTAGAGCAGTCGTACCGCTCGGTAAAAGAAGTATATCATTTCCTTCATTCGGACAGCACGGTGGCCATCCTGCTGCGACAGGGACGTCATCAGCATGCGGCCAGGGATGTGGAAAATTATATCGATTTCTTCGATTACGTCTTTGGCCGTTCTGCAATACCGCCGGCCAATCAGCTGTATACCGGCTATTCGTTTGAGCGCTGGAAACAGCTGAGCGGAGAAAATATCGATCCCGCCCGGTACCGGTCAGCCGGCCGGCAACCCGGCATCCTTTTTCCGGAAGCGACCTCCTTACCGGCGCGGCAGGACAGCATCCGGAAAAAGATAGGGTGGTTGATGGGATTTGAACCCCCGGGCGTCAACGGGGGCCGTGTCTTCTCCCCCAAGCTGACCGGAAACCGCACCTATCCCGACGACTATCTCGAAGAGGTCATTGAAGGGACCGCCCTTCCCGCCGGCATCCGGAAAATGACCTTCGGCCCATACACTCCTCTGGGGGAAGACCTGTGGGGCACGATCTATTTCCCGGAAAGCGCCGTGACGAACAACGTGGTTTCCCGGAAGCTTCCCCTGGTCATCTTCCTCCACGAATACGCGTATGCTACCGGCTACCACAGAAGAAGCGCAACGTTTATCCGCGATCTGACCAGCCGGGGCTTTGCCGTACTGGCTTTCGACCTGCCGGGATTCGGCACCCGCATTGAGGAAGCCCGGCATTTCTATGACCGCTATCCCCGCTGGTCGCTGATGGGTAAGATGGTGGCCGACACCCGCAATATCATCAGCGATGTTTACACCCGTATGCCCTTTATCGATACTGCCAATCTCTTCCTGGCCGGCTACTCCCTCGGAGGAACCGTGGCCCTGCTCACCGCCGCGCTGGATACGCGTGTGAAGGGAACGGCCGTCGCCGCCGCCTTCGGCTCGCTCAGAAATGATAATACGGGTACCGAAGGCATCCGGCATTTTTCGCACCTGCACGGTCTGCTGCCACGCCTCGGCTTTTTTGTGGGACAGGAAGACCGCATCCCGCTGGACTTCCAGGATATTCTTGCCTGCATCGCTCCACGTCCGCTGCTGGTGATCGCGCCGGAGCGAGACCGGGACCATCCTGCCGGAAGCGTCCGCCGGATCATGACCGCGGTATCTGCGCTGTATGATAAAGAAGGCGCTGCCGGCCATCTCCGGCTGGAAGTGCCGGCTGACTACAACCATTTCCCGGATGCCTTTCAGCAAAGCATGGCAGCCTGGATGCAGCAGAGACGTTAGGGTCTCCTCCTCACGGAAGAATCTATCGAATGCCGGTAAAAAATTTTTTTTCCTGCATTAGTAGGAGCGTCCTCCATTTTCGTCTTTCTAACGGAAGGGTCCGGTTCGGGACCTTTTGAACCACCTTTATGACGGACGAAAATAAGCGGCTACAGGAGCTTTTCAGGCTTTACCTGGAAAATAAGATAGATGCCGGAGAATATGATGCGTTCTGGAACTTGCTGGAATCAGACAAAAACCGGGATGTTGTGGTTGCGGAACTGCAGTCTCTATGGGAAAAATCCGGACATGGGCACAGCGGTCCTCCGAAGCCGGTATGGGAAGAAAAGATGAATCAGCTGATTTCTGATGCGCGGGACCGGCCTGTTATGGTAAAACGCAGGAAGCTGCAAAGAAGGCGATGGCGTACAATTGCTGCAGTGGTCCTCCCCCTTCTGCTTGGCACTGGACTATACTTTCTCCTGAGCCGCCACCCGGGAAAAACGGTCGTAACCCGCTCCTCCGCCACCGCCGGCCGCCAGGATATCCGGCCCGGAGGGAACAAAGCCGTTTTAACGCTGGCCAACGGTACGCATATCGCGCTGGACAGCATGGACAACGGGACGGTGGCCCGACAGGGCGGCACCAGTATACTGAAACTGAGTAACGGGCAGCTTGCCTGTAACAGCAAGGACAATGTCACCGGGAAGGTCGCTTATAATACGCTGACCACGCCCCGGGGAGGGAAATACCGGATCATCCTGCCGGACGGCAGCAAGGTATGGCTGAATGCCGCCTCCTCCATCCGGTTCCCTGCAACCTTCTTCGGCGGAAAACGAAGCGTCGATATCACCGGAGAAGTCTACTTCGAGATCGCAGAAGATGCCTCGAAGCCATTTGAAGTAACAGCAGAAGGCACAAAGGTGCAGGTACTGGGCACCCATTTTAATGTGATGGCTTACAATGACGAAAGGTCCATACAAACCACCTTGCTGGAGGGCGCTGTAAAGATATGCAAAGGGGATGCGGAGGTGCTTCTGAAACCGGGACAGCAGGCGCGGGTAAACAAAAAGGGGGAAATAAACCTCATCCCTGCCGTGGATATTGACAGGATAACCGCCTGGAAAAACGATCTCTTCTGGTTCGACCATGAAGATATCCGTTCTGTGATGCGGCAGTTGTCGCGATGGTATGATGTAGATGTGGAAATAGAAGGCAATATCGCGCATCATTTCTCTGGCACATTGCCCAGGAATGTCAATGTCTCAAAGGTTTTCCAGGTGTTGGAAGAGACGGGCGGGATTCACTTTAAAATAGAGCGTCATAAAATAATCGTTTCACCCTAAAATACACTGCATGATGACGTAATCCCATCAAAAAAGCCGGGGGTGCTGTCACACCACCGGCTATAAATGGCTGAATAATAAAATCATCCAGACGACGGATCACTTATCATTTAACCAAAGCTTAAAGTTATGCATTTAAAATTCCTTTTCAAAAAAGAGAAGGTCTTACCCCTCTTCATTTCAAAAATCACACGGTGTATGCAGTTAGCCAGCGTTTTGATATTAGCCGCCTGCCTGCAAGCCAATGCCAGCACCTATGCCCAGAAGATAAGTATCTCCCTGAAAAATACGCCACTGAAAAAGGTATTTAAAGCGATCAGGGAACGGACGGGATATAATTTCATCTATACCAGTGAAGTATTGCAAGATGCTGTGCCTGTTACCTTACATGAAAAAAACACCGCGCTGAAGGAGATATTGGACAAGTGTTTTTTGAAACAGCCGCTCAGCTATAGCATTAACGGGAATATCATTGTTGTCAAAAAAAAGACAGCGTCAAAAATACAGATCAATACCGATACCACAATACAAATAAAAGGCATCGTAAAAGACTCCCTTACCGGAAATCCATTGTCAGGAGTTACCGTGAAAATGAAAGAGAGTACAATAGGCACCATGACAGATGGCCGGGGTCGATTCAGTCTGTCCGTTCCCAATGGTGCAATACTCGGGATTTCCTATCTCGGCTACAATAAAAAAAGCATACGGGTTAATGGTTCCCAAGATCTCATTATCAGACTCTCCGCTGCCCTTACCGGACTAAATCAGATTGTCGTCATCGGCTATGGTACGCAGAAACGTGCTGATTTAACCGGATCGATCTCATCCATCAAACCTTCCGAAATACAAGGTACACCCATCACGTCCGTTGATCAGGGACTGGTGGGGCGGGCTTCCGGGGTTCAGGTAATCCAAACCTCCGGCATGCCCGGCGCCATTGCTTCCATAAGGATCAGGGGAACCAGCTCCTTACAGGGAGGAAACGAGCCGCTCTACGTCATTGACGGCGTTCCGGTTTACAGCGGAGGGGGATATGGGCGGACCGGCGGAAAAACGCAGCTCAGCCCGCTCGCGACCATCAATCCAAGCGACATTGAGAGCATTGAAATTCTTAAAGATGCATCTGCGACCGCTATCTATGGGTCGAGAGCGGCCAACGGCGTCGTGCTCATCACTACTAAATCCGGGGAAAAAGGAAGGGATATCATCTCGTTTGATGCCTATTTCGGGACCCAATCCATAGTGAAAAAGATTGACCTTATGAATGGCGCCGATTATGCCAAGCTGGTAAATGAGGCCTACACAAACGACGGCTTAACGCCTCCGTATTCCCAGGAGTTTATGGATAACATTCCCAATCATGGAAAAGGAACCGACTGGCAGGACGAGATATTTCGCTCCGCTCCGATACAGAACTATGAGCTCTCCTTCATGGGAGGCGATAAAAAAACAAGTTATGCGGCATCTTTAAACTATATCGACCAGAAAGGCATTGTACTGGGCTCGGGAATGAAACGATATTCCGGAAGGATCAACCTGGACCGGCAGATGAACGACAAGTTCAAGATCATATCCCACCTCTCCCTGAGCCGTATATTATCAGATAATGTTCCTACCGATGCAGGCGGCACTGACGGAGTGGTAACGGGAGCATTAAATTTCAACCCTCTGTTAGGAATTTATGAAAATGATGAAACCAAAAGCTATACTCTCGTTAACAAACCGGGCATCCTGGTACCCAACCCTGTGGCAACGGCCCTGGAAATGAAGAGAAAGAACAATACTACCCGGCTCCTGGGAGACATCTCAGGACAATATGATATCACAGAAGGGCTGACGGCAAAGGTTCTTTTCGGGATCGATTACTTTATGAACAAAGCCAGCCAGTATACCCCTTCCAATATTTACCAAAGCGGAGGCGTTGCATCTGCCACTATCGCAGATGCCACCTATACCAACTGGTTGAATGAAAATACCCTGACCTATTCAAAAACCTTCAATCAAAACCATAGCATCAACCTCCTCGGGGGCATCACCTTTCAAAAGAACAAAGGAGAAGATTTATCCGGCTCCTCCCAGGGGTTTGTTAACGATGTGCTCGGCTATAATAACCTGGGAAGCGGATCGGTTTATAATCAGCCGGGATCAAGCACCACCGAATGGAGTATCATGTCCTTCTTGGGCCGTATAAACTATGCTTTTAAAGACAAGTATTTATTTACGCTCAGCGGCCGTTATGACGGGTCATCCCGTTTTGGCACCAACAATAAGTTTGCCTTCTTCCCCTCCGGAGCCATTGCGTGGAAGGCAAGCGAAGAAGAATTCATCAAAAACCTCAACCTGTTTTCAAACCTTAAAGTCCGAACCGGCTATGGCATAACCGGCAATCAGGAGATAGGCTTATATAATTCGCTGGCCACATTAGGAGCGGTGACCTACAGCTTCGGCACAGACATGGTTACTGGGTTCAATCCCAACAAAATCCCAAATCCTGATCTCAAATGGGAACGCACCGCACAATATGATGCCGGGTTAGACCTGGGAGTGCTCAACAATAATATCAGTCTTACCGCCGACTACTACTATAAAAAAACAACGAACCTGATCTATAGCGTGGCGGTTCCCCTTGTCTCCGGCTTCGGGACCTCGTTACAAAACATCGGCAGCATTCAAAACCAGGGATTTGAAATCGGGCTGCAAACCAATAATTTAAACAGGGCCTTTAAATGGACTACGGACTTTAACATCTCCTTTAACAAGAACAAGGTCCTGGAACTGGGCGGCGAGCAATATAAAGATGTGGGTGGCGGAGACGGCCATTTAAAAACGGGACAAGTGCACAGGTTAATTGTAGGGAAGCCGATAGGCTTGTTTTATGGATATGTATTTGACGGCATCTTCCAGGATAATACGGAATTGGATAACGGACCGGATGGACCAACCAACTATCTCGGGGGGAAACGCTATAAAGACCTGAGCGGACCAGACGGTAACCCGGATGGAAAAGTCGACGCCACTTACGACCGAACGGTCATCGGGGACCCCAACCCCGATTTCTATGGCGGCCTGGCCAACACATTCAGTTATAAAGGAGTCGAGCTGAGCATCTTTATAAATTATTCCTATGGAAATGACATTTTAAATTATAATGCATTCCAGCTTGGGCTTCCTTCAGGCGGACAAAACGTATATGCAGACCTCGTCAACAGATGGACACCGGAAAATCACAGCAACGTATATGGAAAGGCCACAACCAACCGGTCTGCAATATTCAGCAACCAGTTTATTGAAGACGGATCTTTTATCAAACTAAAGACGGTAACCCTCTCCTATCTTTTTCCAAAGCTAAGCGTCAAATGGCTATACGGCCTGAAAGTATATATAACAGGACAGAACCTTCTTGCCATAACACATTATAAGGGCTATGATCCGGAAGTAAGCTACAGAGGGGCATCCAATCTCGAAACAGGTGAAGATTTCGGAGGATACCCACAGGCGAGAAGCTTTCTATTTGGAATAAGTGTTAATCTCAATTAATCAGAGGGCTATTATCATGAAACCGAGCATGATAGAGATTCTTTTACAGAGAAATGTAAACAGGCGAGGTTCCATCTGACCATTAAAAATTAAACTATTAACAGATGAAAAGGATATTGTACTTTTTTATATTGCTGAGCGTGGCGCTTGCCGGTTGTGAAAAATCCGGCTTTCTAAAAGAGTCCCCTACAGACCGTTTTGTTGAAGGCAACTTTTACAGCAGTCCGTCTGATGCACAGGCGGCGGTAGATGCAGTCTACAATCAGCTGTACAGCATCTATGACCGTAATATGATCCTGTTGAATGACCTGCCTGCCGATGATGAAAAGAATGGCCTCGGCATGCCCAATCAGTATCTTCAGGACCTGGAATTCCTGAAATACACCACTGAGAACACCTTTATCCAGAGCATGTGGGGCAGCAATTATTCAGGGATCGGAAGGGCAAACAGCGCTATTAACAATATTAATAAAATGTCATTTGATACGACGCTCAAAGCGAGACTTATCGGCGAAGCGTCGTTTCTCAGGGCACTTTACTATTTTAACCTGGTAAGGTTTTTTGGCGATGTTCCCCTCATCCTGGATCTGAAAACTTTGAAGGATGCTATCATCCCAAGAACTTCTACGGACTCGGTTTATGATCAGATCATAAAAGATCTTCAATTCGCAGAAGATAATCTCCCCGTAAATTATGACAGCAAGAATCTGGGTCGTGCTACATCCGGAGCGGCTAAAATTCTGCTGGGAGAAGTTTACCTGACCAGACACGATTTCCAGCAGGCGGCCGACAAGCTGGCTGAAGTGGTAAAGCACGAAGAAGAATACGGTTATGGATTGAATAATGATTTTGCCGATAATTGGAAAATTCCTACAGAAAACGGGAAGGAATCCGTATTTTCCGTCCAGCACCTCCCCCCGCCGGGGCATGCAATCGGACTGATGACCCTGGAGGGCCCTAAATATTCTGTGCCCGGCGGCGGCATTCCCGGAATCCCAAACACCAACGAGGCCGATATACCAACGATGGATTTATATACAAGATATATCGACGGAGATACCCGAAAAGATGTCACCTTTAAGATAGAATATCTCAGCCCTGCCAACGGGCAGATATATAAGTCATCTATTCCTCTTTTTGGAAAGTATTGGGAAGAAGGACTGACAAAGACCGGTAATTGCGACATCAACATGCAGGTCATCCGGTATGCCGACGCCTTGCTGATGTATGCCGAATCATTGAACGAAACCGGCAATACCGCCGATGCCGTCAAAATATTGAACCGCGTCCGTGAAAGAGCATTTCATGATACGGAACACGACTATGCGGATTTGACACAGTCCCAATTCAGGACAAAGATTTATCTGGAAAGAAGGCTTGAATTTGCCAATGAAGGGAAAAGGTGGTTTGACCTGGTGCGGACCGGCCGGTTGCTCGAAGTCATGAAAGCGCATGGGACGCTGGAAGCCAAGTTAGCAGAAAGCAATAAAACAACCATTACCCAAAACGCCAGGGCCTATCAATCGCTTTACCCGATTCCTCAGCGGGAACTTGACCTGAATAAATTACTGACCCAGAACCAGGGATGGTAAAACCATATATACCATGAAGCCAATAATAACCGGAGCAGCCGCTATACTCTTGCTAATGACCACTTTGATACCAAAGGTATCAAAAAGCCAGTCCGCTACCTTATCTGAGAAGCCCAATATCATACTGATATTTATGGACGATATGGGTTATGGGGATCTGGATGCATATGGAGGGATCGGCTACACAACTCCCAATATCGATAAGTTGGCGGCAGAAGGCATGAGATTTACCAACTTTTATGCCGCACAACCCATCTGCAGCGCTTCCCGCGCAGCCATACTGACCGGATGCTATCCGAACCGGATCGGTTTCTCCGGGGCTTTAGGCCCGCATTCCAGGATAGGGATCAGCGGCAAAGAAGTGACCATTGCAGGTATGTTGAAGAAAATAGGCTATGCAACCGGGATCATCGGCAAATGGCACCTGGGGGATGCCAAAAAGTTCCTGCCCCTTCAACATGGATTTGACTATTACTTCGGGTTGCCTTATTCCAATGATATGTGGCCCGTTAATTATGACGGACAGCCCATTAAACCGGCAGATCAGGCCTGGGGAAGAAAACACACCAAACCACCTTTGCCGCTCATAGAGGGCAATGAGGTAATCCGCCATATTACAACGCTCAAAGACCAGAGCATGCTGACAACATGGTATACCGAAAAAGCCGTACAGTTCATCAACCGGCATAAAACGCAACCCTTCTTCCTTTATATGGCGCAATCCATGGTACATGTTCCCATTGCTGTCTCCGATAAATTCAAAGGCAAAAGCAAGCAGGGATTGTTTGGAGATGTAATGATGGAAATTGACTGGTCAGTCGGACAGATCATGAAGACCCTAAAAGCCGGGGGACTGGATAAAAACACATTGGTCATTTTTACCAGCGACAACGGCCCCTGGTTAACATTCGGCAACCATGCCGGTTCTACCGGAGGACTGCGAGAAGGAAAAGCGACCACCTGGGAAGGAGGACAAAGAGAACCCGCCATCTTCAGGTGGCCGGGAATCGTTCCACCGGGTACCGTATGTAACCAGCTCTCCTGCACCATTGATATTCTTCCTACGTTAGCGGCCATCACAGGAGCTCCCCTCCCCCCGCATAAAATAGACGGCATAAATATATTGCCGCTGTTAAAAGATGAAAGCCGGGCTTCCCCGAGAGACCATCTCTTTTTTTATTTCCGCAAAAACAGCCTCGAAGCGGTCAGAGAAGGCCCCTGGAAGCTCGTCTTACCCCATCCTTACAACTCGTACGAAGACGAGCTCCCGGGAAGGGACGGATTTCCCGGCAAAATGCATCCTGATTCAACAGGGTTAGCTTTATACGACCTGCGCAGGGACCCCGGAGAACGGTACGACGTAAAAGATCAGCATCCGGAGATCATAGAAAACATGCAACATCTGGTGGAAGCCGCCAGAGCGGACTTAGGCGACGACCTGACCGGCCGGCCGGGAAAAAACCGGCGCCCGCCCGGTCATCTTACGCCCGGCGCACCATAAGCCCGGCCAATGCCCGTAGGTATCGAATTTTTATTAACCCCTTATAATTTAACCATGGTTGAAAAGAACAAATACGCCATCTCCCGCAAAGATGCTATCAAGCGACTGGGAAGCCTGACCTTAAGCCTGCCGTTTGCTCCTTCGGTGATCAGCCGGCTATCCTCCAATGCTCCTGGCACCGAAAGCGCGCCTGCCATTCTAAAGCGCAGGCAGCCTGCCATTAAAGGGAAGCCAAATATCCTGTGGATCACTACCGAAGGAGTTCCTGTGAATGCCCTGAGCTGCTACGGCAGTTATCTGACGCGGACCCCCAATATCGACCGGCTCGCCAAAGAAGGATTATTGTTTAGAAATTCTTTCTGCAACAATGCCCTTTGTGCTCCGAGCCGTGCCACCCTGCTTACGGGAAAGTACAATCACCTGAACGGAATGCTTTCCAATTATTATACCGCCTCCAATGGTCAGCCGGCCAGCACCTTTGAAGCGCATCAGCAAAACTTTGCCCGGATACTGAAAAACAATGGCTACAATACGGCGATCGCAGGCAAGTGGCACCTGCCGGCCAATCCCGGGGAAGTGGGTTTTGACCGCTATATTTATAAGAAAGGCGCCGGAGGACCTTATTATAAGGCAGGGGGCTATTTCCAGAATGAAGAATTCGGCAGCACCAAGACGGTAGAAAGGGAACACCCCGGGTATGGCACGGATAATTTTACCAATATCACCATCGAATGGATGAAAGACCTTCAACAAAGGAACAAGCCTTTTTTAATGACCCTTCAATTCTTTAATGATCATCGTCCTTTTGACCCGCCGCATAAATATGAACATATTTATGATCATCAGCGCTTTCCCGAGCCCGGTACTTTCTGGGACAATTATGAAACACGGTCTTCTGCAGCCAGGATAGCCCATATGAGCATAGAAGACATGAAAGATTTCAACCCACCGTCAGACCTGTCCCCCAGACAACGGAAGCAGTGGAACTACCAGGCCTTTATGCGTCATTTTTTCGGCACATTAAAATCCCAGGATGACAACATGGGGCGTATACTTGATTTCCTTGATCAAAGCGGTCTTTCGGACAATACGATTGTCGTTTACACCGGAGATCACGGCTTCTACCTGGGCGATCACGGCTGGTTCGATAAACGTTTTATGTATGAGCAGGCGCTGCGCGTTCCCTGGATGATCCGCTATCCCGGTGTGACAAAGCCCGGCAGCGAAACCGATGCCTGGGTATTGAGCATCGACAATGCGCCTACCGTGCTGGATATGGCCGGGATCTCTATTCCTGCAGACATGCAGGGCCGCAGCCTCATGCCTGTTTTCCAGGGAAAGACGCCTTCCGACTGGCGCAAGTCAATGTATTATCACTATTACGAGTTTCAGGCGCCGCACTGGGTGCTGCCACATTACGGCATACGCACCGAAAGATTTAAGCTGATCAGCTATTATACGATCAATGAATGGGAGATGTTTGATCTGCAGAAAGACCCGGATGAAATGGACAACCTTATGATAGAGGCAGGCTACAAAGTGCGGGAAGGCTACGAAGATGTGCTGCAGAAGTTGCTAAAGGAGCTGGAGGACCTTCGTAAGCAATACAAAGATGATACAGGTCTGCCGGTGAACTTCAGACCGGTGCGCGCTTACAACTGATCCTCATAAAGTTTAACCGGCGGATGGGATGGACCAGGCGTTGCGGAATATTTTTTAGTATATTGGGCATCATCCTCAAACTTTAGCTCCTGATGAAGAACAGAAAGACGGTCGTTATTGCCCTCCTCCTGTGCGGTCTTACCGCCGCCTGTCAACCGCCGGCGCAGAAAAATGCGGAAACCGCGAATGCGGAGCGGCCCAATATCCTGTTCCTGTTTGCGGACGACTGGGGCTGGCCCAATGCGGGGGTCTATGGCGACAGCATCATCCGCACGCCTACCTTTGACAGTCTTGCCGGCGCCGGCATGCTCTTTACAAACGCCTTTTGCACACCTTCGTGCAGCCCTTCGCGTGCCAGCATCCTTACGGGACAATATCCCCACCGCCTGGAAGCCGGGAGCCAGCTCTGGGGCACGCTGCCCAAAAAATTTCCTACCTATACCGCCCTGCTGGAAAAGGCGGGATACTATACCGGCCTTTATGGAAAAGGATATGGTCCGGGTAATGTGCAGGCCGGCGGATACGCGCACAATCCCGCCGGAAAGAATTTTAAAAGCTTTGCCGCCTTCCTGGATTCCCTGAAACCGGGACAGCCTTTTTGTTTCTGGTACGGGGCGCATGATCCGCACCGCCCCTATGTAAAAGGGAACGGGAAAAAACATCCTTCGGTCCCCGGCAGCAGCGATAACAAGGCAGTGCAGGTGCCTCCATACCTGCCCAATACTCCCGAGGTACGCAAAGACCTGCAGGACTATTATTTCGAAGTGGAACGCTTTGACCGGAATTGCGGGGAAATCCTCGCGCTTTTACGAAAAAAAGGACTTTTGAAAAACACGCTTGTCGTGATGAGCGGGGATAACGGCAAACCCTTTCCCCGGTCCAAGGCCAACCTTTATGAGGAAGGCACCCGCGTGCCCCTGGTGGTGGTGTGGGACGGAAGGATCAAATCCGGAAGCATCTCTGAAACGCTGGTCAGCCTGGCCGACCTGGCCCCGACCTTCCTGGCTGCCGCAGGATTGCCGGCGCCGGAAGCGATGACCGCCGAAAGCCTGCTGCCGCTTCTGGAGGGTCGCCCATCCGCCGGAAAAGACCGGCATCTTATTTACCTGGAAAGAGAACGCCATGCCTATGTCCGCAAGGGTAACGCCGGCTATCCCTCCCGCGCGGTCCGCTCTTCCCGCTTTCTTTACATCCGCAACTTCGAACCGGACCGCTGGCCTGCCGGGGATCCCGAGCGGGTGGCTTCCGTAGGATCCTTCGGGGACTGCGACGCCTCTCCCAGCAAAGATTTCATACTGAGCCACCGCTCGCTCCGCCCTGCGGACAGCCTGCCGACCTACTTCGCGCTGGCCTTTGGCAAACGTCCCGCGGAAGAGCTGTACGACCTGCGCGGGGACCCCTATCAGCTGCATAATGTGGCTGCAGATAAATCGTATCGGGATAGCCTGTCCTATTACCGCCATGCCCTGGACCAATGGATGCGCGAGACGGCTGACCCAAGGGCAAAAGATCCGCACGCCGATGTCTTTGATCATTATCCCTATTTCGGTCCGGAACACAGTGCTCAGCCTAAAAACGCCGGCGGGAAGTAAGTGTCCGGCAGCGTTCCCGCAGAAATACGTGGGGCCGCAGCGGATGGAAAACGAAGAACGGCGGGACAATTACACCCCGTGGAGAATGGGGACGAAAGGAAGGTCACTATTGCTCCGACAAGCTTAATAAAAAAAGGTGATCTGAAAACCTCCTATGAACAAAGCCGAATTCGATCACAGTTGGAAGTCCAAATCACCTGTACATTAGTGCAGCGTCAGTCGCGCCCTCCGGCGCCTGAGGCTCAGCAATATTCTTCAAAAGCCGCCTCGAGGTTGGCAGCAATCAGCTGCGCAGGGCGACCTTCGATATCATGTCTTTCGATCATGTGTACCAGGTTGCCATCCTTGAACAGGGCAATCGCCGGAGAAGAAGGCGGATAAGGCAACAGATGCGTACGTACCTGCTGCACAGCCTCTGTATCAAAGCCCGCAAATACGGTTGTAAGACGGTTAGGTTTTTTATCGCTGTTATTTACGGCCAACAGCGCACCCGGACGGGCGGTACCGGCGGAACATCCGCATACGGAGTTGATCATGACGAGTGTAGTGCCCTCCTGCGCAAGCGCATCTTCCACCGCCTGCGGGGTCAGTAATTCCTCAAAACCGTTATCCGTTAACTCTGCCTTCATGGGCAGTACCAATTCTGCTGGATACATTTTGTTTTCTTTTTCACAAAGGTAATATAATATCTACATTTTCCGGAAATCCCTTTTTGCTTTCCCGCTCATCCTATCGCGAACAAAGAAAAAAAGACATTATGTCTGAAAAAAGAAAATGAAAATGACTTATTGTCTGTTTCAAGAAGAAGTTCCGGTCTTATTTGCCGTTTTTTTCTCCTGGTATCCGGTTTGATCTGTAGGAGCTGATACCAAAAGTTAAAAACCCAAAAACGAAATGAAAATGTTAAGAACGCACGCTCATCATCCCGTTGTCCGCAGCCTGCCGGGCTTTGTCGAAGACTTTTTTGTGAACAACAGCCTCCCGAAATGGCTGGACGGTGACTTCTTCAGGTCCGGAAGCGTGGACATCCACCCGCCGGTAAACATCAGGGAAACCAAGGACGGCTTTACGCTGGATGTGGTAGCCCCCGGTCTGGCCAAAGAAGATTTTAAGGTAAAGCTGGAAGGCGACACCCTGCTGATCTCGGCCGAGAAGCAGACGGAAAAGGAAGAAAAGACCGACGACAAACAGATCCGGCGGGAATACAGCTTCCGCTCTTTCAAGCGGGCCTTCACCCTCACCGAATCGGTAGACACCGCCGGCATTAACGCCGCTTACGAAAACGGCGTACTGAAGGTGACGCTGCCCAAAAAAGAAGATCAGGTAGAAGCCAGCAAAGAGATAACGGTGGGATAAGGTTTTGATAAACCCTGGCTTTGCACGGCTGCATCCCAGCCGGCCTGACCGCTACCCGGGCAACCGGGACACAACAAAAAAATCCTCCCGAGCGGGAGGATTTTTTTGTTCATACTAACCCATAATTAATAACCCAAAATCTTCAGCATGCTCTGCCCGCTTTGTTCCTTGGCGTAGAGCCAGTCTTTCAGCTGTCCGTTCTTGTCATAACCCACGACGACATGCTTGGGGGCCGGGATCAGGCAATGCTTGATGCCCCCGTAGCCGCTCAGCTGATCCTGGTAGGCGCCGGTATGAAAAAAGCCGATGTATAAAGGCTCCCCCTTGGTGGCCTTGGGCAGGAACACCTGGTTGATATGCTCCTCGGAGGTATAGAAGTCGTGGCTGTCGCAGGTCAGTCCGCCCAGGTTCACCTGCTGGTATTCCACATCCCATTTATTGATCGGCAACATCAGAAACTTTTCACCGATCCCCCAGGTATCGGGCAGCGTGGTGATAAAAGAGCTGTCGATCATGTACCAGATCTCCCGGTCGTTCTGCAGCTTCTCGCCCAGCACGCTGTAGATCATCGCTCCGCTTTCCCCGACGGTAAACGATCCGAACTCGGTATAGATATCCGGCATGGGCACCCGGCTTTTTTTGCAGGCGGCTTTTATATTCAGCACAATCTGGTTCACCATGTATTCATAATCGTAGTCGAATCCCAGGGAATGCTTGATCGGGAACCCCCCTCCTATATTTATGGAGTCGAGCTCCGGACAGATCTTTTTCAGCTGGCAATACAGGTTCACCACCTTGTTCAGCTCGCTCCAGTAGTAAATATCGTCCTTGATGCCCTTGTTCAGGAAAAAATGCAGCATTTTCAGCTGGAACTTTTCGTGTCCCTTGATCTTATCCACGTAAAACTCCAGGATATCCCGGTTGCGGATGCCCAGACGGGAGGTATAAAAGTCAAAGGTCGGCTCCTCTTCTGCCGCGATGCGGATACCCAGCTTCACCGGCTCCCCGGCGCGGACCATACGCCGGTAGTCCTCGATCTCCAGCTTATTGTCCAGCACCGGGATCACATTCTGGAAACCGCTGTTGATCAGCCGGGAGATCGCACGGGTATAGGACTTGGTCTTGTAGCCGTTGCAGATCACAAAGGTTTCCTTACTGATCTTCTTGCGGGCATACAGCCGTTTGATGATCTCTATATCGTAGGCATAGGAGGTCTCCAGGTGGATACCCTGCCGCAAGGCCTCCTCCACGATAAAGGAAAAGTGCGAGCTCTTGGTGCAGTAACAATAATAATATTGTCCGTCGTAACGGTGCTTACGGATCGCATCGGCAAACATCTTCTTGGCCTTGCCGATCTGCATACCGATCTTGGGCAGGTAGGTCAGCTTAAAAGGGGTGCCATATTTATCGATGAGCGCCTTCAGATCCAGGTCATTGTACCGGAGGTAACTGTCCCGGACTTCAAAACCTTCCTGGGGAAACTCAAAAGTTTGCCGGACCAGGTCCGTATACGTGTTATTCATGACCCGAACAAATATAGGGGTGTGGAATAAAAAAGCTGTGCAAAAGTATAAAAATAGATTATTGACTGATGATTTTTTTGAAGCGCCGGCCGATCCTTTGGAAGGCGTCGTGCTTCAACTGCAAATAAAATCAGCATCTGATCTCATAAAGATTTGAGATAAAGTACTTTATTCGCCTCCAGCCATTCCATAGCTCTCTTCCCTTCGCAAAACAGCAGATCCAGGATGCTCAGGTTGGACAGGAAGCCGGTACGCTCCCCGAACACCTGGGTATACGCGGGCGCGCCGGATCCTTCAAGCGCGGGAAATATACTGCGGGGCAGCACCTTTTCCCGGTGGTCCGCTACCCCGGAGGCCGTATAGGATGGGTGGTATTCTCCGGTGAAATCTATCTCAACCGAAAATCCCAATAACCTATTTATAACATTAAATGTGAACGAATTGAATTCGATAAGAAGATCGAAAGATTGCTCGAAGCAGGGACGCAGCTCATCCTCAAAAAATTCAAACCAGGGGGAGCGGCGGTAGGCCGAGGTAAGGGTTTTCCAGTGCAGGGACTGCCAGCGCTCCCGGTTACATATCCGCACATCCTTCATGGCAGTGCGTTGGTTTTTCCCCTTCTCCAGGGGCACGCTCAACAGGATACGTCCGTTGGGTCCGGCAATGTAATAGCGGTTCCGGTAACTCAGCTTTTGGTAATGATCATATTGCTCAATTTTTAATTTATCATGATTTAGTAAAGTTAAATAATAATAAATACAGGGAAATAATTGTGAATCAATTAATAGTGATTTTTTTTCTATCAAAGATGACATAGTTGCAAAAGTTTTCAAAAGCGGTGTTTAAACCCGTTAACCGGCATATTTTTTAGTTGTAATTAAGTGTCAGTTTATTCAGTATATTAAACTATAAATCATTTTATTATCTTATGATTTTCTTACTAAGAAAATTAGTAGAAAATATTTCTGCCACTACCTTCTCCTTTTTCCAAAAATACTAATTTTCTTAGTAGAGCAGAAAAACCGTTTTGACCGACAACGAATTAACAAATTATACAATGTGTTTTGGGGATTTTTTGGCAGCGGCTCCGCTCCTGCGGGATACCGGAGGCCGGTTTTTTTCGGCGGCGGCAGCTTTTTAAAAAATTCGTTTTGAGGAAGCACCCGCCTCCTGCCGGCAGATGAAATAAAACGGGAAAGAATTCCATCCGGAAGAACAGACATCAATTGGGGGGAAAGGCATTAAATTTGCCGGAAAAGAAAACACCGCAGCCTTTGCGGTCTCGCAAAAGGTCATGATGACCCGGGATAAAAAGACAAACATTATCGGATGAAACAGCCGGAAAACAGGACAGCCGCCATCGCTGCCGGGGAAAAAACACAAAAGAAGGCCGGCAAACGGCACTTATACCGGAAAAAGCGCCTTTTCCCGGTGTACCTCCTGCTGCTGGGACTTGCCGGCTGGCTGATGGCCGGCTGCGCCAGGCCTAGACCGGTGACTTTTGTCGGATACCGCAATCTCCGCGTCATCCAGCCCAGCTTTACCTCCACCGGCATCAACGCCGATCTTGTTTTTTACAACCCGAATGCCTACCCCATGCAGATGAAGGAAGCCAGCATGGATATCTTCCTGAACAACGACCTGCTGGGGCATTTCAGCCAGGACAGCCTGCTCCGGATCCCCGCCCGGGATACGTTTTACTACCCCGTACAGCTGAAAGTAAGTCTTTCCGGCCTGCTGGGCAAGCTGCTCAATACCAACCTGCAGGACAGCTTGACGCTTCGCGGCACCGGCACCTGTAAGGTAGGACGCGGCGGCTTTTTCATGCATCTCCCCATCAACTTTGAGCAACAGGGCCGGCTGAAGCTCTATTAGTTCGATTGATTTGATGATTTGGAAATTTGGTGATTTGGTGATTTGATGATGAAAATCGTCTATTATCAAATTATCAAATCGGCACATTATCAAATTGGCCCCCCTTCAGGGGGTCGGGGGGGTGAGTGAACTTTAACGAATTACTAACAAAATGAGTGTCCCCCGCTTTATAAATTTGTGCTCCCCTCTGGAAGAATTACCTCCACGTTTTCCCATATTAAACCGATTAAAACCGGACACTCATGTATGTACGCGTACAAAAAAGCATTTATTTCCCTGTATTGATCCTCTTTAGCTTCCTTTTTCCGGGTATCCATGCTCACGCCCAGAACACCCTCAGGCTTTATTCCCCTTACTCCCGGATTACCGTTTCCCCCGGCCAGACGATCGATTATTCCATCACGGTGATCAACAACAGCGATGCCATCCAAAGCGCTGATATCTCCCTCTCGGGCTTGCCCCGGAGCTGGACCCATACCCTCAAATCCGGCAGCTGGAACATCAGCCGGATATCCGTATTGCCCAAAGAGAAACAAACCCTTGCCCTGCAGGTGGTGGTGCCCCTGAAGGTCAGCAAAGGCCTGTACCGGTTCCGGATCAGCGCCGGGGATCAGGCCACCCTGCCCCTGAGCGTGGTAGTGGCCCAGGAGGGCACCTATAAAACGGCTTTTACCACTGAGCAACCCAACCTGGAAGGAGCCGCCAATTCCACCTTCACCTTCAATGCCACCCTGAGAAACGAAACCGCAGATACGGCCCTGTACGCCCTGAACGCCGCAGCGCCCCCCGGATGGAACGTGGACTTTAAAGCCAACTACAAACAGGTGTCTTCGGTGAACGTGGACGCCAACCAGACACAGAACATCACCATCGACATCCACCCGCCGGACCAGACCCCCGCCGGTACCTATAAGATACCCGTACGGGCCGCTACGCGCAACAGCAGCGCCAGCATGGAGCTGGAAGTGGCCGTTACGGGATCGTATGATATGTCGCTCAGCACCCCTACCGGCCTGCTGAGCACCGATATCACGGCCGGGGACGAAAAACGGGTAGCCCTGGCCCTGAAAAATACCGGCTCGGCTCCGCTGAAGAATATAAAGCTGAGCTTTGCCGCCCCGGCCAACTGGGATGTGACCTTCGCCCCCCAACAGGTGGACCTGCTGCCCCCCGGGAGAACGGCCGAGGTTTTTGCCACCATCAAGGCCGATAAAAATGCCATAGCGGGCGACTATGTCACCAACCTGACGGCAAAAACCCCGGAGGCTTCCTCAAAGGCCTCGTTCCGGATATCGGTCAGGACGCCCCTGCTCTGGGGATGGGTCGGCGTGCTGATCATCTGCATCGCCCTGGGAAGCGTTTATTATTTGTTCCGCAAATACGGGAGGAGGTAAGGTGGAAGATCGGTATATCATTGAGCTCGACGGCCTGACCAAAAGATACGGCACCCTGACCGCAGTGGACCACCTGGACCTGAAGATCGGCAAAGGGGAGATATTCGGCCTGCTGGGTCCCAACGGCGCGGGAAAATCCACCACCATCCTGATGATGCTGGGGCTGACGGAGCCCAGCGCCGGCCGGGCTACCGTATGTGGCATCGACGCCACCGTGTCGCCGGTAAAGGTAAAAAGGAAGGTGGGCTACCTGCCGGACAATGTAGGGTTTTACGACGACATGACCGGGCTGGAAAACCTGATGTATATCGCGCGGCTCAACCGGCTCAGCCGGAAGGCGGCGCGGGAAAAGGCGCTGCAGCTGCTCGAACGGGTGGGGCTGGCAGATGTGGCCGGGAAGAAGACCGGCAAGTATTCCCGGGGCATGATCCAGCGGCTGGGGCTGGCGGATGTGCTGATCAAAAACCCGGAGGTGATCATCCTCGACGAGCCCACGCTCGGCATCGATCCCCGCGGCGTGCGGGAATTTCTGGACCTGATCGTCGGCCTTAGCCGCGAGGAAGGTCTCACCGTGCTGCTCTCCTCCCACCATCTCCATCAGGTACAGCAGGTATGCGACCGCGTCGGCCTTTTTGTAAGCGGAAAGCTGATCGCGGAAGGCGACATCGCCACCTTATCGGCCCGCCTGTTCTCCAGTGAGCCTTTTATCATCGAGGCGGCGGTGGATGTACCGGCCGGGACAACGCCGGAGCTGCCGGCTGCGCTGATCCTTCTGCGGGAGCGGCTGCTCGGTACGGCGGATATAAAATCGGTGACCTATGAAAAAGGAACGCTGAAAATATCCTGTCTCCGCGACTGCTCCGCGGTCATTGCCAGGGCCATCGTAGAAACGGGAGCCGGCCTGACAGGGCTGTCCAAAAAAGCATACGGGCTGGACGATATCTACCAGCGCTATTTCGAAAAACAGGAAGCGGTGTAAACCGGCTAATCCATACAGACGTAACAGTTATGGCTGCAACTGCTCAACTTACTGCCTTCTTCAAAAAAAGATATACCGCCCGGGAAGGGAAAAGCATGCACCCCTTCCGGGTAATGGTCTTCAAAGAAGTTTCTGACCATGTGCGCAGCTGGCGCTTTATCATACTCGGCGCCCTGATGGTGCTGACCTGCATGGGGGCGCTTTATACCTCCATCACCAACCTCAGCGCGGCGGCGGCAAAGCCGGACGATCCGGACAGCGCCTTCTTTTTCCTGAAATTATTTACCGTGTCCGACGGCACGCTCCCGCCCTTTTTCGTTTTTATCACTTTCCTGGGGCCGCTCATCGGCATCAGCCTGGGGTTCGACGCCATCAATGCAGAGCAGAACGGACGGACGCTGAGCCGCATCATGGCGCAGCCCATCCACCGGGATTACCTGATCAATGCCAAGTTCACCGCTGCGCTGATCATCATCAGCGTCATGTTCTTTGCGCTTACCCTGCTGGTGATCGGCTGCGGGCTGCTGATGATCGGTATCCCGCCCAGCCCGGAAGAGTTCCTGAGGATATTGTCCTTCCTGGCGCTGAGCATCCTGTACGTGGCCTTCTGGCTGAGCCTGTCCATTCTTTTTTCGGTCCGTTTCCGACAGGCGGCCACCTCGGCCCTCACCGCTATTGCCGTCTGGCTTTTCTTCTCGGTTTTCTACCAGATCATCATCAACCTGCTGGCCAAGTCGTTCATTCCCCCGGAAGGCATGGCGCCGCCGGAGCAGATCATCCGGTCGCAGAAGCTGGTGCTGGGACTTTCCCGCCTCATGCCGGGGCAGCTGTTCAGCGACGCCACCACTACCCTGCTGCGCCCGTCGGTGCGCAGCCTGGGGCCGCTGACCATGACGCAGGTATACGGCGCCATCCCCAGTCCCCTGCCCCTCGGGCAGAGCCTGCTGCTGGTATGGCCGCAGCTTACCGGGCTTATCGCGGCGACGGCATTGTGCTTCGCCATTTCCTATGTGCTTTTTATGCGCAGGGAGATCCGCTCCCGGTGAGGCGGGCGGCTAAGGACAGTAAAGCGACAAGATACACAGCAGCAGCATTACATCCCCGTACTCCTTCAACCGCAGCCGGAGGATGCGCAGGGCTTTGCCCACATGCTTCTCTACCGTGTTCACCGAAATATGCATACGCTCCGCTATTTCTTTATAGGAAAGCTGCTCGTCCCGGCTCAGCCGGAAGGCCTCCCTGCACTGCGGGGAAAGCGCGGCTACCGCATGGCTGATCTGCATTTCGGCTTCCTTTACATACAGCGCGCTGAGGCTCAGCGCCTCGGCATGTCCGGAGGCAGACAGCTCTCCTTCCTGCCGGGCAAGATCCCGGATATCTTTCAGGTAACGGGATCGCGTATACGCTGTTCTCAGCTCATGTAATATCTTATTCTGTAAGGTGGCGTAGAGATAGGCTCTTACATTTCCGCCGGCATACAGCGAGGCAGCCTTTACCCACAGGTTGACAAATACATCCTGCACGATCTCTTCGGCGCGGGGTACGGAAGGTATCCGCTTGTAGGTCTTCCGGCAAAGCGCGGCATAATACCGGTTATATAACATTTCAAAAGCCTGCACATTTCCTTCCCGCAGGGAGGACAACAGCTCCTGATCGCTATCGGTATGATGGATGGAATCCCTAATAGTAAATCGATTTTGCAGTAAAGGTAAAAAAATTTCAATTCGACATGGCGGTAACCGCCTTTTGATGCAATTCCTAAGATGGAAATCCCATCAAGCGCATGACAGAAGCAGAACTGACCATGCTGATCCGGAGATATCTTTCCGGAGAAGCTACTCAGGATGAAAAAATAAAAGTTGAGCAGTGGTACGAATCCTTCGACGGCGCCGCTCCGGAATTTATGGACGGGAATGCGGAGCGGATAAAGGAATCAGCAGCCAGGAGCCTTGATGCCATCCGGAAAAAGATGGCGGCACATACAGCAAAGCAGGAGAAAGCCGCAGCGCTTGTTTCCATCCGGGGCGGACGCGCCAAGGCTTACCGGTGGCGGGTAGCCGCAGCCGCGGTCCTGTTGCTGCTTTTTTCGGGGACCGCCTATTTTCTGACGCACACCTCCGGCGGACAGCAGACCGGGAAGGCCGTACCGGTGGTGAAACACGACATTGCCCCGGGCGGCAACAAAGCAATGCTGACCCTGGGAAACGGTACCCGGATCACGCTGGACTCCATCCATCCCGGCATGCTCCCCGTACAGGGAAATGTCCGTATCATGAAGCTGGGCAACGGAAGGCTGGTCTGCAAAGCCGTAAACGAAAAGGGGAAGTCACCGGAGCGCATCTCGTTCAACACGCTCACAACCCCGCGGGGCGGGCAATACGAGATCATCCTGCCCGACGGCACAAGGGTATGGCTGAATGCGGCTTCCTCCATCCGTTTTCCAACGGCCTTTACCGGAGGACCCAGGGAGGTACAGGTGACGGGAGAAGCTTATTTTGAAGTAACCCGGGATGCGAAACGTCCTTTTATCGTGAAGGTGCCTCCTTCTCCCGGGGAAGAAGCGTTGTGGGAAATAAAGGTGCTGGGTACGCATTTCAATGTAAATGCCTATAACGACGAAGCCAGCATGAAAGTAACCCTGCTGGAAGGAAAGGTAAAGGTTTCGGAACGGGGTCCTGGCGACAGCGGGATCCGCAGCGCAAAGGTGGTCAGGCCCGGCGAGCAGGCCCGGGTAAAAAAAGACGGGATCATAAAGCTGGTAAAAAATGCAGATACCGAGAAGACGATGGCATGGACGCATGATCTTTTCTGGTTTGAGAACGATGATGTACATGCCGTGATGCGCCAGCTTTCCCGCTGGTATGATGTGGATATCGTTGTGCAGGGAGATATCCGCGACCGCTTTACGGGGTCCATTCCGCGCAACCTGACCTTCTCCAGGATCTTCGAGATCCTGCAGCAGACAGGCGGTATGCATTATGAGATCGAGAACCGAAAAATAATTGTTTCATCCTAAACCGGATACTTATGAGCCAATAACTGCTGTATGGCAAAAACCGGCCTCTACGGACATAGAGACCGGCAGGAAGCCAAACAAATCACCATCTGTCGGACAGCGTATTTATTTAACCCAAAGACGAAATTATGCATTTCAGTGCTCTTTCCAAAGCCGGAAAATGGCTGTGGCATTGTTACTTTCCAAGGTTCGTGCTGGCTATGCAAATGACAAGTATGCTCTTGCTCGCCACCTGCATACCGGTAAGCGCCCATGCTTATGCGCAAAAGGTGACCCTTGTCGAAAAAAATATCTCCCTGAAGACGGTCTTCCGGGAGATCCGCAGACAAACCGGCTACAACTTTATTTATTCCGATAAAACCATCCGTACGGCTGCGCCGGTGACATTGGTGGCTGAGAAAATGCCGCTCGAAGATGTGCTGGAAATGTGCTTTGCCGGACAGCGGCTTACCTATGCCCTTGCAGATAAAATGATCATCGTAAAGCCCGGTCCGCCCTTCCGGACCACGCTGGCCGATAAGACCATCCGGGGTCAGGTCAGGGATTCTCTCACGGGCAAGCCCCTCTCCGGCGTTACCCTACAGGTAAAAGGAAGCAGCACCGGAACGGTTACCGATGCGCAGGGCAACTACAGTCTCGATGTTGCTCCCGGCGCCATACTGGTCGTCTCCTATCTGGGGTACAATCCCAAAGAGGTGCCGGTGGGCGCGCTGACTGTCGTCAACATCACGCTCGCTTCCGCCACAACCGGACTGAACCAGCTGGTGGTGGTCGGCTATGGTACACAGAAGAAGGCCACCCTTACCGGAGCCGTATCCGCCATCAGCGCAAAGGAGATCGTTACCACCAAGAACGAGAACCCCCAGAACATGCTCACCGGTAAGATACCGGGGGTACGGGTGGTGCAGCGGACAGCCGAACCCGGCACCTTCAACAATGCCTTCGACATCCGGGGCCTCGGAGCGCCGCTGATCGTGATCGACGGGGTTCCGCGCACCGCAGCCGATTTCCAGCGGCTGAACGCCAACGATATCGACAACATCTCCGTGCTGAAAGATGCCTCCGCCGCCATCTACGGCGTACGCGCGGCCAACGGCGTAGTGCTGGTGACCACCAAAAAGGGAACCGACAACAAGAGCACGCTCACGTACGACGGCAACTATATGTGGCAATTCCCCTCCGGGCTGCCCAAGACGGTAGACATCTATCAATACATGACCCTCCGGAACGAGCAGGCCATGCATAACATCAACGGCGGCTCACCCGTCTTTGACGACCAGCAGTTCGAAGATTACCGCTCGGGTAAAAAGCAAAGCACCGACTGGTACCCGCTCGTGTTTTCCGCTTATGCCCCGCAGACCCAGCACAACCTCAGCGCCACCGGCGGAAACGACAAGATACAGTACTATGTAGGCGCCGGATACCTGTATCAGGGCAGCTTTTTCAAGTCCAACGACCTGAATTATTCCCGGTACAACCTCCGGACGAATATTACGGCGGAGATCGCCAGACAGTTTACCCTGGATGCAGGGATCAACCTCGTCACCGAATTGCAGAACCGCCCTTACCAGGACTCCTGGTGGATCATCCGGGGCTTCTGGAGACAGGGCCCGCAGATCCCGGCCTATGCCAACAACGATCCTACCAAGCCTTTTCAGGGCCTTATCGAGGGCGACAATCCCGTGTCTTTTATGGACAAGGATCTGGTCGGATACCGCAAATTCAGCAACAGCTGGATTCAGCCCAACCTCGGTCTGAAGTTTGACGTGCCCGGCATAAAAGGACTCTATGCCCGGACGCTCTTCAGCTACGACTACAGCATGAACAACTGGAAAGCCTTTCAGCGGGAATACCAGCAGTACCAGTACGACGAGGCGTCGCAGACCTTCAGCACCTTCACCCGGCAGTCGCCGAACAGGCTTACCCGGGAAGCTTACTTCAGATCGCAGGTCCTGTCCCAGACCTCGCTCAACTACAGCGGGTTATTCGACCGGCACCAGGTAAGCGGCACTATGGTCTGGGAAGTGCAGAAACGAACGGGCGATAATCTTGTAGCCCAAAGGGACCTGGCGCTGCCGCTGCCCTATCTGTTTGCCGGTGTTTCTTCCGGTCAGATCGGCACCATGAATACCGGCAAGCATAACGACATTGAAGACCTGTATGAAAATACCAACATGGGACTGGCCGGCCGGTTCGATTACTCCTACGCCGATAAGTACCTGGCCGAATTCCTGTTCCGGTACGACGGGTCTTCCAAATTCGGACCCGGGTACCAGTGGGGCTTTTTCCCCGGCGGATCGGTGGGATGGCGTCTTTCGGAAGAAAGCTTTATCAAGAATTCCGCCGCCCTGTCCTTCGTGAACCAGCTGAAGCTCCGCGCCTCCTACGGCGTCACCGGGGACGATGGCGCCTCCACCTATCAATGGACCTCCGGTTACAACTATCCTTCGGCCACAGACCGGCGCAACTTCACCGGCGGCTATGTCTTCGACGGCAACTTTATCGCCAGCGCCAACAGCACCGGCATCTCCAATCCCGAGATTACCTGGTATACCTCCAAGACCTTCGACGTAGGAATAGATTTTGAAGGATGGAACGGCCTGCTGGGCTTTACCGTGGATTACTTCAACCGGAAAAGAGAAGGCCTGCTGGCGCAGCGAAACGGCGGCATACCCACCGTGGTGGGGGCAGCGCTCCCGCAGGAAAACCTGAACGGCGACATGAGCTTCGGGTACGATCTGGAAGTCTCCCACCGCAATACTATCGGAGCGCTGGGCTATAACCTGAAGGCCATTATGTCCTATACCCGCATCAAGGCCCTGTATGTGGAAAGAGGTGCCTACGGCAGCTCCTGGAGCAACTGGAGGAATAACCAGAACGACCGTTACCAGGGCGTATGGTGGGGATATACCAGCGCCGGCCGGTACGATTCCTGGGAAGATATCTGGTCCAGCCCCACTTATATCGGCCGGGGCACCGTGCCCGGTGATTACAAGTACGAGGACTGGAACGGCGACGGGGAAATAAACGGTCTGGACAGCCATCCCTACCAGACGGGCACGACCAGCTGGATGAATATGGGGTCCGTACCCTGGATGAACTTCAGCCTGATCGGCAGCGCCACCTTTAAAGGATTTGACCTGAACTTCCTGCTGCAGGGAGCGGCCATGGCCACCGTGCAATACGTGGAGCAGCTGTATCAGCCGCTGTGGGGCAACAGCGAGTCCGCGGCCATGGTGCAGTTTATGGACCGCTGGCATCCGGCCGATCCCAAAGCGGATCCCTACGATCCCGCCACAACATGGATATCCGGTCATTATGCGTATACCGGCACGCTGCCCGACGTGGCTTCTTCCTATAACTCCGTAGACGGAAGCTATCTGCGTCTGAAAAGCATTGAGCTGGGGTATACGCTGCCTTCGCAAACGGTAAGCCGCTGGGGGCTCAGCAATGTGCGCGTGTATGTCAACGGGTACAACCTGGTCACCTTTACTAAGGTTAAGTATGTCGATCCGGAGCATCCGAACGATACCTACGGTTATCTGTACCCGCTGAACAAAACCGTTTCGGCCGGGCTGAGCGTTACCTTCTAATCAAGCAAAAACACCGGAACATGAAGCCAAAATATGTATTATTCATCCTGATAGCCGTGCTGGGATGCGCTTTCACTTCCTGTAAAGACTATCTGGATATACCGCCCAAGAATATCATACAGGACAAAGACGTTTTTTCAGGAACGAAAGGCATGATGCTGTACCTGTCCCGCATGTACAGCCAGATGCCTTTTGAGGATTTCAAATATTCGCCCCAGCGTCAGTTTTTTGACGACTGGCTGGTCACCCCGGGCACCAGCGAGGGCTCCTCCATCGGACGCGATGCGGGTGCGGCCATGGTCAATGAAGGATCGCAAAGAAACAACGAATACTGGGGCCGTGCTTTTGCCTTGCTGCGCGATGCCAACTACCTGCTGGAAAACCTGCCCACTTATAAAGCCAATTTCAGCGATGCCGAGTATAACGACTTTATAGGAGAAGGTTATTTTGCCCGGGCCATGGTATTCTATGCCCTGGCCAAGCGCTACGGCGGCATGCCGCTGGTGACCTCGGTGCTCAAATATCCAGAAAACCCGGCGGCGGAGCTTGAGGTGCCCCGCGCCACCGAAGAGGAAACCTGGGATCAGGTGCTGGCCGATTTTAACAAGGCCATCGAGAACCTTCCGGAAACCAGTCCCGTGCGCGGCTATGCCAACAAATACGTGGCGCTGGGCTTCAAGTCGGAGGCCATGCTGTTTGCGGGATGCGTGGCCAAATACAACAAGATCACCGGGTTCGGTCAGAAAACAAAGGTGCGGGTGATCGGCTTCGATCCGAACAAAGCAGCAGCCGCTTCCAAGAAATATTTCGAGGAAGCCTATAATGCCGCCAGCGAGATCATGAAATCCGGCAAGTATTCCCTGTATAAACAAAAGTGGGCTGCCAATGATAAGGAAGCCCAGTACCAGAATATGGTGGACATGTGGTTCGACCTTTCCAGCCCGGAGAATATCTATATCAAAGAATACAAATATCCCGACCTCGCCCACGGTTATGATGCCTATAACATTCCGCGTCAGCTCATGGGGGGCAACGGCTACTCTGCCGGCAACTGCCCGGTGCTCGATTTTGTGGAGTTGTTTGACGGGTTTGCCAAAAATCCGGACGGCACCATCAAGGTACTTGATGCCAATGGTAAATACCTGCTGTTCGACAAGGTCACCGATATCTTTGCCAATGCCGAGCCGCGGCTCCGCGCCTATGTGATCCTGCCCGGGGATGTATTCAAAGGACAGGAGATCGAGATCCGCAGGGGCATTTATACCGGCAGCGCGGCCGGAGGCATCGCCCCCCTGAGAACGGTCAACGGCATCACCGATTACGGCCTTTCCGGGGCCTCCAACTACAACCAGGTAGACGCCTACCTCGCCAAAGGCGCTTTTGCCGGAAAGAAATCGCTGTTCTTATCCACCAACAGCACCAACCACGAAACGGTAAAGCTTCCGGACGGCACGGTCATGAACGCCGGCGGCAAAAGCGGACCTTTTACGGCAGACCGTACCGCAGCCTATACCGGCTTTACCGTCCGCAAATGGCTGAACCCGAATATGCCCCAGGCTGACGTGCTGGAAGGACAGTCCGAACAACCGTTTATCCTGATGCGGTATGCGGAGATCCTGCTCAATGCTGCAGAAGCCGGCGCCGAGCTGATCGCGGCGGGAGAATCATCGTTGGACGGCGACGATCTGCAGGCCATCGCCTTTAATGCCATAAAAGACATCCGCGAACGGGCCGGAGCCGATCCCCTGACCGGTCCCGCAACCATCCCGGTGATCCGGAGAGAACGCCGGAAAGAGCTGGCCTTTGAGCATAAGGTGCTCTGGGATATCCGGCGCTGGAGAACGCAGCATTCCGACATGCTGAACGGATCGACCCAGCAGGACGGCGCGTATTACCGGGGATTGTATCCTTTCTACTCTTCGGTGACGGGCAAATACTTCTTTGACGCCGGCTTTGAAGAGAGCAGGACCCGTTTCCGCATGACGGAACAGGAGTATTACTTTGCCATACCTGCCGGTGAAGTATCCAAGAGCCCGGCTATTGATCAGCAGCCCGGCCGGTAGTAGAAAACAAAAGAAGATGTTATCACTGAAAAATATTAACAGATGAAAAATCACCTTATCCTGATTTCTTTCCTGTTTATCACCTTGTACTCCTGCAAAGTGGACAATTACGATCTGCCCGGCGAGACCCTCAGGGGCCGGGTCGTCGATGCGGCCACAGGGGAACCTGTCCTGACCGATCAGGGCAGCGAAGGGACCCGGGTCAGGATGCGCGAGCTGAGCTGGAAAGAAGCCGCACCGGAGAATCTGGATATTTTCTGCATGAAAGAAGGTATCTTTCAGAACACAAAAGTATTCCGGGGCTATTACAACATCCGGGTCGACGGGGCATTCATCCCCCTGGTCCGGCTCAATGCAGACGGGGACACCCTGGCGGACGAATCGCAGAACGTGGAGATAAAAGGCGTCACCACGGTAGAGTTCAAGGTTCAGCCCTTCCTTAAGCTGGAGTGGGTAGGTACGCCTACCGTAAAGGACGGCAAGGTCACGGCCACGGTAAAGGTTACACGCGCCGTCAGCCCTGCGGATTTCAAGGCCAAGATCGAGCCGATGGGCGGCTACAGCGATGATATGCTGAATGTAACCGATGTCCGCCTGTTTGTGAGCGAGGTGCCGTTTGTGGGATATCGCGAATGGGACAACCGGTATTCCACCATTATCGAATACCCCGGAGATGCCTTTGAGCCCTTGCTGGGAAAGCCCGTTACCATTACCACACAGGGCGTCATCCCTGCCGGGAGGACCGTCTTTATCCGCGCTGCGGCCAGGATCAACTATGCTACGGAAAACATCAAACGTCATAACTACAATGAAGCCTTACGCGTCGACATCCCCTGATCTTATGCGAACCTCTTTTTTTTATCTCCTGTTTTTGGGCCTCCTGTCCGGGCTTACCCTGGCTGCACAGGGCCAGGAGAAGACCTGCTTCCAGACCAGCAGTCCCTGGATACCCGAGATAGACGTCCGTTCGGACGTGGCCATCGTTTATGGCGCCAACGACCGGCACAACATGACCTTTCAGGAACGGGTCCGTTCCTGGAGGGAACGCGGTTATAAAACCCATTTTATGACCGGTATCGCCTGGGGCGGCTACCAGGACTATTTTTACGGCCGCTGGGACGGAAAAATGCACCTGGATGAGGTACAGGTAGCCATCCACAATGACAGCGTATGGCATGGGCACGGCACCCCTTATATCGTGCCCTCGCTGACCTACATCAACTACATGAAGCAGGCGGTGGTCAAAAAGGTGATCGACGCCGGCATTACCTCGCTGTATTTCGAAGAGCCCGAGTTCTGGGCACGCTCCGGCTACAGCGATGCTTTCAAAGCGGAATGGCAAAAATACTACGGCTTTCCCTGGCGGCCGCAGGATGCTTCGCCGGAAAACACCTATCTCGCCAACAAGCTGAAATACCACCTGTATTACCGTGCGCTCAAAGAAGTATCCGCCTTTGCAAAGGAATACGGAAAGAAAAAAGGGCTGGATGTCAAGGTTTATATTCCCACCCATTCGCTGGTCAATTATTCGTCCTGGCAGATCGTAAGCCCCGAGGCCAGCCTGGCTTCGCTGCCAGGCATCGACGGCTACATCGCCCAGGTATGAACCGGCACCTCCCGGGAGCCGACCTTCTTCGACGGCGTTAAAAAAGAGCGGGTCTTTGAAAACGCTTTTCTCGAATACGGCTCTATGGTTTCCATGACCGCCCCCACCGGCCGGAAGATGATCTTTCTGACCGATCCCATTGAAGACCGGGCACGGGACTGGGGCGATTACAAACGCAACTACGAGGCCACCTTTACCGCAGAGCTGCTGTATCCCATGACCGACAACTACGAGGTAATGCCCTGGCCGGAACGGATATTCACCCGGCCGTACCGCCTGCCCAACAGCGATTCCAGCGCGCTGATCCCGAAATATTACTCCACGCAGATGCTGGTGATGGTCAACGCCCTCAACCATGTTCCCCTGTCGGACAACAAGGTCAGCGGGGCGCAGGGCATCGGCGTGCTGATGGGCAACTCGCTGATGTTTCAGCGTTTCCCCACGCATAACAGCTACGAAGACCCGCAGTTTTCCAACTTCTACGGGCAGACGCTGCCCCTGGTCAAGCGCGGCGTGCCCGTGGAAACGGTCCATATGGAAAACCTCTCCTACCCCGCTACCCTGAAGCACATCAAGGTGCTGGTGATGAGCTATTCCAACATGAAGCCGATGAGTCCCGAGGTGCATCAGCAGCTGGCCGACTGGGTCCGGAAGGGCGGCTGCCTGGTATACTGCGGTGCCGACAGCGATCCTTACCAGGGCGTAATGGAATGGTGGAACACAAAAGGCAATCATTTCAAAGCGCCTTCCGAACATTTATTCCAACTGCTCGGCATCCGCCCTGCAGCAACCGGCAAGCAGGCCCAAAGATTCAGCGCGGGCAAAGGCACCGTATACGTCATCCGGCAGGACCCCAAGGAATTTGTGATGCAGGAGAACGGAGACAAGGCTTACCTGAATATGATCACCCGCGCCTATCAGGACGATGCCAAGGCGGGACAGCTGACCTGGAAAAACAGCTTCTTCCTCCGCCGCGGTCCCTACGATCTCGTTTCCGTGATGGACGAAGGCGTCAGCGCCGCGCCTTACGTAGTGAAGGGGCCCGTGATCGACCTGTTTGACCCCAAGCTGCCTGTCCTGAAGGAAAAAACCGTCAACCCCGGCCAGCAGGCCTTTCTGTATGACCTGAGCCAGGTAAAGGACAAGCAGCGCCCCACGGTGCTGGCGTCTGCCTCCCGGATCTACGACGAACAGCGCAACGGCCGCAGCTATACCTTCACCGCCAAAGGACCGCTCCATACGGTGAACAGTATGCGTGTGCTGCTGCCCTCCCGCCCCGGCCAGATCGGGCTGACCGGCAAATCGGGAAAGCAAATCTCACCCGCCCAAACCGACTGGGACGCGCTGACCCATACCCTGTACATCAGCTGTGATAATGATCCGGATGGGGTGAAGGTGAGATTGGGGTGGTAATGGCTTATCCTTTTGTGCTATGGGGCGCTATTGGAATGATGATGCAAAGCCTGATGAAGAGGCGCTCAAGAAATACTGATTTTTAAGTATTTTTCGCTTATCCCGGCGGGCGTAATTTAGCGGTATCAAAGGATATCGCTATGAAAAAAATAGTATTATGGTTACTGATACCCGCGTTGCTGTCCGGTATTACCGGATGCAAAAAAAACGAGCGCGGTGGAAAGACCCCTCCCGGCGGATATTATTTAAGAGCTAAGCTAAACGGTGTATTAACCGATTTCTCAACAGGGGCGGGCTTCAGTGCCATGGGAGACGACGGAAAAATGTCGGTGATCGATTTAGCCGGATATTCGGGCGTTGTTCATTGCTTACATACATACAATTGGAAAAAGTAGTCATTCCGAAATTGGATTTAATTTCAAATTACCCGAAATATCTAATTCCTTTCTTCTTAATAAATATTCATTTTTAGTTAGCGGCCCTATAACAACATCATTTCTTTTTTCTATTATCCAGTATTGAAGACTATCCTTTCCCCTTTGTGTTTCCCAAAGAGAATCCTGTAAATTGAAATAAACTTTAGCTCTTAGTGAAGCATTTCTATAGACAATAATAAAGTTTTTGTCAAACTGACAATCTATTATTCTTCCCAATATAATATCATCAAAAAAAGCGGGATTATTATCATCTATTTTAGAAATAGTCGTGTTATAATTTTCTCCTAACAAATAGTAACCATTGCCAAGATCATATTCGCTTTCGGCATGAAGGCAGCCGATTAAAATAAATGCAAAAAAGAAGATCAAACAAATACAATTTTTCATAGCATATTTAATTTTTTATTGCGCTTGACCCTTCTCCTATGAAATTTATTATTTTCATTAAAAAAGTAGGTTCTTTTTTCAAATGACCATATCCGTATGGTATCATGTCAAATCCATATTGAGAATTAATCCCATGTATATCTCTTAGAGTTTTTATAAATGGATGACGAATAAAAAATTCATATGTCCAGGTACCCAAACCTTCATGCCATGCTTTTTTTAGATCATGTTGATCATAATCAAATCGGTCATTACTAAGTCTCACTCTTCCATCCGCCGAAATTAATGTCATATAGTTTTTTCCCCATGGTCCATAAGTATTAAGAGGAGTATTGTGAATTAAAGTCGTATTTATTCTCTTACCACTTCCAATACCTGAGAAATCACTAATGTATAAGTTTCCAAAATCAATTCCAGAAGCATCTAAAAATACTGGTACATCTCCATTTTTTCTACCCCACTTGAGCAAATCATTATAACTCATTACTCCGTCATAATCGGGCCTATTAGGTAAATTATAATAACTATTTAAAAAATTACTTCTTGCTATTTTACCATCTAAGGCAGTTTGTCCTAAATTCTCTCTCATCGCATCTTCATGGCTCATATTTTGTTTAAAATTAGCCTTATCCATTATAATGGCATCACCTTGCAATCCCTGATCATCAGTACCCAAAAGATTTCCACTTCGGTCAAAGATAGGGGAAGACGCAATCCCCACCCCCACCGCTGTGAAGGCATTGTTGATCATGTTGCTGGTGGATATTGCATTCTGGACCATGCCGGCATCTTGCAGGGTATGTATCGATATGCTTAAGGCACGTGCTAACGGCGAATTGGCAAATTGCGAAATGCCTGCACCTACCTTTTCAAAAAATATCGCCATCGAAGAGGTCCCGGGGCAAGGGATGCCGAAGGGTACTAATCCATCCACATCAATATTAGCAATCGGATCATTGGCTGCATATTGATAGGGGCTTAACGTAGCAAGATTGTCGGTTATGGGATCCTGCTCTATAAACCGTCCGATCTGCGGGTCATAATTGCGGAAACCGTAATCATAGATATCCAAACCCACCCCATCGCTGAACTCCAGGTGGTTGAGCTCCTTGCCGTTGTATTTGAACCGGTTCTCCAGCCGGAGGGGAGCCAGGGTGCTGATGCCTGCCATGGTCTGGCCGAAAGGATAATAATGCGTCTCCTCCAGTACCGGGCCGGTGGACTGGGTCACCACAAGGTTGTCAAAGAGCACGTCCTGCTGAGATTCGTTGCTGGTGTAGACATACACATAGCCGGACTTCTTGGCCACCACCTCTCCGCTGGACAGTGTCTCCAGTTCATCGGGCTCCGCCTGCACCTGCTTCACCCCGCTGCTTTCCTCTACGAAGTTAAGCTGATTGTCAAAGAATACATAATTCAAAAAGGACCTGGGCTTTTGATTGTTGAGAACCTGGGGATCCTTCTGTTTGAGCTGCTGCAGATCGTTTGCCGTGAACCGCGGCCCCTGGCCCTCGCCGGCAATAAAGGCGGATGCCTGGTGCCCCGGATCGGCAGGTCCGGCCAATCCGGGCAGCGCAGCCAGCAGGGAGCTGACCATCTCCTCAGCCGGGATGGAAGGCTGATCCGGGGCCGTACCCTGCTGGTGGTAATAGTCCCGGACGGCCGCCTGCAGGGTGTCTCCGGCCATCACCTTCAGGATGATAGAGGGACCGATCCTGCGGTCCGGTTCCCGGGCATTGAGCAGGGCAACAGCCGTGTTGGGGGTCGTGGTCTCATCTTCGGGATAGCCCTGAGGTTTTGCCGTGCGGGTTTGATCGACATTGTAGAACAGCGCATTCTCCTTTGCCGTATTGGCGGGCTCCATGGTGGCCATGTATTGGGAAAGGTCTGTCTGCTCGGTCAGCACCATCCGCACGTCG